>NZ_LR594659.1:5242500-5990237 GCF_901827155.1 Variovorax sp. PBL-H6
CCTCACCAACTACCTAATCTGCCATCGGCCGCTCCATTCGCGCAAGGCCTTGCGGTCCCCTGCTTTCATCCGTAGATCTCATGCGGTATTAGCACAGCTTTCGCTGCGTTATCCCCCACGATTGGGCACGTTCCGATGTATTACTCACCCGTTCGCCACTCGCCACCAGGATTGCTCCCGTGCTGCCGTTCGACTTGCATGTGTAAGGCATGCCGCCAGCGTTCAATCTGAGCCAGGATCAAACTCTATAGTTCGATCTTGAATTTAACGTCTCTCGCGAGACAAACTCATAAAAACGGAATTGAAGTGAACTTCACTTCTATTCTCATGAGCATTTAAAGCCTGAAAGGCTTCGTTCCGAAGAACTTGGCCATTCGCCTCAAACGCCCACGCTTATCGGCTGTATATTTTTAACGATCCCACAAGTCAGGCAACTTTCTTCGCCCTTCTTGCCAACCTCGCTGCGATCAGCGAAGCCTTAGATTATTACACGGTTTTGAAAGAACCACCAAACTTTTTTGAAGCCTCTTCAACCTCGCCAACCTATCGATCAGCACAGCTCAACCAAGGCCCCCTCCACCTTCAGCAGCCACCAAAGCCATTCGACTTCAACAACCAGCGCCTTCAGCGGAGCCTTCGATTATGACACGGATTGAACGACTATCACCATCGAAGCCTGCTCTTCTTAGGCTTTCCTCGAGCTTCGCTTGAAGCCCGGGGCATACGCCGATTTCAGCAGAGCCTGCGATTATATGCGGAGTTTTGGGCCATGCAAAAACGACCTTAGACCTTAAGGCCCGCCACGACCCGAGACAGCCCCCGCGCCCGCGGCTCTTCGTCAGGCCTGGCCCTCCGTCGGCTAAGCCCCTCCGATAATCCGCACCACATGGCACTCATCTCACTCCTCAACGCGCAACTAGCGTTCGGGCACGTCCCGCTGCTCGATCACGCGGACCTATCGTTGCTCGAGTTCGAGCGTATCGGACTCATCGGCCGCAATGGTGCCGGCAAGTCTTCGCTCCTGAAAATCCTGGGCGGTCTCGAGAAACCTGACGACGGGACTCTCCAAGCGCAGCAAGGTCTGCGCATTGCGTATGTGGCGCAAGATCCGCAGCTCGACCTGAACGCCAGCGTGTTCACAGCCGCGAGCGCCGGGCTGGCGAAAGCTGTCGCGCTTCGCGAGCAATATCTTTCCGCGGCCACGGGTCTTGATCTCAACGCGTTGCAATCGCAGATCGAAGCTTTCGACGCGTGGAACTGGGAACAGCGCGTCGAAGAGACCTTGCACCGACTGCACCTCGATGGCGCCGCACGGGTCGGCGAATTGTCCGGCGGAACCCGCAAACGCGTGGCCCTTGCGCAGGCGCTGGTCGCCGCGCCCAACGTGCTGCTCCTAGACGAGCCGACCAATCACCTCGATCTGGATTCGATCGAATGGCTCGAACAGCTGCTGATCGATTTCAAAGGCAGTGTGGTCACCATCACGCATGACCGCAGCTTCCTCAATCGGGTGGCAACCCGCATCGTGGAGCTAGACCGCGGCAAGCTCAGTTCGTACCCCGGCAATTTCGAACAATACCTGGCGCAGAAGGAAGCGCAAATTGCCCAGGAAGCTGTCCTTATCGCCAAGGCCGACAAGCTGCTGGCGCAGGAAGAGATCTGGATCCGCAAGGGCGTCGAGGCCCGCCGCACCCGCAGTCAAAGTCGCATCAGCCGACTCGAGGCGCTGCGAGCTCGACGTACCGCCCGGCGCGAGGCACTTGGCAGCGTCAGCATGGATGTGGCATCCGGCCAGACCAGTGGAAAGATCGTTGCGGAATTGACGGGCGCAACCAAGGCCTTCGGCGACAAGACGGTTATCCGGAACTTCAGCGGGACCATCCTGCGCGGCGACAAGGTCGGCCTGGTGGGGCCGAACGGCGCCGGCAAGACCACATTGCTGAAGCTCATTCTTGGCGAGCTCGAGCCCGACAGCGGCAAGATTCGGCGCGGCACGAATCTGCAGGTCGCCTACTTCGATCAGATGCGCGCAGCGCTGCAGCTCGATGCCACGCTGGAGGATTTCATTAGTCCGGGCAGCGAGTGGATCGAGATCGGCAACCAGCGCAAGCATGTCAAGAGCTATCTCGCGGATTTCCTGTTCTCGCCAGCGCGCGCGCAATCGCCGGTGCGCTCGCTGAGCGGAGGCGAGCGCAATCGGCTATTGCTCGCCCGCCTGTTTGCGCGCCCGGCCAATGTGCTGGTGCTCGACGAACCCACCAACGACCTCGACATCGACACGCTCGAACTGCTTGAAGACCTGCTGCAGAACTACGACGGCACCGTGTTCCTCGTGAGCCATGACCGAACCTTTCTCGACAATGTGGTGACGAGCACCATCGCCTTCGAAGGCGATGGCCTCTGGCGTGAATACGAAGGCAGCGTGGAAGACTGGTTGATCCAATCGAAGCGCGCTCGCGAGATCGCTGCCGAAAGGGCCCAGGCTTCCCCCGCGTCCGCTCTGAGCCCCGCTGCACCCTCCGCCGCGCCGGCAGCGGCTGCGCGCGTGGGCACGCGCAGAAAGCTCAGCTACAAGGAGCAGCGCGAATTCGAGACCCTGCCCGCCCGGATCGCGGAACTTGAAGAAGAACAGAAGCGCATCACCGAAATACTCGAGTTGGAGGGTGGTGCAATCTACGCCAGCGAGGCATCGCGCGCCGCCGAGCTCGCGCAGCGTCACGCCCAGATCGACGAGGAATTGCTGGCCGCAATGGAGCGCTGGGAGGTGCTGGATTCGGCGCGCCAAGGCTGAGCGGCGGCGCCTTCGTCCGACGTTCGGCTGACGCCGGCTGAGCTATATAGAAGCAGCTGAAACTCCGATCGAGCTGCATGATCTCATTCAAGGCCTTTCACCCCGGCGCGCGCGCATGGCGCAGTTGCGCCGCAGCGCTGTGCTCGACCTTCCTCTTGCTCTCGGCCTGCGCCGAGCTGCCCCAGAATGTTCAAAGGCCGGTATCGAGAGCGCTCGCATCGCCTGCGGGAACGCCCCTCGCGCAGTTGGTGCAGCAGCGCCGCCAAGCTGCATCGACGCGCAACGAATCTGGCTTCATGCTGCTCGACGGACCGCCGGCCGCCTATGGCAGCCGCCTCGCCTTGGCCGAGGGTGCGAGGAAGACGCTCGACCTTCAGTACTACGCCATCCATGCCGACGCCAGCACCGAACGCCTGCTCACCGCCGTGCGTGATGCGGCGGCCCGCGGCGTGCGTGTGCGCATCCTGCTGGACGATTTTCACAGCACCGGCCGCAACGCATCGGTGATGCGCCTGGCTTTCGTGCCCAACATCGAGATGCGGATGTTCAATCCGGTGCCCGGTTCCCGCGGTTCGAGCCTCGCCCGGATGTTCAACGCCATCGAGGACGCCTCGCGCATCCAGCAGCGCATGCACAACAAGCTCTTTATCGCCGACAACGTGCTCGGGGTGACAGGCGGGCGCAATCTGGGCGACGCCTACTTCGGGAATGCTCAAGCCGGCAACTTCGTGGACATGGATGTGTTGGCGGCCGGACCCATCGTGCAGGACCTGTCCCGCAGCTTCGATGCCTACTGGAACAACGAGCGTGCCTATCCCGTTCAATCGCTGGTAAAGCGCGAGGAGCTCGAGGAGCTACGCAACGAATCGCGCAATGAAGGGCGCAGCGAACACGAGAAGGACGCGAACACCGGTGCGCCCAGGCCGCCTGACGGCGAGCCGCAACCGCGTAAGGCCGAGCCAACGGCCGAGCAACAGAACCGCGCCTGGGATGAAAAGGCGATGGATCTGAGCACCGCCAGTTTCGTCTGGGCGCCGGCCGCGGTCATGGTGGACAAGCCGGCCAAGATCCCCGCCGACTCGCCTGGCGGCGGCGCAGGCACAGGCAAGGCGCCCGGCCTCGTGGTGGCTCAGCAAGGTCAGGGCAGGACGGCCGCGGCGTCGGGCGGCTCGCTTGGCGGAGCGGCGGCGGCGGCCTCCAACGGCGACACCGTCGTCGAAGGACTTCTGCAGATGATCGGCCGAGCCCAAAGCGACCTCCTCATCATCTCGCCGTACTTCGTGCCTGGCCCGGACATGAAACACGCCTTCGCCTCGGCGCTCGCGCGAGGCGTCAAGATCCGCGTGCTGACGAATTCACTCGCATCCAATGACGCGCCGCTGGCACACGTTGGCTATGCCCGCCATCGCGAAGAAATGCTGGCGATGGGCATCGGCCTGTACGAGCTGCGCAGCGAACAGGCGGGACTGGGCAGCGCGTTCGGCTCCGCCGGAGGAAGCACGCTGGGCGAATCGCGCTCGATGCTGCATTCCAAGGTGCTGGTGATGGACGGCCGACTGCTGGTGGTCGGATCGATGAACCTCGATCTGCGTTCGCAGTTGCAGAACACCGAGATCGCTCTGCTCATCCGCAGCGACGAACTCTCCCGCATCGCCGCAGGACAGATCGAGACCGCCATGGCCAAAGCGGCCTGGCACGTCGAGCGGAGCAACGGCGGCCTGGTCTGGCGCGCACCCCAAGACAGCGGCCTCAAGGACAGCACGACAGACCCGGATGCGAGTGTCGGACTGCGCCTACTCCTGAGGCTGTTCGGCCCCCTCGCGCCGGACCGGCTGCTCTGAGACTCAAAGCTGTGCGCGGACGCGGGCGAACACCTTCCAGAAGGTGGCGTCCTGCGCGGTTGCAAAGTTGATGCGCATCAGCGTGCTGGGCGGCCGCCGCGCGTGGAACAGCGACCCCGGCGCCAGCAGGTATCCCTCGTCGAGCATGTGCTGGGTCAGTTCATCGGTGTCGACCCCGGTGTCGACCCAGCCGAACAGCCCCGCCGGCTCCGCCGCCAGCGTACAACCTCCCGCGATTGCCAGCTTCACCGCGCGCCCGCGTGCGCCGTCCAGGCGCAGGCGCACGCGCTCGGCATGGCGGCGCAATTGGCCCTGGTCGATGCACCAGGCGAGCGCGCGCTCGAACAGCGAAGGCGTGGTCAGCGTCGTCAACAGCTTGGTCTCGAGCATGCGTCCGACCAGCTGTGGGGACGCCGCCAGGAAACCGATGCGCCAATTGGGCGCGAGGATCTTCGCGAAACCGCTCACGTAAACGGTGCGCTGCAAGCCGTCGAGTGCGCACAGCCGTGTGGCGTGCTCCGGGGCCAGGTGGCTGTAGGTGTCGTCCTCGACAATGTGGAAGCCATGCTGGTTGGCCAGTTGAAGCACCCGATGCGCGCTGCCCGGCGAGAGGCTGTAGCCAGTCGGGTTGTGCAGCACGCTCACGCTGACGAAAAGCTTCGGCTTGTGGCCGTCGCCGGCATTGCAGTAGCGCTCCATCACCTCCAGGTCGGGCCCGTCCGCCTTGCGCGGCACAGGCAGGATGCGCATGCCGAGCGCCTCGAGCCGCGCGAACTCCAGCGCCCATCCTGGCTCCTCGACCATCACCGGATCGCCGGGCCGCAGCAGCGTGCGGCTCACGATGTCGAGCGCATGCGTGGCCCCGACGGTGGTCACGATCTGCTCTGCGCCCGCGGGCACGTTGATGCTGGCGAGCTTGGTCGCGAGGCTGCGCCGCAGACCGCTATCGCCTGCGGGCTCGCCGTATTGCAACGAGAAGTCCTGCAGCGCCCGCGTGCTGGTCACGCGCCGGACGGCAGCGGCAGTGAAGGGCGAGGCCAGCCATTCAGAGGGGAATACGCCCATCCCTGGCTGCGGCTTGTCGCTGGGGCGGTGGAACATGCCGCGGATGAGCGTGCTCGCGTCTGCGGGCACCGGCCGCGACACGGCCGGCTGCGCCAAGGGGGCGAGGGTCGATAACGCCGCACCCGCTTGCGCGGCAATCGAATCGCGCACATAAAAGCCGCGCTGGCGCCGCGCTTCAACCAAGCCCTGCGCGAGCAGCTGGTCGTAGGCGGCCACCACCGTGTGCGGACTCACGCCCTGCTGCCGTGCGCACTCGCGCACCGAAGGCAGCCGCGCCCCCGGCGCGAGCAGGCGGGTCCGGATGCGCTCGGCGAAGCGGCTGGCCAACTGCTCGGTCAGCGACTGGGTTGAAGTTCGTGTCAGCATGCGCGCGCCTGCTCTGTGTCGATGATTGAACCGATACAGGCTCGAGTCATGTTCGACAATCTGTATCGGTACTGTAATGGTCGTCAGTTTAGAGTGTGTGCCATGAACTGGCAAGAATTCACCGGCCTGCTGGTGCTGGCCACGGCGATGAGCTTCTCGCCCGGCCCCAACACCACGCTCTCCACCGCACTGGCCGCCAACGGCGGCCTGCCGCGCGCCATGCGCTTCGTGCTCGCCGTGCCAGTGGGCTGGACACTGCTGCTGGGCCTGTGCGCCGCCGGCATCGGCGCGCTGGTGGTGGCTGCGCCGTCATTGCGCTGGGCCATCAAGGCGTTCGGCATCGCCTACCTGCTGTGGCTGGCCTGGAAGCTCAGTGGCAGCGCCACGATGGGTCAGGCCGATGGCAAGCAGCTGCGGGTCGGCTTCTGGCAGGGCGTGATGCTGCAGTTCGTCAACATCAAGGCTTGGCTGCTGGCGCTGACGCTGGTCGCCACCTGGATCGCTGGCCAACCCGACGCGTTGCGGCGCTTCGCCATCGTGGCGCCGGTGATGCTGGTCTATGCCTTCACCAGCAACTTCGCCTATGCGCTCGCCGGCTCGCTGCTGCGCACCTGGCTGGCGCACGGGCAACGCCTGCTTTGGTTCAACCGTGCCATGGCCGCCGTGCTGGTGCTCACCGCCTGGTGGATGGCCAGCGTATGAAGATCAAGGACGAAACCCTGGGCATGTGGCTCGGCGTGCTCGGGGTGGCCTTCTTCGCGGTCACATTGCCGATGACCCGGCTGGCCACCGGCACGCAAGACGCCCCGCAGCTCTCGCCATGGTTTCTGACATTGGGCCGGGCGGCGCTGGCGGGTTTGCTGTCGGTGATCTTCCTGCTCGCCACCCGCTCGCCGCTGCCGCAACGCCACCAATGGAAACCGCTCGGCATGGCCATGCTGGGCAACGCGATCGGGTTCCCGCTGCTGCTCGCCTATGCGTTGCGGATCGTCAGCGCCAGTCATGCCGCAGTGGTGACGGCCTTGCTGCCGCTGGTGACGGCGGCTTGCGCAGCCTGGGTGCTGCACCAGCGCGCCCGGCTCGGGTTCTGGCTCTGCGCGCTGGCGGGTAGCGGGCTCGTCATCGTGTTCTCCATGCTTCGTGCAGGCGAGCAGCAGTTCGGCTTCGCCTGGGGCGACCTGCTGCTGGTGGGCGCCGTCTTCGCAGCCTCGCTCGGCTACATCTACGGCGCGCAGATCACGCCGGCACTTGGGGCCGAGCGCGTGATCTGCTGGGTCTGCGTGATGGCGCTGCCCGTCACGATGCCCGGCGCGCTGTGGCTGTGGCCGCAGCAACCGATTGCGACCTCGTCCTGGCTGGGCTTCGTCTACGTCGGCGTTTTCTCGATGTGGGTGGGCTTCTTTGCCTGGTACCGGGGCTTGGCCATGGGCGGCGCGCTGCGCGTGAGCCAGGCCCAGTTGCTGCAACCATTTCTCTCGATCCTCGTCGCGGTGCCGCTGCTCGGCGAACCGATCGATCTCGTCACGCTCGGCTTCGCGGTGGGGGTGGTGGCCACCGTGGTGGCCGGCAAGAAGCTCTCTCAGGCGCGCCCCGCCGCCGCATCATCACAACAACTGGCACATCCGAAGGAAACGACATGAACTGGAAACTCGCCGCCCGCGCAGAAAAGATGAACCCCTCGGTGATCCGCGAGATCCTCAAGGTCACCGAGCGTCCCGGCATCATCAGCCTGGCGGGCGGCCTGCCCTCGCCCAAGACCTTCCCGGTCAGCGCCTTCGCCGAAGCCTGCGCCGAGGTGCTGCACAAGGACGGCCAGGCCGCACTGCAATACGCGGCCAGCGAGGGCTACGGGCCGTTGCGCGAAGCGGTCGCTGCAATGCTGCCGTGGCCGGTCGATCCGGCCCAGGTGCTGATCACCACCGGCTCGCAGCAGGGCCTGGACCTGATCGCCAAGATCCTGCTCGACCCCGGCAGCCGCGTGCTGGTGGAGACGCCCACCTACCTCGGCGCGCTGCAAGCCTTCTCGCCGATGGAACCCGAGGCCGTCAGCGTCGCCAGTGACGACGAGGGTGTGCGGGTGGACGACCTTCAGGCCAAGGCCAAGGACGCCCGCTTCGTCTACCTGCTGCCGAATTTCCAGAACCCGACCGGCCGCACCATGACCGAGGCACGCCGCGCAGCGGTGTCCGCAGTTGCCGCCGAGGCAGGCTTGCCGATCGTCGAGGACAACCCGTACGGCGACCTCTGGTTCGACGAGGCGCCACCTCTTCCGCTCACGGCACGCAATCCCGAAGGCTGCATCTATCTCGGCTCCTTTTCGAAGGTACTGGCGCCGGGCCTGCGGCTGGGTTTCCTGGTCGCACCGAAAGCGATCTTTCCCAAGTTGCTGCAGGCCAAGCAGGCGGCCGATCTGCACAGCCCCACCTTCAACCAGCGCGTGGTCGCGGAGGTGATGAAGGAAGGCTTCCTCGAGCGCCACGTGCCGACCATCCGAGCGCTCTACAAGCGCCAGCGCGACGCGATGCTCGCCGCACTCGAGAGGGAGATGCAGGGCCTGGGCGTGAGCTTCAACAAGCCGGCGGGCGGCATGTTTCTCTGGCTGCGCCTGCCCGAGGGCATGAATGCCGTGGCGCTGCTGCCCAAGGCAGTGGAGCGCGGCGTTGCCTTCGTCCCCGGTATGCCCTTCTACGCCGGCGCCGGAGACGTGCGCACGCTGCGTTTGTCCTTCGTGACCGCCAGCGTCGAGGAAATCGACACGGCAATCACCGCACTGGCCGGCGCCGTGCGCGAACAGCTGGCGTATCAAGCCGCGGCTGAAGTCCAGCGTCAGATGGCCGCAAGCGCCGCATAACCCATCGACAAGGGCAAGCCGATGCACATCGCGATCCTCACCTTCGACGGCTTCAACGAGCTCGATTCGCTGATCGCGCTCGGCGTCCTGAACCGAATCAAGAAGCCCGGCTGGCGCGTTAGCCTGGCGGCGCCGAGCGAGACAGTGCAGTCGATGAACGGCGTCACGCTGCACGCCACTGCCTCCCTGGCCGACGCTTGCGCAGCCGAGGCCGTGCTTGTCGGCAGTGGCATCCGCACGCGCGAGATTGCTGCGGACCCGGCGATCCTCTCCGCGCTGCAGTTGGACCCTGCACGGCAGCTGATCGGCGCGCAGTGCTCCGGCACGCTGCTGCTCGCCAAGATGGGCATCCTGGGTGACGTGCCGGCCTGCACCGATCTCACGACGAAGCCCTGGGTGCAAGAGGCGGGCGTCCGGGTGCTCGACCAGCCCTTCTACGCCGCCGGCAACGTGGCAACGGCAGGCGGTTGCCTGGCCTCGCCCTACCTCGCGGCCTGGATCATCGCGCGCACCGAGGGACTGGACGCCGCAGCCGCGGCACTCCACTACGTTGCACCCGTCGGGGAAAAGGAAACGTACGTCGCGCAGGCCCTGCGCAACCTCACGCCTTATCTTGAAAGCGCGAAGGCCGCGGCATGATCGAGCTCGGCACGCTTTTGCTGTTCCTCCTGGCGGTGCTCACGCTGTTTCTCTCGCCGGGTCCCAACATGGCCTTCGTGCTCTCGCACGGTATCGCGCTGGGACCGCGGGCCGGGTTCGCGGCAGGCCTGGGCATTGCCGCGGCGGACCTTGTCCATACCCTTTGCGCCGCAACCGGGATCACCGCGCTGGTCGCGGCCTGGCCGCCCTCATTCGACCTGCTGCGGTACGCGGGCGCACTGTACCTGTTGTGGCTCGCCTGGCAGGCGCTTCGATCGGACGGCGCCTCCGTGGCGGCGCACGCCGAGCGCGTCGGCTTCGCGCAGGTGCTGCGCCGCGCCTGGATCAACAACCTGGTGAATCCCAAGGCGCTGCTCTTCTTCATGGTGTTCCTGCCGCAGTTCGTCGATCCGGCGCGCGGCGACGTGACGGCGCAGCTGACCGTGCTCGGCGTCACGCTCAGCCTGGCCGGCCTCGGGTTCAATACCGCGCTGGGCGCCTGCAGCGGGATGATCGGCCGCTGGCTGCGGCAGCGCCGCGGCGCCGCCGGCTTCCAGCGCGGCCTGCTGGCCACGGTGATGATCGGCCTCGCGCTTCGTCTTATGCTCCTCGACCGCCCTTCGAAGGGATTCTGAACATGCTCAACATCTGGGGGCGCATCAGCTCCATCAATGTGCGCAAGGTGGTGTGGTGCGCGCAGGAACTCGGCCTGGACTTCCAGCGCACCGAGGCTGGCGGCAGGTTCGGCATCGTGCAGACGCCGGAATACCTCGCGCTCAACCCGAATGCGCTGGTGCCGGCCATTGACGATGGCGAAGGCGAGGCGCGCGTCACGCTCTGGGAATCGAACGTGATCGTGCGCTATCTTTGTGCCAAGCATTCGCCCGGCAAGCTCTACCCCGAGCCACTGGCGGCGCGCTTCGATGCCGAGCGCTGGATGGATTGGCAGCAGACCACGCTCAACCGGGCGAGCGGCGGCGCCTTCAGGCAATGGATCCGCACGCCCGCAGACCAGCGCGACCCGGCTGTGATCGCCGAGTCGGTGCGCGCCACCGAGCCGCTGTTCGCGCTGCTCGACGCGCATCTCGCCACCCGCCCCTTCATGCTCGGCGAACACTTCACCATGGCCGACATCCCGGTCGGCTGCGAAGCGCATCGCTGGTTCGGCCTGCCGCAGACCGAATACACGCGGCCCAGCTGGCCGCATGTGGAGCGCTGGTTCGCCGACCTGCGCACCCGCGCCGGCGCGCGCGGCGTGCTCGACCTTGCCCTGGAATGAAAGCCATGAAAACTCGCCCTTTCAAGCAAGTCGACGTCTTCACCGCGAAGCCCTACGCCGGCAACCCGCTCGCCGTGGTGCTCGACGGCACCGGCCTGGACGATGTGGAAATGCAGAGCTTCGCCCGCTGGACGAACCTGTCCGAAACCACCTTCCTGCTGCCGCCCACCGAGCCCTCGGCCGACTACCGCGTGCGCATCTTCACCCCAGGCGGCGAATTGCCCTTTGCCGGCCATCCGACCTTGGGCAGTTGCCACGCCTGGCTGGAGGCCGGCGGCCGGCCCAAGGCCGGCGCGCGCATCGTGCAGCAGTGCGCCAATGGCCTCGTGTCCATCCGGCACGAGGGCGAGCGCCTGGTCTTCGCGGCGCCGGCCTCGCGGCTCAGCGCGCCCAGCCCCTCGCTGCTGGCCAAGGTGGCGGGCGCACTCGGGCTGCGTGCGCAGCAGATCGTGGCCGCGCAACTGCTGGACAACGGCCCCGTATGGCTGGGCCTGCTGCTCGCCGATGCGGACACGGTGCTCGCGCTGAAGCCCGACCATCGCGCGCTCAAGGAACTCGGCCACAAGGTGGGCGTGGCCGGCATTCCTGCACGGGACGTGGAACCGCCCACCCTGCTGATCGCACGCTCCAACCGCGAGGCACGCGCCTTCGCGCAACCGCAGGCAGAGGACATCGGCCTCGAGGTGCGCGCCTTCGCGGCGCCGATGGGCATCGAGGAAGACCCGGTGACCGGCAGCTTCAATGCCAGCCTGGCGCAATGGCTCATCGCCGAGGGCCACCTGCCCGAGCGCTACCTCGCGGCACAAGGCCAGTGCCTGGGCCGCTCGGGGCGCGTCCACGTGGTGCGCGATGCCGAGGGCCAGGTCTGGGTCGGCGGCGATTCGGTCACGTGCATCGACGGCAAGCTCACGCTCTAGGAATTCGCATGCCGGCGCGCATCGACCACCTCGTGATCGCGGCCCGCAGCCTCGACGAAGGCGTGCGCTGGTGCGAAGCCACCTTCGGCGTGGCGCCGGGCGCGGGCGGCACGCATCCCTTGATGGGCACGCACAACCGCCTGCTGAAGATCGCAACGCCCGACTTCCCCCGCGCCTACCTCGAGATCATCGCGATCGATCCCGCGCAGAAGCCAGCCCGGCCCGCAGCGTTCCACCGCTGGTTCGACCTGGACGATCCGGCGCTGCAGCTCGCGCTCGCGCGCGAAGGTCCGCGTCTGGTGCACTTCGTCGCCGAGGTGCCTGACGCCGACGCCACCCTGCACGCGCTCGCGCGCCACCGCATCGACCGTGGCCGGCTGCTCGAAGCCTCGCGCGACACGCCGGCCGGCCGCCTCGACTGGCGCATCACGGTGCGCGACGATGGCCAGCGGCTCTTCTACGGCGCATTGCCTACGCTGATCGCCTGGGGGGCGGCGCATCCCAGCGACGGCATGGCCCATTCGGGCGTCCGGCTGCGGTCGCTGGCACTGTCGCATCCCCGTGCCGGCGACCTGGAGCGGGCACTCCACGCCATCGGCCTCGCCGGCGTTCCGGTGAGCTCAGGCGCTCCTCATCTGCGCGCGGAGTTCGACACGCCGCGCGGCACCGTCATGCTCGATTCCAAGGGGACCTGATGAACCGGCCTCTCCATCCTTGCGAACTCGCCCTCCTGCACCCTGAGCCCGAGGCCGTGCTGCTGCAGAGCCTGCCGTTGGGCGCGGAGCACCGCTGACATGCGCTTCACACGCGAGGAGATCGAGGCCGCGCGCCACACTGTCTACGCGGCGATGCCGCCGACACCGCAGTACGCCTGGCCGCTGCTGGCCCAGCGACTGGGCTGCACGGTGTGGACCAAGCACGAGAACCACACGCCGGCCGGCGCCTTCAAGCTGCGCGGCGGGCTCACCTATTTCGAGACGCTGGCGCGCGAGCAGCCCGCCGTGCGCCATGTGATCAGCGCCACGCGCGGCAACCATGGCCAGTCGGTGGGGTTCGCGGCGCGGCGTCACGGCCTCGCGGCGACCGTCGTGGTGCCGCACGGCAACTCGGCGGAGAAGAACGCCGCGATGCGCGCGCTGGGCGTCACGCTTGTCGAGCATGGCGACGAGTTCCAGGCCGCCAACGAGCATGCGGCGCATCTGGCCGGAGCTCGAGGCCTGCACCGGGTGCCCTCTTTCCACCCTGACCTGGTACGCGGCGTGGCCACCGCCTACATCGAGTTCTTCGAAGCGCTCGCGGCCATGCAGGGCGGCCCGCCCGAGGTGTTGTTCGTGCCGATCGGGTTGGGCTCGGGCTTCGCTGCGGCAGCGGCGGCGCGCGCACACTGCGGTGTGTCGACGCGGCTCATCGGCGTGGTGTCGGCGCATGCAACCTCGTACCTCGACTCCTTCCGCGCGGGCCGCGCGCTCGAATCGCCGGTCAGCACGCGCCTCGCCGACGGCATGGCGTGCCGCACGCCGGTGCCCGAGGCGCTGGAGGTGCTGTGGCGCGAGGCCGACGACGTGGTCGCGGTGAACGACGCGGAGGTGGCCGAGGCGATGCGCGTGCTCTTCACCGATACGCACAACGTGGCAGAGGGCGCCGGTGCGGCCGCGCTGGCGGCCCTGCTGCAGCAAGCCTCGCGCTGGCGCGGCAAGCGCGTCGGCATCGCGCTGACAGGAGGCAATGTCGATGCGGCGGTGTTCGCCGAAGTGCTGTCATCCGCGCAGGTGCAGCAGCAAGCCTGAGCGCGCGGGTCCGACCCGCTAGAAGGAGCCTGGCGGCGCCTTGGCGGCGAGCTTGATCCGGCGCAGAGGTGCAATCGCACGCGACAGTGACGCGCGAGCCATGCCGACGACTGCGCCCACCGGTTCCTTGAGCGAATCTGCGATGGGCGATTCCCCGGGAAACCCGGGCGACATCCCCGCCTTGCGCAACAGCCGGTTCACCTGATGGACGCGCGCCATCTTGCGCGTCACCGAGGTATAGAAGGTCACCCCGATCGAGATCGACACCCCGTCGCCCGGCTTCGTCCAACTGCGCTCGGAACTCGTCATGTGCGGCGACGTGCTCGGGAAGTAGACCGCGTCGCCGGGCCGGGTCTCGAACTGGTGGCTGCGCGCGCGAAACTCTTCCTTGAAGCGCACCTTCCTCAACGAATGCCCGACGATGAAATCCTCGACCGCATCGGCCCCGACAACGACCCGATCCGTGGGGTTCCACACGTTCATGGTCTTGCGGCCGTGCAGCTGCAGCCAGATATTGTTCTCGCGGTCGATGTGGAACGGCGTCACCGAAGGCGGCGCCGAAATGAAGGCGAAGCCGTTGATGTTGAAGATGCCGGGCTGCTCGCGCTCGATGTGGGGACGCATCGTGTCGATGATGCTGGCGAGCAGCTCCGCATAGCGCGGAATGACCTCGATGTTGTAGAGGGCGACCCACGAGCCCTCTTCCTCGATGCGGCCAAACACCTCGTCGATGCTGCGGCCATCGGGATGCTGGCTGTCGTGCGTGAAGCTGGAGGCTTGCGAGATGCCCGGCCTGACGAAGCGGCATTGCTTGAAGGGCACGAGCTCCTTTGCCAGCCGCGCCAGCTCGGCGACCTGGAACAGCGGGTGCTCGTGAAAGTTGTGGTGCAGGCCGGTGATCTCGTGCGTGGAGAAGCGCGCGGGGTCGCCCGCCCACACCCGATAGGCCTGCTCGGCATGCGGTGTGCTGCCTGGCGCGACCGCTCCATGTCCTTCCTCAACGGCGCGGGCGCGCCCTCGCTGCGACGACGGATGCGGGGTTGCGGGCAGTGCATCCGGAGCGCGGAAGGCGCCACTCGTGGACTCGTTCATTCAAAACCTCATTTCTTCTTGCCGCGCCATCCGCCGCTCTCCACGAGCAAGCTGGCACATGTTGTTAGGGCTGCCAGGAACGGGCAATTGATACTAACGGCTCGTCCTTCACCAGCGCACGCGCACGCCCACTGCACCCTGGATGGAGGACTTCACCCGAGTATCGCCACCGGTGCTGAAGACCTTGCCGAGCTCGCCGTAGAGGCTCACTGTTTTACTCAGGGTCATCGTCGCGCCAGTCGCAAGCTCGATGGAGGTGTAGCGGCTCGAACTCGCGATGGGCGTGGAGAAGCCGCCGTTGATGAAGCGCGCCGTGTCGCCCGCGTCGTTGGCATGGATCACGCCGATGCGGCCATAAGGCTGCAGCCGGCCCGCCGAGGTGGCGAAGTCGCCCTTCACGCGCACGCCCACGCCTGCTGTCCAGCCGCTGGCATCGTCCTGTTGCACCAGTGCGCCGGGGATGCGCAGATCGTCGAGCTTGGCCCGGCGGTAGCTGAGCTGCGCCTGTGGCTCGAGGGTCCAGTTGCCGCCGAGCGCGAAGGCCTGCCCGACCTCCACCGAGGCGGTGAGGCTGTTCCCCTTGCCGGACGCGGCGAAGCTGCCGAGCGGACGGATCGTGTAGCGCTGCGAGCCGTACTGCAGCACCGTGTCGACATAGAAGCCGGTGGCGTTTGCATAGCTGGCGTAGGCGCCCAGATAGCGAGCGCGCAGATCCGTGCTGCCCACGGCGCGGTAGAGGCCGCTGGCGAAGCCGCTCAGGTCGGCATTGCCGTCGAGCGTGCCGACATAGACGCCGGCGTGCCAGTCGCCCAGCTGCGAGACGTAGAGGTCGGTTCCTGCCTGCACGCCGCTGACGTGGCCCTGCGTCGAGGGACTGACCACGCCTGACTGGCGGATGTCCAGGTCGCTGTAGATCGCACGGGCCCAGGCGCGGCGCTCGGTCGAGAGCGCACCAGCGACCGGCGTGAGGCTGGCCATCGCCCGGCCGCTGGCGTCGTCGTCGCCCATGCGGCTGCGCAGGTTGCCGATCATCCCCATGTCCGCGCCGCGCAGTTGCGACGGCAAGGCGGCCAGCATCGAGGCCTCGGCGCGGTAGGCCGTCACTGCGACAGGTGCCGGTGCCGGTGCGGGTGCCGGTGCGGGTGCCGGTGCGGGTGCCGGTGCGGGTGCAGGCGCGGGTGCAGGCGCGGGTGCAGGCGCGGGTGCCGGTGCGGGTGCAGGCGCGGGTGCAGGCGCGGGTGCAGGCGCGGGTGCCGGTGCCGGCGCGGGTGCAGGTGCAGGTGGGGCCGGAGGCGCGGGCGGCGGCGGCGGAGGCGGAGGCGGAGGCGGGGGCGGCGGCGGAGGCGGAGGCGGAGGGGGCGGCGGAATCACCTGGGAACGCAGGTACCAGTTCTCGCCGGCGCCAACCGTATCGGCGGCGTACAGCCGGTACTCGAAAGCCCCCGCGTCCACGTGGCCGGCACCTCCGAGCGCGAAGGCGCTCTTGGTGGTCTGCGCAGTGGTGGTGGCCCCGTTCAGCGCCGTGATCACTTCGATGCCGCTGCCGACCGTCTGGCCGCCCAGACCGCCGAGATTGGTGATCTGCAAGGTGGTGCTGCCGCTGGCAACCGCCGTGGGGCCATCGAGCACCAGGCGGTCGGTCGGCCCACTCACGCCGAGCACCGTGCCCAGGCGCAGCGTGCCGTTGTTTCCGACATAGGGGCCGTTGACCGTGAGCGTAGTGCCCGCCGAGGCGCCAGCCAGCGAGACGGTCCCGCTGTTGCTGAGGGAGGCCATGCTCTGGCTGAAGCCCGCCAGGTCGAGGGTGGCGCCCGCGGCCACGCTGTGCGCCGAGACGGCGCTCAGGGTGTTGGCCGCGCCGGCCCGCAGCGTGCCGCCGGCCACGGTCGTGCTGCCGGTGTAGGTGTTGGCGCCCGACAGGGCCAGCGTGCCGGCGCCCGCCTTGACCAGCGAACCCGGATTGACCGGCGCGACCATGCCATTCGAGATGGCGCCAGTGAACGTGCCCGCGCCAACCGTGAGCTCTGAGCCGTTCAGGCCCACGGTGCCATTGCCGTTCAGCTGGGCGACGGTCTGGACGGCGTTGACGAGCTCCAGGCCAGACACCTGCGCGGGCACGGTGCTGCCGTTGGAATTGACGGTCAGGTTAGCAGTGGTGGCGAAGTGTCCGCTGCCCTGCGCTACGACGGCACCGCCGGGATTGACCACCAGGTCCCCAGGAACATTGCCGGCCGCGGTCAATGCCAGCTGGGCATTGCCCTGCACGATGGTCGTGCCGGTGTAGTTGTTCGGCGTCGTGAAATTGAACCCACCCCATGGGGCCGTGGCATCGAGGGTGAGGCCGTGGTTGCCGCCGATCCCTCCGTTGAAGTTGACGATGCCCGCGGTGCTGGTCTGCGTCAGCGTGGCATCGGCCGCCAGCGTGACCGGGCCAGCCAGGGCGAGAGTGCCGTTGGTCGCGAGGCTGACGTTGCCTCCGAGCCCGACCGCGTTGCTCATCGACAGCGGGTTGCTCGTGGTGAAGGTGCCGGCGTTCAGGGTGATCGGCCCCGTGCCCAGCACCGTGGCACTGCCGATGCTCAGCCCCCCTGCATTCAGGATCGTGCCGCCGCTGTAGCTGTTGGCCCCGGTAACGGTGGTGGTGCCGGCGCCGGCCTGCGTCAGCGTGCCGGTGCCGGTAATCGCATTGCCGAGGGTGTAGTTGTCCGAACGATTGACGATCAGCGAAGCGTTGTTGGTGATCGCGCCCACCACGCTGCCGCTCGCTGTTCCGTTGCCCAACTGGAGCGCACCGCCGCTGATCGTGGTGCCGTTGGTGTAGGTGTTGTTGCCGGTCAGGGTCAGGGTGCCGGCGCCGACCTTCACCACCGTGCCGCTGCCGAGCAGGACGGAATTGATGTAAGGCGCGCCGTTCTTGTCCGCGAGACCCGGGCCGGTGCCCGAGATCACGCCGCTGATCGTGTCGTTCTTCCCGAGCGCGCCGACTTCCAGTGTGGCGTCGCCGAGCACGACATTGCCCGACCCCGACAGCGACCCGACGGCCCCGCTGGTCCCCGGGGTCATTCCGCTGATATAGAACTGGCCGGTGCGGCCGGTGAGGGTGTCGTTGTTGTTGACCACCGTGGCGCCGCTCATCGTCGCGGTGTTCACGATCTGGACCACGCCGCCGTTGTTGTTGACGGTCGCGCTCCCGGCCGTGGCAGTCTCCTGGAAGTAGACGCGGCCGCCGGTGTTGTTGATGGTGGCCGCTTCCGCATTGGCCCCGCCTGCACCGAAGAGCGCGAGGGCGCCCGGGCCGCCAAGGTTGATGGTGGAGGTTCCCCCCTTGGCTCCGAACTGGAACTGCAGCCCGCTGTTGGTGCCGGAGACGTCCGTGTTCGCGGCGGTGACGTTGAAGGTGAGCGCTCCGGCGCTCGCGCCTGCGCCTTCGAAGCGCAGCTCGGCGTTCTCCAGGATGGAGACCGGGCCGCTGCCGAAGGAACCGGTCGTATTCGTCCAGACGTTCAGGCGCCCGGCCATCCCGTTGCCCTGCAGGACCGTGCCGCTGGCGTAGTTGTTCGTGGGGTTGTCGATGGTCAGGCGCCGGTCCGAGTTGCCCAGCACGTTGGTGCCGGTATTGCGCAGCGTGAGCACCCCGGCGCCCGTGATCTGCCCTGTCAGCTCACCATCGATGATGCCGGCCACGTCGATCGTGCCACCCCCCGCGCCGAGCGCGATGGTGCGAGCGCTGGCAAAACCGTCCGCACCCAGGCGCAGCGTGCCGCCATCCAGCACGAGGCCGCTTCCGCCGCCCCCCAGGTTGGCATCCGTACTCGCTTGCAAGGCACCCCCGTTGATCCGGGTGGTTCCGAGATAGCTGTTGCCGGCGCCCAGCACGATGGTGCCGGCACCGGTCTTGATGATGCCGTTGGGGCCACTGATGACACCGCTCTGCGTCGCCGTGCCCGTGCCCGTGCTGTTGAGGGTCACATTGGAGGGCGTGGTGACGATCGGGTTTACCAGGTCGGCGCCATCGGCGTAGTCGACCTGCTGCGCGGCACCCGATGTCGCCAGGACGCTCAGGCCGGCCGCCACGAGCGCAGTGGCTACGCCGCCCGAACGCTTGCCGCGGACGACAGCGAGCTCCGAGACCGCGACCCATGCCCCGAGCGCGTGGTTCCACACGCTGCGATATGTCTTGTTCATCTCTGTGCTGTCCCTCTCTCCGGTGGAAGAATTGGCATTGCGGCGCGGGGAAGAGGAACGCTGCAACGTCTACGAAAGTTTTCATTCTTACACAATGAGAACTTAGGAACTCATCTTGTTACATGAATCGTTGCTTATTTCACGCAATCGCCTGCGCGGTGCGAGAAAGCGACAGGTCACCGCCGTGACCGTTCCTCGTGTTGGCGCGCGGCAGAATTTCCTGCATGGGACAGCTCTATCTCGTTCGTCATGGCCAGGCCAGTTTCGGCGCCGACAACTACGACCAGCTCAGCGAACTGGGTTGCCGGCAATCGCGGCGGCTGGGCGAATACTGGCGCGAGCGCGGAATGCAGTTCGACGCCGTCATCACCGGCACGCTGAATCGCCATCGACAGACCTGGGAAGGCATTGCCGAGGGGCTGGGCCTTTCGCGCGATGACGTACTGCCCTGGCCGGGCCTCAACGAATACGACGCCGAAGCCGTGATCGCGACCATCCACCCCGAGAAGCTGCAGCGGCCAGACACGCCCGAGCTGTACCGTCATCACTTCCGGCTGCTGCGCCAAGGCCTGGGCGCATGGATGCAGGGCCGCGCCACGCCCGTGGGCATGCCGAGCTACATCGACTTCCTGGCCGGCGTGACCACCGCGCTCGACCATGTGCGCGACAAGCACCACGGCGCACGCGTGCTGGTGGTCTCCAGCGGCGGCCCGATCAGCACCGCGGTGGGCCACGTGCTGGGCACCAGCCCCGAGACCACGATCGAACTCAACCTGCGCATCCGCAATACGGCGGTCACCGAGTTCGCCTTCACGCCCAAGCGGCACATGCTGGTGACGTACAACACCCTGCCGCACCTCGACGGCCCGGCCTACGAAGGCTGGGTGACCTACGCCTGATCGGGGCCCGTACTGCCGGCGGCCAGCCAGCGCAGATAGTCGGGCGAGCCGGCCGAAACCGGCACCTGCACGATCTCCGGCGTCTCATAGCTGTGGCGCTCGCGGATGAAGGCCTCGAGCGACGGATAGCGGGTGGCCAGCGTCTTGATCAGCAGCACCCACTCGGGCTCGCGGTGCAGCGTGTCCTCCCAGATGTAGAAGCTGCGCACGCGCTGCACCTGTACGCAGGCGGCAAGCCGCGCTTCGACGAGGGCGGCGGCCAGCGCCTCGGCCTCGTCCTCGGTGCTGGCGGTGGTCATCACGATGCAGGCGGGGGTGTCCATGAGCGTCTCCGAAGGTTCAGGCCTGCCATACGCCATAACCGGCCTCTCGCAGTGCGATGCCGAGTTCGACTTCCATCTCGCGCGCTGCCTCGTAGGGCATCGGGTTGTAGACCGCGTAGAGCGCCGGCAGCAGCCTGAGGCCATAGTCACGCACGAAGGTGTTGGCCTGGATGCCGGCCTTGTGCTTGTCGAAGCGTACGTCGGGATCCAGCCCCGTCATGCCCACATAGACGAAGGGCTGGCCGAGCCGGTACTCGGGGTTGGCGCGCCGGAAGCGGGCAATGTTCCAGACCCGGTCGTCGAGCTCGACGACGTAGACATGGTGATGCGCCCTGGATCGACGGCCCACTGCCGCCCCGCTGCGGGGTTTTCTTTTCCTGCTTTCCTTACTTGCGCTTCAGAAGGCCCCAGATGAAGAGCAGCACGATCGCGCCAACCACCGAGGCGATGAATCCAGCCCCTTCCCCCGCCTGGTACCAGCCCATGGCCTGGCCCAGATAGGTCGCGATCAGCGAGCCGGCGATGCCGATCAACGTGGTCACGATGAAGCCCGCCGAGTCGTTGCCAGGTTTGATGGCGCGCGCCACCAGGCCCGCGACGAAGCCGATCAGAATGGTCCAGACGATGCTCATACGCTTCCTTGTTGTGGAGAGGGGCGGAGCCGCCGGCGGCGGGCCCGATTCATGATAGCGGAGCACCGTGCCGCTCTCGTGTCCTACACGCCTCCGGCAGGCTGCGCGCTATACCGGCGGACATGCTCGAGAAGCTTCCTGATGCCATCGGACAGGCCTTGCATGGCGTGCGTGCCGGGCTGGACGAGATCGCCTTCAACACCATTGGCCTGCGCCAGGGCATGGCCGCGATCCAGCTGGCCAGCCTGGCCTTCGCCGACCATGCGCCGCTGCCGCCGCGTTACACGGCCGATGGCGAAGGGCTGTCGCCGCCGTTGCAATGGACCGGGGTGCCGGCCGGCTCGGCATCGCTGGTGCTGATGGTGGAGGACGCGGACTCCCCTACGCCGCATCCGCTGGTCCATGCGATCGCGGTCGGCCTGCCCGCGAAAGACGGCAGCCTGCCCGAGGCTGCCTTCCCCAGTGCCGACAACGCCGGCAGCGGCCTGCATCTCGGACGCAACTCGTATCTCCAGGCCGCCTGGCTGCCGCCGGACCCACCGCCCGGACACGGGGTCCACCGCTACGCCTTCCAGCTCTTCGCGCTGGCCAGTACCCCCGACTTCTCGGCCACGCCCGGCCGGGAGGAGGTGCTCGAACAGCTGCGCACGCACGCGATCGCCAGCGGCTTGCTGATCGGCACCTGCGAGCGGCCTGACGGGACGATCAAGATCGACGACACCGCGCCCGCCGGACCTGCGATTGCCCCCTGAGCCGTTTCATCACGGGTCCGCGCTCCTCAGGGCAGCGGCCCGGTGTGCACGGTGGTCAGCGGCAGGCGGGAGACTTCGGCCAGCAGCGCGGCAAGCTGGCGCGCTGCGACCTCCACCACGGCCCGGCCCTTCTGCGCACTGGCGGCAGCCGCGTTGCCCGCCGCGCCCTCGGGGTTGTAGTCCTCCATGGCCCAGCCGAGCCGGGCGCTCTTGCCGTCGCCGAGCAACGGGTAGTCGACGGCCCGCTGGCGCGAGCTCGAGCCGAAATCGCGCGCGGCCTGCATGTCCACCTGCGCCGGCGCCAGTGCCAGCATCATCGAGGTCTCGATCTCGCCCGCGTGCACGCCGAAACGATGCTCCTGCGCGCTGAACTGCGCGCCCGCCTCGCCCAGCGGCAGGTTGAACCAGCTCACGCTGTAGACGATCAGTCCGTGCGCCGCGCGCAGCTCTCGCGCCGCGATCTCCATCGCGCCGGTGTGCCCGCCATGCGCATTGAAGAAGACCAGCTTGCGCACGCCCGAACGCGCCACGCCGGCGCCGATCTCGCGCCAGAGCCTGATCAGGGTCTCGGCCGACAGGGTCAGCGTGCCCGGGAAACTGGCGTGCTCGGGGCTCAGGCCGATCGCCTGGGTGGGCAGGAAAAGCACCGGCAGCCCGGACGGCAGCAGCGGCACCGCCTCGGCGACGATGCCGTCGACCAGCATCGAATCCACGCCCAGCGGCAGGTGGGGGCCGTGCTGCTCGGTCGCGCCCAGCGGCAGCACGGCGACCGTCGCGTCCGGGTCGAGCGCGGCGAAGTCGCGGGTCGTGAGCTGGGACCAGAAGCGGCTGCGAGGAAAGGTCATCCGGCGATCTTAGGGCCGGTGCCCGGCGGCCGTCGGCCCCGGGCCTGCGGCCGGCGCATTGACGCGCCGGCCGCTCCGGTCTGCCCTACCGGGCCCGAGCCACGCGCCAGACGGTGTTGCCCACGTCGTCGGCCACCAGGAGCGCGCCGCTCTTGTCCAGGGCGACGCCAACGGGGCGTCCCTGGGCCTTCTCGTCCGCGTTCAGGAAGCCGGTGAGGAAATCCACCGGGGGCCCGCTCGGCCGCCCGCTTGTGAACGGCACGAACACCACCTTGTAACCCGAGTGCGGCTTGCGGTTCCAGGAACCGTGCTCGCCAATGAACACACCGCTGGCGAATTCGGGCGGCATGCCGCGCGCGTCGGAGAAGGCCAGTCCCAGCGCCGCGACGTGCGCGCCGAGCGCGTAGTCGGGCACCACCGCCTTGGCCACCATGTCCGGGCGCTGCGGCTCGACGCGCGTGTCCACGTGGCTGCCGTAGTAACTCCAGGGCCACCCGTAAAAGGCGCCGTCCTTGACCGAGGTCAGATAGTCCGGCACCAGGTCGCTGCCGATTTCGTCACGCTCGTTGGCCACGGCCCAAAGGGTCTGGGTGCCGGGCTCCCAGCCCATGCCGTTGGGGTTGCGCAGTCCGCCAGCGAACAGGCGCTTGGCGCCGCTCTTGACATCCACTTCCCAGATCGCCGCACGGCCCTCCTCTGCGGCCAGGCCGTTCTCGCCGGCGTTGCTGTTGGAACCCACCGTCACGTAAAGCTTGCTGCCGTCGCGGCTGGCAATCACGTTCTTGGTCCAGTGGTGGTTGATGCCGGCGGGCAGGTCGGTCACTTTTGTCGGCGCTGCCGCAATGGACGTCTGGCCCTCGGCGTAAGGCACCTTGACCAGCGCGTCGGCATTGGCAATGAAAAGCTCGCCGCCGACCAGCGCAACGCCAAAGGGAGAGCTGAGGTTCTGCATGAACACCTGCCGCACTTCGGCGGTGCCGTCACCGTCCGCATCGCGCAGCAGCGTGATCCGGTTGGCGCTCGGAACGCCGGCGCCGGCGCGCTTCTGGACCATGCCCATGATCGACGACTTGATCCAGCCGATCGGGCCGCCGCCATCCTTGGCGCCTTCGGGCTTGGGCGGCTTGTTGCTTTCCACGGCCAGGACGTCGCCGTTGGGCAAGGTATAGACCCACCGCGGATGATCGAGGCCGCGCGCCAGCGCCGTCACGACGAAACCGCTGGGCGCCTTGGGGCCGGCGGTATCGCCCCAGCCGACCGCTGGCGCGATGTTCACCGTGGGCATCAGCGTCTTGTGAGGCGCGGGCAGTTGGGGGTTGGGGCCGATGCCGGCCTCTGGTGGCAGCTTGGCGGTCTCCCCGCAGGCCGAGAGCAACAAGGCTGCCCCAAGCATGGCGGCGGCCGCGGGAAAGTGGTTGGATTGCTTCATGGTCATAGATTCTTCATGCGCGTTCGTGTGCGTTCATGCGCGTTCATGTGCGTTCATGTGCGGCAGGATCAGCCGGCGGCCATTCAGAAGACGAACAGTCCGCAGCCGAAATCACGCCGGACCCAGACGCGGGCCGGCGCCGCTGCAGCGAATATTCGTCGCGCCGGAACCTGGCCGGTTGTCAGCTGTAGGCGCTTTCGGGCGTGAGCACACCCCGGCGCGGCGCCCCCGCTACCATCGGGCGATGACCGACGACCTGTGCCGAGCCGACGCCTACCTCCGCGAGTGCGAGGCCCGCATCCTGCGCGTCGACGAGGCCGGCATCGTGCTCGACCGCACGGTGTTCTACCCACTGGGCGGTGGACAGGCCGGCGACAGCGGCCAGCTGCTGCTGGCCGAAGGGCGGACCCTGGCGATCGCAGACACCCGGAAGGCCAAGGACGCCGAGGGGCGGCCGACGAAAGAGATCGTCCACGTGCCGGCGCCCGGCCAGGCCGAGGTGCTGGCCGCGTTGAAGGCCGATGATGCGGTGACGGCCCGGATCGACTGGGATCGCCGCCACAAGCTGATGCGCTTCCACACCGCGACCCACCTGCTGTGCCACCTCGTGCCCCAGCCGGTCGACGGCTGCTCCATCACGCCCGAGTACGCGCGGCTGGATTTCCACATGACCGACCCGCTGGACAAGGAGGCGCTCAGTGCTGGCCTGTCGCGCCTCGTGGCCGCCGGGCACCCGCTGGCCATTGGCGCGATCACCGATGCCGAGCTCGATGCGAACCCCGCACTTGTCAAGAGCATGAGCGTGCAGCCGCCTCGCGGCACCGGCACTGTGCGCACGATCCGGATCGGCGAGGCCGAGGCGATCGACTTTCAGCCCTGCGGCGGAACCCATGTGGCGAATACCCGCGAGATTGGCCCAGTGATCGTGACCAGGATCGAGAAGAAGAGCGCCGCCACCCGCAGGGTGGTGCTGGGTTGGGCCGGTTGAACTTGACACCGGAACTTCGCCCCTCACGCACGCTCCGACTGACCGGCATGGCCCTTTCCCCCCTGTTCTCTTTTCTCCGGCGCGCAGCCTTCCTGGGCGCCACCGTCGCTGCCATTTTCCCGGCCGCCGCCCAGCTGACTCCCCGCATCGGGTCCGTCGTCACCACCCCCCATGTGCGCGCGGAGCTGATCGCCCACGCGCCGCAGGGCGTCTCCGCAGGCGCGCCCGTCTGGGTCGGGCTGCAGATCGCGCACCAGCCCGAGTGGCATACCTACTGGAAGAACGCCGGGGATTCCGGTCTTCCGACGGAGCTGGCCTGGTCGCTTCCAGCCGGTGTGTCGGCGGGCGAGATCGCCTGGCCGGTGCCGAAGAAGATCCCCATCGGCACCCTGGCCAACTACGGCTACGAAGGCACGGTGCTGCTGCCGGTCCCGCTCACCGTGGCGCCCGACTTCAAGGCGCCGGCGGGCCTGGGTGGCGCCGAGGCGCTCGACATCAAGCTCAAGGCTTCCTGGCTGGTGTGCCGCAAGGAATGCATCCCCGAGGACGGCGAGTTCCTGCTCAGGCTGCCGGTCCAGGGCTCGACCGCGGTGAATCAGAGCGCCTTCGAGGCGGCGCTGGCCGCCCGCCCGATGCCCCTGGACAAGCCTGGCGCCATCGCCATCGAAGGGCAGCAGCTGCAGGTCCGGCTCGAGGGACTGCCGGCCGCCGCGCGCGGCAAGACCCTGGAGCTGTTCCCCGAGACCGGCGAAGTGATCCATACCGCCGCCGTCCTCGGCAAGGACTGGACCCAGGCCTGGGACGGCGACACCTGGACCGCCAGCGTGCCGCTGGCCGAGCAGCGCAGCGCCAGCCCCGGCACGATGCCTGTGGTGGTCGCGCTGGCCGAGGCCGACCGACAAGCCGGCCAGCCGGTCGCCTGGCGCGCCGAGGCGCCGGTCAGCGGCACCTGGCCGGCCGCCGCCCCGCGCGCCGAGGTGTCGCCCGGCCTGAAAGCCGCGCTCGAAGCCAATACGGCACCTCCGCTGCCGCAACCCACCGGCAGTTTCATCGCCGCATTGCTGGGCGCTTTTCTGGGCGGCCTGCTGCTCAACCTGATGCCCTGCGTGTTCCCGGTGCTGGCCATCAAGGTGCTGGGCTTCACGCGCCGTGCCGACGACGATTCGGCTCACAGGACCGCCGCCTTGGCGTACACCGGCGGGGTGATGCTGTCCTTCCTCGCGCTTGGAACTGCGATGCTCGCGCTACGCGCGGCGGGTGCTGAACTGGGCTGGGGCTTCCAGCTGCAGTCGCCCGCGGTGGTGGCTGTGCTGGCGGGCCTCTTCACGTTGATCGGACTCAACCTCGCTGGGCTCTTCGAGTTCCGAATGCTCGCGCCGTCGTCGGTGTGCAGCGCGCAGAGCCGGCATCCACTGGCCAACGATTTCCTGTCCGGGGTGCTGGCGGTGGTGATTGCTTCGCCCTGCACCGCCCCCTTCATGGGCGCCTCGATGGGCCTCACGATCGGGCTGCCCGCGGCGCAGGCGCTGCTGATCTTCGCGGCGCTCGGCTTCGGCCTGGCCCTGCCCTACCTGGCCGCCGGCTTCGTGCCCGGCGTGGCGCGCCTGCTGCCGAAGCCCGGCCCGTGGATGAACGTCCTGCGCCGACTGCTCGCCTTCCCGATCTTCGCCACGGTCGCCTGGCTGGTCTGGGTCCTGGGGCAGCAAAGCGGCATCGATGGCGCGGGTGCGCTGCTAGGCCTGCTGGTGTGCCTGGCGGCAATCGTCTGGGCCCTCACCCTGCGCGGGCGCACCCGCGTCGTGCTGGCCGGCCTGCTGATCGCCGTCACCGCAGTGCTGGCCGGCACCATCGGCACAAACGTGGTCGGCAATGCGGCGCCCGTCGTGGCCGCCTCGGCCGGCGAGCGCTGGCAGCCCTGGTCACCCGTCCGGGTGAGCGAGCTGGCCGCGGAAGGTCGCCCGGTGTTCGTCGACTTCACCGCCGCGTGGTGCGTCACCTGCCAGTACAACAAGCGCAGCACGCTGGCCGATGCCGCGCTGCTGGCCGAGTTCGACGCGAGGAAGGTGGCCATGCTGAGAGCCGACTGGACCCGCCGCGACCCCGAAATCACCGCCGCCCTGGCCGCGCTCGGCCGCACCGGCGTACCGGCCTATGTGCTCATGGCGCCTGGCCGCGCGCCGGTCGTGCTGACCGAGATCCTTAGCAAGGAAGAGGTCCGCGAGGCGCTCGCAAGACTTTGACCCTGCCTCTCTACGGGTTGTCACAAGCGGTTGAGGAAAGCGTTCTAAGCTGCGGTGATCGTTGAATTTTTGCAATTGGAGGTCTAGCTGACCATGCCCTCATCGTCTTCCGCAGACTCGCGTTCGGCCCGTGCGGCGCGCCAGGCCCGCGCGGCCCTGAGCCGAGCTTCCCGCCGCGCCGTCATGGCCGCCGCCGTGGCCCTCGGTGCCACCTTCCTGATGGGTTCGAATGCCGTGGCCGCACCGGCCGTGGGCCAGAAGGCGCCCGATTTCGTTGCCGTCGACACCGACGGCAAGCAGCACCGTCTGTCCGATTTCGCCGGCAAGTTCGTGGTGCTCGAATGGACCAATCCCGGCTGCCCCTTCGTGCGCAAGCACTACGGCAGCGGCAACATGCCAGCCACCCAGAAGGCAGCGACCGAGAAGGGCGTGGTCTGGCTGGCCGTCAACTCGACCGAGCGCGCCGCGAGCGACTACCTGAAACCCGCCGCCCTCGAGGCCTGGATGAAGGAGCACTCGGCCGCCCCCACCGCCGTGCTGATGGACGAGGATGGACTGATCGGGCGCGCCTACGCTGCGCGCACCACGCCGCACCTCTACATCATCGACCCCCAGGGGGTGCTGGTGTATGCCGGCGGTATCGACAGCGTCGCGTCGTCCCGGGCCGAGGACATCAAGACCGCGACCAACTACGTGAACCAGGCGCTCGGGGAGGCCTTCGGCGGCAAGCCGATCAGCGCGGCGGCGACCCGGCCTTACGGCTGCTCGATCAAGTACAAGGCCTGACTCCCGAGTCCTCGGCGAAGGCCCCTGCGACAATCGCGGGATGCCTTTCGCCCCCCTGAAGAACGACACATTCCTGCGCGCCTGCTGGCGCCAGGCCACCGATCACACCCCCGTCTGGCTCATGCGCCAGGCCGGGCGCTACCTGCCGGAATACGTGGCGACGAGGGCGCGCGCCGGCAGCTTCATGGGGCTGGCCACCAACGTGGATTTCGCCACCGAGGTCACCTTGCAGCCACTCGCGCGTTATCCGCTCGATGCCGCCATCCTGTTCTCCGACATCCTCACCGTGCCCGATGCGATGGGCCTGGGCCTGTCCTTCGAGGCCGGCGAGGGCCCGCGCTTTGCGCGGCCGTTGCGCGACGAAGCAGCCATCGCCGCGCTCGAGGTGCCGGACATGGAAAGGCTGCGCTATGTCTTCGACGCCGTCGCCTCGATCCGCAGCGCCCTCGATGGCCGGGTCCCGCTGATCGGCTTCTCAGGCAGCCCCTGGACCCTCGCCTGCTACATGGTCGAGGGCGCCGGCTCGAGCGACTACCGCCTGGTCAAGACCCTGCTCTACAGCCGTCCAGACCTCATGCACCGCCTGCTCGCCGTCAATGCCGATGCGGTGGCGGCATACCTCAACGCGCAGATCGACGCCGGCGCCCAGGCCGTCATGATCTTCGACAGCTGGGGTGGCGTGCTGGCTGACGGCGCGTTCCAGGACTTCAGCCTGGCCTATACGACTCGCGTGCTGTCGCAGCTCCGGCGGGACGGCGCTGACGGCCAGCCCGTGCCGCGCATCGTCTTCACCAAGGGTGGCGGGCTCTGGCTGCAGGACATGCGGGCGCTCGACTGCGAGGTGCTGGGCCTGGACTGGACGGTCGACCTGGGCCGTGCCCGCGCACAGGTCGGCGAGGGGACCGGGGCCAAGGCACTGCAGGGCAACATCGATCCCAACGTGCTGTTCGCGCCGCCCGAGCGCATCGAGGCCGAGGTCGCGAAGGTGCTGCAGGCCTTCGGACAGCCGCACACCGACGCCGACTCCGCCGGGCCGACCCATATCTTCAACCTGGGCCATGGCATCAGCCAATTCACCCCACCGGACCACGTGGCGGCCTTGGTCGCCGCGGTCCACGCGCAATCCCGCGCGCTGCGCGGCAGCTAGGCCGTTATGCCTTGTAAGCACCTGAGATCGCCCAACGAGCGTTTGTCAAGTTCTGAAATGGTGAGGACCGACTGACTTATGCACAAAACGGCTGCTGCGGTGCGCAAAATCATCTGTCACCTTGCTTACCCCGCTCCTAAAGCGATAGCGTTGCTAAGTCGTTGATTCATATGGGATTTAGATTTTGCTCTATTTGCGGGCATTCCAGCGGAAGCCTTGATTTCCAAGGGCTGGCGGGTGCTCGAGGCCGGATATCAACAAAGTTATCCACAAGAACTCTGGATCACTTCCAAAGCGCTGATGAATCAACGACTTAGGCTACTTTGCTCCAAGTTCCTTTAACCTTCGCACGCAGAGGAAGAGCGCCTTGAGCTGGCGTCTCGAGATCGCCGTTCAGACTCCGGCGCACGCCGCATTAGGGGATCTACTTAGCTATTTGAGCCCCGCACCCGTGGCGCCGGGCGCGCTGGTGCGGGTGCCGCTCGGTCGCCGCGAGGTGCTCGGAGTGGTGTGGTCGGCGCAACCCGCCGGGACGCAGGACGAGACCGCGGCGCCGGCGGCGCTGAAGCCCATCGGTGCCGTGCTGGACGCGCTGCCGCCCCTGGGTGCAGCCTGGCGCGACCTGGTCGCCTTTGCCGCCCGCTACTACCAGCGCTCGCTGGGCGAGATCGCGCTGGCTGCATTGCCACCGCAGTTGCGCGACCTCGGCGCGGTGCAACTGGCTCGGCGCCTCAAGCGTCAGGCGGTGTCCAGCGCTGCCTCGGCAGTCCTCTGTGGCCCGGCGCTGACACCCGAGCAGGCACAGGCGCTGGCGCGCTTCGACGCCGAAAGCGGCCCCTTCCTGCTCTTCGGCAGCACCGGTAGCGGCAAGACCGAGGTCTATCTGCAGGCCGTCGCGGCGCTGCTCGAGCGCACGCCGCAGGCCCAGGCGCTGGTCATGGTGCCCGAGATCAATCTCACCCCGCAGCTCGAAGCACGCTTCAAGGACCGCTTCGGCAGCGGCGCCGTGGTGTCGCTGCACAGTGGCATGACCAATCCCCAGCGCCTGGCCAGCTGGCTGGCGGCTCACGCCGGGGCGGCACGCATCGTGCTCGGCACCCGGATGGCGGTGTTCGCCTCGATGCCGGCGCTCGCGCTGATCGTCGTCGACGAGGAGCACGACCCGAGCTACAAGCAGCAGGAAGGCGCCCGCTACTCGGCGCGGGACCTGGCCGTCTGGCGCGGCCGGCGCGAAGGCGCCAAGGTGATGATGGGCTCGGCCACGCCATCGCTGGAGAGCTGGCATCAGAGCCGCCCGGCCGAGGGCGGCGATCCTGGAGGACGGTATGTGCGCCTGGCAATGCCCACGCGCATCGGCACGGCAGCGCTTCCCGCGGTGCGGCTGGTCGACATGGGCCTGCAGCCGCCCCGCACTGTGCTTTCCGCCGCGCTGCTGGACGCCATCGGCCAGCGGGTGGCGCGCGGCGAGCAAAGCATGGTGTTCCTCAACCGGCGCGGCTATGCGCCCGTGCTGGCCTGCGGCGACTGCGACTGGAAAAGCGAATGCCCGCACTGCAGCGCCTACCGCGTGTTCCACAAGATCGACCGCACGCTGCGCTGCCACCATTGCGGCTTTACCGAACGCGTGCCACGCGCCTGCCCGGCCTGCGGCAACCCGGACATCGCGCCTCTGGGCCGCGGCACGGAGCGGCTCGAGGAGCACCTGGGCGAGCTGTTCACCGACGTGAAGCGGCCCGACGGCAGCCCGGTGCGCATCGCCCGTATCGATGCCGACAGCACACGCCGGCAGGGCGCGCTCGAGTCGCAGCTGGCGGCGGTGCACGCGGGCGAGGTCGACGTGCTGGTCGGTACGCAGATGATTGCCAAGGGCCACGACTTCCGGCGCATCACCCTGGTGGCAGCGGCGAACCCGGATGGTGCGCTCTTCTCCAGCGACTTCCGCGCGCCGGAGCGCCTGTTCGGCCTCCTCATGCAGTCGGCAGGACGTGCGGGTCGCGATGCGGCATACCTGTCGGCACAGGGTGCCACCGCCGAGATGTGGATCCAGACCCATCACCCGCGGCATGCCCTGTTCGCCGCCTTGCGCCGGCACGACTACCCCGCCTTCGCCCAACGCGAACTGGAGGAGCGCGCGGCCGCCGGCATGCCGCCCTTCGCCTTCCAGGCCCTGCTGCGCGCCGATGCGCGCACGCAGGAGGCGGCCCAGGCTTTTCTCAACGCCGCGAATGCGGCGGCCGAGGGACTGGAGGCTGCGCAACAGGTAACCCGCTATTCCGCCGTGCCGCACGCGATCCAGCGGGTGGCGAACGTGGAACGGGCGCAGCTGCTGGTCGAGAGTGCCTCGCGTTCGGCGCTGCAACGCCTGCTGGCGGCCTGGCAGCCTGTGCTGCATGCGTTGCGCAAGCAGCCTGAGGGGAAGGGCGTGATCCGTTGGTTGGTCGACGTCGACCCGCAAAGCATCTGAACTCGCGGCCTGCTTGCCGGCCGCAGCATCGCTGCCGGGGCCGCCTCCTTCGCACCTTCTTCAGTGCAGGCCGATCGGCTGCTTGCCCATCTCGATGTATTGCAACGCCGTGCGGCGCTTGCGCTGCCCGTGCCCGGCCCATGCGAACAAGAAGAAGCTGGCGGCGCCCGTCGCCAGCGCGGAGACAGCACTCAAGGCACCCACGTGCCACAACCAGCCTACAGTGGCAAGGCACGTCACACACAGCATCCAGCGCATCCAAGTCGTCATGGCAATTTTCCCCGGCGGTTTTGACGCCACTTTAGCAGGGCGTTTGAATACAGAAGAATTAGTCGAACGGCGTAGCTAACACTATCGGCTAATAGTCAACCGGGGCGTGTAGGCAATATTCTGAAACAAGGGTTGACTCGGCTCGAAGTCGATGTCGAAGTCTTGACATGGCCTTGACGGGCCGCAACGGAAAGGTCCTCGCGTGAAAAGCTGGTCAACGGTCTTGCGAGGCGTGGCTTTCGCGGGCATGGCCTGGGGCGTACAGGCGGCGGAACTGGAGCTGGAGGGCAGCCGGCTCCTGGTCAGCGGCATGCTCGACGGCAGCGCCATCCAGCGCTTCACCGAGGAGCTCGGTAGCGGCAAGGTGCGCACCGTGGTGTTCGAGAACTCGCTGGGCGGCACGGCCGAGGCCGCCGGCGAATACGCCCGCGCGATCCGCGACAGCGGCGTCAACACGGAGGTCAAGGGCCAATGCCAGGCGGCCTGCGCCTATGCCTTTCTCGCCGGCAAGGGGCACCGCTTCGGACGCGGCTTCCAGGTTCACGGCCTGCTGATTCCGTTGCCCGCGAGGCCACGCCCGGAGGAGCTCGCCAGCCGCTGGCGCGGCGAGCAGGCGCAGAAGACACTGGCCGAATTCACCACGCCGCCGGCAGCGCCGGAAACCGGCGGCAAGTCCAGGGAACGCTGGCAACCGGGCCAGGGCGTGCTGTTCACCTCCACGCCCACCCTGTTCGGCCGCGTCTACAACAGCTACTACTGCGACGGCACGCAGGGGCACGACACGTCCCGCTGCGAGCTGCTGTCCGACGCCGACCCCTACAAGCTCGGCGTGCTCACGCCCTACTGAACCACGAAGCCGGGCGGGGCCTCAGCGCAGCCATCCGGCGGCCACCGGAAAGCTGAAGAAGGCCGCGACGGTGGTCCACAGGATGATGCGGGCGATGCGCCCGCTGTCGGCGCCGAAGCGCTCGGCCAGCATCGCCACGTTGCTCGCGCTCGGCAGCGCCGCAACCAGCACGATGGCAACCAGCGCGCCGCGCTCCAGCGGAACGCCCAGCGCCATCGTGGCGCGTCCCGCACCGTAGACAAGCATGGGATGCGCCAGCAGCTTGATCGCCGCCACAGACAGCAGGTCGGCAGTCCGAGCCGGCGAAAGCGCCCGCACCCCGCTGCCCATGGCCTCGCCCACGCGCGCGCTGGCCCGGTGCTCGCGGGCCAGCAGGGCCGAGCGTGCGAGCACGGCGCCGATGGTGAACAGCGCCACCGGAGAGGCGGCGTCGCCCAGCATTGCAATCGTGCGCTCCAGCGGTCCGGGAAGCGCGAGGCCGGTGGCCGAGGCCAGCCCGCCGAGCAGGATCGCCCAGGGCATCGGGTTCTGCACGATGCCGCGCAGGGCTTGCCGGGCCGCTCGCGCCGGGCCATGCGCATCGGCCCCGTCGAGGCGCGACAGCGCGATGCACAGCGACGAGGTCAGCATCAGGTCCAGGGCGATGGTGATGATCATCGGCGAGGCCGCCGGCGCCCCGAGGATCGCGATCAGCAGCGGCAGGCCCATGAAGCCGGTGTTGGGGAAGGCGGCCACCAGCGCCCCGAACGCCGCGTCGTTCCAGAGCAGCCCCTGCCGGCGCGCCAGCGCCACGGTGATGCCGACCACGAGCAGCGCGCAGCCACCCCAGACCAGTCCCACGCCGGCATCGAGCAGCTGCGCGATCGGCGCGCCCGCGCCAAAGCGGAAAAGCATGCACGGCAACGCGAAATAAAGTACGAAGGCATTGAGCCCGGGAATGGCGCCAAGCGGCAGGGCCCCGCATCGCGCCGCCGCATAGCCGGCAGCGATGAGCGCGAAGAAGGGAAGCGTGACGGAAAGAATCTGCAGCACGCGGGCGATTGTCGTCGTGCCACATCGGGACACAGCTTTCACACTGCCTTGCATGAGGCCGCCCCCGTATCATTGCCCGCTTTGCGCTCTGCCGCCGCCTTCATGTCTTCCGGTCTCAATCTCGCGCAGCAAGAAGCCGTCAACTACCTCCATGGTCCGTGCCTGGTGCTCGCCGGCGCGGGCTCGGGCAAGACACGCGTCATCACGCACAAGATCGCGCGGCTGATCCAGTCCGGGCTGGCCCCGCAGCGCATCGCGGCCATTACCTTCACCAACAAGGCCGCCGCCGAAATGCGCGAGCGCGCCAAGAGCCTGATCGGCCGCGATGCGAACAAGGTGGTGGTCTGCACCTTCCATGCGCTGGGCGTGCGCATGATGCGCGACGACGGCGCCGTGCTCGGCCTGAAGCCCGCCTTCAGCATCCTCGACAGCGACGACGTCACCAAGATCCTCAAGGATGCCGGCGGCACCACCGACGCCGCCACTGCGCGCATCTGGCAGTGGACCATCAGCAAGTGGAAAAACATGGGCCTCAACGCCGCGCAGGCCGAGGCCCAGGCAGCCGACGACAACGAACGCATCACGGCGCGCATCATGGCGCGCTACGAAGAGCGGCTGACCGCCTACCAGAGCGTGGACTTCGACGACCTGATCGGCATGCCGCTCAAACTGTTGCAGCAGCACGAGGACGTGCGCGCCAAGTGGCAGGCCGCGCTGGGCCATGTGCTGGTCGACGAATACCAGGACACCAACGCCACGCAGTACGAGGTGCTGAAGGCGCTGGTCGGCCAGCGCGGCCGCTTCACCGCCGTGGGCGACGACGACCAGTCGATCTACGGCTGGCGCGGCGCCACGCTGGACAACCTGCGCAAGCTGCCGCTGGACTTTCCCTCGCTCAAGGTCATCAAGCTCGAGCAGAACTACCGCAGCACGAGCGCCATCCTGCGCGCGGCCAACAACGTGATCGGCCCCAACCCGAAGCTCTTCCCCAAGACCCTGTTCAGCGAATTGGGCGAGGGCGAGCCGGTGCGCGTGGTCGACGCCGACAACGAGGCACACGAGGCCGAACGCGCGGTGGCGCGCATCCAGAGCCTGCGCGGCGGCGATGCGGCCACGCAGGGCCAGCAGTTCAAGGAGTTCCGCGACTTCGCGATCCTCTACCGCGCCAACCACCAGGCGCGCGTGTTCGAGCAGGCCCTGCGCCGCGCGCAGATCCCGTACAAGGTGTCGGGCGGCCAGAGCTTCTTCGACCGCGCCGAGATCAAGGACCTGTGCGGCTGGTTCCGCCTGTGGGTCAACAACGACGACGACCCGGCCTTCCTGCGCGCCGTGACCACGCCCAAGCGCGGCATCGGCCACACCACGCTGGCCAGCCTCGGCACCTTCGCAAGCCAGTACAAGCTGAGCCTGTTCGAGGCGCTGTTCTCATCCTCCCTGCCCAGCGTGATGCCCAAGCGCGCGCTGGAGGGGCTGCACGAGTTCGGCCGCTACATCAACGACCTCGAGTACCGCGCACGCCGCACCATGGGCGCCGAGGATGCGCGCAGCTTCCTGGCCGACTGGCTCAAGGAGATCGAATACGAGAAGCACCTCTACGACGGCGAGGACAGCGAGCAGGCCGCCGCCAGCCGCTGGACCAACGTGCTGGAGTTCTGCGACTGGATGTCGCAGCGTTGCGGCGGACAGATCGCCGATGCGAGCGGCGCTACCGTCGAGAACGAGCGCAAGAGCCTGCTGGAAGTGGCGCAGACCATCTCGCTCCTGTCCACCATCAGCGAGCGCGAGAAGGACCAGAACGTGGTCACCCTCTCCACGCTGCATGCGTCCAAGGGCCTGGAGTGGCCGCACGTGATGCTGATCGGCGTGAACGAGGGCCTGCTGCCCTTCAAGCTCGACGACGACGGCGGACGGCAGCAGAAGGTCAGCGACGAAACGCTGACGCGCCTGCAGGAGGAGCGCCGCCTCATGTACGTCGGCATCACGCGCGCACAGCGCAGCCTCGCCGTGAGCTGGACCAAGCGCCGCAAGCAAGGCCGCGAGATGGTGCCGGCGCAGCCCAGCCGCTTCATCGCCGAGATGGCGCTCGACAAGAAGACCATCAAGGAAGATCCGCGCGAGAAGCTCAAGGCCCTGCGCGCCGAGTTCGCGCGCAAGGCCCAGGACAACGCGGCAGCGGCGGCGGCAGCAGCTGCGGCAGGCTCATGAAGCGCCGGCTGTTGCTGCTCGCCCTCGGCCTGGCTGCCGGCGGCGCCCTGGCCCAGCCGGCGTGCCCGGCGAACGGCCGCGAGCTGCCCGCGCGCGCGCTCTATGGCCAATGGGAGGCGCGCATCGAAGGCATTCCGGGCATTGCACGCGTGCAGCTTGCAAGGCATCCCGACTACGAAGGCGTTCGCGGCACGATCACGCGCGAGAACAGCGGCGCGAAGCCGTCGTCGGTGGCCCAGCTCGCGGGCGACATCGACGACGAGGGCCTGCTCAGCATCGACGAGTCGATGGACGGCCACGCCATCAGCGGAAACTGGCTGGGCGAGCTGCAGCCGGGCTCCTGCGGCAAGGAATTCAGGGGAACGTGGCGCAATGCATCCGACGACAGCACGCATCCCTTCGTGCTGAACAAGACTGGCAGCTGGCAATGAAACACACACACATCACCACCCCCTTCGCGGCGCTTCTCGCCGGCCTCGGCATGGCGCTCGCGCACGCCCAGCCCGCGCCGCAACCGGCCAGCCCGCTGGCCAATGCGCAGCTGACCTGGCAGCAGTGCCAGCGGCTCGCGAGCGACAAGGAGGCGCGCCTGGCCTGCTTCGACCGCTGGGCCCAGCAGCAGTCGCTGCCTGCGGCCGCGGTACCCGACGCGCCGCCTGCGCTCGCCGAAACGCAGCCGCCCGCGCCGGTGGACGCCGCCGTGCCCGCCACGCGCGTCGTCTCCGTCGGGACCGCGGAGGGTTGCCGCGACAGCCAGTACTCCGCGCTCTCGCGCTTCTGGGAACTCGAGAACGGAAGCGATTGCGGCACCTTCAGCTTCCGCGGCTACCGCCCGCTCAACGTGTCGTTCGCGACCTCGAACCACAGGCCCGACACGCCGACCTCGCCCGCGGCCGGCCACACGGGCACCTACATCCCCTACCAGGCCAACGAGATGCGCATCGGCCTGTCGGTGCGCACCAAACTCGCACAGGGCATGCTGACCCAGGACGACCCGGTGAAGAAGGACTCCCTGTGGTTCGGCTACAGCCAGCAGTCGACCTGGCAGCTCTTCAACGGCGACATCTCGCGGCCCTTCCGCACCACCGACCACGAGCCCGAGTTGATGTATGTCTACCCCACCGACTACCGGCTGCCGGGCGGCTGGCGCTGGCGCTATGCGGGTGTCGGCCTGGTGCACCAGTCGAACGGCCAGAGCCTGCCCTACTCGCGCAGCTGGAACCGCGCCTACCTCATGGGAGGCATGGAGCTGGACGACCGCTTCACCATTACAGGCCGCATCTGGCAACGACTGCACGAGAGCGACGCCGACGACGACAACCCCGACATCTCGAACTACATCGGGCGTGCCGAGATCACGGGCCGCTGGAACTTCAATCGCGACAACACCCTCGCCATGACACTGCGCAACAACCTGCGCGAGAGCGGCCGCGGATCGGTGCGGCTCGAGTGGCTCAAGTCTCTTGGCGATTCGGGGAAGAGCAACCTGCGCTTCCACACGCAGCTGTTCCACGGCTATGGCGACACTTTGGTCGACTACAACCGCAAGCGCACGGTACTGAGCATCGGGCTGAGCCTGGTCGACTTCTAGCGTGCTTCGCGCGACGAGGCCGGTTCGCCGGGCCTCGCCGCACGCTGACAACCGCTACTGCGCCTCGATGTTCGCCACCTTCATCAACTTCTCCGTGAGCGCAATCTCCGCCCGCAAGCTCTGCGCAAACTCCTCCGGCGTGCTCGGCACGACAGCCGCGCCATTGGCTTCGAGCTTCTCCCGCACCTCGGGTGTCGCAAGCGCCTTGGTCAGCGCATCGCGCACCTCCTGCACCACGGGAGCCGGCGTTCCCTTCGGCAGCGCCAGCCCGCCAAAGGAGACCAGCGAGATCCCGGGCACCCCAGCCTCCGCCAGCGTAGGCACTTGATCCAGCCGCGGGTTGCGCGCAGGCGAGAGCACGGCCAGGGGCCGGAGCTTGCCTCCCTGGATGTGCGGCAGCGTAGGCGAGATGAGCGCGATCGCAAAATCGACCTGCTTGCCGGCCACGGCATTGGTGGACTCCGAAGCGCCCTTGTACGGCACATGCAGCGCCTTCGTGCCCGTGGCCGCCAGGAGCAGCTCGGCGCCCATGTGCGAGGGCGTGCCGACGCCGCCGGAGGCATAGGCCATCTTGCCGGGGCTCTTGCGCAGGTGCTCGACGAGTTCCTTCACGTTGGTGATGCCGGAGTCGGACTGGACGACGATGACGGAGTCCGACTGGGTGATGCGGCCCACGTGGATGAAGTCCTTCATCACGTCGAAGCCCGGCTTGCGGTACATGCGCATGTTGGTGGCCATGGGCGAGCCGCTGTAGACCCAGGTGTAGCCGTCCGCGGGCGCCTTGGCGGCGAGCTGGGCGCCGATGTTGCCGGCCACGCCACCGCGATTCTCGATGACCACGGGCTGGCCGAGGATCCTGGACAAGGCCTCGCCCGTGATGCGCACGGTGGTGTCGGGTGCGGTGCCGGCGAGGTACGGCACGATCCACTTGATGGGGCGGCTCGGGTAGTCCTGCCCCTGCGCGCCGGCCGTGGTGGCGGTGGCGAGTGCCGCAGCTGCCGCGACGGCGACGACGAGGGTACGACGGGTGTTGTTCACGGGTGTGTCTCCTGCGGATGTTTCTGGAATGCTTGCTGGAAAGGGCGTCAGCGGACGGCAGTGCCCAGCAGCTCGCGGGCAATGGTGTTGCGCTGGATCTCGCTGGTGCCGGTAAGTACGCGGTACATGCGCAGCAGCCGGAACAGGAACTCGACGCGGCTGCCCTGGACGATGCCCTCGCCGCCATGCACCTGCACCGCGCGGTCGGCGATGCGGAAGGCGGTCTCGGAGCAGAAGAGTTTGGCCATGGACGCATCGGCGCGGGCCTCGCCGCCAGCGTCGAGATTGCGGGCCACGCTGAGCATGAGCGCGCGGGCGGCAGCGAGTTCCGTGGCCATGTCGGCCAAGAGGTGCTGCACGGCCTGGAACGCGCCAATGGGCTGGCCGAACTGGCGCCGGCGGGTGGCGTGGGCGATGGAGTCCTGCAGCGCGAGGCGGGCCAGGCCGAGCATGGCGGGGCAGTGCAGCAGGCGGTTGACGGTGATGCGGCCGAGCGCAAGTCCCAAGCCCTTGCCCTGTTCGCCGATGAGGTTGGCGGCCGGGATGCGGCAGTCGGTGAGCACGATGTTGCCGGTGCCCGATTGGCCCGCCATCGTCTTGTAGCCGGTCTCGACCTCGAAGCCGCGGCGGTCGCGCTCCACGAAGAAGGCGGTGGTCTCGCGCCGCGCCGGGTCATCGCTGGTGGAGGCGATGACGACGGCCATGTCGCAGAACGGCGAGCCGGAGATGAAGCGCTTGGTGCCGTTGAGGACGAATTCATCGCCCACGCGCACGGCGCGCGTCTGCACGGCGCCGGCATCCGAGCCGGCTTCGGGCTCGGTGATGGCAAAGCAGATCGCCTTCTCGGCACGGGCCACGGGAAGGATGAAGCGTGCCATCTGGTCGGCGGTGGCGTGCCTGGCCAGGGCGCCGACGCGCGGCGGCCCGGAGAGTTCGCCGAGCACGTGCGCAGCCATCGGCGAACCGCTGGCGTAGATGGCTTCCTTGATGAGGCAGTGGTCGTGCACGCTGAAGCCGGCGCCGCCAAGGGCCTTGGGCAGGGTCATGCCGTAGAACCCGTGATCGCGCGAGCGGCGCCACACCTCGTCGAGCACGGCACGCGGCGCGCCGGATTCGTAGTCGATGCGGTGTTCGGCGACGAGGGGCTGCAACTCGTCGTGGATGAAGGCCTGCACGCGTTCGATGAAATCGCGAGCGGCTTCGGAGCCTTCGAAGCGCGTGGCCTCGGCATTGCGCGGCGGGCTGGCGGTGGTGGTGGTGGTGGTCGCGTCCATGGCGTGGTCCTCCGTTCAGTTGACACGCCGGTCGCGGCCGCGCCAGTAGGGCTCGCGCACGTCCTTGCGTGAGAGCTTGCCGTTGGCGTTCTTGGGCAGGTGGTCCGTGAACTCGACGGAGCGCGGGCGCTTGAAGTCGGCCAGGCGCCCTCGGCAGAAGTCCATGAGCTCCCCGGCCTCGGCCCGGGCGCCGTCGCGCAGCACGACGACGGCCTTGACCGATTCGCCCCAGTGGTCGTCGGGCACGCCGATCACGCAGACCTCGTACACGGCCTCGTGCTGCGCGAGCACGGACTCCACCTCGGTGGGGTAGACGTTGAAGCCGCCGGAGACCAGCATCTCCTTCTTGCGGTCGACGATGTGGATGTAGCCCTCGCGGTCGACCCGGGCGAGGTCGCCGGTGTGCAGCCAGCCGTCTTCGCCGAGCGCTTCGCGCGTGGGCTCGGGTGCGCGCCAGAAGCCGGCGAAGACGTCGGGGCCGCGCACGCAGATCTCGCCGATGGCATCGCCCTCCACGGGGCGGCCCTGATCGTCGAGCACCTGGATGTCGGATTCGCACGAGGGGCGGCCGCAGGCCGAGAGCAGCTCGGGGCGGTCGCCCTCGATGGCGCGCGCATGGTCCTCGATGCCGAGGGCGATGACGCCCCCGGTCGTCTCGCCTGCGCCATAGCCCTGCGACAGCACCGGGCCGAAGGCGGCCCAGGCCTCGCGAATGCGCGCCGGGGACATGGGCGCGGCGCCGTAGGAGACAAGGCGCAGGCTGCTCAGGTCGCGGGTGCGCAGGCTGGGCTCGGCGAGCAGAGCGTTGATCATCGCGGGAACGAAGAAGCACAGGGTCACACGGTGCTTTTCGATGGCCTCGAGGATCTCGGCCGGCTGGAAGCGCTCCATCAGCAGCACGGTCGCGCCCTGGTAGAGCATGGGCTGGATGAACATGCCGCTGGCGTGCGTGATGGGGCCGCAGAGCATGAGCACGTCGCCCTTGCCCGCATGCATGCGACCCATGGCGATCTTGCGCAGCGATGCCATGCGGTTGCCAACGGTCTGCATCGCGGCCTTGAGCTTGCCGGTGGAGCCGGACGTGTAGTGCAGCACGGCGAGCTCCTCGGGGCGCATGTCGACGTGGATGTGCGCGTCGGAGGCCTGGGCCAGCAGGGCTTCGTAGTCGAGCCAGCCTCCGGCGGCCGGCGCTGGGCTGAAGGCGATGCGGTGCTTCAGGCCCGCGACCGGCGCCGCGGCCTCGTCGACCATGCCGCGGTGCTCGGGACCCGCGAGGCAAGCCACGGGCTCTGCGTTGGCGAGCGCATCGGCCAGCTCGGCAGGCGCCAGGCGCGCGTTGAGCGCAACCTTGACGAGCCCGGCCTTGTAGAGCGCGCATTCGAGCTCGACGATCTCCGGCCGGTTGGGCGAGACCACGGCGACGCGGTCGCCGCGCTGCAGACCGAGCGCGAGCAGGGCGTGCGCGAGCTGATTGGAGCGGCGCTCCAGCTCGTCGTAGCTGACCACGCCGCCGCGGAAGAGGATGGCGGGCCGGTCGGCCCAGAAGCGCGCACTGCGCGCGGTGTACATGCCGAGGTTCATGGGGGTGTCTCCGTATGGCCTGCAGTCTAGGAAAGCGGCAGGCTGCGTTGGATAAGCGAGCGCGCAGCCTTGATAAGCTGGCGTGATCACCAGACAGAGGCCTGCTGCGGGCCTGGAGGCAATCGACATGGGCGTGCGGCTCGACGACATCGACTATTTCCTGGCGGTTGCGGAGCACGGCAAGGTGCGGGCTGCGGCGACGGCGCTGAACGTCTCGCAGCCAGCCATCACGCAGGGGCTGCAGCGGCTGGAAAAGGAGCTGGGCTTTCCGCTCTTCGAGCGCAGCAGCCGTGGCATGCAGCTGACCGCCGTGGCGGTGCAGTTTCGCGAGCGCACGCAGGCTTTGCGCGCGAGCCTGGGGGATGCGATCAAGGAGGCCGCGGACATGCATCTCGGCGAGCTGGGCTTGCTGCGCGTAGGCGTCTCGCCGCTCTACGCGCAGCGGTTGTTCGTCCCGGCGACGGTGGCACTGCACCGGCAGCGGCCGGCGGCGCGGCTGCGGCTGATGCTCAACTTGAACGATGCGCTGGTGGCGGCATTGCGGCTGGGGGATATCGACCTGTCGGTCAACGCACTGCCAGGCGTGATTCCAACGGACCTGCATGCGCTGCCGCTGATCGACGACGCCCTGTGCCTGGTGGTGCGCCAGCACCATCCGCTCTTGTCGAAGCGGCGGCTGCGGCTGCAGGACCTCGTCGATGCGCAATGGATCCTGCCTGGGCCCGCGGTCGCGGCACGGCGCAATGTGGAAGGGCGGCTGGCCGAGGCAGGGCTGCCGCCGCCGCGGGTGACAGTCGAGGTGAGCAACACCGCGGGCGGGCAGCTGAACCGGCTGGTCGCACAGAGCGACCTGGTGTCCATCATGAGCGAATCGCAGCTGGGCATGGCGCTCGGCGAAGGTCTCGCGCCACTGCCGTTGGCGGACGCGCGCTTCACCCGCACCATCGGCGCGCTGACACGCAAGGGCGCGGCGCTACCGCCGCTCGCCCGGCGCTTCCTGGAGTTGCTCGAAGAGACGGCGCGCGGGGAGGCCGCGCCCGCGCGTTCCCGCACACGCAGGACCGAACCGGGTTGAGCGCTCACGCGACGAAGTTGCGCCGGCGCACGGCCTGGCGCCGCTATCGGGCCAGCACCATCTCCACCGCCTTGATCAGCCGCGTTTCCTGCGCCACCACGAGGTGCTCCGAGGCCTGCAGGTAGACAGGGAAAGCCGGATGCACGTCACGCGCCTGGCAACGCCGTTCGTAGTCCGCCAGGTCGTCGTAGCCCCACAGATGCACGAACTGGTTGAGCGGGCCGACGTGGCTCACGTAGAAGCCGAGCGGCGTCCCCAGCGTCTCCGTCAGGAACGGCATGGCGAGCCGCTTGAACACATCGAGAAACTCCGGCATCTTGCGCGGCTTGATCGTGTAGATGCGGTGGTCGACGAGAGGCTTAGGCGGGTACTGCATCGGGTTCCTTCGAGGTGTCGGTGATCCTGGACGAGAGCGACGGCTCCAGTCCTGCCAGGTGGCGGCCGGTGATGTAGCCGAAGGTCATGATCGGTCCGAGCGTGATGCCGGCACCGGGGTAGTTGCCGCCCATCACGCTGGCGCGGTCGTTGCCCACCGCGTACAGGCCCTCGATCGGCTGGTCCCTCGCGTCGAGCACGCGGCCCACCACGTCGGTGGTGATGCCGTCGAAGGTGCCCAGGTCGCCCATCACGATGCGCAGCGCGTAGTAGGGGCCGTTGCCGATCGGCGCGACGCACGGGTTCGGCTTGTTGTCCGGGTCGGCGAGATAGCGGTTGAACGACGTGGTGCCGCGCCCGAACTGGCGGTCGACGCCCTCCGCGGCGCCCTTGTTGTACTCGCGCACGGTCTGCTCCAGCCCCTGCGGGTCGATGCCCGCGTTCTGCGCCAGTTCGCGCAGCGTCGCGCCCTTGGCCAGGTAGCCGTTGCGCACGAGCGGCCTGAGCGGCATCGGCGCCGGCTTGGCATAGCCCAGGCCGTACTTGCTGATCGTGCCCTGGTCGCAGACCAGCCACATGCCGGTGTCTGCCCCCTGCCCCGCCGAGACCATTGCCGCGCCCACGTCGTGGTAGGAATTCGACTCGTTGGTGAAGCGCCTGCCGTTCTTCAGCACGCCGATGATGCCCGGCTTGTAGCGGTCCAGCAGGTGCGGGAATGCCCCGTACTCGCCCTTGCCGAGCGGCACCTTGGAGGTCGGCATCCAGGCCGCGGGCGAGCTGTAGCGGATCTCGACGCGGCCCCCGGCCTTCTCGGCCAGCCGCGCCCCGTCACCGGTGTTGCCCCGAGGCACGGGAGAGAAATGCTCGCCGCCGGACTGCACGTGCGGGTAGGCCCGCGCGATGCGCTGCGCATCGTGCGAGAACCCGCCGCCGGCCAGCACCACGCCCTTGCGCGCGACGATGCGCTGCAGCCCCTCGGGCCCCTTCACCAGCGCGCCGGTCACGCGGCCGTCCTGCACGATCAGTTCCTGCGCCGGCGTTCGGGTGCGGATCGGGATCTTCAGGTCGAGCGCCGACTTCGCGAGGCGCGCCGCCAGCGCGTTCCCGCTCGTCACGTTGATGCCGCGGCGGTACAGCGCCAGCTCCTTCACGTGATCGAGCAGGCGTTTCACCACATACCTGAACGAAGTGAAGGACCTGGTGAAGCCGAAGAAGTGCTTGAGGTCCGCGTTGGCGGAGTTGAACATCATCCCGATGAAGGTGATGGTGGCCAGCGGCGGGCGCAGGCGCGCCATGTCCGGACCCAGTTCGCGGATGTCGTAGGGCGCCGCGAGGATCGAGCGGCCGATGTCGACGCCGCCCTCGGCATCAGGGTGGTAATCGGGGTACAGCGTCGGGATGAACCGGACCTCGGTCTCGCGCTCGAAGAACGCCACCATCTCCGGGCCCTTGTCGATGAAGGCCTCCGCCGCCGGGCCGTCGTACCAGCGGCCGGTCTCGGCCTTCATGTAGCGGATCACCGCATCGCGTGTGTCCGCGTAGCCGGCCTTCCTGGCATGCGGCGACAGCGGGATCCAGAGCACCCCGCCGGAGAACGCGGTCGTGCCGCCGAACACCGGCTCCTTCTCGACGACGATGACGTCCAGGCCGTGCTTCCTCGCGGTGATGGCCGTGGACAACCCGCCGGCGCCGGAGCCGATCACCAGGACATCGCATTCTGTCGCGGGCATTTCGTTCATAGGCACTGAAGCACCTTCGCCTTCCGCTGCGGTGCTATTCGCCTTCGGAGCGGCCGTTCGTCTCATGTATGCGCCTCCTGGGTCGCGACATCGCGGCGAAGCTGGTCGAAATAGTGGCTCATCTCGCATTCCGCGGCGTCGGGGTCACGCTCGCGCATGTGCGCAAGGATCTTCCTGCGCACCGGCACCAGCTCGGGACGGGCGCGCAGCGTCGCGTCGGTCTGCAGCACATGGCGCACCAGCGTGGTCAGCGTCTCGGCCACGACGACCAGCACGTCGTTGTGCGCCGCCTGCGTGACCAGGCGAAAGAACTCGATGCTGGCCTCGGCGCGCTGGGCCGCATCGGCATAGTTCTCGATCTGGGCGATGTTGCGCTCGATGGCATCGAAGTCTTCCGGCGAGCCGTTCTGGCAGGCAAGCCGCAGGAGCATGCAGTTGATCAGGCGCCGCGCCTGGTCGAGGTGGAGCGAATCCATCCGGCCGCCGGCAGCGAGCTCACGCAGCGATTGCGTCAGCATCATGTAGGCGCCCTTGTAGAACACCAGTGAGGTTTCCTCGGGCCCATGGTCGAAGCGCGCCACGTGCCCCAGGAAGAGCACGTGGTCGCCCGCCAGGTGCTCGGCGAACTTGTCGCACTCGAAGGTGGCCACGCTGCCCGCGATCACGGGCAGCCCGCGGTGGCCCGGCATCCACGTCACGCCGTCGAACTTGTCGACCACGGCGCCACTGGCGAAGCGCGCCGACAGCTCCTTCTGGTCCTCCGCCAGCACATTGATGGCAAAGGCACCGGCTTGGCGAAAAGCCTCCAGGCTCTTGCTCGCCAGTCGCAGCCCCCAGGACACCAGCGGCGGCTCCAGCGACACCGAGCTGAAGGAATTGCAGGTCAGCCCGACCGGCTTGCCGTCGAGACCGGTCGTGGTGATGATGGCCACGCCGGTGGGAAAGCTGCCGAGGGCGTTGCGGAAAGCCCGCGAGTCGAAGGCGGCCTGCGGGTCGGCGGGCGCGGGGATCAGGGTCGTCACTGGCAGCTCCGAACGTTGAATGGTTTGACCATTATAGGTATACTGGACTGCCATTTCAACCAAGGGGACCCACCCAATGACTCGTCGAGTTGCCATCATCGGCACCAGCGCGATCCCGGTCGGCCGTCACCAGACCAAGGCGGAAGAGCCGCTGCAGGTCCTGGAGCAGGAGATCATGACCCGGCTGGTGGTCGAGGCGGTCGCGGATGCCGGCGTCGAGAAGAAGGACATCGGCAGTCTCGTTCTGACGCTGCCCAGGCCCTACACGCTGCAGAAGTACTTTTCCACTTTCCTGGTCAGCCACCTGCGCCTGCAGTGCACTGGAAGCGTGCTGGAGGTCATGGGCAACGGCATGACCGGCGCGGTGTGCTTCGACCGCGCCTGCGACGAGATCCTGCTCGGACGCACCGATGTCGCGCTCGCGCTCGGCATCAACATGGAGGCCGCAACCTCGGCCTCCGAGCATGCGATGAGCAGCATGCGCACCACCGGCGACGTGGACTTCCATGCCTCGAGCGGCTTCATCCCGATCAGCTGGTACGCCATGGACGCCATGCGCTACATGCACGAATACGGCGCCACGCGCGAACACTTCGGCGCCGTGGCGGTCAAGAACCGCTGGCATGCCTCGATGAACCCGCTCGCGCAGTATCGCAAGCCGATCACGCTGCCGGAGGTGCTCGAGCAGCGCCCGATCGTGGAGCCGCTCGGCCTCTATGACGTGCCGGGCCGCAGCGACGGCGCCGCCTGCCTCGTGCTGGCTTCGGAGGAGGTCGCGAAATCGCTGGGGCGGCCCTATGCGCTGGTGCGCGGGCGCGGCTTCTGCCATGACGGCTCGCACCAGATCAACGAGGTGCCCAACGACATGACCGAGCTGATCGCCGCCAAGGCGGCCGCGGCCACCGCCTACCGGCAGGCCGGCATCGCGGCCGCGGACATCGATGTGGCGGAGTTCTATGCGCCCTGCACCGTGGTGGAGGTGCTGGTGAGCGAGGCCGTGGGCTTCTTCGGTCGCGGCGAAGGCGCACCGGCCGCCGCCGAGGGCCGAACGAAGATCGGCGGGCAGATTCCCATATCGACCTCGGGCGGCCTGACCTCGCGCGGCCATCCGGCGTACGTCACCTCGCTCTACAACTACTGCGAGATGGCCGACCAGCTGCGCGGCCGCGCCGGCGAGCGCCAGGTCGCAGATGCCCGGCTGGGGCTGACTACCGGCGAGCTCGGCAACTACAACGCCGCACTCGCGCACGTCCTGGAGGCGCAACGATGACGCTCGAACTGATTCCCGTGCCGCGCCAGCGTGCCTATCCGCCGCGCGTGTCGGCGTTCACGCAGACGTTCTGGCAGGGCCTGGGCGCCGGCCGCTGGCAGACCACCTGCTGCGAGGCATGCGGCAAGTTCACCTTCCCGCCCAAGCCCGTATGCCCCCACTGCTGGTCAGACCGCATGCAGTGGAAGGACCTGGACGAGCGCGGCACGCTCTATTCATGGACCCGCATCCATGCCGCGCCCAAGGTGTTCGTCGACGAGGCGCCCTACGCCGTGTGCGTGGTCGACCTGGATCTCGGCCTGCGCATCGCCACCCGCCTGGTGGAGCGCCCAGGCAAGCCCTTCCAGTGCGGCATGCCGGTCGAACTCGTCGTGCTGCAGTACGAAGACGGGCCCCTGCTCGCTTCGCGTCCCCTCTGAAAAAGGAGCAAGCCATGTTCTACGAATTCCGCACCTACACCTGCGCTCCCGGCAAGCTGCCCGCAGCGCTCAAGCGCTTCGAGACCGTCACCCTCGGGCTCTTCGACAAGCACCGCATCCAACGCATCACGCCGGTGTTCACGGTGGCCGTCGGCGATGACAACACGCAGCTCAAGTACGTGCTGCAGTGGCAGTCGCACGAGGAACGGGACCGCGCATGGGCAGCCTTCCGCGCAGACCCCGAATGGCAGAAAGCCCTGGCCGATACCGACAAGGACGGTCCGCTGGTCCAGAAGATCTCGAACGAACTGCTTGCCGCGGCGCCTTTCTCACTGAAGTGAGACGCTAGAATCCGCGCCGTGATCCACGCCGACTTCCGCCCGAAAGAAGCCTCCGAATTCTCTCTCGGGTTCGAGCCCATCGCGCCCTCGCGCGCGTTCGAGGAAATCGCGGCGCAGATCCGCGAGCTGGTGGCCACCGGCCGTCTCAAGCCCGGCGACCGGCTCCCCGCCGAGCGCGATCTCTCCGCCAAGTTCAAGGTCAGCCGCAACACGCTGCGCGAGGCGCTGCGCGCGCTCGAGCTGAGCGGCATGATCGAGCTGCGCAAGGGCGCGTCCGGCGGCGCCTTCGTGCTGCCCGGCAGCTCCGGCGTGATCGTCAACGGCCTGCGCGACCTCTACCACCTCGGCGCCATCAAGCCCGAGCACCTGACCGAGGCGCGGGTGTGGCTCAGCGACATCGTGGTGCGCGTGGCCTGCGAGCGCCTGACCGAGGAAGACCTCCAGGCGCTCGAAGAGAACGTGGCGCTGGCTGCCAAGGCCAACAAGGCCGGCAACTTCCAGGAGCGCGCGGACCTGCACCGCGAGTTCCACAACCTGCTGGCCGTGGCCACCCGCAACCCGATCATCCAGATCACCATGGAAGGCGTGATGGAGGTGATGCGCGAGTTCGTCAAGGCGATCGGCCCGAGCGACAACACCTACACACTGCCCTCGCGCCGCCGCCTGCTCAAGCACCTGCGCGCGCGCGACGCGGACGCCGCCGTCGCCGAGATGAACAAGTTCCTGGAGCGCCTGCAGGCGAACTACATGGAACTGTGGAACTCCCGCACGCGGTAAGCCGCGCGGCAGCCGTCGCCGCGAAGCGGCCCGCCCGGCCCGCCCGGAAATCAGCGCTGCCCGCGCGTGACGGCGCAAACGGCCCTCTCGCCGCCATCGCCCCCATCGCCGGTCAGAACGTGTAGCCGTACTTCGAGGCGACTTCCTTGAAGCCGAACACGCGCGCGGCGTTCTCGCCCAGCACCTTGCGACGCGACACCTCGCTCAAATGTCCCATCTGGCGCTCGATCGCCTGTGCCGAGTGCGGCCAGGTGCCCTCGTGGTGCGGATAGTCGTTGGCCCACATGAAGTTGTCCTGCAGGCCGTGCTCTTCCATCAGGCCGAGGCCGGCGCGGTCCTCGCCGAAGGTCGCGAAGCCGCGCGCCTTGAAGTAGTCGGACGGCAGCATCTTCAGCTTGGGCTTCACCCAGAAGTGGTGCTTGAGGTACGCCTCGTCCATCGCATCCAGCATCCACGGCACCCAGCCGATGCCAGCCTCGACACTGCCGAAGCGCAGTTCAGGAAAGCGCTCGGCCACGCCCGAGGCACAGATGTTCACCAGCGGCTCCAGCGTCGGCGACAGCGAGTGCACGACGTAGTTCACCACCGCGCCGCCCAGGCCGCGCGTCGTGCGCGGGTCCTTGCCGGTGGAGACGTGAAAGGTGGCGGGCACGCCGGCCTCGACGAAGCGCGCCCACATCGGGTCGAACTCCACCTTGTTGTAGTTCAGCTCGTTGGTCTTGGGCGGGCCGAAGAGCGGCTTGCACGGCAGCGTGAAGTGGCGGAAGCCCAGCTTCAGGCAGCGGTCGACCTCCTTGAGCGTGGCCTCGACATTCCCGGTGGCCAGCGCGGCCGCGGGCGACAGACGCTCGACGTGGGGACCGAAGTTCTCCCAGGCCCAGGTGTTATAGATCTCGCACTGCGCGTGCGCGAAATCGGGATCGAACGTGTACCACATGCCCAGGCCCTTGCCCGGGAAGATGATCTCGCCGTCGATGCCGTCCAGCTCCAGATCGCTCAGGCGCTGCTCCACGCTCGGGCCGCGCTCGGAGGCGGTCGCGCCGGCCCTGGAACGGGCCAGATCCTCGCCCTCCAGCTTGGCCAGGATCAGCCGATCCGGCTGCTCGGACGCTTCCATTTTTCGCCACTGCACGCCCTTCTCGTCGATCCATACCTTGGGCAGGCGGTCGCGGTACTTGGCGTCGATGCGCTCGGCCCACAGGTTGCCTGGCTCGTTGGCGTGCGTGTCCGACGAGATCATCAGGTACTTGTCGGGCGCGCCCGGTTGCGGCGACTTCTCCCAGTCGACGGTGCCGGGAGTGTTCAGGCGCCATTGATTGGCTTCGTTGACGACGATCTCGGTCATGACAGGTCCTCGAGGGGATGAATGTTGAACCAGCGGTTGTGAATGGTTTGACCATTTTAAACCGCAAGCAACACCTGTCAAGCCCCGCGCCGAGGCGGTGCGCGTCAGCGGGCCGTCTTGGCGGCGATCCTGCGTGTCGGCGCCGGCACGGCAGCCACGGGCTCGGCGTCCATGCCTTCCTGGACGATGATCAGGTATTCGTCCATGCCTTTCGCGGCGGCCTTGGCATCGCGAGCGCGCAGTGCCTTGAGGATGCGCCGGCGCACCGGGACCAGCTCCGGGCGAGCCTTGCGGCCGGTCTGGTCGATGACGTAGCGGATGATGTCCGACAGCGAATCGACCAGCATCGCCAACACCTCGTTGCGGGTGGCGCGGGCGATCAGGCCGAAGAAGCGCACGCCCTCGTCGGCGCGGCGCCGCAGGTCTTCGCTGCTCTCGATCTCGGCGATGTTGCGCTCGATGGCGGCGAAGTCCTCCTCGGTGGCGCGTTCGCAGGCGAGCTCGATCACCATCCCGTTGATCAGCCGGCGGGCCTCGGCCAGGCCGGCGAGCGATACGCGGCCCAGGAACATCAGGTCTTGCAGCGACTGCGTGAGCAGCGCCGGATTGCCATCGCGGATGAAAGCGCCGCCCTTCACGCCCTTTCGAAGCGACACGACGCCCGAGATCTCCAGCGTGCGCAAGGCCTCGCGCACCGCAGGGCGGCTGACCTTGAATTCCACCGCGAGGTCGCGCTCGGCTGGCAGCTTGTCGCCGGGCTTGAGCACGCCGGAGGCCAGGCGCTTGCGGATCTGCTCGCAGATCTCCTCGAAGACGCGGCGCGTCTTCACCTCCTGGAAGGACAGCTGCGGTGTGGTTGCCATTGCTTCTCGATGTGATTGGGTTCATCGAGGATAGCCCAAGGTGGGTAAGGGTCGGACAAGCCTAATCTCCTGTACGCCCAATGGACTGACCAATACAATGTCGTACGGCCACCATCCCGATGGCCCCTGCTGCTGCCTGCTCGGAGAGGCCGGCGACAGCATCCTGGCCACCCTTGGACCCCTGGAGACCTTGATGAATCCTGCTTCCCGTTCCGGACCGCTGCTGGGCCTGCGCGTCGTCGAATTCGCCGGCATCGGCCCTGGCCCGTTCGCCTGCATGCTGCTGTCCGACATGGGCGCCGATGTCGTTACCATCGACCGCCCAGGCAAGAAGCTGGGCGAGCGGCACAACCTCACCGGCCGCGGCCGCAGCGTGGTGTTGGCGGACCTGAAGGATGTTGCCGCCCGCGAGCAGGTGTACCAGCTGCTGGAGAAGGCCGACGTGCTGATCGAGGGATACCGGCCCGGCGTCATGGAGCGCCTCGGCTTCGGTCCCGAGGCCGTGCTCGCTCGCAACCCGCGCATCGTGTACGGCCGCATGACCGGCTGGGGCCAGGAAGGCCCGCTCGCGCAGGCGGCGGGGCACGACCTCAACTACATCGCCATTACCGGTGCGCTGCATGCGATCGGCCCCAAGGACGGTGCACCGGTCCCGCCGCTGAACCTCATCGGCGACTATGGTGGCGGCAGCCTCTACCTGATCGTGGGCGTGCTGGCGGCGCTGCGGGAAGCCAGCCTGTCCGGCCGCGGCCAGGTGGTGGATGCGGCAATGACGGACGGCGCCGCCTCGCTCATGACCAACTTCGTGAGCCAGCAGCTGCGCGGCGTCTTCAGCGAGCGGCGGGGCAGCAACCTGCTGGACGGCGGCGCGCCGTACTACCGCGTGTACGAGACTTCCGACGGCGAGCACGTGACGCTGGGCGCCATCGAGCCGCAGTTCTTCGCGGAGTTCTGCGAGCGCGTGGGTCTGCCGTCCGAGCTGCATGGCGCGCAGCACGATCGGGCGCAGTGGCCGCGGCTCCATGACGAGTTCGCCCGCATCTTCAAGCGCAGGACCCAGGCGGAATGGACGCACGCGCTGGAAGGCACCGACGCGTGCTTCGCGCCCGTGCTGTCGCTGTCGAAGGCGCAAGATCACCCGCACAACCTTGCGCGCAACACGTTCCTCGACGTGGACGGCATCACCCAGCCGGCTCCCGCGCCGCGTTTCTCCCGCACGCCCTCGCGCGTCCAGGGGCCCGCGCCGAAGGAGTCGACGCCCGCCTCCGAAGTGCTCGGCCGCTGGCAATGACGGCTGCACCCCGCGCGCCGGTGCCGTTGCTCGCAGCCGCAGCCTTCTTCGGCGCGGCGGCGCTGCGGGTTTGCGATTCGCTGCTGCCGCGCTTCGCTGTCGAGTTCCATCGCAGCGCGGGTGAGTCGGGCAGGCTCATCGTCGTCTTCGCCGTGGCCTACGGGCTGATGCAGCTCCTGTCCGGCCCGCTCGCGGACCGCTTCGGCAAACAGCGCATGATGACGCTCGCCCTCGCCGGCTCCGGCGCAGCTTCGGCCGCCGCGGCGCTCGCAGACTCCTTCGACGCATTGCTGGCCTGGCGTGCGCTGTGGGGCATGGCTGCTGCGGGCGTCGTGCCGCTTGCGATGGCCTGGATCGGCGATGCGGTGGCGTACCAAGCGCGGCAGGCCACGCTGGCCCGGCTGCTGCTCGGCACCCTGTCCGGAATGGTGGTCGGCCAGTTGCTGGGCGGTCTGTGCGCCGAAACGGCGCTGGGCTGGCGCGGCGCCTTCGCGGTCTTGAGTGTGGGCTACTGGGTGGTCGCCGCGCTCTTGTGGCGAGAAACCTCGCACACCACCGCTACGGTGGAGATGGCGGCACCCGCGATCGGTGGCGGCGGCCTCCGTGCCGTGCTCGCGCAGCCGTGGGCGCGCGTGGTGCTTGTCGCTGTGTTTCTCGAAGGCGTGTTTCTGCTTGGCGCGCTCAGCTATCTGCCCACCTACCTGCACGCACGCGAAGGACTCGGACTGGCCGCCGCCTCTGCCGTCTCGGCGCTCTATGCCGTGGGTGGCCTCGCCTACGCGGTCTGCGCACGCCGCATAGTCGGCCTGCTCGGCGAAATCCGGATGGCGGCCACCGGAGGCGTGTTGATGGCCGCTGCGTGGGCAGGGCTGTGGCTTCTGCCGCATGGGTCGGCTGCGGCGCCGCTGGCGGTGCTGCTCGGCTTCGGCACTTACCTGTACCACAACACCCTGCAGACGCACGCCACCCAGATGGCGCCGCAGGCGCGCGGCAGCGCCGTCTCGCTCTTTTCCTTCGCGATGTTCACCGGGCAGTCGCTCGGCGTGGTGGGCTTTGGCGGCCTGGTCGACCTGCAGGCCTATGCGGCCCTGCTGCTGCTGCCCGCCGCGGCGATGGCAGCCCTCGGCATCGGGTTCGCATGGTCGTTGCGGCGGCGCGCCGCGCGGATGCCATCAAGTCCGACCTCGGGCGCCTGGTAGCGCGTCAAGGTCGGCACGGCGCTACGGGCCACCGCATAGGGGGCGATCCGTCCCGCCCTGCGCGAGGCGTCAAGCGGGGCCGTGGTAACGACGTAATTGCAGCGTCGCGCGGCTACTGTTGGAAGAACGCGTTCCGAGCGGGAGCAAGAATAGCCGCGGTCCACCTGCTGGGTCGGTATGTACGATCCACTTTTCAACTCTCTTGGCAGCGATTGCATCGCTGATCTTGAGAGCCTCGGAAGTGTTTCCTCTTACCGCGTCCAAGATTCTGTCCGACCCCAACACCCACCCGTCACTCATCTGCAACCCATCCGCGGTCACGCCGAGCTTCGAAGTCCGAACTTGTACTCCACGATCACATAGTCGGCCTTGGCGCTCGTGACCTTGTACAGGTCATCGATCCCCTGGCTGCCGACCTCACCCATTCTTCCCAACCGGGTGGCCCCTGGCAGCACGTTCTGCACTGTATTGGCTCCCAGCAGTTCCCCGACGACACCTTTCTGGTGGCTCGAGAGCTGACTGAAGTCCATCAGTGCCTTGCAGCCCGGAGCGCGCGCTGAGTTCCACAAGCTGAGCCGCGCGATCCAGTTGCTGCATCTGCGCGTCGATGCGATCGAAGTCGGCCTGCGTGCAGTCAGCGCCGCACTGTGCGGTCAGCCGGGCGTTTTCCTTTGCGACGATGCGGCGCACGCCATCGAAGGGCGAGTGGCTGATGTAGTTGCTCGCCGCCGCACTGCTGCCGGCTGACTGCCAATGTTGATCTGGCTCGCATCCCTTGCCGTGATGGCAACGGCTAGCCGCCACTCACGACGACTCAGCTTGACTGCCGACCTCCGTGCATGAGCTGGCGCGCCGCTATCGCTTCCTGAAAACGTCGACGCCTTGCTTTTGCAGGTCCTCCAGTGCCTGGGAAAGGTTCACCGTTTCGTCGGTCTCCTCATAATCTTCAGGCTTGTTGTAGTCATACTCGATATTGAACTTGCGATCTGGGTAGAGCGTAAAGGTCAAGCCCCAGATGCGCTCGCCGGTTGTCCTGAGGAAGTCATCGCGCAAGAAAGCTGCGGCATCAAGGCCCTCCCACATGGCATTTGGATCTTTTTCAAAGCCACCGGATTCATCAGAAACGCCGTTCGCGATCAAACATTGCGACCCTGAAACCATCTTTGTATAGATGCGCAGCTTGCATGCGACGCTATCCCACCGTCGCTTGCCAACGAAGGAAAGCAAGTATCTCGCGATGGCGTCATACGCCTGCTCCACGGTAATGATCATCCAAGCCACCTTCACTGAATAAACCTATACGGCACTACTTTGCCGTCAACAATTGCCGTTACCCTGAACTCGCTCGGCCTCACACCACCTGCAGAGGGGTAACTGACATCGATCTTCACCAGCACAGTCTTCCCTCCCTTGAGCGCCTCTCGCAGCTCGTTCTCCATCTTTCGCCAGTCGCCGCGGTTCAGCGTGTACGCCTGCGGCACGATGTTGATTTTGTCACCTGCACCTCCCAGGCTGGAAGCAATCAGGTGCCCGCCTTCATCCTTGGCTGCTCCACATTTCCCGGTCGCACACTGCTGATAACCGTTGCGATCCATCGCACTCAACGACAACGTGCCCTCGACCTTCTCGACGCGCCCAGACGCATCCGTGATGTACTTGTGGCCATTGCTCAGTTCGTAGACGGCCCCAGGCTTGAGTCGGCCGTTCAAGGCGGTGTCCCACGCTCCCTTGCTGCCCACGGTCGCTCTGATGGAACTCTGCGCGTCCGCCACTTTCGCAGCGGCGCCGACCGCGTCGCCCGCCTCCAGTAGCGCCCTGGCTTCCTTGACCAGCGCCTTGGCCGCGTCGCCTGCCGGGCCGAGTGCACCGATCGCCGCCAGGGTGTAGTCGAACGGCGTCTCGGCCTCGACGAATCCCTTGATATCACCAACAACCGGCGTGAGATCGAGGGCAAGGCTCGCGAGTGACTTGAAGACTGCTTCACCGGCTGGCCCCATTGGCGAGGCATGCGGCGTGCTGTTGATCAGGCGCTGAATCTCGGTGCGCTCGGCTGCGTCCGAGTACATGCCGAAGCGGATTTCATCGCGCAACGCTGCGTTGTCCGGCGTGCTTCGGTAGGTGGCCTCCGCTGCCTTCGCGTAGGCAATCCAGTCAGCGCACAGCTTGCTTGCGCCATCGGCGTAGCACGCCGCACGCAGCCTCTCGTCACGCGCCTTGTCCTTGGCGTTCCAGGCGTCGCGTTCCGCACAGGCGGTCTTGTCTCCGGCATCGCAAGCGACGACGGCCTTCTTTCTGGCTTGGTTTTCATCGTGCGCCAGGAAGTTGTTCGCAGCCGCATTGCTGCCCGCCTGCCTAGCAAGGTTGATCTGAGTGGCATCGGCCCCTGTGAGGGCCGCAGCAATGCCGCTCACCATCGCCGCGAACTGCATCGTGTCGTCTCTTCGGCCGTAAGCCTCCGCCGACATCTCACCGATCGCTGCACCCAGCGCACCCGCGCCGCAGCCGCTCGCACGGTCCGCTCTTGCCGCACCCACCATGCATCCCGCGATCGCGTGGGCCACCTTGTTGGTGAAGTCATCCAGCGTGCCGTCGGCGGTGAGATTGCCGATGGCGTTCGCGCCCTGCGCAGCCGCCGTGTCCAGCAGTGCCCCCTTGATCCCCTCCCTGAGGTTGTCCTCGAAGTTGCCGCCATGGATGGCCGTGCCGATCACGGCCCGGGCCGCACCCGCCGTGAGGTTCTGCTATTACAAGAACGACGAGGCTACGCGCGCCAGCTTCACGCCAGACGGATGGCTGCGCACCGGCGACCTCGGGCACCGCGATGCCGATGGCTTCTTCTTCGTCACCGGGCGCATCAAGGAACTGATCATCAAGGGGGGCGAGAATATCGCGCCGCGCGAGATCGACGAGGCGCTGCTCGCCCATCCTGCCGTGCGCGACGCTGCCGCTGTGGGCGTGCCCGACCGCCACTACGGGCAGGAGATCGGCGCCTGCGTGATCCTGCGCGAGGGCAGCACCTGCACCGAGGAGGATCTGCGCGCGTACTGCGTGGGCGCGCTCGGGCGCTACAAGGCGCCGGGGCATTATCGCTTTGTCGAGGAACTGCCGCGAGGTCCTTCCAGCAAGGTGCAGCGATTGAAGTTGCTGCCGCTTTTTGAGAGTGGATCGGGACGTCCGTAAACGCGTATGAATGCGCTCCGCGTGTCACGAAGCAGTACCTGTTGGCGATCGGGACGAAGAAGATCACCGCTCTGATGGGATGGCCCACGACAGACCTTGATCCAACTGTGGTTCGTTAGTTGCTCTCATTGCCGGACGCATCTTAGATGACGCATTGGTTGATCCGTCCGTGCTATTGCCGGCAGGGATTTTGGGAAAGACACTACCTTTTGGAAACGTCGATGCCTTGCTTTTGCAATCCCTCCAGTGATTGGAGAAGATCCACAGTCTCATCGGTCTCCTCGTAGCCCTCAGGCATGTTGTAGTCATATTCGATATTGAACTTGCCGTCGGGATAAAGCGTAAACGTCATACCCCAGATTCGCTGACCTGTAGTCTTTATAAGGTCGTCGCGGAGATAAAGAGTGGCGCGATTCACACAATCCACACCATTCCACTCGAAAGGGAGAGCTTTCTCATTTCCGTGCTCGTCAATCAAGGAAAAATGCATTCCTCCGCATGTCGCGCGATAAACCGGCGCCTGGAACCTGAGGGTGCGCCAGCCGCCCTGCGCCCAAGCGCTGAGGGTGTGCGCTATCAATTGATAAGCCGCTTCTACTGATTTCATACGTTTACTGCCTGAAAGGTGGATACGGAACTTGCTTGCCATCAATGGTAGCTATGACTCTGAACTCATTTGGCCTGACTCCTACGCCAACTGGATAAACAACATCGATCTTGACCGTCACAGTCTTGCCCTCCTTGAGCGCGTTTCTGAACTCGTTTTCCATAGCACGCCAGTCGCCGCGGTTCAGCGTGGACGCCTGCGGCACGATGTTGATTCTGTCACCTGCACCTCCCAGGCTGGAAGCAATCAGGTGCCCGCCTTCATCCTTGGCTGCTCCACATTTCCCGGTCGCACACTGCTGATAACCATTGCGATCCATCGCACTCAACGACAACGTGCCCTCGACCTTCTCCACGCGCCCAGAGGCATCCGTGATGTACTTGTGGCCATTGCTCAGTTCGTAGACGGCCCCAGGCTTGAGTCGGCCGTTCAAGGCGGTGTCCCACGCTCCCTTGCTGCCCACGGTCGCTCTGATGGAACTCTGCGCGTCCGCCACTTTCGCAGCGGCGCCGACCGCGTCGCCCGCCTCCAGTAGCGCCCTGGCTACCTTGACCAGCGCCTTGGCCGCGTCGCCTGCCGGGCCGAGTGCACCGATCGCCGCCAGGGTGTAGTCGAACGGCGTCTCGGCCTCGACGAATCCCTTGATATCACCAACAACCGGCGTGAGATCGAGGGCAAGGCTCGCGAGTGACTTGAAGACTGCTTCACCGGCTGGCCCCATTGGCGAGGCATGCGGCGTGCTGTTGATCAGGCGCTGAATCTCGGTGCGCTCGGCTGCGTCCGAGTACATGCCGAAGCGGATTTCATCGCGCAACGCTGCGTTGTCCGGCGTGCTTCGGTAGGTGGCCTCCGCTGCCTTCGCGTAGGCAATCCAGTCAGCGCACAGCTTGCTTGCGCCATCGGCGTAGCACGCCGCACGCAGCTTCTCGCGTTTCTCAACGCGGCGCCGGCTTGAGCGAGCCGCTGCGTCGCGCATCGATAGCTCGCGATTTTGCTCAGATCCGTCTTCGCGTCGAGCTTGACCCTACCGCCGCTGGCGCGCCGGTCGAAATGTCTATTGCGCTGGTGTCGGTGAGGTCGCCCTCAGTCCTGGTTTTTCTAGCTACGACTGCAGCTTGTTCTTGATCAGCATCTTGAGGGCTTCCCACTTTGTGAGGTGGCGTGGCTCAACTGTGAACGGCGGTTCAGGAGGAGCGCCGATCGTTGCCGCGAGCTCGCGCAGGAGCCGCGACATGTCTGGGACAGTGATCTGTTCGGGGCGAAGAAGATCGCCAGGATAATGAGGGTGCCCAATGCATAGGCTGTCGTCTAGGCCGAACGCTTTGACAGCAGCCACTGCCTCGATGCACCAGTAGCCGAAGTACGCACCCTTCATTGGATTGTGATACCTGTACCAATAAGGGACCTGCGAGGAATACGCCTGCGCGCAGCTTCCCGACTTCACGGCAGTAGCTAGCTCTTTGTACCAGTGTTCGACAAAGTCGCTGAGCCTGAGCGCCTGCTTGCTAGATGATGCGTCGAGCGCCCCCAAAAGTCGTTGATATGGCTTGGGGTAAATCAGAGCACGGCCTATTCTTCGTTGCGGTGATCTGGTTGCAATGATTCTGTCCAGTAGCTGGTCTTCGCCATCATTGCCGCACAGGACAACCAGCCGGCGCCACTGCGGCTCTGAGATGTCCAATGCTAGCGCCAAACCAATCAACCAAAAGCAGTCGATGTACTGGTCGATATTGACAGACCAGGATTGTCGCTTGTGCTTCTGCTCTGATGTCCAAACGTCTTTGCCTAGACGTTCCGACTCTTCCCAGTAGAGAAGCAGTGGATCGAAGTATTGGGCCAGGTCTGAGATGGAGTCGCCACGAGAATAGCGGTAGTACATGACCTTCGCGTGCATGAAGGCTAAGTCTCGAACATACTGTGGCCGATATGCCAAGTTCTTCGAGGGTTCGGAAATCCGTTGAATGCTGTCGGAAATGGATGATTCAAAAAATCCAACCCATTGATTCCAATAGGCAGTTGTCGTCAGTGTGTCTCTAACCATCTTTTCCGTCCGAGAACTTTGCTAGCAATCTCTGAATCAGCTTTTGCGATCTTTCCAGCCTCATCGACAATCCAGACAGAGGTCCCTCCTGCGGGGTCGGTATGGACTACCCATTTCTCAACGCGGCCAGCATCAATCGCGTCTTGAACGGCCCTGGCCTCGATCGGATTGTTGTCGACAGCCCTCAAGATGCGCTCGGCGCAGCGCCTGCCAGGTCGTCAGCCCTGAGCGCCCGCTGAGCTCCACAAGCTGAGCCGCGCGATCCAGTTGCTGCATCTGCGCGTCGATGCGATCGAAATCGGCCTGCGTGCAGTTAGCCCGCACGCGCGGTCAGCCAGGGCTTTCCTTTGCGACGATGTGGCGCACGCCATCGAAGGGCGCGTGGCTAATGTAGTTTTTTGCAGCCTCATTGCTGCCGACGTGCGCCGTACTCTCCCAGCTTTCGACTACCGGAATAGTGGGGTGGTTGAATCTATTTCTTGGAAGCGTGCACACCTTGCGTTTGCAAGTCCTCCAGCCCTTTCGGGAGATCCATGGTCTCGTCAGTTTCCTCGTAGCCTGCTGGCTTGTTGTAGTCGTACTCGATATTGAACTTGCCGTCTGCATGCAGCGTAAAGGTCAAGCCCCAGATGCGCTGGCCGGTGGCCCGGAGAAGGTCAGCCCGGAGAAACAGACAGGCATCTTGCAGCGCAAAGACGTCCCAACCAATTGGAACGTCAGCTCCGCCGTTAACGCTTGTTTGAACAGTCACAATGCCACCACACCCCTTGTTAAGAATAGGGCAGACGGCACGTAACAGTTTCCAGCCGGGAGAAGCCTTGTTCGCAAGAATTTTTGCGATCGCTTGATATGCGTCTTCGACTGATTCAATCATGGTTAGTCTCTACTGCGTGAAAGGAAAACGTTTGATGACACCGCCGACGTTCGCCTCAACAAAAAAGGCGTTCGGTCTGGCTCCCCCGCTAGCCGGATAACCCACCGCAATTTTTACCGTCACAGTCTGGCCCTCCTTGAGCGCGTTTCTGAACTCGTTTTCCATAGCACGCCAGTCGCCGCGGTTTAGCGTGGACGCCTGCGGCACGATGTTGATTTTGTCACCCGCCCCGCCCAGACTGGCCGCAACCAGATGGCCGCCCTCATCCTTCGCTGCCCCGCACTTTCCAACCAGGCATTGCTGATAGCCATTGCGATCCATGGCGTCGAGCGACAACGTGCCCTCGACCTTCTCGACGCGCCCAGACGCATCCGTGATGTACTTGTGGCCATTGCTCAGTTCGTAGACGGCCCCAGGCTTGAGTCGGCCGTTCAAGGCGGTGTCCCACGCTCCCTTGCTGCCCACGGTCGCTCTGATGGAACTCTGCGCGTCCGCCACTTTCGCAGCGGCGCCGACCGCGTCGCCCGCCTCCAGTAGCGCCCTGGCTTCCTTGACCAGCGCCTTGGCCGCGTCGCCTGCCGGGCCGAGTGCACCGATCGCCGCCAGGGTGTAGTCGAACGGCGTCTCGGCCTCGACGAATCCCTTGATATCACCAACAACCGGCGTGAGATCGAGGGCAAGGCTCGCGAGTGACTTGAAGACTGCTTCACCGGCTGGCCCCATTGGCGAGGCATGCGGCGTGCTGTTGATCAGGCGCTGAATCTCGGTACGCTCGGCTGCGTCCGAGTACATGCCGAAGCGGATTTCATCACGCAGCGCTGCGTTGTCCGGCGTGCTTCGGTAGGTGGCCTCCGCTGCTTTCGCGTAGGCAATCCAGTCAGCGCACAGCTTGCTTGCGCCATCGGCGTAGCACGCCGCACGCAGCCTCTCGTCACGCGCCTTGTCCTTGGCGTTCCAGGCGTCGCGTTCCGCACAGGCGGTCTTGTCTCCGGCATCGCAAGCGACGATGGCCTTCTTTCTGGCTTGGTTTTCATCGTGCGCCAGGAAGTTGTTGGCGGCTGCGTTGCTGCCCGCCTGGCTGGCAAGGTTGATCTGAGTGGCATCGGCCCCTGTGAGGGCCGCAGCAATGCCGCTCACCATCGCCGCGAACTGCACCGTGTCGTCTCTTCGGCCGTAAGCCTCCGCCGAGATTTCACCGATCGCTGCACCCAGCGCACCCGCGCCGCAGCCGCTCGCACGGTCCGCTCTTGCCGCACCCACCATGCATCCCGCGATCGCGTGGGCCACCTTGTTGGTGAAGTCATCCAGCGTGCCGTCGGCGGTGAGATTGCCGATGGCGTTCGCGCCCTGCGCAGCCGCCGTGTCCAGCAGTGCCCCCTTGATCCCCTCCCTGAGGTTGTCCTCGAAGTTGCCGCCATGGATGGCCGTGCCGATCACGGCCCGGGCCGCACCCGCCGTGAGGTTCTGCCCCAGCTGCGTCATGACGGGCTGCGCACCACCTCCTGCGGTGGGCAATCCCGTCGGCTCGAGGTTCAGCCCCGCGAGCACCCCACCCGTGACGATGGCCGTCAGCAGGCTCTTGACGCTGGCACTCGACCCCAGGTCGTTCAGCGCCCCACCGACATCCCCGCGGTTGTTGATCAGCGCGACGCTTGCCTGGCTCGCCAGCGCCGTGACACCGGCCGTGACCGCGCCCCCGACGACCGTGCCGGCCGTCCCGCCCACGGCCGCTCCAGCACCGGCGCCGATGCCCGATGCCGCCCCCGCCGTGAAGTACGACACCACCAGCGTCACGATGGCCGCGCCCTCGGGCGTGAGGCCCTGCTGCTGGTAATCCCAGTTCCGGTGCGCCTCCTCGACCCTGGCCCAATCGACCTTGCCGCTCAGGCCGGGATCGTTGTCGAGCTGCGCGATCCAGCCCATGCCCGGCTGCCTGGCGAGCTGCTCGAGGCTGTCCCTGGCTCCGAGTCCCGCCTGCACCCGGTGGGCGTTGACCACCAGCGTGCCCGCGTTGAACTGGTTGTAGTGCGTGGTCTCGTCGCTCGTGCCGCTCGATCCCTGCTGCTGCCACGAGAAGTCCCTGCGCTGGCTGCTGCTGTCCAGCGTGGCCACGGTGCTCTGCGTGTCCAGGTGCAGGGTGCCGGCGTTCAGGCCCAGGGTGCCGGGCGTGTCGATGGTGGTGCCGGCGATGTGCAGGTCGCCGCCACTGCCGTCTGCACCCGTCGCGCTGATGCCGACGTTGGCACCACTGAGGGTGGTGCGCGCAAGGGTGCTGATCTCTGCATCCAGCGCGTCCGCGCTCTTCGCCCCCAGGCCATGCCCCAGGTCGTGCAGGCCCAAGGGCCCGAAGTCGCCGCCACGCCGGCGCTGCTCGCCATGGACTTCGCTGCGATCGATGGCCGCGGCGATGTTCACGCTGCCGCCTTCGATGGCGATGTCCCTGGCGGCTGCAACCTGCACGCCCTGCAGGTTCACCGCGCCGCCTCGCAGCACGACGCCGCCCCGGCTGCTGGTGAGGGTGCTGGCGACTGCGGTGTCGCTCCCGATGTCGATGCCCGTGCCCGAAGCCCTGTTCTGCATGAAGACCGGGTCGTGGATCGGACTGGAGCGCTTGCGCTCGAAGTCACTGCTGGTACTGCTGGTGCTGCGGCCCTCGACGATGTTGAGCAGGCGAGCCGCATCGAGCATCACGCCTTGCGTGCCGCTGATGTGCGAGCCTTCGATGCTGATGTCGTTGTTTGCGCTCAAGGCAACGAGTGCGCCTTCGAAGCGGCTTGCGATGCTGGTGCTGTTGTCGTGCTGGCCGCTCAAGGTGTTGGCGGTACGGCTCACCTTGCCCTTGTCGGTCCACTGCATCGAGAAGCTGCCGGCGCCTTGCTGCTGGCCCGATTCGATGTGGATGTCGCGCCCGGCCTGCACGTTCAACAGGCCGCTTGCGGCGTCCACCGTGGCCTGGCGTGCGTTGACGTCGCGCCCTGCACCCAGGAGCGTGGTGCCCTCGGTCACGATGGCGGTCCCCAACTCGCGCGAGGAGGACGCCACCATGGCGCTGTTGTTGTCGAGTCCCACACCCACGAGGGTCGAGGACTCGCGCACGGTCTGCAGGTGGATGTCGTTCTTCGCGCTGATCGAGGTGAGCCCGCCCGGTCCCCTGTTCTCGATGAGGGCACCGACGAGGTTCACGTCATGGCCCGCGCTGGCCACCAGCGTGCCGCTTGGGTTGCTCACATAGAGGCCGGCTACGCGGTCGATGCGGGTGTTGCTGTTGAGCCCGGTCTGGCTCGTCGTGGTCGTGGTGCGGAGGTTGATGTCGCGCCCGGCGGTGATCGACAGGACATCGCGCGCATCGATGGTGGCGCCGATGCTGTTCAGATCCGTCCTGGCATCGAGGGCGACGCTGCCGCCGCTGATGCGTCCACCCAGGTGGTCGATGGTGTCGGCATTGATGGCGACCAGCGTGCGCCCGGCGATGGTGCCGGTGTTCGTCACGTCTCCTTCGCTCCTGATCCTGAGCGCATCGGCACTGAGCAAGGCCCCCGAACCATCGATGTCCCCGGGCCGCACGCGCACGTACACCTGCGGCACCAGCACCTTCTGGGTGCTACCGTCGGGCAGGGTCACGTCCTGCTCGACCAGCCAGACGATGTCGCTGGTCAATTGCGCCATCTGCGCGGCCGTGAGGGCGATGCCCGGGCGCAGGCCGTATTCCCTGGCAAAGGTGGCGCCCGCGCTCATCAGCGCGGCGTACTGTTCCTCGTCGCTCTGGAAGCCGTCCAGGTAGCGGTAGCCCGTGAGCTGCGCGATCTGCTCGCGGATGAGCCGCTGCTCGTAGAAGCCGTCACCCAGGCGCTTCTGGATGAGGTCCGGGTTCAGGCCCAGCCTGTCCAGCAGGGCGTCGCTGCTGAGCCAGGCGCGATAGCCGGCGAAGCGTGCATCGGTCTCCACCAGGTAGCGGCTGCCCGGCTCGGGGCGCGTGTTGAAGAGGCTGGCGGTGGGGATCGAGGCTTGGGGCGTGCTGGTGCGCACGACCATCGGGGTGGACGATCTCGGATTGCCGCCGGGGCCGCCCGCCTGCATGGACGGGGTGCCATCAGGTCCGTTCACGCTGCTGGCCGTGCCGGCACTCCCGCCCAGAGCCTTGACGACCGCACCGACGTTGGCCGGTACCTCGACCAAGGTGCCCGCACGGGCATTGCCGCCCACATCCCCGGCAGCACCGGCAGCGCCGGCATAGGCATCCACGCTGGCGCTGCTGCCGGTGCGATCCGGCGCCTTGCCGCTGGTGGCATTGAAGTTGCCCTCGTAGCGGAAGGCGCCCACATCGACGGTGCTGGCCGAGGTGATGGGCCCCAGCACATTGAAGTTGTTGGGCCCGGTGCCCGGCTTGTTGGCCATGTAGCCGGTGACCCACGTGGTGGTGGTCGTGGCCTGGGTGCCGGTGGTGGCCTCGTTCCTGGTGCCCGTGGCGGCGAGGCTGCCGCCGGCGAGCACCTGGCTGTCGCGGTTGTAGAGGAAGCCGTTGACGTCGAGATTGCCGCCGGCGACCAGGCGCGCCGGGTCGGTGCGGGTGGCCTGGTCGCGGGTGGTATCGAGGGTCTCGTCCCAGATGCCCCAGCCCTGGCCCACGACGGCGACGGAGCCGTCAGCGTTGCGGTGGAACACGTAGCGGCTGGCGTCGTCGCCCCAGGTGTCGGCGCGGTCCCAGAACTTGCCGTCCATGGTGGCAAGCCGGGAGGTGGTCGACTTCGTGGTCTGTTGCGCCACCTGGAGGTGGATGTCGCGGTTGTTGACCTGCGCCATCGAGACGGACATGCTGCCCAGGGATTCGATGTCGGCGCTCAGGTTGTCGAGGGTTGCGCCCCGGCCAGTGGCGTAGCGATTGGCATCCAGGGCACCGCCGATGAACAGGTCGCCGGCACTGAAGATCAATGAACGATCGCGGTTGGCAATGGTGCGCGCGCCGATGTCCAGGGACTCGCGCGCGGCGATGCTGGCTGATCGATTGATGCCATTGACGGTCTCGGCGGTGTTGTCGAGCGTGCCTGCGGCGATGGAGATGCGGTCACCGTAGAGGCGCCCGGTGCCCAGGTTGTTGAGGACACCCGCGTTGATCTGCGTGTCGCCCTGGCTGTCGATCAGGCCGCGGTTGGTGAGGGTGCCCCTCGCGTTGACGATGGTGTCGACGCCCGACATCTCGGCACCGGCCGTGTTCTCGACGTTGCGGCCCGAGACGGTGAGCGTCTGGCCGGCCAGCAGCTTGGCGTGGTTGGTGAAGTCGCCGGTGGTGGCGTACGTGAGGTTGCCGTTGGCCGCGAGCTCGGCCGTGTTCACGATGTCCTGGTTCAAAGCGATGCTCAGGTCCCGACCGGCGATGAGCTGGCCGTCGGCGCTGAAGGTGGCGGCATCGATCGCCAGGTCCTTGTGGGCGACCAGCTTGCCGCTGGTGTTGGCCAGGCCCAGGGTCTTGGCTGCCGGGTTGGCGGCGTTCGGGTCCACGATGCGCAGGGTGTTGCCCGCGGAGACCAGGCCGGAGGTGTTGTCGATGCCACCGCTGCCAGTGAGGGTGGCGTCGAGATCGGCGCGGATGGCGCCTGCCTTGTTGATCAGCGCGCCGGTGGCGGGGCCGGTGCCGATGGCGATGGCGATGGCGATGGCGATGGCGACATTCCTGCCTTCGATGCCCTGCTCGGGGCCCAGGGTCGCGGCGTTGGTGAGATGCCCGGTGTGGAGGGTCGTGGTGCCCGATGAGCGGATCAGCGCGCCGGTGTTGTCGATGCTGCCGGAAGGGCCTCCTGCCGGTGCAACGGTGTCGATGCGCAGGTCGCCTGCGGCCAGGGTCCGGCCGCCGCGGTTGTCGAAGACAGCGCCCTGGGTGTCGATGCCCACGCTGTCCTGGCCGAGGATGAGGCCGCCGCCGGCGTTGGTGAGGCTGCCGGTACTGGCAGCCAAGATGGCCTCGGCACCGATGAAGCCGGCGCTGTTGTCCAGGGCGCCGCTGGCGAGCGTGAGCGTGCCGCCGCTGGCGATGCCGCCCTGGCCGCTGGCATGTGCTGACGCGTTGGTGTTGGTGAATGCCTGGCCGTGGGTGTCGAGGGTCATCGCCCCACCGGACTGGACGAGGCCGGCGTGGTTGTTCAGCGCGCCGGAGCTGACATCGACCGTGGTGGTACCTGCGATGGTGCCTTGCGGGTTGTCGAGTGCGGCGGTGCCGGCGTCGACCCGCACGCTGTGGCCGAAGACCTTGCCGCTGCTGTTGTCCAGGCCTGCGTTGCGCAGGGTGATGGCACCGCCGGCCTGCAGGCTGCCGCCGACGTTGGTGGTGGCGCCCGCGACTGCGGCGCTCAGATGGCCGACAGCGGTGATGCGGCCGATGTCGTTGTTCACGCTGGCTGCGTCGAGCGTGACGTTGCCGCCTGCGCCGATCTCGCCATGGCTGTTGTCCAGCAGCCCGGCGACTGCGAGGCCGAGGTTGGAGGTCTCTGCGGCGCGGATCGAGCCGCCCTGGTTCGCCAGGCTTCCCGCAGTGATGGCGGCATGGCCGTTGCCGGCGATGATCCCGGCGTTGTTGTTCAAGGCACCGGCCACCGTGATGCGCGTCTCCGCCGAGCCAGACTGCACGAGCCTGCCTCCTTGGTTGCTCAAGGTGCCGGCATCGAGGGTGATCTGCCTGGCGGAGGTGCTGCCGCCGTCCTGGCTGAAGCTGCCCGCAACGTCGACGACGAGCGCGCCATTGCCGGTGATCTCGCCGCTGCTGCCGCTGTAGTTGCCGCCAGCGATGGCCAGGGTGCCGGTGCCTGCATGCTCGATCTTGCCGCCGGTGCTGGTGAGGCTGGCGCCCGAGAGGCTCAGGTCCTGTCCGTTCGTGGCGATGCGCCCGCGGGTGTTGTCGAGAGCGCCCGAGGTGGCGATGGTGGTGGCGCCCATGCCGGTCTGCACGATCTCGCCGCCTTCGGTGTTGGCGAGGTTGGAGAGGCTCAGGCTCAGTTGGCCTGCGTTGAGCTTGCCGCGCTGGTTGACGAGCGTCTGGTTGCCGTGGTTGTTGGCCGTCACGCTCAGCGTGCCGGGTGTGGCGATCGTCGCGCCGCTGGTGGTGACGTTGCCCTGTATCGCACCGAGCGTGATGTTGGCTGCGCTGGTGCTGCTGGAGGACAGATCGATGCTCGCGCCCTGCAGCGTGGCATCGCCCGCGGCGAGGTTGGTGCCGTTGGCCGCCAGTGCCCCGGTGGTGGTCACGCGCAGATCTCCTGCGCTGCCGAGCCTGCCGTCGGCCTGGATGCCCGCGCCGAGCGTGCCCGTGCCTTGCAGGCTGCCCGCGGTGACCGTTGTGCTGCGCCCGGCGGTGAGGCTGCCGTCGTTGGCGAGAGCACCCGTGACGCCGATGGCAGTGTCGTTGCCAGCGCGCAGGCTGCCGCTGTTGCTCAGGCTGCCGGCCTGGATGGCCAGATCTGTCGCAGCGCCGATCGAGCCGTGAGCATTGAGCAGCTGCTGCGCCACGGTGAGCCGCGTGTGCGCCGTGGCCGACTGGATGCTGCCCTGGCTGTTGTCCAGCGACTGCGCGCCGAGGGCCACGCCCTGGTGGGCCATCAGCACGCCGGCAGTGTTGTTGATGGCGCCGCCGGCGTTGCCCGTGAATGCGCCCGCTGCGGTGATGCTGCCTCGGGTGTTGTCGATCGAGCCGCTCGCGGTGATGTTCGCATCGCCGCTGCTCTCGAGCGTGCCGTCCGTGTTGATCAGGTCGCCCGCGCTCGCGCTTGCGATCTGCAGGCTGCCTGCGCGCAGCGTGCCGCCGGTGTTGTCGAAGCGATCGACGTTGGCGCTGAAGCCCTGGGCGACGTTCACGGTGCCGCCTGCGTTGCTGAAGCTCGCTCCGCTGGCCGCGAGGCTCGTCGCGGCAATGGAGCCATCGTTGTTGTTGAGCTGCGGGGTCTGCAGCTGGATGGCGCCGCCCGCGTAGATGTGCCCGCTGTCGTTGAGCACGCTGCCGGCGGCGGTGATGGTGCCGGGCGCGGGCATGTAGCTCGGCGTGGCGGTCGTGCGGCTGCCGCTGCCGTTAGCGTTAGCGTTAGCGTTGGCGCTGCCACTGCCACTGCCACTGCCACTGCCACTGCCACTGCCGCCAGCGCTGCTGCCCGTGCCGGTCTCGATGCCCGTGGCCGGCGTTGCCGGGCCGGAGACGCCGGTGCTACCGGTGTCTGTCCTCGTGCCTGGCTGCGCGGGCGCCTGCGGCGTCGGCTCCACTCCGATCACACCGCCAGCGGTGTTGCTCAGGATCGGCGCCTTGATCGTCAGGCCCACCCCGCGGGTCTGGCGCATCGTGCCGCCGCGGTTGTCGATGTCGCTGGCGCTCGCAAGCTGCAGGCTCTGCGCTTCCAATGTGCCCGCATTGGCGAGCGGCCCTTGCGTGGCGATCCTGAGTTCCCCGCCGCTCGCGATGCGCCCGCTGTTGGCGACGCTGTCGGCCTCGATGGCGGCGCGGCGCGCGGCCTGGATCGTCCCGATGTTCTCCAGCCGCCCGGCTGCGGTGATGACGAACTCGCCCGGGCCGGAGAGCGGACCCGAACCATCCGCGGCCATGATGGTGCCGGCGTTGCGCGCGCCGACGCCCGCCTCCCTGCCGATCAGGAAGATCTTGTTGGCGTACATGCCTCCGAGCAGCGCGACATCGAGTGCGAAGCCGGGCGCCTTGCCTGTACCGGTGGTCGCACTGATCTGCGTCTGGTCGGCCGAGACCTCGTTGGCGCCTGTGACGACCTTGAGCTCGTTGGCCCAGAGCGCCGCGTTGACCTTGATGGCGCGTGCGAGGATGGCCGCGTAGTCGGTGCTGCTCGCATCCAGGCCCGCCCCGTCGATGGTGACGCTGCCGCCGCGCACCACGTAGCCGTCCAGCCCGCCTGCCGCATTGAGCTGCGGGGCGCCGGTGGTGAGCGTGGCGCGGCTCGCGTTGATGAAGGTGGTGCCATCCACGGCGATCCCCGCCGGATTGGCCACGATCACCTCGGCGCGCTGCCCGCCCACCTCGATGGCCCCACGCAGCTGCGTGGGGTTGCCGCTCGTGACCTCGTTGAGGATGATGCGTGCCGGGCCGGTCGCGAGGAAGGGGTTGGCCTGCACCCGGCCGCCCAACTGCGTCTGCACATCGGTGCGGCTGTTGTTGAGGATGACGCCTCGGGACTGGACGTCGAACCGGTGGTAGAGGTTGCGAGAGACGCCGGCGGGCGAAGGCGTCTGGATGTTGACCACCGGCACGCCATTCGGTGCGACCAGCACGGTGGGCCTGAGGCCCGGCGCCACTCCCGGTGCGCCGACGATCTGCGCTTGTGCGGCCGTGGCGACCAGCAGGCTCGCAAGCGCAGTACCGATAGGGGCGGATGTCGTGCCGCTGGCCTTGCCCGTGCCGCGAGCCGTCTCCTGCACCACCATGCGCAGGCCGCGCGCGGCGTTGAAGACGATCCTGTGAAGCTGCTTGTTCACGCCACCACCCGCACCTGCGTCTGGCGCGCGCGTCTTCCTCCGAGCCGCAGGCCCGAAGCCTCCCTGGTATTCATCACATCGACCCTTGTTCTTTTTGAAAGGGCCGGATTCTGCAGCGCACCTCCGAAATATCAGAAGCGGCGCCAGAAAGAATCAGATTGTCGTCGTCGAATACGCAGCCACGCGCGTGGGCTTCTTGCGCTGGCGCGTCAGCACGACGCCCCCCCGTCTCGAGGTCACACGCCTTTGACAGTTGGTCAGGCGAGCCCCAAGGCCCGACGCTCGCTTCATGCGTCGACGAAGCGGACCGCCTGGGCGAGCTGCGCGCGCGAGGTGCGGTAACTGTTGGCGGGATGTTCGGTGTCTTCGTAGCCGAAAGACACGCCACAGACCATCAGGCGCTCCTGCGGGATCTCGAGCTCATGCTTCACCAGCGCGCTGTAGTTGGCCGGCGCGGCCTGCGCGATCGCGGCCAGGCCGTGTGCCTGCATGGCGAGCAACAGCACCTGCACGTAGCCGCCGACGTCGACTGCGCCATAGGGACCCAGGCCCGGGTCGCTGGTGAGGATGGCCACGTGCGGCGCGCCGAACAGACGGAAGTTCTCCAGGGTCTGGCGCGCATATCCCTCCTTGTCGCCACGAGGCACGCCCACAGCGCCGTAAAGCGGTAGCCGGCGGATGAAGACGGCGCTGTCGGACCCTTCGCTGATCGAGGCCCTGCAACGCTCTGGCAACGAAACGAAGTACAGCACGCCCCAGCAGTTCCGTGCGCTGGTCGACAAGGAAGGTACGCGCTTCGAGGCACTGTTGAAGGCGAAGGTCTTTCAGCCTGAATAGCGGGCGCGGACATCGTTCGATGGGGATGCGAGGCGTCGGGGGGCGGGATCAGGCCGGCGGGGCACGTTGCTCCGCTCATGTCCCCCGGCAGCCTGCGGCCGCCTCCTCCTTTACTTCGCTGCGCAACGCGCCCCACCGTCCTGATCCTGCGATCGGTGGGGGATGCTCGACGGACCTGAAATCGCCGCGTTCAGGCGCCTCCATCACGTTCTCCAGCGAGGCCTGCGCGAGCGACACCATGTCCTGCATCGCCTGCGCCAATCCGCCGCTGCCGCCGCTCCTGATGGAGCAGCCGGACGCGGCGGTTTGAAGCGATGCAGCGCGAAGCCCGCCACGACTGCGCCGGCCGCGATCGCCAAGAGTGTGACGCTCGTCGCGGAATCGGAATCGGGCGGAGCCGGAGGCAGCGCGGCGATCGCAGCAGCCGGCGCGAACGGAGGCGAAGAGGCAGTTATATCGGCTGGGCGCGAGAACGGATTCAGGATCGCGCCGCCCTGACTTGCCTCGGACTCGGCCTCGACTGTCGTGCTCGTGCTCGTGCTCGTAGTGGAGCTCTTGTCTTGCCACGCCGGCCACGTTCCATCGTTCGCAAATACAACGGCGCCGTCGCTGGGGGCGTCCCGTGCGTTGACGGCGTCTTGCGCATGGGCGGATGGAAGAACCCCAGCGAGCGAGAGCAGGACTGCGACTGCGACTGCGAGACTATTTTGAATGGAGCGTTGCATGTGCGAGAGCTACCTGCAGTGCATTCTCTGGCGCCCCTGTGACACGCCTGTGAACTCGCAAGCCGCGCGCTGGAGCTGTCCCGGGTAAGGCGCACGCTTCCTTCGATTTGTACGCGACTGTGTCTCAGGGCTGCGCGAATACACCGGAATGCAGATCGTCCACCGCTTCGACACACCGTCGATACACGCACCCTCTCCAATTCATCCATCGCCACAGCCGAACAGAAGAAGACCCCATGAAAGCCACTCGAATCATCGAGGCAGCGCTGCTGATCGTCGGGGATGGCCTCGCCATGCCGTTCGCACAGGCACAGCAGCCGGTATCCACGCCGCACCTGCACTGAAGACTTCCGGCCAGTCCCGGCACGGCAGCTCCAACCCCCGTCAATCTCATACAAGGACACTCACATGCCAGATGCATTCCTCCTGCCGAGGCGCTCGTTCCTGGGTGCCGCGGCGCTCGGCGTTGCGGCTTCCCAACTCACAGCGCAGTCGGCCCTGGCGCAAGCCGTGGCTTCTCGAGAAACGCGCCTTGCATCGCCGCTGCAACGGCTCGGGCCCCTGAAGCGCATCGAAGCAGGAGTGCTCGACGTGGAGTACTTCGAAGCCGGCCCCGCTGACGGAGCACCGGTGATTCTTCTGCACGGCTGGCCCTACGACATTCACACCTATGTCGATGTCGCCCCGTTCCTCGCCGCGGCGGGGCGCCGGGTGATCGTCCCGCACCTGCGCGGATACGGAGGGACCCGCTTCCTCTCGGAGGCTTCCGTCCGCAACGGCCAGCAGGCCGCCATCGCTGCCGACATAATGGCCCTGATGGGCGCCCTGAAGATCGAACAGGCCACCATTGCAGGTTGCGATTGGGGCGCGCGAACCGCCTGCATCATGGCGGCGCTGTGGCCCGCGCGCGTGACGGCCCTGGTGTCCGTCAGTGGCTACCTGATCGGCAGCCAGCAAGCGGGCAAGCTTCCCCTGTCGCCGCAGGCGGAGTTGCAATGGTGGTACCAGTACTACCTCGCCACCGAAAGGGGCCGACTGGGCTACGAGAAGAACCGGCAAGAGTTCGCCAGGCTGATCTGGCAGACCGCGTCGCCGAAATGGGCCTTCGATGCCGCGACCTTCGAGCGCAGCGCCAGTGCATTCGAGAACCCTGACCACGTGAGCATCGTGGTCCACAACTACCGCTGGCGGCTGGGCCTGGCCGCGGGCGAGGCCAGGTATGACGACCTGGAGGCGCGGCTTGCGCAAGGCCCTCTCATTGCCGTGCCGACCATCACCCTCGAAGGCGATGCCAACGGCGCACCGCATCCAGAACCGAGTGCCTATGCGAAGAAGTTCTCGGGGCGCTACGAGCACCGGCTCATCAGCGGCGGTGTGGGGCACAACCTTCCGCAGGAGGCGCCCGAGGCCTTTGCAGCCGCAGTGGCGGATGTGACACGCCTCTGATGGCCCTGCGATTCCCGCGCAGCTTCGACTCGATCGACAGGCATAGGAGTCCTTGTGCAGCGCGGCTTTCCGATCATCTCGACGCCCGCATCGAGCATCGCGGCAGTCGCATCGCGCTGCGCGCGCGGATCGATGGCGGCAAGGCGCAGTTGGTCGAGACTGCGTCCGGTGATCGGCGCCTCAGAGTATATTCAGACGCCCTCCGGCTGCTCCCGTCTCACCCCCATGCCCAAGCCGCATACCACGTCACGCCGCCTGCCCGCCCGTGCGGCCAAGCCTGCAGGCACCGACACGCGCGCAGAAACGCTGACCGGCCAGGCATACCAGAAGCTTCGCCATGCACTGATGACCGGGGCCCTCCTGCCCGAGCAGGTGCTGACCGTGCGCGGCGTGGCGGAGGAATTCGGCGTCAGCCTGACGCCCGTTCGCGAGGCGGTACAACGGCTGGTCGTGGAGCAGGGACTCGAGGTCGTCAACGGGCGCATCCTCCGTGTGCCACGCCTGGGCATCGAGACCTACCGCGAGATCCTCAAGATCCGCATGGAACTCGAAAGCCTCGCTGCCAAGGAAGCCGCGCCTCGGATCTCGAACGAGGAAATCGATCGGCTCGACGCGGTGATGCAGTCGCACCTTGCAGCGATACAGGCAGGCGATGCGCACCAGACGCTCGTGAAAAACACGGACTTCCACCTTTCGATATATCGGGCCTCCGGCCAGCCCATCCTCGTCCGCATCATCGAGGGACTGTGGCTTCGCGTCGGGCCTACGCTCAACCTGCTGTTTCCCCAGTACTGCGGAAGCCTCACGGGCCACGAGACGCATCTGGTTGCCGTCGACGCGCTGCGCCGCCGCGACGGCGATGCGCTCGGCCAAGCGATGCGCGACGACCTGACGCATGGCTCGCGCTACCTGATCCGGCTACTCAAGCCCTGAGATTTGCTCCGAGGGCGGGTTTTGGAGCATATTGAATATATTTAAGCGCGCCTAAACTGCCGGCCAGACCCGCCGCAAGGCGGCTCCGCTTTCTTCGCCATCCAGGAAGGGCCGTCCTCATGAAGCTGAATCTCTCTCGCCGCGAGTTCCACCTCACGGCCGCTCACATGCTGCTCGCCTCGTCCGCGGGTGGGGCGCTCCTCGGCGCATCGACGGCCGCATTCGCGCAGGCTCGCTCGGTCAAGCTCGGGACCTTCGGAGCGATCGACGCACAGAACTACATCCGCGCGAAGAACATGTCGGCCAAGACCTTCGGGCAAGGCGTCAGCAGCGATTTCGTCACCGTACGCGCGGGCTCCGAGGTGATCTCGGCCATGGCCGGCGGGAGCCTGGACATGTGCAACATCGGGTCGAGCCCGATGATGGTGGGCTACGCCAACGGCCTCAAGGCGTCGATGGTGTACATCTACAAGAACATCGTCGACAGCGAATGCCTGGTGGTCCAGGGCAATTCGGGCATCACCGACGTGGCCGGCCTCAAGGGCAAGAAGATCGGCCTGCCCTTCAACACCTCGGTGCATTTCGCGGCGGTGGCAGCGCTCAAGTTCGCGGGGCTGGGCCTGGGCGACGTGCAGCTCATCAACATGCGCGCGGACCAGATCGCCTCCGCCTGGCAGCGCCGAGAGATCGACGCGAGCTACATCTGGGTGCCCGTGCTGCCTCGCCTCACGGAGGACGGGGGCAAGATCATCTTCAAGACCGGCGACCTGAACCAGAAGAACCTGGTGATCTTCGACGGGCTGCTGGTGCGCGACGAGTTCAAGCAGAAGTCGCCGGACCTGGTGCTCGCCTTCCTCAAGGACTACGAGCAGATCGCGCGCAGCTTCAAGCAGGACCCCAAGGACGCGGTCGAGACGATGACCAAGTTCCTCAACGTCGACGAGGCCACCGTGATGCGCTCGCTCAACACCTTCTACCCCGTGCCTGCCAGCGAGCAGCTCAGCAGCCGCTGGATGGGCAAGCCCGGCGAGAAGGACACCGGCGTGCTCAAGACGCTGCAGACGCAGGCGCAGTTCCTGTTCGAGTCCGGCCAGATCTCGGCCATGCCCAAGGACGTGGGCGGGCTCGTCGACTCGAGCTTTGTCGCCAAGATGGCCAGTTGACCGGCATGGCGGCAGCAGACCACGAGAACCGCTCCCCCAAGGTCCGCTTCGAGCAGGTCAGCAAGTGCTTCGGCGTGGGTGCCGATGCCGTGCAGGCCCTGGAGCCGATCTCGCTCGACATCGCCGAAGGCGAGTTCACCTGCCTGCTCGGGCCTTCGGGCTGCGGCAAGAGCACGCTGCTCAACATCCTCGCAGGCTTCGAGCAGCCGACCACGGGCCAGGCGCTGATGGATGCGATGCCGGTGCGCGGGCCCGATCCGCGGCGCGGCGTGGTGTTCCAGCAGGGCGCGCTCTTCACCTGGATGAGCGTGCGCGACAACGTGGCATTCGGTCCGTTGGCCACCGGCAAGTCGGCGGACGAAGCAGCACGTATCGCCGCCCGGTACCTCGAGATGGTGGGGCTCACCGGCTTTGCCAGGCGCTATCCGTACGAACTCTCCGGCGGCATGCAGCAGCGCGTGGGCATCGCGCGCGCGCTCGCCAACGACCCGGAGATCCTGCTGATGGACGAGCCCTTTGCCGCGCTCGACGCGCAGACGCGCGAACTGCTGCAGGAAGAAATCCGCCGCATCTGGCACGAGACCCGCAAGACCGTGCTGTGGATCACCCACAGCATCGACGAGGCGCTGTTCCTTGCCACGCACATCGTCGTGATGTCGGCGCGGCCGGGACGCATCAAGGCGAGCTTCCGGCCACCCTTCGCGCAAAGCGCCGACCCGGCGGTGGTCACGAGCCCGGAGTTCGCGCGCATGAAGGCCGAGATCTTCGGCCTGCTGCGCGAAGAGGCACTGACGGCCCAGCAGCAGGAGAGCAAGGAGCACTTGCGATGAGCGCGGTGTCGTCTCCCGGCGCGCGCAAGGGCCGCATGCGCTGGATCAATCTCGCCTCGTTCGCCGTGCTGCTGTTGTTGTGGTTCCTCATCACGGCACCGCTGGTGCAAGGCAAGCCGCTGGTGGCACCGTTGTTCCTCCCCTCACCGGTCTCGGTGTGGCAGAGCTTCCTGCAACTCATGCAGAACGGCTACCAGGGCAAGACGCTCGCGCACCACGTCGGCATCAGCCTGTTCCGGTTCGGCCTGGCCTTCGTGCTGACAGTGCTGGTCGCCGTGCCGCTGGGCTTGTGGATGGGCATGAACGAGACGGTCAAGGCCGTGCTCGACCCGCCGATCGAGATCTCCCGCCCGGTTCCCAAGCTTGCGCTGCTGCCGCTGCTGATCATCTGGTTCGGCATCGGGGAGGTCGCGAAGATCGTGATCATCGTGCTGGCGCTCTTTCCGATCCTCTCGATCAGCGCGATGCAGGCCGTGCGCGGCGTGGGTGTGCGCAAGGTGCAGGCCGCCATGGCGCTCGGCGCCTCGCGCGCCATGATCTTCCGCCGCGTGATCTTCCCGGCCAGCCTTCCGGGCATCTTCACCAGCATCCGCGTGAGCATCGGCATCGGCGTCACGATGCTGGTGGGCGCCGAGATGATCGCCACCAACGCGGGCATCGCCTACATGGCAATGTCGGCGTCGGATTTTCTGCTCACCAACGTCGTGCTCGTCGGCGCGCTGATCATGGCCGTGCTGGGCTATGCGCTCGACCTTCTGGCGCGCGCGCTCGAGAACAAGGTCGTCCACTGGGGCGGCCGCGAAGGATGAGGTCCGACATGCACACCCGACTCCCTGACCACGGCATTGCCTGGGACGATCTCCAGCGCGAGATGGAACAAGCCGCACGCCAAGACGCCGACTGGCGCGGCGGCCGCCTGCCGATGTTCATTCACTATGCCGGCGACGACGTGCTCGAGGTCGCCAAGAAGGCGTACCTGATGTTCTTCTCGGAGAACGGATTGGGCCCCCGCGCCTTCGCCAGTCTCGACAGGTTCGAGAAGGACGTGGTCGCCATGGGCCTGGGCCTGCTGCACGGCGGGCCCGAGGCGCGCGGCGCGATGACCACCGGCGGCACCGAGAGCATCTTCCTCGCCGTGAAATGCGCACGAGACCGCGCACTGGCATCCCGCCCCGGCCTGGGAAAGGCCCAGATCCTGATGCCCCGCAGTGCACACCCGGCCTTCGACAAGGCCGCGCACTTTCTCGGCCTGGAGCCCGTGCGCACACCGCTGGGAAAAGACTTCCGCGCCGACCTGGATGCGATGCGCGCGGCGCTGACGCCCAACACCGCGATGATCGTCGGCTCGGCGCCCTCCTTCCCGCACGGCGTGGTCGATCCGATCTCCGAGCTTGCCGCGCTGGCCCGGGAACACGGCACCTGGATGCACGTCGACGCCTGCGTGGGCGGCTATTTCGCACCGTTCGCGCGGGAACTCGGCGCCGATATCCCCGACTTCGATTTTGCGGTCGATGGCGTGACCTCGATATCCGCCGACCTTCACAAGTACGGCTACACCGCCAAGGGCGCCTCGACGCTCTTCTTTGCCGACCCCGCTTCGTTCGCGCTGATGGGCTACGCCTTCGACAACTGGCCGCGCGGCCAGTACTTCACGCACACCTTGGTGGGCACGCGCGCCGGCGGCGCCATCGCTGCCGCATGGGCTGTCATGAACTACCTCGGCAAGGACGGTTACCTGCGCGTCGCGCAGCGCGTTCTGAACGTCAGGCGGACCCTGCAGGCGGGACTGGACGCACTCGGCTTGCCCACCATCGGGAAGCCCGAGCTGTCGATCTTCGCCTTCGGTTCGCCGCAGCGCGACATGGCAGCCATCGGCAAGGGGATGGGTGCGCGTGGATGGACCGTAGGCTACGTCAACGATCCGCCGGGCATCCATCACATGCTCAACCTGACGCACGAGCCGGTGCTGGGACGGTATCTTTCGGATATGGCCGACGTTCTGGCGGACCCGTCCACACAGGCCCGCGGCGCTTCGAGCACGATGCCCGCACACTACTGAGGCCAGTGTCGTCGCCGGCCGCGCGCTCGAGTGCTCGACACAGGCAGACCTAGGGTTTCTTCCGCCAGCCGAACCTGGATTTCCACGGATCATTAATGAGGCAAGCGCTTCACAGCGTTGCCACACGTCCGTGCTGCGCGACTGCTGCCGTTCGGTGTGGCTTCCTGCACATCTTTCGCGACATTTAAGATGATGGCTGCTCGAGGACAAGCTGAATAGCCATAAAGTTCTCTCATGACTGCCCCTCTCGGCGTTGGAGCGACGCGAGACCTTATTTTCCTGGTGCTTTGATGGATATCGGTGGAGAGACGCCCCAACGGCGTATGTCGCTTTCAACTGCGCAGCGGCGGTTGTGGTTTCTGGATCGGATCAAGGCCGATGTTCGCGATGCCTATCACCTCTCGGGCGCGCTCGAATTCGATGGCCATCTCGACGAAGGTGCCCTGAGGCGTGCCCTCGAGGCGCTGGTGACGCGCCATGAGGTGCTCCGCGCCACCTTCGCCGAGATCGATGGCGAGCCGATGCAGCGCATTGCGCCGCCGGGCCCCTTCCTGCTCGAAAGAAGAGACCTGCAGCACTTGGCTGCGGCGGACCTGGACGCCGAACGCGAGCGCCAGATCCAGGAGGCATGCACGGCACCGTTCGACCTGGAGACGGGCCCCCTGATCCGCGGACGGCTGCTTCGGCTCGGACCGCAGCGTCATACCCTCGTGCTCAGCCTGCACCACATGGTGACCGACGGCTGGTCGACGGCCGTGCTCATGAACGATGTCGCCGCGTTCTATACCGCGTTCGTGCAGGGCCTGCCGGACCCGCTGCCGGCCTTGCCTGCCCAGTACGCAGACCACGTGGCAGAAGAGCAGGAGCGCGCCTCGTCACCCATGCGCAGAACGCGTCTCGCGTATTGGCAGCACCAGCTCGAAGACTCTCCGGAGTTGCTGGAGCTCCCCACCGATCGCCCGCGGCCGCCGGTGCAGGACCATTCCGGCGACCGTGTCGAGATCGTGTTTCCCACGCGGCTTGTCACCGCCCTTCGCGAGTGGGCAAAGCAGCGCGACGCCACCTTGACCATGGCGCTGCAAGCCGGGCTCAACGTGCTTTTCTCGCGCCTGAGCGGTCAGCAGGACGTGGTGATCGGCACCGCCGTCGCGAATCGCCGGCGGCCGGCGTACCGGCAAGCCATGGGCTTTTTCGTCAACACGCTCGCGCTGCGAACGGACCTGAGCGACAACCCGACTGCCGATGTGCTGCTGGACCGGGTCCGCAGTGTCGGCCAGTCCGCTTACCTGCGGCAGGACGTTCCATTCGAACAGGTCGTCGAACTGGTGCGGCCCGCGCGCAATCCGAGCCACAGCCCCATCTTCCAGGTGCTGATGGCCATCCAGAACTACGACACCGAGCCGATCCAACTGCCCGGCGCCACCTTGCAATTGGTGGTGGTCCCGCCGCACAGCGTGGCTTCCGACCTGATGGTGCTCCTGCGCGAAACACCAGACAGCATGGTGGGTCGGATCGCCTACGCCACCGCCTTGTTCGACCACACGACCATCGAGCGCTGGGTCGGCTATTTGATGCGCCTGCTCGAGGGCATGGCGAGCGACGGCACGCAGCGCGTTGCCGAACTCCCCATGCTGGCTGACGACGAGCGATCGCTGCTGCTGGAAGGATTCAACGCCACGCGCACCACGCCCGCCGCCGACACGTTGGTCCACACCCTCTTCGAGGCGCAGGCTGCCCGCACCCCGGATGCCGTGGCGCTCGTTGCCGATCACAAGAGCTGGCGCTACGCCGAGCTCGATGCCCAGGCCGACCGCCTCGCGCGCCGGCTGCACGCAGGTGGGCTCGGGCCTGGGCAGCGCGCAGCCCTCTTCATCGGGCGCGGCGCCGACATGATCGTGGCGATGATCGCGGTGTTGAAGTGCGGCGGCGCCTACGTGCCGCTGGATCCTGCCGATCCGCCGGAGCGCATTGCCCGCATGCTCGACGATGCAGCGCCGCAGGTCGTGCTGACCCAGAAGCGGCTGCAGGCCGCGTTGCCCAAGCGGGATGCACCGCAGGTCGTACTGGACGCCGAGCCAGGGACTGCAACCCAATCGGCTGCTGGGCCTTTCACGGTCGACGTTCGCCCCGATCATGCGGCCTATGTCATCTACACCTCGGGCTCGACGGGCACGCCCAAGGGCGTCGCGGTGCCGCACGCGGCCTTGGTCAACCTCATCCAATGGCAGTCCCGCCGGCGCCAAGGCGCGCTTGCGCCACGCACCCTGCAGTACGTGGCGCTCGGATTCGACGTCGCCTTCCAGGAGATCTTCACCACCTTGTGCGGCGGCGGTGCGCTGGTACTGATCCATGAGGGCGTTCGACGCGACATGTCTGCGTTGCTCCGGGTGCTGCGCGACCAACGCGTCGAGCGCTTGATCCTTCCCTTTATTTCGCTGCAGCACCTGGCGGAGGAAGCGGCAGCCTCGACCGATGCCCTTCCCGCGTTGCGGCAAGTGATCACCGGGGCCGAGCAGCTGCGCATCGGCACGGAAATCCGGGCCTTGTTCAAGCGCCTTGGCACCTGCAAGCTGCAAAACCAATATGGCCCGACCGAATACCCGGTGGCGACGGCGCTCGACCTGCATGGGCCACCGGACAGCTGGCCCCTGCTGCCATCGATCGGCCGCCCCATCGACAACACCGTCCTTCGCATCCTCGACGCTTTCGGCCAACCCGTGCCGATCGGCGTGAAGGGAGAAATTTTCATCGGGGGCGCCGGCATGGCGTGCGGCTACCTGGGGCAGCCCGCGCTCAGCGAAGCCGTGTTCGTCGACGATCCCTTCAGCCCGCATCACGGAGCGCGCCTCTACAAGACAGGCGATATCGGTCGCTGGCGCAGCGACGGGTGCATCGACTTCGTCAGCCGTTGCGACGACCAGGTCAAGCTGCGCGGCTTTCGCATCGAACTCGGCGAAATCGAGGCGCAGCTGGGGCAGCACCCGTCGGTCGCCGACGTCGCCGTGCTCCTGCGCGAGGACGATCCCGGACACAAGCGGCTCGTGGCCTACCTGACCTTGACGCCGGGCGTGCCCGAGCCCGGCACCGCTGGCGCGCTCAAGCGCTTCCTGCGCAGCGTCCTGCCGGAGTACATGGTTCCCAGCGAACTCGTGGTGCTGGATGCGTTCCCGCTGACGGTGAACGGCAAGGTGGATCGCCGGGCCTTGCGCCCGCCACCGCTCAGACCAGAAGGCAGCGACAGGGTGCTGCCGCGCAACCGTACGGAAGAGGCTCTCTGGGAGATCTGGCGCGGTGTGCTCCACACCACGGCCTTCGGCGTCGAGGACAGTTTCTTCGACCTCGGGGGGCATTCGCTGCTGACGATGCAGGTCGCGTCCCGCATCCGCCAGCAGCTCGGCGTCGAGCTGTCCCTGGCGCTCCTGTTCGAGCACGTCACCATTGCCGCGCTCGCCGCGTGGCTGGACGAGGCACTGCCCCGCACCGCATCGACCGAGGCGGTTCCCATCCCACGCATCGCCCGCGGCCGCGCCCTTCCGGTGTCTCTGTCGCAGCGGCGCATGTGGGTGATCCAGCAGTTCGACCCCGCGTCGGTCGCCTACAACGTGCCGGTCTCGCTGCGGCTGCGCGGTGCGTTCGATCCTCGCCTGCTGCAGGCTGCCTTCGACCGGATCGTCCAGCGCCATGAAGGCTTGCGTACCCGCTTTGCGATGCAGGAAGAGCCAGTCCAGCACATCTCGCCATCCCTGTCCGTGAACGTCGAGCAGATCGACCTGCGCGCGCGCCCTGCCGCCGGCAGGCTCGAGGAAGCGCGTTCGATCCTTGGCGAGCGGGCGTCCAGGCCCTTCGATCTCACCCAGGCGCCCCTGCACCACGCAACGCTGGTCATCCTCGACGACAGCGACCATGTGTTCCTGTGGGTGATGCACCACGCGATCACCGACAACTGGTCGATCGCGATCCTGATGCGCGATCTTCTCGCGACGTATGCATCGCTCTCGACGGGCGGAGCCGCGGAGTTGCCGCCGCTCGCAATCGAATATGCGGACTACGCCGCATGGCAGCGCTCGCCGGCAGCGGCTGCGCAGCGCCACCACCAGATCGAATTCTGGGTCGAGCGCTTGAGCGGGCTGCAGCCGCTCAACCTGCCGACCGACCACGTGCGCCCGCCGCTTCCCAGTTTTCACGGGTCCAAGGTGTCGGTCGCGCTGCCGCCTGCGCTGCTCTTGAGCTTGCGCCGCTTCTGCGGCCAGCACGCAGTCACGCCCTTCGTGGTGCTCCTCTCCGCCTTCAAGCTCATGCTGGCGCGCCATTGCGGCACCCATGACATCGCCGTGGGCACGCCCATCGCCAATCGCCACCACCTGGTCACGGAGCAACTGGTCGGCACGCTGGTCAACACGCTGGTGATGCGCACAGATCTGTCCGGCAATCCGGATTTTTCCGAGCTGCTGCAACGGGTGCGAACGACCGCCCTGCAAGCCTATGCCCACCAGGACGCGCCCTTCGACGAGATCGTGGAAGCGCTGGGGCAGGATCGCCGCAGCCATCCCGAAGGCCTGGTACGCACGCTCTTCAATGTGCTCAATGCACCGCTCGGCCAACTGCCCGCCGTCGACTTCAGCTACCAGGAATTCGATCTCGAGCGCACCGCGGCACAGTTCGACCTGTCGATCCACGTCGATACGGAATTCGGCCACCGCATCCACCTGGAGTATTCGACCGACCTGTTTGCCGCCACGTCGGCAGAACGCATGCTCGAGAACTATTTGTCGCTGGTCGAGCAGGTGCTCGGCAATGAGCACCTGCCGATCTCGGACTACCAGCTCCTCGCGCCCTCCCAGCTGGCGCTGTTGCGCGATCACTGGAATGCGACGCAGCAAGCCCTTCCGCCTCGACAGCTCATCCATCAGCATCTGCGCTGCGGGGAGCACGCGCTGCGCGACCGGGTCGCGGTCATCGATTCGCAGGGCAAGCGCACCACCTACGGCGAGCTGAATGCTGCCGTGGCGCTGCTCGCGTCGGCACTGCGCGCACACGGCTTCGGGCGCGGCCACCGCATCGGCCTGAGCCTGGCGCGCGACGCCGGCATGCTGACGGCACAACTTGCGGTGCTGACCGCAGGCGCGGCTTATGTGCCGCTGGATCCCAATTTTCCAATCGACCGGTTGAGCTACATGGCCGGAGATGCGGGGCTATCGGCGATCCTCGCAGGGCCAGACTCGGCGGCGCACTTCCGGGAAACAGGGGTGCCCTTGCTGGACCCGGTGGTGCTCCTGAAGGAGGCAGAGACGGCGCCACCACCGGCGTTGCGTCCGGATCCGAAGCGCGATGCGCAGCCGCTCGATCCCGCCTATTTCATCTACACGTCTGGGTCGACAGGCAGGCCGAAAGCGGTGGCGGTGCCGCACCGCGCAGTGGTCAATTTCCTGGTCGCCATGGCGCGCGAGCCCGGGCTGGACGAAACGGATCGACTGGTGGCGATCACGACGCTGTCCTTCGACATCGCGGTGCTCGAGCTCTTGCTGCCGCTCGCCGTGGGCGCGCAGGTCATCGTGGCCGACAGCGACCACGTGGCCGACCCGAGGCAACTGCGCGCGATGCTCGAGCGCCACGATGCCACCCTGATGCAGGCAACCCCCTCCGCCTGGCGTGCGCTGCTCGACACCGGATGGACGGGACGCCCGGGCTTTCGCGCCCTCATCGGCGGCGAGCCTCTGCAGGTTCCCCTCGCCGAGCAGCTTCTGGAGAACTGCTCCGAACTCTGGAACATGTATGGGCCTACTGAAACCACCGTCTGGTCCACCACCTGGAGGGTGCATTCGCCGCGGCAGGGCATCTCCATCGGACGGCCTATCGGCAACACGTCCGTCTGGGTGCTCGATGAGCGAGGACTGCCCAGCCCGATCGGGGTGCCCGGCGAACTCTGCATCGGCGGACTGGGCGTGGCGCTGGGCTACCACGCGCGCGAGGCGCTGACGGCCGAGCGCTTTGTCGTCGACCGCTGGCGCGACGAAGCCGACGCACGGATGTACCGGACCGGCGACCTGTGCCGCTGGCGCCACGATGGCCTGCTCGAGCATCTGGGCCGCCTCGACCATCAAGTGAAGGTGCGAGGGTTCCGCATCGAGCTCGGCGAAATCGAATCGACCTTGTTGGACCACCCCGCCGTGGCCCGGTGCGCCGTCGTCACGCGCGCCGAGCGCGAAGACGACGTCCGCCTGGTCGCCTACGTGGTCCCGCAATCGCCGGAGCTCTACGTGCCGGCGTTGCGCGAGCACCTGCAGTCCTGTCTTCCCGAGTACATGGTGCCGCAGCATCTGGTGGTTCTGAAGGCCATGCCCCTGCTGCCCAACGGCAAGCTGGACCGCAACGCGCTGCCTGCCCCTGACGTCGAAGCATCACGCACCACCCGCACCCGCCAGCTGCCGGTCACCGAGGAGGAGAAGGTCATTGCCGAGATCTGGTCCGAACTTCTCGGCGTGGAGGATGTCGAGGCGACCGACAACTTCTTCGAGCTCGGGGGCCACTCGCTGCTGGCGATGCGCGCAGTGAGCGCCATCAAGCAGAGGCTCGCCATGCAGGTCGCGCCGCGCAGGCTTGTCTTCGAGACCTTGCGTCAGGTGGCGAACAGGAGCAGCGCAAGCAGGTCGTGACAGGTCTGAGCTCGATCGTGCCGACCGATCCATCCATCACCGCCAGGCGCTCCAGCGAGCGCAGGCGCTTTCACCAGTGGCGTGCGCTACTGCACCGATGGTGAAGCACTTTCCTGCGATCACCGACCCAGAACGTCTCGGTGAGTTGTTGAGGATGCGAGACTTTGGGCCAGGTTGAAGCCGCTTGATGGCCTCGGTCCGAATCTAGCAGTTGCCCCCAAAGTTGCCCCGCGAATGGCCGGAAAGGGACGGAGAACTGCGGACGAGCTTGGAATGAAAAAGCCCTAAGTTCTTGACTACTTAGGGCTTTTAACTTTGGCGGACGTCTATGGACGACTGCAAAGTGATGACTGGTGGCCTGGGGCGGAATCGAACCACCGACACGCGGATTTTCAATCCGCTGCTCTACCAACTGAGCTACCGGGCCTGTGTGCAGCCAGCGATTATACAGTGCCTCGCCGCCCTCTCGAGAGATCGACACCGAGCTGCTTCAACTTGCGATAAAGATGGGTGCGTTCGAGCCCTGTCTTCTCGGCCACGCGGGTCATCGATCCGTTCTCCATCGCGAGATGGAATTCGAAGTAAGCCTTCTCGAAGCCATCGCGTGCATCGCGCAGCGGCCGGTCGAGATCGAAGCTCTGCATGGCCTGGGGTCCGGTATCGACCGGAGAGATCTGCGGGGCCGCCGGCACCAGCGAGTTCTCGCCCATCGTGGTGACCACGGTCGGAAGGTTGTTCGCGGTGGTCGGCACCACGCTCGCCGCCGCGCGACGCGCGTTCTCGCGTGCCAATCCTTGTTCGACCGCCTTCAGCAGCTTCTGCAGGGTGATGGGCTTTTCGAGAAAAGCAAACGCGCCGATGCGTGTGGCGTCCACGGCGGTGTCGATGGTGGCGTGGCCACTCATCATGATGACCGGCATGCTCAGGAGACCCGCGGTCGACCATTCCTTGAGCAACGTGACGCCGTCGGTGTCGGGCATCCAGATGTCGAGCAGAACGAGATCGGGGCGCGCGCGCTGCCGGGCGGCACGGGCTTCAGCCGCGTTCTCCGCGAGCTCGACGTTGTGTCCTTCGTCGTTCAGAATTTCGAAGAGCAGGTCTCGAATGCCCAGCTCGTCGTCGACCACGAGGATGTTTGCCATGAATGCTTGTGTTGTGCGTCCGTATGGGTTTTCTTGCTGACCCGCCCCGCCGCGCAAGCAAGCGCTCAGGCAACGGGCGACGTCGGATCCTTGGCGTGAGCGAGCGCTCCCTGCGCTTCGCCAGCCAATACGAATGATAACGAGACTTGCGCGCCAGCCACAGCGCCTTCCACGACGCGGTTGGAAAGTTCGATGCGCGCACCGTGCTCGTCGGCAATTTTCTTGACCACGGCAAGGCCAAGGCCGGTGCCTTTGGTCTTGGTCGTGACGTAGGGCTCGAAGGCTCGCTTGAGGATGTTCTCGGCGAAGCCTGGCCCGCTGTCTTGCACCGTGAGCCGCACGCGCTGGCCCGAGTCGGCGAGCCGTGTACGAATGACGACTTCGCCCGGACGCCCGCTCCCATGGGCCGCAGCCTCCGCGGCGTCCTGGGCGTTTTGCAACAAGTTGTGAATGATCTGCCGGATCTGCTGCGCATCGGCCCGGATTGGCGGACAGCGCTCGTCGAGCTCGCTGCGCAATGCGATGGGCGTGTTCTCGGCAGCGTAGAGCTGGAGCACGTCGGCAACCAGCGCGTTGAGGTCGACCGGCTTCAGGTCCGCCGCCGGCAGGCGCGCATAGTCGCGGAACTCGTTGACGAGGCGCTTCATCGCGTCGACCTGGTCCACGATGGTCCGGACCGACTTGACCAGGATCGCCTGCTCCGTCGGCGCGACCTTGCCACTGAGCTTCATTTCAAGGCGCTCGGCCGACAGCTGGATCGGCGTGAGCGGGTTCTTGATTTCGTGCGCCAAGCGGCGCGCCACCTCGCCCCACGCCTGGGCCCGCTGGGCCGACACGATCTCGGAGATGTCGTCGAACACCAGCAGCCGCGCCTCTCCCGGCAACTGCGCGCCGCGCGCAACGATGTTGACTGCGTCCTGCGACACACCCTCGCCACTGGTGTGCAGCTCGAAGGCATGTTGCCAGTGGTCGAGGCCGTGCTGCAGGCGCTCGACTTCGAAGTCGTCGAACTGCTGCTGCACCGCCTGCCCGAACTCGGCCAGGCCGGGCACATCGACCAGCCGCTGACCCTCGAAGGCCGCGAGCGGCGCCCGCAGCACGCGCGTGGCGCCCGGATTGGTGGACAGCACGACGCCGTTCTCGTCCAGCACCATCACGCCCGAGGTCAGGTTGTCGAGAATGGTCTGCAGGTTGGCCCGCGCCGCATCAAGCTCGCCCAGGGTCTTCTCGACCGCCGCGCGCGCGTCGGCCAACTGCTGGGTCATGACGGCGAAGGAGCGGGTGAGCCCGCCGAGCTCGTCGCGGCCCTGGACCACCGCGGTGGGTCGCAGGTCGCCGCCGGCCACCTGCCGAACGCCGTCGGCCAGCACGAGCAGCGGACGCGCGAGCTGGGTACCGAACAGCACCGCGAGCAGCACCGCTCCGAACACCGCGAGGAAGAGCGTCAAGGTCAGAGTGCCGATGTACATGCGGCGCAATCCTTCACGCGCCAGCGCCCGCTCCTGGTACTCGCGATTTGCCTCCTGTACCGCGAGCGCATTGGCCACCACCGCGGGCGGCAGCGGCTGGACGACCTGCAGGAAGCGCGGCTCGGTGCTGAAGTCGAAACCGGGCCGCTGCACCAGCGCGAGCGCACGTACGCTGGCGGGCGGCGGCTGCGTCACGCCGGGCCCAGGGCTCTCGTCCAGCCCTTCGATGTGGGCGATGGCGCGATCGGCACGCACCTGGCGCAACTGCTGCGGCGAGGGTCGCTCAGGATTGAGCTGGAAGCGCGAGGCCCCCGCGCCGGCGATCAGCTGTCCGGAAGCGGTCCAGAGCACCACGTCGGTGGCACCCAACTGGTCGCGGATGCGCTCGAGCACCAGCCCGGCGCTGGCATCGGGCACGTCGGCGAGCTGGGTGCTGGCGCTGCGCACCTTGCTCACGAGGTCATCGGACAGTGAATCGAGGGTCGCGCGGCCCAGGTTCAGGCCGGCGTCGAGCGCGCCCTCGACCTTGACATCGAACCAGCTCTCGATCGAGCGCGCAACGAATTGGTAGGAAACGACGTAGACCAGCACGCCGGGCACCACGCCCACCAGCGCGAAGATGGCGGCGAGCTTGATCAGCAGGCGGCTGCCGAATTTGCCCTGGCGCAGCCGCCGCAGCAGGCGGAAGGCGACCCAGCCGATGACCAGCACCAGCACTACCGCCACGACCACGTTGATGCCGAAGAGGCGCGCGTAGTTGCGCTCGTAGAGCTGCCGGTTGTTGGTGGACTGCGCGAGCAGGAACATCAACACCAACCCGATGGCCGTGACCAGGAAAGCGCTGACGCCGATGGCCCACTTTGTGGCGCGGGCGCGGCTTGCTGCCGACGACCTGCGGACACCAGCCGGAGAGTCGTTGCTCACTTTGCCTTCTCCAGGGGCAAGCGCGCGCTGCGCTCGACAGAGATGTTCCAGTCGGCCTGGCCGACCACGCCGATCTGGAAAGGCCGCGGCAGTTGCGAGGTGTCGAGGCGGAAGCGAAAGCTCACGGGGTGGGCGCCTTCGTCGCCGATCTCGGAAACGTCGCCGAGCCGCAGCCGCGCCACGCGGCGCACGCCGTCGAGCGCTTCCGCCAAGGTGTCGAAATTCTGGTTCAGGGATACGCCGAAGCCCGAATTGGTGATCGGTACCGGCGAGACATTGAGCCGCCAGCGCCGGGTGAGCGGCTGGTAGGCAAGCCGCATATGACGCACTGCCTGGGCTACCTTCTGATCGGTCCAGTACCAGCGCTCGCGATAGAGCTCGGCCTCGGCGACAAAGTAGATGGCGATGCCCTTCTCGAGCACTTCCTCGACCAGATTCGGTAGTTCGAACTGAACCTGGGCGTTGAGGTAGACGCCATCGTCTGCCTCTTCGAGCTTCAGCTGACTCACCGTAGCGGTCTTGCCGGACTGGGCTGGCGCGGGCACCGACCAGCAGGCCAGAAAGCAAGCCAGCGCCAGGAGGGCCGTCAGCCATCCCCTGCGCCGACGTTCAGCGGGGCGCCTGTTTTCCAAGCAATGCGTAGAAAAAACCGTCGTGATCACCCAAGGCATTGTCCGGGACGCCACGGGCAATCTCCCCGCTTTGCGGCAGCAAATGACCCGGGGAAGGCAGCAAACGGGCGTCGGTGTTGTGCGCAAGGAACGCATCGATCTGGTGCACGCCCTCTTCCTTGAAGACCGAACAGGTGCAGTAGAGCAGGCGTCCGCCTTCGCGCAACAGGGGCCAGAGGGCCGCCAGCAGCATGGCCTGCAGCAGCGCCAGGCGTTCGGTGTCGCTCTCGCGGCGCAGCCAGCGCACGTCGGGATGCCGGCGCACGATGCCCGAGGCGGTGCAGGGTGCGTCGAGCAGGATGGCATCGAAGGCCTCTCCGTCCCACCAGTCCCTCGGCCGGCCGGCATCGGCCACGACGACGTTGGCGCTCAGACCGAGCCGGGCGAGGGTCTCGCCAATGCGCCGGCTGCGCTTGGCATCGATCTCGAGCGCGGTGAGCTCAATGGCGCCGGGCCCGGCCACTTCGAGCAGGTGGGCGGTCTTTCCGCCAGGCGCTGCACAAGCGTCGAGCACCCGCAGCGGTCTGCCCCCCTGCACAGTGCCGAGCAGGCCATCGAGCAGGAGCGGCGCGGCAAGCTGTGCCGCGGCGTCCTGCACAGAGCAATGGCCGTCGGCAAAGCCCGGCAGATCCTGCACCGGGCGGGCCCGTAGCAGCTGCAGTCCGGTCGCGGCGACAGGGACCGCCTGGAGGCCCGCGAGCGCCAGCGCAGCTTGGTAAGAAGGCCGGTCTCCGGATCGGGTGTTGACCCGCAGCGTCAATGGCGCCTGCGTGTTGTCTGCGGCCAGGATGTGTTGCCAGTCGTGCGGGTGATCGCGCCTGAGGCGCTCGATCCACCAGCGCGGATGATTCCACTGAGCGACCGGCTCGCGGTCGGTGGCGGCCACCAGTTCTTCTCGTTCCCGCAGGAAGCGACGCAGGCATGCGTTGACGAAGCTGGCCTGTGCGCGCGTGCCGGGATTGCGCTTGGCCGCCTCGACCGTCTGATCGACCAGGGTGAAGGGCTCGTAGGGCGCCTGCGTGGCGTCCCATGCCAGGGCAAGAGCGGTGCAAAGCAGTGCGTCTGCGGCCGGCGGCGGCGTGCGCTTGGCCAATTGCCGGCGCAGGGCCTCGGCCCGCCCAAGCCAGCGCAATACCTGAAAGCCGAGCGCCTGCACTCCGGGCCGCAGCGCCGGTGGAACGCCTTCGAAGGCGACGGTGCCGGAAACGCCGCCGCGGATCGCGGCAAGCGCAACGGCGGTGAGCTGCAGCTGTCGCCAGAGCGGGGGCGCAAAGGGCTGTGCCGCGTGAAGAGGATCTGAAGAGTCTGCCAAGTTGAAATCGATGATGGACAAAGGCGATGTCAGCGCAAAGGCGCCGCCGGTCGCAACTGCATGATCCACGCCACCAGCAGTGCGGGGAACTGGACGATGGCCGCGTTGTATTGTTCAACGGCCTGGTTGAACTGGCTGCGCGCGATTTCGGCGGCGGCCGAGGGCTCGGGCCAGGCCATCGGCACGGGCGCGCCCTCGTGCCGGCCATTGAGCGGCGCGGGCCGCGACAGGGTCCCGTCGGCCTCGAAGCTGATTACCGCGTCGGGATGGAGCCGCTCCCAGGCGCTCAGCATCGCGTGCAACGCGGCCGCCAGTGCCGTGATGCGAGCAGGGTCCAGCGGTTTCAGGCGCGTGGCGACCAGCAGCGTCACCAGTTGGGCGGTCGACGCCTTCAGGCCGGCGTCCTCCCGCGCCGTGCCGGAAGCGGCCTCCACGGGCACGAGCTCCTCGGCGAGGCGTGCCTGGACGAATTCGAGCTGGCGCACCAGCGTCAGGTCGAGCGTCGCATAAGCCTGCAGCGCCCCCGAACGGAGTCGCACGATGCGGTTGTAGGCGCCGATGAACCAGAACAGCGCCACTGCGCCGAGGATCCACCAGAGAAGCGAGTCAGGCATGGCGCTCAAACTGCCCTCCGCCAGAAAAAAGCCCCCGATCCGCGGGCGGAAGGGGGGCGTGGGAGTCCGGTCATGCCGGCGATGCTAACCAGTTATTCCGTCGCAGCGCCTTCGCTCGCATCGGCCGTACTGGCGTCATCGGTCGAGGCGGTGCTACCGGACAGTTCGGCGGCTTCCGCTTCGGCGATTGCGCGGCGCTCGGCTTCGTCCATCGCGTCCTTGACCTTGCGTGCCTGGTGGTAGGCCATGCCGGTGCCCGCGGGAATCAGGCGACCGACGATGACGTTCTCCTTCAGCCCGCGCAGCTCATCGCGCTTGCCCATGATCGCAGCTTCGGTCAGCACGCGCGTCGTCTCCTGGAACGAAGCGGCGCTGATGAAGCTGTCGGTCGAGAGCGAAGCCTTCGTGATACCGAGCAGCAGGTTGGTGTACGTCGCGGGCAGCTTGTCGTCGGCGCGCAGGGCGTCGTTGGTGTTGAGGATCTCGCTGCGCTCGACCTGTTCGCCGGCGATGTAGTTGGCATCGCCGGGATTCTCGACCACGACGCGGCGCAGCATCTGGCGAACGATCACCTCGATGTGCTTGTCGTTGATCTTCACACCCTGCAAGCGATACACGTCCTGCACCTCGTCCACGATGTAGCGCGCGAGTTCCTCGGAGCCCAGCAGGCGCAGGATGTCCTGCGGATCGGCCGGACCGTCGACGATCGACTCGCCCTTGTTCACCACCTGGCCTTCGTGCACCAGGATGTTCTTCTCCTTGGGCACCAGCTCTTCCCAGACCTTGCCGTCCGGATCGGTGATCTGCAGCCGCACCTTGCCCTTGGTCTCCTTGCCAAAGGACACAGTACCGGTCATCTCGGCGAGCATGCCCTTGTCCTTGGGCGATCGCGCCTCGAAGAGCTCGGCCACACGCGGCAGGCCGCCGGTGATGTCTCGCGTCTTCTGGCCTTCGACCGGAATGCGCGCCAGCACTTCGCCGGGGCCCACGTCCTGACCGTCTCGCACCTGCACGAGCGCACCGATGGGGAAGCCGATGGTCACCGAGTGGTCGGTGCCCGGAATCTTCACCTCGTTGCCCGCGACGTCGATCAGCTTCACCTGCGGACGCACGACCTTGGCCGCGCCACGGCGCTTCGGATCGATGACCACCAGGGTGGACAGGCCCGTGACTTCGTCCACTTGCTTCGCGACCGTGAGGCCTTCCTCGACGTTCTCGAACTTGGTCTTGCCGGCGAACTCGGTGATGATCGGGCGCGTCAGCGGATCCCAGTTGGCCAGCACGTGGCCGGCCTTGACCTGCTGGTCCGCCTTGACAGCCAGCGTCGCGCCGTAAGGCACCTTGTGGCGCTCGCGCTCGCGGCCGTGCTCGTCATGAATGACGATCTCGCCCGAGCGTGCGATCACCACCAGCTCGTTCTTGCTGTTGGTCACGTAGCGCATGGTGGCGTTGAAGCCGATCACGCCGTTGGACTTGGCCTCGACGCTCGACGCCACTGCCGCACGCGAAGCCGCGCCGCCGATGTGGAAGGTCCGCATGGTCAGCTGCGTGCCGGGCTCGCCGATCGACTGCGCCGCAATCACGCCGACTGCTTCGCCGTTGTTGACCAGGCCGCCGCGGCCGAGGTCGCGGCCATAGCACTTGGCGCACAGGCCGAAGCGGGTGGCGCAGGTCAGCGCGGTGCGCACCTTGACCTCGTCCACGCCTTCGTTCTCCAACGCTTCGATCACGTCCTCGTCGAGCATGTCGCCTGCATTGGCCAGCACGGCACGGGTCTCCGGGTGCAGCACGTCTTCGGCCGCGGTGCGGCCGAGGATTCGCTCGCGCAGCGATTCGATGACTTCACCGCCTTCGACAATGGCACGCATCACGGTGCCGTCCATGGTGCCGCAGTCCTGTTCGATGACGACCAGATCCTGCGTCACATCGACCAGGCGACGCGTCAGGTAGCCGGAGTTCGCGGTCTTCAGCGCGGTGTCGGCCAAGCCCTTGCGGGCGCCGTGGGTGGAGATGAAGTACTCCAGCACGTTCAGACCTTCGCGGAAATTCGCGGTGATCGGCGTCTCGATGATCGAGCCGTCCGGCTTGGCCATCAGGCCCCGCATGCCGGCCACCTGCCGGATCTGCGCGGCGGAACCACGGGCCCCCGAGTCGGCCATCATGTAGATGGAGTTGAAGGACTCCTGCTCCACTTCCTTGCCGTGGCGGTCGAGGACCTTCTCCTTCGAGAGTTTGGCCATCATGACCTTCGACACTTCGTCGCCGGCCTTGCCCCAGATGTCCACCACCTTGTTGTAGCGCTCACCGGCGGTGACCAGGCCGGAGACGTACTGCTGCTCGATCTCCTTCACTTCCTTGGCGGAGCGGTCGATGATCCCGTGCTTCTCCGACGGCACCAGCATGTCGTCGATGGCGATCGAGATGCCGGCTTTGGTCGCCAAGCGGAAACCGTTCTGCAGGAGCTTGTCGGCGAAGACCACGGTCTCCTTCAGGCCGCACTTGCGAAAGGAGATATTGATGAGCTTGGAGATCTCCTTCTTCTTCAGCGCCTTGTTGATGTTCGAGAATGGCAGGCCCTTGGGCAGGATCTCGGACAGCAGTGCACGGCCCACGGTGGTATCGACGAGCTCGGTCTTGGGCGTGAACTCGCCCGAGTCCTTGTCCTTCGTGTACTCGGTGATGCGCACGCTGACCTTGGCGGTGAGTTCCACCACGTCGGCGTCGAGCGCGCGCTGGACTTCACCGATGTCGGAGAAGACCAGGCCTTCGCCCTTGCCGTTGATGCGTTCGCGCGTCGTGTAGTACAGGCCCAGCACCACGTCCTGCGAGGGCACGATGGAGGGCTCGCCGCTCGCCGGGAACAGCACGTTGTTGGAGGCCAGCATCAGCGTGCGGGCTTCCATCTGCGCTTCCACCGACAGCGGCACGTGCACGGCCATCTGGTCGCCGTCGAAGTCGGCGTTGAAGGCCGCGCAAACGAGCGGGTGCAGCTGGATCGCCTTGCCCTCGATCAAGATCGGCTCGAAGGCCTGGATGCCGAGGCGGTGAAGGGTCGGTGCGCGGTTCAGCATCACCGGGTGCTCCTTGATCACCTCTTCCAGGATGTCCCACACCACCGGCGTGCCGGATTCGACTTCCTTCTTCGCGGCCTTGATGGTCGTCGCGATGCCCATGGCTTCCAGGCGCGAGAAGATGAAGGGCTTGAACAGCTCGAGCGCCATCAGCTTCGGCAGGCCGCACTGGTGCAGCTTGAGCGTCGGGCCCACCACGATGACCGAGCGGCCCGAGTAGTCGACGCGCTTGCCCAGCAGGTTCTGGCGGAAGCGGCCGCTCTTGCCCTTGATCATGTCGGCGAGCGACTTGAGCGCACGCTTGTTGGCGCCTGTCATGGCTTTTCCGCGGCGGCCGTTGTCCAGCAGGCTGTCCACAGCCTCCTGCAGCATCCGCTTCTCGTTGCGCGCAATGATCTCGGGCGCCTTCAGTTCGAGCAGTCGGCGCAGGCGCGAATTGCGGTTGATGACGCGACGATAGAGGTCGTTCAGGTCGGAGGTCGCGAAGCGGCCGCCATCCAACGGCACCAGCGGACGCAGGTCCGGCGGCAGCACGGGCAGCACGTCCAGCACCATCCACTCGGGCTTGATGCCCGACTTGCGGAAGGCTTCCAGCACCTTGAGGCGCTTGGAGTTCTTCTTGACCTTGACTTCGGAGCCGGTCAGGTCACCACGCAGCTTCTCGATCTCGCTGTCGAGCTCGATGCCCATCAGCAGGTCCTTGATGCCTTCGGCACCCATCTTGGCGATGAACTCGTCGCCGTATTCCTTGCGCTTCGCGTCGTAGTCGTCCTCGGACATGATGCCGAATTTCTTCAGCGGAGTCATGCCGGGATCGGTGATCACATAGGCTTCGAAGTACAGCACACGCTCGATGTCGCGCAGGGTCATGTCAAGCACGAGGCCCAGGCGCGACGGCAGCGACTTCAGGAACCAGATGTGCGCGCACGGCGCGGCCAGGTCGATGTGACCCATGCGCTCGCGGCGCACCTTGGTCTGCGTGACTTCAACGCCGCACTTCTCGCAGATCACGCCGCGGTGCTTGAGGCGCTTGTACTTGCCGCACAGGCACTCGTAGTCCTTGATCGGGCCGAAGATCTTGGCGCAGAAAAGACCGTCGCGCTCGGGCTTGAAGGTCCGATAGTTGATGGTCTCGGGCTTCTTCACTTCGCCGAAGGACCACGAACGGATCTTCTCGGGCGAAGCCATGCCGATGCGGATGGCATCGAAATGCTCGTCCGGTGTGAATTGCTTGAACAGGTCGAGTAGCGATTTCATTGACTCTTTCCTTTTTAATCAGTGGGGGACAGCGCAAAAATTGCAGCGCAATTTGTTGGTCTGTCCCGCAAGTCCTTAGGACCGCTCCAGCTCGATATCGAGCCCCAGCGAACGGATTTCCTTGACCAGCACATTGAACGATTCCGGCATGCCGGCTTCGATCGAGTGTTCGCCCTTGACGATGCTTTCGTAGACCTTGGTACGGCCCTGAACGTCGTCGGACTTCACCGTCAGCATTTCCTGCAGGACGTAGGCAGCGCCGTAGGCTTCGAGCGCCCACACTTCCATTTCCCCAAAACGCTGGCCGCCGAATTGCGCCTTGCCGCCCAGCGGCTGCTGCGTGACCAGGCTGTAGGGACCGGTCGAGCGAGCGTGCATCTTGTCATCCACCAGGTGATGCAGCTTCAGCACGTGCATGTAGCCCACGGTGACGGGACGCTCGAACTGGTCGCCCGTGCGTCCGTCGTACAGGTAGGCCTGGGTGCGCGTTGCGGTCAGGCCCTTGGCCTTGGCGATCTCGTCGGGGTAGGCGAGGTGCAGCATGCCGCGGATTTCCTCTTCTGAGGCACCGTCGAACACGGGCGTCGCGAAAGGCACGCCTGTCGACAGATTGCCGGCCATCTCGAGGATGTCAGCGTCGCTCAGCCTGGCGAGGTCTTCCTTGCGGCCCGAGCCGTTGTAGAGCTTGTCCATGAACTGGCGCAGCTCGGCCACCTTGGCCTCGGCCTGCAGCAGATCGCCGATGCGCTGGCCCACGCCCTTGCCGGCCCAGCCCAGATGCACCTCGAGCACCTGCCCGACGTTCATCCGCGAGGGCACGCCCAGCGGGTTCAGGCAGATGTCGCACGGCGTTCCGTCGGCCATGTGCGGCATGTCCTCGACGGGAACGATCTTCGACACCACGCCCTTGTTTCCGTGACGGCCGGCCATCTTGTCGCCGGGCTGCAGGCGCCGCTTGACGGCCAGGTAGACCTTGACCATCTTCAGCACGCCCGCAGGCAGCTCGTCACCCTGCGTGAGCTTCTTGCGCTTTTCTTCGAAGGCGAGATCGAAGCTGTGGCGCGTCTGCTCCAGCGAGTTCTTGATCGACTCGAGCTGCGAAGCCACTTCGTCGTCCGCCGGGCGGATGTCGAACCAGTGGAACTTCTCGATCGACGAGAGGTACGCCTTGTCGAGCTTGCTGCCCTTGGCCAGCTTGTTCGGGCCGCCGTTGGCAACTTTGCCGATCAGGAGCTTCTCGATGCGGTCGAAGGCGTCGGCCTCGACGATGCGCAGCTGGTCGTTGAGGTCGAGCCGGAAGCGCTTGAGCTCGTCGTCGATGATCTGCTGGGCACGCTTGTCGCGCTGGATGCCTTCGCGGGTGAACACCTGCACGTCGATCACGGTGCCCTGCGAGCCCTGGTCCACGCGCAGCGATGTGTCCTTCACGTCGGAAGCCTTCTCGCCGAAGATCGCGCGCAGCAGCTTCTCTTCAGGCGTCAGCGTGGTCTCACCCTTTGGCGTGACCTTGCCGACCAGCGTGTCGCCGGGCTGCACTTCGGCGCCGACGTAGATGATCCCGGATTCGTCCAGGCGATTGAGCTGCTGCTCGGCCAGGTTCGGGATGTCGCGGGTGATTTCTTCCGCGCCCAGCTTGGTGTCGCGCGCCATCACCACCAGTTCCTCGATGTGGATCGAGGTGTAGCGGTCTTCGGCAACCACGCGCTCGCTGATCAGGATCGAGTCCTCGAAGTTGTAGCCGTTCCAGGGCATGAACGCGACCAGCATGTTCTGGCCCAACGCCAGCTCGCCCAGATCCGTCGAGGCGCCGTCGGCGATCACGTCGCCCTTGGCGATCTTGTCGCCACGCTTGACGATCGGACGCTGGTGGATGTTCGTGTTCTGGTTCGAACGCTGATACTTGATCAGGTTGTAGATGTCGACACCCACCTCACCAGCCGCCGCTTCGGCGTCGTTCACGCGCACCACGATGCGGGTGGCATCGACGTAGTCGACCACGCCGCCCCGGCTGGCCGTAACGACCGTGCCGGAGTCGACGGCGGAGACACGTTCGATGCCGGTGCCGACAAAGGCCTTCTCGGGGCGCAGCACCGGCACCGCCTGGCGCTGCATGTTGGCGCCCATCAACGCGCGATTCGCGTCGTCGTGCTCCAGGAAGGGCACCAGCGAAGCGGCCACCGACACGATCTGCGCCGGCGACACGTCCATGTACTGCACGCGCTCGGCGGAGACCAGGATCGATTCGCCGGTCTCGCGCGCCGACACCAGGTCGCCGGTCAGGCGGCCGTCCTTGTCGAGCGCGGCGTTCGCCTGCGCGATCACGTACTTGCCTTCCTCGATGGCCGAGAGGTAGTCGATCTCGTTCGTGACCTTGGCGTCCACCACACGGCGGTATGGCGTCTCGATGAAGCCGTACTCGTTCAGGCGAGCGTACAGAGCCAGCGAATTGATCAGGCCGATGTTCGGGCCTTCAGGTGTTTCGATCGGGCACACGCGGCCGTAGTGCGTGACGTGCACGTCGCGCACTTCGAAGCCGGCGCGCTCGCGCGTCAGGCCGCCCGGGCCAAGGGCCGAGACGCGACGCTTGTGCGTGATCTCGGACAGCGGGTTGGTCTGATCCATGAACTGCGACAGTTGCGAGGCGCCGAAGAACTCCTTCAGCGCAGCCGAGATCGGCTTGCTGTTGATGAGATCGTGCGGCATCAGCGGCTCCTGCTCGGCCTGGCCCAGGCGCTCCTTGACGGCCTTTTCAATGCGGGCAAGGCCGGTACGGTATTGATTCTCCGCCAACTCGCCGACGCAACGCACCCGGCGATTGCCGAGGTGATCGATGTCGTCGACTTCGCCGCGGCCGTTGCGCAGGTCCACCAGGATCTTGACCACCGAGAGGATGTCCTCGTTGGTCAGCACCATCGGGCCGGTCGACTCATCACGGCCAACCTTGGCGTTGAACTTCATGCGGCCGACGCGCGACAGGTCGTAGGTGTCGGGGTTGTAGAACAGGCGCTGGAACAGGGCCTGCACCGCGTCTTCCGTCGGCGGCTCGCCGGGGCGCATCATGCGGTAGATAGCCACGCGGGCGGCGAACTCGTCCACCGTCTCGTCGATGCGAAGGGTCTGCGAGATGTACGCGCCCTGATCGAGTTCGTTGGTGTAGATGGCCTGCAGCTCTTGCACGCCGGCGGCGCGGAGCTTCTTCAGCAGCGCTTCGGTCAGCTCGTCATTGGCCTTGGCCAGGATCTCGCCGGAGTCTGGGTCGACGATGTTGCGTGCCAGCACGCGGCCGACCAGGAAGTCTTCCGGCACGCTGATGTGCGTGGTGCCCGTCTGCTCGAGCTCGCGCGTGTGGCGCGCGGTGACGCGCTTGTCCTTGGCGACGACCACTTTGCCCGACTTGTCAGTAATGTCGAAGCGAGCGACTTCTCCGCGCAGGCGCTCGGAGACGAACTCCATCTGCGCGCCGCTGTCCATGAGGCGGAAGTTGTCATTGACGAAAAAGTTCGCGAGGATTGATTCCGGGTTCAGGCCGATGGCCTTCAGCAGGATCGTCACCGGCATCTTGCGGCGACGGTCGACGCGGAAGTACAGCATGTCCTTCGGGTCGAACTCGAAGTCCAGCCAGGAGCCGCGGTAGGGGATCACGCGGGCCGAGAACAACAGCTTGCCGGAGCTGTGCGTCTTGCCCTTGTCATGCTCGAAGAACACACCCGGCGAGCGGTGCAGCTGCGAGACGATCACGCGCTCGGTGCCGTTGATGATGAAAGAGCCTTTTTCGGTCATGAGCGGCACTTCGCCCATGTAGACCTCCTGCTCCTTCACTTCCTTGACCACCTTCGACTGCGAGGTCGAGGACTCGCGGTCGTAGATGATCAACTGTACCTTGGCACGCACGGCCGAGGCAAAGGTGAGCCCGCGGGTCTGGCACTCGCGCACATCGAAAGCCGGCTTCGCGAGGTTGTACTCGAGGAATTTCATTTCCACGAAGCCGTTGTGCGAGACGATCGGGAAAGCAGCGTCGAAAGCGGCCTGCAGGCCTTCCACGGTGCGTTTCTGAGGGGGGATGCCCGCTTGCAGGAACGCGGTATAGGCGTCCTTCTGCATCTGGAGCAGGTAGGGAATTTCGACGACGCTGTCGCGGTTACCGAAGTTCTTTCGGATGCGCTTGCGTTCGGTGTAACTGTACGTGGACGTTTGGGCCATGAGAGCTCCGGAGCTTGAGATCTTCAGCGACTTGTCAGCAGCGCTTTCGCGCCACTGCTTGGCGGCTGGCCACTACCAGCCGTTGGCGGACAGTGATGCGTTGCACATCACCCGAACCAAGGGATCTTCTGCAGTCGGGGTCAGAAGACACTCAAAAATCATCTTGATCTGGCTTCTCCGTCTACCTCGCGGTCTCCGGGAAAACCGGCATCAAGCCGACTTTTGGGTGCGCTCTGAAAGCGGCAAAGGCTGGAGGGCCTTTCGGCACACTCCAGCCCTGCGTGGGAACCGAATTACTTCAGTTCCGCCTTTGCGCCGGCGTCTTCCAGCTTCTTCTTCATCGCTTCGGCGTCGGCCTTGGCCACGCCTTCCTTCACAGCCTTCGGAGCGGCTTCCACCAGGTCCTTGGCTTCCTTGAGGCCCAGGCCGGTGATTTCGCGCACGGCCTTGATCGCGGAAACCTTGTTCGCGCCAGCTTCCAGCAGCATGACGTTGAACTCGGTCTTTTCCTCGACGGCAGCAGCAGCGGCACCGCCACCACCGGCCGCCGGGGCGGCCATGGCTGCGGCGCTCACGCCGAACTTCTCTTCGATGGCTTTCACCAGATCGTTGAGCTCGAGGACCGTCATGCTGTCGAGCGCGGTCAGAAATGCGTCTTTATCGAATGCCATTTGGGTTTCCTAACAATTGGGTTGAATTTTTCAAAAGCAAGCTCAGGCGGCTTGGGCTTCGGCCGCAGCCTCGGCCGGGGCTTCGCCACCACCACGCTTCTCGGCGAGCGCGGCCAGGACACGGGCCGTGCGCGAGATGGGGGACTGCATCAAGCCCAGCAGTTGCGCCAGCAGCACTTCCTTGGAAGGGATGTTGGCCAGTTGCTTAACGCCTTCGACGTCCAGGGCCTTGCCACCGAAGGCGCCACCGCGAATGACCAGTTTGTCGTTGGTCTTCGCGAAATCGGCCACCACTTTCGCGGCGGCCACGGCGTCCTCGGAGAAGCCATAGATCAGCGGACCGGTCATCTGGTCACCGACGACTTCGAAAGCGCTACCAGCGACAGCACGGCGTGCCAGGGTGTTCTTGAGAACACTCAGGGTCACACCCTTGCTGCGCGCATCGTTGCGCAGACGGGTCATGTCAGCAACCGTGATGCCACGGTATTCCGCCATCACGAGCGTTTGAGCTTTTGCGGCGAGGCTGGTCACATCACTGATGACCGCTTCTTTCTCACTGCGATTCAGACTCAAGGTCTACTCCTTTTCAATGCGTCCTTCGGCCAGGAGCCTCGGGACGCGCTTCATGCAGCGACCAACTGTTTCGGAATGATTCCTTGCAGCGGGATCGCCATCTGCGCTGGTTGCCTCGCGAAGGTCGAAGCGATTAAGTGCAGGCCCTCCTACACGCCAGCGGTCTAGGATGGCCCGGGAAAGCGCTTGCACGCAGCCCCGACCCACCACACCGCCCCGCCCGCCTTTGACAGACAACGGGGCCGATCTCATCGGGGCCCTGCCGAGGCAAGGCCCGCCTTCATTACGCTCAGCCCTGGGCCGAGATGGTCTGCGTGTCCACCCGGACACCCACACCCATCGTCGACGACACGGCCACCTTGCGCAGGTAGATGCCCTTGCTCGAAGCCGGCTTGGCCTTGACCAGCGCCTCGATCAGCGCGGCCAGGTTGCCCTGCAGCTTGTCGGCATCGAACGATCGGCGGCCGATCGTGCCGTGGATGATCCCGGCCTTGTCGACGCGGAACTGCACCTGGCCCGCCTTGGCGTTCTTGACAGCAGTCGCGACGTCGGGAGTCACGGTACCGACCTTGGGGTTCGGCATCAGGCCGCGCGGACCGAGGATCTGGCCCAGCGCACCGACCACGCGCATTGCGTCCGGCGCGGCAATCACCACGTCGAAGGGCATGTCGCCGGCCTTCACCTGAGCAGCCAGATCGTCCATGCCAACGATGTCGGCGCCGGCGGCCTTGGCTTCTTCGGCCTTGGCGCCCTGGGCGAACACGGCCACCCGCTTGATCTTGCCGGTGCCATTGGGCATCACGACCGCGCCGCGCACCACCTGGTCTGACTTCTTGGCGTCGATGCCGAGCTGCACGGCCACGTCGATCGACTCATCGAACTTCGCGGTGGCGGCTTCCTTGACGATGCCAATCGCGTCGACGAGCGGGTACAGCTTGTTGCTATCGACCTTGCCCACGAGGGCCTTTTGTTTCTTGGTCAGCTTGGCCATTTACACGCCCTCCACATTCACGCCCATCGAGCGGGCCGAGCCGGCGATGGTGCGGACCGCTGCATCCAGGTCGGCGGCGGTCAGGTCCTTCATCTTGGTCTTGGCGATCTCTTCGAGTTGTGCGCGCGTGATCTTGCCGACCTTGTCGGTGTGCGGACGTGCGGAACCCTTATCGAGCTTGATGGCCTTCTTGATCAGGGTGATCGCCGGGGGCGTCTTGATGATGAAGGTGAAGCTCTTGTCGGCGAACGCGGTGATGACCACCGGCAGCGGCAGGCCGGGCTCGACGCCCTGGGTCTGCGCGTTGAACGCCTTGCAGAATTCCATGATGTTCAAACCGCGCTGGCCCAGTGCGGGGCCGATAGGCGGCGACGGATTGGCTTTACCAGCTGGCACTTGCAGCTTGATGAAGCCGACGATTTTCTTCGCCATGCTTTACTCCTTGCGGGTCCTAGCGCCTTGGCCTTCTCAGCCGCAGCTCCCCGGGGTTGACGACTCTTCGGTCAAAGCCGCGCGCCGAGTCGGACAACGCGCAGCCGAAAACTGACTCAGGTTTTCTCGACTTGCGAGAATTCCAGTTCAACAGGCGTCGCGCGGCCGAAGATCATGACCGACACGCGCACCTTGCTCTTCTCGTAGTTGACTTCCTCGACCGTACCGTTGAAGTCGGTGAACGGGCCTTCCTTGACGCGCACGAATTCGCCCACGATGAATTCGACCTTGTGGCGCGGCTTCTCGGTGCCCTGCTGCATTTGGGAGACGATGTCCTCGACTTCCTTCTGCGAAATGGGGGCAGGTCGATTCTTCGCGCCTCCGACGAAACCCGTCACCTTGTTGGTGTGCTTCACCAGGTGCCAGCTCTCATCGTCCATGATCATCTCGACCAGCACGTAGCCCGGGAAGAAGCGTCGCTCGGTGGTGCGCTTCTGGCCGTTCTTTATCTCGACCACCTCCTCGGTCGGCACCAGGATGCGACCGAACTTGTCCTGCATGCCGGCCCGATTGATGCGCTCGGTGATATTGCGTTCCACGGCCTTCTCCATGCCTGAGTAGGCATGCACCACATACCAGCGCAGGTCGGGGTTGGCGGGCGGCGCCAGCACGGGCGTATGTTCTGGCGTTGTGTCGACAGCGTCGTCAGTCATCATTTTCTCCAGCCCAGAATGAGGTCGAAAAACACCCATTCGAGCGTCTTGTCCGTAAGCCAGAGGAAGACGGACATAACCAGGACGAAGGCGAACACATAGGCCGTCATCTGGATCGTTTCCTTGCGGCTCGGCCACACGACCTTCTTGACCTCGCGCCACGAATCACGACCAAAGGCCCAAAGCTGGCGGCCATTCTCCGAACTCGCGAAGGCGCCCACGGCGGCCGCCAGCCCCACCAGCAGGACGACCCACTGCACGAGCGCGCCCTGGCGCGACAGCAGGTAAAACGCCACGATGGCGCCCACCGCGAGTACGACAGCCACGGCCAACTTGGCCTTGTCTGCGCCGGTGCTCACGGTTTCGATTTGAGAAGTAGCCATCCTGGGCTTTGTTCCTGCGGCCCTTCGGCCTCTTCAATTCTTGGCGTCATTCCAGACACCGAAGCCCGTCAGGTCATGACGGGCTCTTTGGGTTTCCTCAGCCCGCCGCTTTCGCGCCTGGCTTTCTCAACGCCACCTTGGAGTGGCAGGGGCAGTAGGAATCGAACCTACAACCTTCGGTTTTGGAGACCGACGCTCTGCCAATTGAGCTATACCCCTCCGCGAAATCGCTTAGACGTCCAGAATTTTCGCCACCACGCCCGAGCCCACGGTGCGGCCGCCTTCGCGAATGGCGAAGCGCAGGCCCTCCTCCATGGCGATGGGGTTGATCAGCTTCACCGTGATGGACACGTTGTCGCCGGGCATGACCATCTCCTTGTCCTGGGGCAGCTCGATCGCACCGGTCACATCGGTGGTGCGGAAGTAGAACTGCGGACGGTAGTTGTTGAAGAAAGGCGTGTGACGCCCGCCCTCGTCCTTGCTCAGCACATACACCTCGGCGGTGAAGTGCGTGTGGGGCTTGATGGAGCCCGGCTTGCACAGCACCTGCCCGCGCTCGACATCCTCACGCTTGGTGCCGCGCAGCAGCACACCCACGTTGTCGCCAGCCTGGCCCTGGTCCAGCAGCTTGCGGAACATCTCAACGCCCGTGCAGGTGGTCTTCTGGGTCGCTCGGATGCCGACAATCTCGATTTCCTCGCCAACCTTGATGACGCCGCGCTCAACGGCTCCGGTCACCACGGTGCCGCGGCCAGAGATGGAGAAGACGTCTTCCACAGGCATGAGGAAGGTGCCGTCCACCGCACGCTCAGGGGTGGGGATGTAGCTGTCCAGGGCCTCGGCCAGCTTCATGATGGAGCCCTCGCCGAGTTCGCCCTTGTCGCCTTCCAGGGCCAGCTTGGCCGAGCCGTGAATGATGGGGGTGTCGTCGCCCGGGAATTCGTACTTGTCCAGCAGCTCGCGCACCTCCATCTCGACGAGCTCCAGCAGCTCCTTGTCGTCGACCATGTCGCACTTGTTGAGGTAAACGATGATGTAGCCCACACCCACCTGGCGCGCCAGCAGGATGTGCTCACGGGTCTGGGGCATCGGGCCGTCGGCTGCCGAGCACACGAGGATGGCGCCGTCCATCTGGGCGGCACCGGTGATCATGTTCTTGACGTAGTCGGCGTGGCCAGGGCAATCAACGTGCGCGTAGTGGCGATTGGCCGTCTCGTACTCGACGTGGGCCGTGTTGATGGTGATGCCGCGCGCCTTTTCTTCGGGCGCCGCATCGATCTGGTCGTAGGCCTTGGCTTCACCGCCGAACTTGGCCGACAGCACGGTCGCAATCGCCGCCGTCAGGGTCGTCTTGCCATGGTCCACGTGACCGATCGTGCCCACGTTCACGTGCGGCTTCGTGCGGGTGAATTTTCCTTTTGCCATTTTCTCGACTCCGAAAAATAACTAGATCAACACACTGACATGGGGTTGCAACCACCCGGCTGCAACCCCAAGACTGGTGCCCATTGCGGGAATCGGACCCGCGACCTCTCCCTTACCAAGGGAGTGCTCTACCACTGAGCCAAATGGGCGAAATACCTATAAAACCTGCACCTTGCGTCGACGGAGATTGCTGGAGCGGGAGACGGGAATCGAACCCGCGTCATTAGCTTGGAAGGCTAGGGTTCTACCATTGAACTACTCCCGCATTCGGTGCAACCCCTCGAGCAAGGGCTGCACCGTAGCACGGTCCGGGTTTTGCGCTTTCGCCTTCCAGCCCTGCACCGAAACCCGTCATTCAAACGCTCTGCAAAATCCGTTCTTCGCTGGTGGAGAGGGCTGGATTCGAACCAGCGTACTCGTAAGAGGGCAGATTTACAGTCTGCTGCCATTAACCACTCGGCCACCTCTCCGGCGAACCTCGAAATATAGCACGGTTGACAGGGCAGGTCGATCAGAGGGCTTGGCTGTGATCAGGACAGGGCAGCACCGCTCCGCGGCCGAAATGTCTCCAGCCGCCGCTGCACAGCGGCCCGCTTATTTCACCCGGATCAATTAAAGAGCCTGGGACTCCCGCCAAGCCCGGGCCTCGCCAAAATGGCCGCAACCGATGAAGGGAACCGGTGGGCGAAGCGCCGAAAGCGGCGAGGGATGGTTCGCGGCCAGCACCTTGTGCCGGTCGCTGTCAATCAGGGCACGCTTGCTTTGTGCATGCGATCCCCACAACATGAAAACCACCGGGCGGTCGCCGTCGGCTATGTGGCGAATCACGGCATCGGTCAGCACCTCCCAGCCCCGACCGGAATGGCTGGCTGGCTGCCCCTCCTCCACCGTCAGGCAGGTGTTGAGCAGCAGCACGCCGTGAGTGGCCCATTTGACAAGGCTGCCGCCCGGATCGGGGAAACGCGGCGGTGGGGTGCCGAGGTCGCGCTCCAGCTCCTTGAAGATGTTGCGCAGCGATGGTGGGAGGGCCACGCCAGGCGCCACGGAAAAGGCGAGTCCCTCGGCTTGGCCACGCCCGTGGTACGGGTCCTGGCCCAGGACCACGACGCGCACCGCCTCCGGCGGCGTGAGCTCGAGGGCCCGCAGGGGCCGAGGCGGAAAGATGGCTGTGCCAGCCTCGAGCCGCTCATGCAGGAAGTCGACCAGCTTGAGCCCGGCCGGCGAGCCGAAGAACTCCCCGACCAGGGGCTGCCACCCCGGGGCAACAGGCCAATCAGCCGGATCGCAGCTGGCCAGTTGGGTGGGCAGCGGGCTCATCGGAACAGCTCAGCCAGTGCATCGCCCGGCTCGTCGGCACGCATGAAGGCCTCGCCCACCAAAAAGGCATTGACGCCGGCGGCACGCAGCTTCGCCACGTCCTCACGCAATGTGATGCCGGACTCCGTGACGAGGAGGCGATCTGCCGGCATTCTCGGCAGCAAATCGAGGGTGGTCTGCACCGAGACCTCGAAGGTCCGCAGATTGCGGTTGTTGATGCCGATGAGTGGCGTGCGTAGCTTCAGCGCCCGATCCAGCTCGGCCGCATCGTGCACTTCCACCAGCACGGCCATGCCCAGCCCCGCCGCGATGACCTCGAAATCGCGCATCTGCGCGTCGTCCAGGGAGGCCGCGATCAGCAGGATCGCATCGGCGCCGATGGCCCGCGATTCGTAGACCTGGTAGGCATCGACGATGAAGTCCTTGCGCAGCACCGGCAGCTCGCAGGAGGCGCGCGCCTGCTTGAGATAGTCGATACCGCCCTGGAAGAACTGGCGATCGGTCAAGACCGAGAGGCAGGCAGCGCTGACCCTGCCGTCGCCTTCGGCATAGCTCTGCGCGATGTCGGCCGGGATGAAGTCGGCGCGCAACACGCCTTTGCTCGGACTGGCCTTCTTGACCTCGGCGATGACTGCCGCCTGGCCGCCTGCGATCTTGGCGCGCAGCGCGCCGGTGAAGTCGCGCGTGAGCACCCGGCTTTCGGCATCGAAGCGCATGGCTTCGAGCGAGCGCTTCTTGCGCGCCGCAGCCACCTCTTCTTGCTTGACCGCGACGATTTTCTCGAGGATGTCGGACATGCCTTCCCCCTCCTCAGGCCGCGTGGGTCGCCTGGACCAGTTCGGCCAGCTTGACCTTCGCCGCGCCCGACTCCAGCGCCGCACGGGCGCGCGCGATCCCGCCCGCCATCGAGTCGACCAGGTCGGCTGCATAGAGCGCAGCGCCGGCATTGAGGATCACGATGTCGCGCGCCGGCCCCGGCTGGTTGTCCAGCACGCCCAGCAGCATCGCCTTCGATTGCTCGGGGGTCTCGACGCGCAGTGTGCGGTTGCTCGACATCGCGAAGCCGAAGTCCTCGGGATGCAACTCGTACTCGCGCACCTCGCCGTTCTTCAGCTCGCCGACCATGGTGGCGGCGCCGAGCGAGATCTCGTCCATGCCGTCGCGCCCATAGACCACCAGCGCATGTTCCGCGCCCAGCCGCTGCAGCGCGCGCACCTGGATGCCGACCAGGTCCGCATGGAACACGCCCATCAGAATGTTCGGCGCGCCGGCCGGGTTGGTGAGAGGCCCCAGGATGTTGAAGATGGTCTTGATGCCCAACTCCTTGCGCACCGGCGCCACGTTCTTCATGGCCGGGTGGTGGTTGGGCGCGAACATGAAGCCGATGCCCACGTCCGCGATGCACTTCGCGATCTGCTCGGGCGCAAGGTTGATGTTGACGCCCAGCGACTCCAGCACGTCCGCGCTGCCGGACTTGCTGCTCACGCTCCGGCCACCATGCTTGCTGACCTTGGCGCCCGCTGCGGCCGCCACGAACATCGAGCACGTCGAGATGTTGAAGGTGTGCGAGCCGTCGCCGCCGGTTCCGACGATGTCGACCAGGTGGCGGGTGTCGGCCACCGGGACCTTGGTCGAGACCTCGCGCATCACTTGCGCGGCAGCAGTGATCTCGCCGATGGTTTCCTTCTTGACGCGCAGGCCGGTGATCAGCGCCGCCATCATCACCGGCGAGCACTCCCCGCTCATGATGAGACGCACAATGTGCAGCATCTCGTCGTGGAACACCTCGCGGTGCTCGATGGTGCGTTGCAGGGCTTCCTGGGGGGTGATGGGCATGATGAAGTCTCCCTTGGGTCAGTGAACGGATGGGCCTGCGCCCGGATTTTCTGCGAGTGCAAGCCGGACGCCAAAGCCGATGAACAGGGCGCCCGCGCCGCGCTCCAGCCAGTGCATGCCGCGGCGTACGGAGCCCACATGGCGCGCCGTCCAGCCTGCCAGCAAGGCCCATCCGACATTCACGAAAATGGCGTTGAAGTTGAACAGCGTCCCCAACAGGAAGAAAGCCAGCGGCTTGCTGGCCGTCTCGGGCGCGATGAACTGCGGCACAAAAGCGAGGAAGAACAGCGCCACCTTCGGGTTGAGCACATTGGTCCAGAAGCCACCGAGAAAGACGCTCTTCAGGCTGGGACGATCCGGCACGTCGTCGATCGGCAGGACATCCTCCTTCGGCATGCGTGACACGAGCATGCGGATGCCGACCCAAAGAAGGTAGGCCGCGCCGACCCACTTGAGCACCGTGAACAACCCCGCCGAGGCCTGCATCAGCGCACCCAAGCCCACCGCGGCAGCAGTGATGTGCACGAAACAACCCGCCGTGATGCCCAGTCCGGCCACGATGCCGGCGCGCACGCCCGAGCGCAGTGCGCGCGTCACGATATAGAGCACGTCCGGGCCGGGCGTCAGGTTCAACAGCAGACCGGCAATGACGAAGAGCAGCAGCGATTGCACCTCAGGCATGAAAGAAGCTCCGTATGGCGGCGATGGCGTGGTCGATGCCATCGGCGTCGACGTCCAGGTGCGTCGCGAAACGCAGGCGGTACAGACCGGTGGCAAGCACACCCTCACGCTTCAGGTGGGGGAGCAAGTCGGCGGAGCGCGCCTGCGCCGCGCCCACCAGGTCGACGAAGAGCAGATTGGTTTGCGGCGCCTCGACTTGCAAGCCGTCGATTCCGGCCAGGCCCTCGGCCAGCCGGCGCGCCAGCGCGTGATCATCGGCCAGACGATCGATGTGGTGCTCCAGCGCATGCGACGCCGCGGCAGCCAGCATCCCGGCCTGGCGCATGCCGCCGCCAGCCATCTTCCGGATGCGGTGGGCGCGCGCGATCAGCTCGCGCGATCCGCACAGCGCTGAGCCCACCGGCGCGCCGAGGCCTTTGCTGAAGCAGACGGAGACGCTGTCGAAGCAGCCCGCGATACCCCGTGCCTCGTCGCGGGCGTCGCTGCCGCGCTGCGCCGCCTGCGCAACCGCCGCGTTGAAGAGTCGCGCGCCATCGAGATGCCGCGCGAGACCGCTGCGCTTCGCGAGCTGCGTGGCCTTCTCGACATAGTCGAAAGGCAGCAGCTTGCCGCCCAACGTGTTCTCCAGCGCGAGCAAGCGGGTACGGGCGAAATGCGCGTCATCGGGCTTGATGGCGGCCTCGATGTCTTTCAGGGCCAGGGTGCCGTCCGGCTGATGATCGAGCGGCTGCGGCTGCACGCTGCCGAACACCGCCGCGCCACCGCCTTCCCAGCGATAGCAGTGCGCCATCTGACCGACGATGTACTCGTCGCCACGCTGGCAATGGGCAAGGATCCCGCAAAAATTGCTCTGCGTTCCGGTTGGGACGAAGAGAGCCGCCTCGAAACCCAGCATTTCGGCGATCTGCGCCTGGAGCGCGTTGACGCTTGGATCGTCAGCGAACACGTCGTCTCCCAGCGGCGCCGCGAGCATGGCCTCGCGCATTGCGGCGGTCGGCCGGGTGACAGTGTCGCTGCGCAGATCGACCAGGGGCCTGCTCATGGTGTTACTCCAGGAAGTTCTTGAGCATGGCGTGGCCGTGCTCGGTGAGGATGGACTCGGGGTGGAACTGCACGCCCTCGATGCGCACTGGTCGCTCGAAGCCGGTGTGCCGCACGCCCATGATCTCGCCGTCCTCGGTCCAGGCCGTGAGCTTGAGTTCGCCCGGGCAGGAGTCGCGCTCGATGGACAGCGAGTGGTAGCGATTGACCACGAACTTCTCGGGCAACCCGGCGAAGACACCTTCGCGCGTGGTCGTGATCTCGCTGGTCTTGCCATGCATGAGCTGCTGCGCACGCACGATGCGAGCGCCGAACGCAGCGCCGATCGCCTGGTGGCCCAGGCAGACCCCCAGAATCGGCAGCGTGCCAGCGAACTCCTTGATCGCCGCAACCGAGATGCCGGCTTCGGCCGGCGAACACGGTCCGGGCGAGATCACCAGCCGCCCGACCCCGGCCGCGATGCGCTCGCCCACCCCTTCGACCGTGATCTCGTCATTGCGATGCACTTCCACCTCGGCGCCAAGCTCGCCGAAATACTGGACGAGGTTGTAGGTAAAGCTGTCGTAGTTGTCGATCATCAGCAGTTTCATGGCTTGGCTCCGATCCGATGCACGCCCTTGACCACCGGGAACACGTTGAAATTGACGAGCAAGCCCAGCGGCAGCCCCGACAGCCGCACGGTGGCCTGCGCCTGGGCACGATGCAGGTCGGTCAACACATCCACCGCCTTCACCTCGACGACCACCGATTGCTCGACCACGAAGCCCGCGCGGCAGACCTCGCCCAGCGATCGGCCCTTGTAGCTGGCCGACACCGGCACGTCCCGCACGAAGCCGATCTCGCGCTCGGCGAGCTCGATCTCCAGTGCGGCGGCGTACGCCTCGGCCGGCAGGCCAACGCCGAGCACCCGTTGCACCTCGATCGCGGCCCCGATGATCTCGTGCGAGAAGTCGGTGTTCTGAAATTCGTCGGCCATCACTCGAGTCCTTCCTCGACCAGTTCGGCGGCGCGCAGCAGCGCTCGCGCCTTCGCCTCGGTTTCCTTCCACTCCAGCTCCGGCACCGAATCGGCCACCACACCCGCCGCCGCCTGCACGTGCAGCATCTGGTCCTTCACGATGCCAGTCCGGATGGCGATGGCCACGTCCATGTCGCCCGCATAGCTGATGTAGCCGCAGGCACCGCCATAAAGGCCGCGCTTGGTGGGCTCCAGCTGGTCGATCAGCTCCATCGCGTGCACCTTGGGCGCGCCCGTCAGGGTGCCGGCGGGAAAGGTGGCCTTCAACACGTCGATGGCCGTCATGCCGTCCTTCAAGGTGCCCTCCACATTGCTCACGATGTGCATCACGTGGCTGTAGCGCTCGATGGCGAAGGCCTCTGTCACCTTCACGCTCCCGGTCTTGGCGATGCGGCCGATGTCGTTGCGCGCCAGGTCGATCAGCATCACGTGCTCGGCACGCTCCTTGGGGTCGTTGATCAGCTCCTGCTCGGCCGCCTTGTCCAGCTCGGGCGAGGCACCGCGCGGCCGGGTGCCGGCGAGGGGTCGGATGGTGATCTTCTGCTCGCCTCCGCCCGTTTGCTCCTGGCGCACCAGGATCTCCGGCGAGGCGCCCACCACGTGGAAGTCGCCCAGGTCGTAGTAGTACATGTAGGGAGACGGGTTGAGCGAACGCAGCGCGCGGTAAAGCGACAGCGGCGATTCGGTGTAGCGCTTGCTGATGCGTTGGCCCACCTGGACCTGCATGAAGTCGCCGGCGGCGATCAGTTCCTTGGCCCGCTCCACCGCCGCGAGGTAGTCGGCCTTGGCGAAGCTGCGCTCGGGGGGATGCGCCTGGGTCGGCCGCACCTGTGGCGCGCTGACCGAGTACTTGAGCTGCTCACGCAGCTCGCGCAGGCGCCGCTTGGCATTGGCATAGGCCTCCGGTTGAGCCGGGTCGGCGTAGACGATCAGGTAGAGCTTGCCCGAGAGGTTGTCGATCACCGCCAGTTCCTCGCATTGCAGCAAGAGGATGTCGGGGCAGCCCAGCGTGTCGGGCGGACAACTCAGTTCGAGCTTTTTCTCGATATGGCGCACCGTGTCGTACCCGAAGTAGCCGGCCAGCCCACCGCAGAAGCGCGGCAGGCCGGGCCGCAGGGCCACCTTGAAGCGTTCCTGGTAAGCCGCGACGAAGTCCAGCGGATTGCCGCGAACCTCCTCGACCACCTTGCCGCCGGTGACGACCTGTGTCAGCGCCTTGGCGCCGAAGCCACTGGCGCGCAGCAGGGTACGCGCCGGCAGGCCGATGAAGCTGTAGCGGCCGAAGCGCTCGCCGCCCACGACCGATTCCAGCAGGAAGCTATGGCGGCCGCCTTCCTTCGCGTGAGCCAGCTTGAGATAAAGGGACAGCGGGGTTTCGAGGTCGGCAAAGGCCTCGACCATCAGCGGGATGCGGTTGTAGCCCTGCGCGCTGAGGCTCTTGAATTCGAGTTCGGTGATCACGGGGTGGGGTCTCCGTCAGCCGGCGACACCACGTGGTCGCCAGTGTCATTCACATGAGAGATGGCCGCGTCGCGATGGACCTCGGCCGTGGGCGCACGGCGTGCGCCGTGCAATCAAACAGGCTGCAACGATGGCGTGCGCCAAGGCCAGGCTCCCCGGCCGCCTTGACCTGTCTGATTGACGTGATGAATGAACATGGAGGCGCGAGTTTATCCCAGGGACTTCCGCAAGACAAAAGAATGCTAGCGCACGAGGTGCACGCGCAGCGCCCCGAGCTGCGAATACAGCTGGTGCACCGCCTTCTCATCCAGGCCCGCGAAGAGCTCCAGCAGCCATTCCTCGTGCGCTTTCGCCATGGCCTCGAAACCGCGGCGGCCCTTGGGCGTCAGGCTCACGATCCAGGCCCGGCGGTCTTCCGGGCTCGCCGAGCGCTGGACCACGCCCTCGCGCTCGAGCTCGTCGGTCAGCCCCGTGACATTGCCGCCCGTCACCATGAGGTAGCGCGACAGCACGCGCATCTTGAGGCCTTCGCGGTAGCGGTAGAGCTGCGCCATGTAGTCGAAGCGCGCCAGCGAGATGTCGAAGTTCTCGCGCAGCCGCTTGCGGATCTCGGCCTCCACCTGTGTGGTGCTGGCCAGCATGCGCAGCCAGAGCTTGAGGACCGCATGGTCGCCGGTGCCGGCACGGGCCTCGTGGCCCAGCTCCTGCGCGTCGCTCAAGAGCGCATGCGAAGCGTCGTTCTGTTTCATGTGACCTCGCCGCCCGAGACCGAGATCGATTGCCCGTTGACCGACGCAGCGCCCTCCCCGCACAGCCAGCGCACCGCATCCGCCACCTCGGCCGGCTGCACGATGCGGCGCTGCGGGTTGACCGCAGCGAACTCCGCCATTGCCTCGGCCTCGCTGCGCCCCGTCTTGCCGACCACATTGCTGACGCTGTCGCGCAGGATGTCGGTGTCCGTATAGCCCGGGCAGACGGCATTCACCGTCACGCCCTTGCGTGCCACCTCCATCGCCAGCGAGCGCGTGAGCCCGATCACGCCGTGCTTGGCCGCCGTGTAGGCGCTGACATAGGCGTAGCCCTTCTGCCCCGCCGTGCTCGCGATGTTGACGATGCGGCCCCAGCCTGCTTCGAGCATGCCCGGCAGCGCCGCCTGGGCGCAGAGGAAGCTGCCCGTCAGGTTGACGTTCAGCATCCGCTGCCACAGCGCGACCGATGTCTTCAGGAAGGGCGCACTCTCGGCCGCGCCGGCGTTGTTGACCAGAATCGCGACCGGCCCGCGCTCGGCCCGCGCCTGCGCGAAGGCCGCTGCCACCGCCTCGGGATCAGCCACGTCGGCGGTCACGACGCCATGGCCGCTGCCGGGCAGCGAGCCGACCACGCGCAGCAGTGCGGCGCGGTCGCGCCCGAGCAGGGTCAGGGCTGCGCCCTCCGCTGCCAGCGCGCGCGCGATTTCGGCACCGATGCCGCGTGCGGCACCGGTCACGAGCACGTGGCGGCCCGTCATTGAATGTGCTTGCATACCTGAAGTGTCCAGTCCTGAAAACGTTCCATGGTCGGCGATGGCATGCGCCCTCTCAGCGCATCAGGCGTCCGCCGTTGATGTCCAGCGTGGCACCGGTCACGAAGGCCGCGGCGGGCGAGGCCAGGTAGACCACTGCCGCGGCCACTTCTTCCGGCTCGCCGAAGCGTCCGACCGGGATACCCGCGGCAAGCGTCCGGCGCTGCCTCTCGTCCATCGCCTCGAGCACCGGGCTGCGCACCGCCGCCGGCGCCAGTGCGTTCACCGTGACGCCGTGCGGCGCGAGTTCCTGCGCGAAAGCGCGGGTGAGTGCGACCACGCCCGCCTTCGAGGCGGCGTAGTGCACGCCGGTCGCCGCGCTCGCCTGCTGCCCGGCGATCGAGCCCAGGTTGACGATGCGGCCCGTGCCGCGCTCGCGCATGTGGCGCCCGGCGAGGCGGCAGCCGAAGAAGCTGCCGCGCAGATTGACAGCCAGCACCTCGTCCCATTCCGCAACGTCGATGTCCCAGAGCGAAGTCGAAGGTGTGCGGGCGGCATTGTTGACCATCACGTCGACGCCGCCGAAGCGCTGCACGGCGGCGTCGAAGCACAGTTGGAAACTGGCCTCATCGCGCACGTCGAGCGCCATCGCGCTGGCCTCGTGCCCTGCGTCGCGCAAGCCGGCTGCCACGCCCTCGGCCGCCTGCTCATCGATGTCGGTCAGCATCACGCAGGCGCCGGCCTCGGCCAGCCCGCGCGCGATCGCCGCACCGAGCCCTTGCCCTGCTCCGGTCACGAAGGCCGAGCGTCCGTCCAAGGAGAACAGCGCGGTACGCGTCGACATGGCATCAGCCCTTGGCCGGCGCTCGCCCGCCGGGCCCATGGTCCCAGGTCGCGGCAGTCACGCCGAGCTCGCGCAGCTTGTACTTCTGCACCTTGCCGTTCTCGGTGCGCGGCAGGTCCGGCAGCAGGTCGACATAGCGCGGCAGGGCAAAGTACGGCAGCCGGGCCTCGCAGAAGGCGCGCAGCTCGGCCAGCTCGAGGCGCTCGCCCTCGCGCGCCACCAGCGCGGCCATCACCTCGTCCTCGGCCAGCTCGGAGCGCACGGGATAGACCGCGCAGGCGGCGACACCCGGATGGCTCAGCAGCACCTGCTCGACCTCGAAGGAAGAGATGTTCTCCCCGCGCCGGCGAATCGCGTCCTTGATGCGGTCGACGAAGCGGAAAGCCCCGTCCGCCTCGCGCACAACACGGTCGCCCGTGTGAAACCACAGGTTGCGCCAGGCTTCGACCGTCTTCTCCGGCATGTTGAAGTAGCCGCTCGCGAAGGCATGCGGCTCGTCGGCGCGCAGCAGCAGTTCGCCGGCTTCGCCGTCCGGCAGCGCAACGTCGTGCTCATCCGCCACGCGCGCCTGGAAACCGGGGCGCAGCCAGCCCATCACCCCGCCGCGCGGCGAATCGGGCGCGGTGGCGATGGCGAAGTTGGTCTCGGTGGAACCATAGCCCTCCAGCAGCCGCACGCCCGTGCGTTCCAGGAAGGCCAGGGCCGCCGATTCCGGTACGCCGGGTCCCAGCCCGACGCGCACGCGGTGGTCGCGCTCGCCGGGTCCTTCGGGCTGCGCCAGGAGGATGGGCACCATCGCACCCAGCAGGTAGACCACCGTCGCGCCCGAGGCCCGCATCGACGGCCAGAAGCCCGATGCCGAGAAGCGGGGCTCGAAGACCACTTCGCACCCGGTGAGCGCCGCCTGCGCGAAGGTGTTGAGCGCGTTGATATGAAAGAGGGGCAGCGTGGTGCACAACAAGTCCTCGGGCCCGACCCCGAGCACATCGGCACTGTTGGCGCCCCACCAGTAGTACTGCGCATGCGGGCACACAACCCCCTTCGCCGGACCGGTCGTGCCGGAGGTGTAGAGGATGGCCAGCGGGTCTCCGGGCTGCATCGCCGCCGGCAACAGGGCCTCGCGCGCTGCGGGATAGGGCAGCGTGCGCACGTCCGGTGGCGCATTGCCGGCGTGCCCATCCAGCACCCAGATCTCGCGCAGAGAAGTGCGCGCCAGATCTGCGGCCAGCAAGCGCTCGAGAAAGGCCGCTTCGATGACCAGCAGCTTCGCCTCGCTGTTCTGCAGGAAGTATTCGATCTGCGGCCCCATCGAGGCCGTGTTGATCGGCACCATCGCCGCGCCCAGCCACCCGCAGCCGAGAAAGACTTCGAGGAACTCGATGCGGTTGCCGCTCATCAGCGCGACGCGGTCCCCGCGCTGCACGCCGGCCTGCGCCAGCGCCGCGGCACGCGCGCCCGCCGCGCGCTGCGCATCTCCGTGCGTCCATGACCGCCCCGCCATGCGCAGCAACGGCCGCTCGCCGAAGCGCGCCGCCTGGCGCTCCAGCATCGCGGGCAGCGTGCGTTGCGAGGGCGGCAGCGGGCTGGCGGGGCGCTCAGTCGTCATCGTTCGTGCCCCCGCCGAGGTAGGTGGCCTGCACGCGCGGATCACTGGCCAGCTCCTGCGACGCGCCGGTCAGCGCGATCTCGCCGGTCTCCAGCACATAGCCGTGGTCCGAGCTCTCCAGTGCCGCGCGCGCGTTCTGCTCGACCAGCAGGATGGAGACGCCGTCCTCACGCAGCTTGCGCACGATGGCCAGGATGTCGCGCACGATCAGCGGCGCCAAGCCCAGGCTGGGCTCGTCCAGCATCAGCAGGCGCGGCGCCGACATGAGCGCGCGACCCACCGCCAGCATCTGCCGCTCGCCGCCCGAGAGCGTGTCGGCGCGCTGCGCGCGGCGCTCGGCCAAGCGCGGGAAGCGGTCGTAGACAGACTGCAGCCGCTTCTTCAGGGCATCGCTGCGCAGCTTGCTGCCGAAGGCACCGAGCTGCAGGTTGTCGAGCACGCTGAGTTCGCCGAAAAGCTCGCGCTTCTCGGGCACCAGGCAGAGGCCGCGCTCGACGCGCGCCTCCACGTCGAGCCCGTGCAGGTCCTCGCCCTCGAAGCGCAGCACCCCTTTGCAGGGCAGCAGGCCCATGGCGGCAGCGAGCAGCGTGGTCTTGCCTGCGCCGTTCGGGCCGATGACCGAGATGATCTGGCCGTGTTCCAGGTTGAGCGAGACGCCGCGAACCGCATCGACCTGACCGTAAGACACATGAAGGTCGCCTATTTCGAGCATCGCGGTCATTTGGAGGCCTTCTCTTGGCTTGTCACTTCGGGGTGTGTTGCTCCCGCTTGTCTTGCTCCCTCTCCCTCTGGGGGAGGGCTGGGGTGAGGGCACCGGGCGCTTGATTCGTACGTTGCTGTTGATTTGAAGCCTGAGCCGGGGCGTCGTCCCGGCGGCCGAGTCACTCCGGGTCTTCTCTCACGCTGACTCTCGCGCGCACGCAGCACACGCAGCACATGCACATGCACATGCTCAAGCTCGTGCTCATGGCCATGGCCATGGCCGTGCTCATGCTCACGTTCGGGCGCACAAGGACGCACCTGTTCCAGGCCTCGCGCAGCGAGGCCGTTGTTGGCCGAGCGAAGCAATGGCCCGACCGTTCCCCAATCCCCTCTGCGCGTGCCGAGGAGCGCAGCTTTTCGCGGATCAGGGCCGCGCGTGTTTGAGCGCAGCGAGTTTGCGCGGACCCCGCGAAAAGCGAGCACCGCAGGTTGCCCGTAGCGAAGCGAAGGGTCGCGCGCAGTGGGGTCGCCTTTTCTTTGGTTACTTTCTTTTGGCGAAGCAAAAGAAAGTGACTCGGCCGCCGGGACGACCCCCCGGCTCCTGCCTTTGATAGAGCGCAACGTACGAATCGCAACCCCGGTGCCCTCACCCCAACCCTCCCCCAGAGGAAGAGGGAGCAAGTCCCAGCTCATACCACGCTCCCCAGATAAGCCGCCTGCACCCGCTCATCCGCCCGCACGGCAGACGGCACGCCCTCCACCAGCTTCGATCCGAAGTTCATCACCACCAGCCGATCCACCAGCTTCATGACAAAGTCCATGTCGTGCTCCACGATCAGGATCGTCACGCCCTCCTCGCGAAGCTTGCGCAGCAGGTCGCCCAGCGCCATCTTCTCCTTGCGCCGAAGCCCTGCGGCGGGTTCGTCCAGCACCAGCAGCACCGGGTCGGCCGCCAGCGCACGCGCAATCTCGAGGATGCGCTGCGTCCCCAACGGCAGACTCCCCGCGAGCTCGTGCGCCCGCTCGCCCAGCCCGATGCGATCCAGCTGCCGCTGCGCCTCCTGGAGCACCTGGCGCTCCTCGGCGCGGTCCAGCCGCAGACCTGCCTTGAGCACACCCGCGCCCGTGCGTGCATAGGCACCGAGCGCGACGTTGTCCAGCAGCGTCATGTGCGGCCGCAGCTTGACGTGCTGGAAGGTGCGCGCCAGCCCCAGCCGCGCTACCTTGCGCTGCGGCATGCCGGCGATCTCATGGCCGAGGAAGCGCACCTTCCCGGCCGTCATCGGCAAGGTGCACGTCAGCAGGTTGAACATCGTCGACTTGCCAGCGCCGTTGGGCCCGATCAGGCCCATGATCTCGCCGGCCTTCACCTCGAAGCTCACGTCGTTCACCGCCACCAGTCCGCCAAAGCGCTTGACGGCCCCCGCGACCGAGAGGATGGACGAACCGCGCTCCGGCAGTGTGCGATGCGGCAACGGCTCGACCGCCGCCATGGGTTCCCGTGGCACCTGCGCACGCGCACGCTTGTGGCTCCAGCGCCGCACGAAGCCCATCAGCCCGCCGCGCGCGAAGTGCAGCAGCAGGATGAAGATCGTGGCGAAGGCCACCGCCTCCAGCTGACCGGCACGCTGCGTCAGCAGCGGAAGCACGTCCTGCAGCCCGTTCTTGAGGATCAGCACCAGCGCCGAGCCAACCAGCGCGCCGGCCAGGTGCCCGAGCCCGCCGGCCACGGCCATCAGCAGGTACTCGATGCTGGCGCGCACGTCGAAGGGCGAGGGGCTCACGAAGCGGTTCATGTGCGCGTAGAGCCACCCCGCGAGGCCGGCGAACAGCGCGGCCGTGACGAACAGCGTGAGCCGCACGCGGTACGCATCGGCCCCCACGCTGGCCAGCAAGATGGCGCCGCCGCGCAGGCTTCGGATCGCGCGGCCAGGCCGCGACTGCAGCAGGTTGTGGCTGAACAGCATGGCCAGGCCGACCAGAGCCCAGATGAGGTAGTAGATGGCGCTCGGATCGGCCAGCGACCAACCGCCGATGCTGAGTGCCGGAATATTCGACAAGCCCGTGTGGCGCCCCAATGCATCGACATTGCCGAACAACATCGCGATCGACAGCCCCCACGCGATGGTCGAGAGCGGCAGGAAGTGCCCGCCCAACCGCAGCGTGAGCATGCCGATCGCCAGCGCCGAGAGCCCCGTCAGGCCCAACGCGAACACCAGACCCAGCCAGGGCGACAGCCCCTGCGCGGTGCTGAGCCAGGCCGTTGCATAGGCGGCGATGCCGACGAAGGCCGCCTGCCCGAAGGAGGTCGCCCCACCGATGCCGGTCAGCAGCACGAGGCCCAGCGCCACCAGCGCGCCGATGCCGATATCGTTCAGCAGCGACACCGTGAAGTTGCCCGCCAGCAGCGGCACCAGCGCCAGCACCACGACGACGAGGCCGATCCACAGCAAACGCGTGGGAAGGCGCCTCGTCGATGTGCCTGCGGGCGTGCCGCTCACGGGGACCGCACCTTCGGTCGTTTGTGCCGTGCTCATTGGTCCACCTCCTCTTCTTCCTCTTCCGCATGCACGCTCATGAAGGAGCGCAGCATCAGCACCGGAATCAGCAGGCTGAAGACGATGACGTCCTTCAGCGCGCCGCTCCAGAACGAGGCGAAGCTCTCCACCACGCCCACCGCCAGAGCGCCGATCGCAGTCATCGGGTAGCTCACCAGCCCGCCGATGATGGCCGCCACGAAGGCCTTGAGGCCGATGATGAAGCCCGAGTCGTAATACATGGTGGTGACCGGCGCGATCAGCACGCCGATCAGCCCGGCCAGCAGCGAGGCGCAGCCGTAGGCCAGCAGCGCCGTGCGCGCCGGCCGGATGCCGACCAGCCGCGCGCCCACGCGATTGACCGCGGTGGCGCGCAGCGCCTTGCCGGCGATCGTGCGCTCGAACACCAGGAAGAACAGCCCGCTGAGCACGACCGCTGCGGCCACCATCAGGACCACCTGGCCGCTCACCGTGAAGCCGTCGCCGAGCGTGATCGCGCCGCCCGCCAGCGGCTGCGTGCGCGAGCCCTCGGGGCCGAAGAACAGCAGGCCCAGGCCCGACAGCAGGAAGTGCAGTGCCAGCGAGACGATCAGCAGCACCAGCACCGAGGCATCGGCGATCGGCTGGAACACGACGCGCGACAGGAGCGGCGCGATCGGCACCACCAGCAGCACCGTCGAGATGATGTGCAGCGGCGCCGGCACGCCGGGCCGGCTCGCCAGCCACGCCAGCAGGCAGGGAACGAGCGGCAGCACGCCCCAGCCCAGCAGGGCCTTGGGGATGCGCGCGCTCTCGCCGCGCCGCAGCAGGCTGCCGACCTCGGTCGCCAGCGCGAGCGCGGTCAGCACCAGCACCAGGCCGATGGTGGGCGGCACGCGCCCCGTTTCGAAGGCGGCCAGCGACAGCGCAGCGAAGGCCGCGACATCGCCGAAGGGCACGAAGACCACGCGCGTGACCGAGAAGATCAGCACCAGCCCCAGCCCGGCCAGGAGATAGACGGCGCCGTTCGCCAGGCCGTCGATGCCCAGGATCAGTGCCACATCGGGTGTCATTGAAGAGTCCTCCGCTTCATTCCGCTGCCGCTCGCGGGCTTCAGTTCGCGAGCTTCCACTGGCCGTTGTCGAGCTTCACGATCACGCGTGCGCGCTCGTCCACGCCGTACAGGTCGCCCGGCTTGAAGTTGTAGACGCCGTGCGTGCCCACCACCTCCTTGGTGCTGGCAATGGCGTCGCGCAGCGACTGCCGGAACTCCGGCGTGCCCGGCTCGCCCTTGGCGCGCGCCGCAGCGTTGGTGAACACCAGCCAGCCGTCGAAGGAGTAGGCGGAGAAAGCGTCGCTGGTGGGCGCGTTGTTGACCTTCTGGAAGATGGCGCGGAAATCCAATGCGATCTTCTTGGTCGGGTAGCCGTCCGGCAGTTGCTCCGCGACGATCACCGGGCCGGTGGGCATCAGCGCGCCCTGGCCGGCAGCGCCGACCACGCGCACGAAGTCGGGGTTGATCAAGCCGTGCTGGCCATACATCGGCCCCTTGAAGCCGCGCTCGCTCAGTGCCAGGAAGGGCAGCGCGCCCGGCGTGCCGGCGCCGCCGGTCATCACCGCGTCCGGCTTCATCGCCAGCAGCTTGAGCACCTGGCCGGTGACGGAGGCATCGGCCCGCGCATAGCGTTCGTTGCCCAGCACCTTGATGCCGGCCGCGGGCGCCGACTTCATCAGCGCGTTGTAGACCAGGTCGCCCCAGGCATCGGAGAAGCCGATGTAACCCACGGTCTTGACGCCGTCCCTCTTCATGCGCTGGACCACCGCGTCGATCATCAGCTGCGTGGGCTGCGCGACGGTGAAGACCCATCCGTTCTCCGCGGGGTCGAGCTGGATCGGTGTGAGGCCGATCATCGGCACCTTGGCATCGCGGCCCACTTGCGCCATCGCGATCGCGGCCGGCACGCCGGACGTGCCCATCAGCACATCCACCTTCTCCTCGTCCACCAGCTTGCGCGCGTTGCGCCCGGCGGTGGTCGGGTCGGAGCCGTCGTCGAGCACGATCAGCTGGATCTTGCGGCCGTTGACCTCGCTCTTGTAGGCGAGCGCGGCCTGCATGCCCTTGGCGTAGGGAACGCCCAGCGAGGAGTTCGGCCCGGAGAGCGAGACGCTGAGCCCCACCTTGAGATCGGCCGCGAGCGCGGTGATCGCGAATCCGGCGGCCAGGGCCGTGGCCAGCGCGCTGCGCGCCAGGGTCTTCATCAAGCTCTTCGTCATGTCGGGGCTCCTCGAGGGTGGGTGGAATGGGTCAGATGAACAACTGGATGGCGTGCAGCGCGCGGCCGGCATTGAGCAGGTCGATGCGCTTCTGCCGAATCAGGAAGCCCTCGCCGTGCCGCACCAGCAGGTGGCGGCAGGTGCCGGCAAGCAGCAATTGCTCTTCGCCGCGCGCTTCCACGTAGATGAAGGGCGTGGAGAGCGAGAGGCCGGCCTCGTCGTCCTGCTCGATCACCGAGCGCTGCAGCACGTGCTGGCAATGGCTTCGGGGATGCTGCGAGTGGGCGCGAGGATTCTTCAGGCGCTCGATGCGAAGTTGCAGCAGCAGCCGGTCTTCATACGCGATGGAGTTGTGCGAGAGCGGATCGGCCTGCGCGGCGCCCTGCAACGGCACCCAGTAGTGGCCATCGTCGGCGAAGAGGGCGAGCCACTCGTCGAAGCGGCCGGCATCGAGCAGGGCCGCCTCATGGGCGACGAAGTCCTGCGCCTCTTTCATGCAGAGGGCTCCGTCATGTACCTGGCCCAGGCGCGGAACTGGTTGCGCATCAGCAGCTCGTTGGTGCCGTTGGTGCTGATCGTGTCCTGGGCAAGCTCGGCCGGATCGAAGTTGCGATGCAGGCTGACCCATTCGTTGCCCTCGGCCGCCAGGCCGCGCTGCATGCTCTCGAACAGGTGCACGTCGTCGTGCGCCACGACCGACATGGGGGAGAAGACCAGCCGGTTGTAGGTCATCGCGCGCTCGAAGAGCAGGTCCGGCGCGCCTGCCGCGCGGAAGCTCCAGGCCTCGATCAGCGTGCGGTTTGCGGCCAACGGGCGAATCACCCGGATGGCCTGCGGTGAGCCCTTGACCGAGAGACTGGGGAAGAGCACCGAGTTCTGCGGTGAGCGCTGCAGGATTTCCATCGCCCGCTCCGCGCCGTGTGCCTCGCGCATCGCTGCCTCGTAGTCAGGCATCTGCGCGTAGTTCGAGTGGATGCTGAAGTTGATGCCCAGGACGCTGTGGCCATTGGCGAACACGCGCCCGCCCATCTTGTCGAAGAAGTCGTAGCCCGAGCCGAAGGGCAGGATCTGCTCCATCGCCATCGGCTTGGGCTCGTCCGGCGAGCGCCCCTGCCACAGCGCGTCGGCCGCCTGCGTGGCCGACTCGTGCGTGGACATCGGATGCACCGTGTCGTTGATGTTCTCGAGGTACATCTTCCAGTTGCAATGGATGATGTTGCGCAGCACGCCGCCGCCCACGGTGAGCCGGCCCTCGGGCGAGCGCTCCACCATGTTGTCGATCGCGCCCAGCACCTCGCCGAAATAGTCTTCGAAGCCGGGGCCATGATCGGCCAGACGCACGAACACGAAGTCGCGGTAGACCGCCGTGTTCTTCAGCTCGACGAGGCCACGGCCCGATTCGCATTCCTTCAGCCGCGTGCCTTCGTAGCCGGACTTGAGCGGGATCGCAAGCGGCGCGCCATCGAGCTTGTAGGTCCACGCGTGGTAGGGGCAGCGGAAGAACTTGCCCGCATTGCCGCTCTCGTCCGTGACCAATCGGCTGCCCTTGTGCGCGCAGCGGTTGTAGAACACGCGCACCGCGCCGTCGGCCTGCCGCACCATCATCACGGGCCTGCCGGCGAGCTCCAGCGCCCAGTAGTCGCCGACGTTCGGCACCTGGCTCGCATGGCCCACGTAAAGCCAGGTGTTGGCGAAGAAGCGCTCCTGCTCCAGCGCGAACAATTCCTCGCTCAGGTAGAGATCGCGGTGCACGCGGTCCTCCTGGACCAGCGCGCGGATCGCTTCGGGTGTCATGGCTCAACCGTGAGAAATCATGGCACCAGCTTCCACTGGCCCTTCTCCATGCGCACCACCACCACCGCGCGCTTGTCGGAGCCGTAGCGGTCGTCCGGCTTGAAGTTGTAGACCCCGTGCGTGCCCACCAGCTCCTTGGTGCTCACGATGGCATCGCGCAGCGCCGTTCGGTACTGCGGGGTACCGGGCTCGCCCTTGGTGCGCGATGCGGCATCGGCGAGCAGCAGGTAGGCGTCGTAGGTGTAGGAAGAGAAGGCATCGGTCGGCAGCGCGCCGTGCACCTTCTGGTAGGCGCTGCGGAAGTTCATCGACACCTTCTTGATCGGGTTGTCGGCCGGCAGCTGGTCGGCCACGAGGACCGGGCCGCTGGGCACCTGCAGGCCCTCGATCGAGGCGCCGCCCACGCGCACGAAGTCGGCATTGATCAGCCCGTGCGTGCCGTAGATCCGACCCTTGTAGCCGCGCTCGGCGAGGCTCAGGTAAGGCAGCGCGCCGGGCGTGCCGGAGTTGCCGGCAAAGACCGCGTCGGGCCGGCTGGCCATGATCTTCAGCACCTGCCCCGCGACCGAGGAGTCGGTGCGCGCATAGCGCTCGTTGGCCACCACCTTGATGCCGGCGGGCTCGGCGCTCTTCACCAGCGAGTCGTAGGCCAGGTCGCCCAGGGCATCGGAGAAGCCGATGTAGGCCACCGTCTTGACGCCCGACTGCTTCATCTTCTCGACCACGCCCGCGACCATCAGCGGGAAGGGCTGCGACACCGTCACCGTCCAGGCGCCTTCGGGGCCGGGAATGGTGACCGGCGTGGGCGAGATCAGCGGTGTGTTGAGCTCGCGCGCCACGGCGGCGATGGCCATCGCATTGGGAACGCCCGAGCTGCCGATCAGCACGTCGACCTTGTCCTCGGTCACGAGCTTGCGTGCATTGCGGCCGGCAGTGGTGGGGTCGGAGGCATCGTCCAGCACGATCAGCTCGACCTTGTGGCCTGCCAGCGCCGGATGCTCGGCGATGGCGGCGCGAATGCCCTTCTCATACGGAATGCCCAACGCCGAAACGGGCCCCGACAGCGAGCTGATGAAGCCGATCTTGAGATCGGCGGCCGTGGCCTGCGCGGCGGCCAGGGCAATGGCCGTGAGGCCGACGAGACGTGCGATGTTCTTCATGTTCAGGGGACCAGTTTCCATTGACCTTTTTCAAGCTTGACGACGACGCGCGAACGCTCGTCGGAGCCGTAGCGATCGTTCGGCTTGAAGTTGTAGACGCTGTGCGTGCCCACCAGCTCCTTGGTGCTGACGATGGCATCGCGCAGCGCCACGCGATACGCCGGCGTGCCGGGCTCGCCCTTCGCGCGCTGTGCGGCGTCGAGGAACAGCAGCCATGCGTCGAAGGTGTAGGCGGAGAAGGCATCGGTGGGCGCCGCGCCGTTGGCCTTCTGGTAGGCCGCACGGAAGTCCATCGAGACCTTGCGGATCGGGTTGGAGTCGGGCAGCTGCTCGGCCACGATCACCGGCCCCGTGGGCGCCAGCAGGCCTTCGACCGCATTGCCGCCCACGCGCACGAAGTCGGGGTTGATCAGCGCATGCATGCCGTAGATCTGCCCCTTGTAGCCGCGCTCCGAGAGCGCGAGGTAGGGCAACGCGCCCGGCGTGCCCGAGGTGCCGGTGATCACCGCATCGGGACGCAGCGCGACGATCTTCAGCACCTGGCCGGTGACCGAGGCATCGGCGCGTGCATAGCGCTCGTTGCTCACGACCTTGATGCCGGCCGCCGGCGCGCTTTTGGTGAGCGCGTCGTAGACCAGGTCGCCCCAGGCATCGGAGAAGCCGATGTAGCCAACGGTCTTCACACCGGACTTCTTCATCTGGTCGACCACCGCGTTCAGCATCAGCGGGGCGGGCTGCGGCAGCGTGACCATCCATGCGCCTTCCTCGCCCGGCAGGTTGGCATTGGCGATGGAGATCAGCGGCGTCTTCGTTTCGCGCGCCACGGCGGCGATCGCCAGTGCGCCGGGTGAGCCGGCCGTTCCGATGATGACGTCGACCTTGTCCTCGTCGATCATCTTGCGCGCGTTGCGCGCGGCGGTCGATGGATCGGAGGCATCGTCGAGCTGCACCAACTGGATCTTGCGGCCGTTCAACTCGGACTTGTAGGCCAGCGCGGCCTTCATGCCCTTGTCGTAGGGGATGCCCAGCGAGGACACCGGCCCCGACAAGGACGTTATGAAGCCGACCTTGTAGTCGGCGGCCCAGGCACTGGCCGCGCTCAGTGCGCCGATGCCGAGGACGATGCCTGCCAGGGCGCGAAAGGGACTTGGAACTCTCATGACGATCCTTCGGAAGTTGAAGCGGGCCTGAAGATGATTTGTGAAATGTTTAGACCTAAACAATGCTAGCGAGACCTCGGCTGGATGACAAGCGAGACAACGAGGATTCGGGCAAACGAGGGCGCAACGCACCGCTACAGGGCCAGGCTGCCCACGCTGGTGCCGCCGCACACATAGAGCACCTGGCCGGTCACGAAGCCGTTGGCCGGGTCGGCGAAGAAGCGCACGGCCCGTGCCACGTCGGCGGCCTCGCCCAGGCGCTGCACCGGCACCGAGGCGGCGAGCTGGCGTTCTTTCTCGCTGCCGGCTTCCACCACGTCGTAGAACATGTCGGTGCGTATCGGGCCCGGGGCCACCACGTTCACGGTGATGCCTTCGGCCGCGAGCTCGAGCGCCCAGGTGCGCGCCATGCCCAGCATGCCGGCCTTGGTGGCGGAGTAGCTTGTGCGCGTGGCCAGGCCCACCGCGGCGCGCGAGGACATGAGCACGACGCGGCCGAAGCGCTCGGCGCGCATCGCAGGCAACGCGGCCTGCACGAGCTGGATCGCACAGCCAAGATGCAGCTGGGCGAGCGCGTCGAGATCCTCGAGCTGGACCTCGGGCAACAGCGCCGGCCGGATCACGCCCGCGTTGTGCACCACCGTTCGCACTTCGAAGCGCTGCGCCATCTCCTGCGCGGCCTGCGCGGTGGCGGCGCGGTCCATCAGGTCGACCTCGATGTTGAAGAGCTTGGGATGGTTGATCTCGCATCGACGCCGCGCCAACGACACCACCTCGTAGCCTTGCGCGAGCAGGTCCGCGCAGATCGCCTTGCCGATGCCGGCACTGCCGCCGGTGACGGCGGCAACGGAATGCGTGAGGTTCATCGTGGTCTCCTGTTGCGACTCAAGCAGCGTCACCCACCAGCGCCAGCACGCGCAGCGGACTGCCGCTGCCCTTCTCGATCTTGAGCGGCGGGCAGATCAGCACCGCCCCGGTCGGCGGCAGCAGGTCGAGGTTGCTCAGGCATTGCAGGCCATAGCGGCCCGCCCCGTGCATGAAGTAGTGGCAGGGATAAGGCGGCCGCAGGTGGTAGCCCTGTCCCGCATCGGTGCCGATGGCCTCCGAGCCGAAGCCCAGCACCTCGCGCTGCTCGACCAGGAAGCGCACCGCCTCCGTGCTCGGGCCCGGCGTGTGCTGGCCGGTCTCGTCGAAGTTCTGGTAGGCCTCGGGGTCCTGCCGCTTCGACCAGTCGGTGCGCATCAGCACCCACGCGCCCTTCGGGATGCGGCCGTGCTTCGCCTCGAAGCGCTCGATGTCTTCCACGGTCAGGAGGTAGTCGGGGTCGGCTTTCGCCTGCTCCGAGCAGTCGATCACGCAGGCCGGTGCCACGAAGTGCTTCACGGGGATGGTGTCGACCGAATTGTTCGGCAGGTCGCGGCCCGAGATCCAGTGGATGGGCGCGTCGAAGTGCGTGCCGGTGTGCTCGCCGCACGAGAAGTTGTTCCAGTACCAGCCAGGCCCGCGCTCGTCGTACTTCGAGACCTCCTCGATGCGGAAAGGCCAGCACTGGCCCATCTCGGGCGGCAGCGCGATCTGCGGGAACTCGGGCGTGAGCGTCTGCGTGAGGTCGACCACGCGGATGCGGCCCGTGGCCAGGGCGCCGACCAGGCCGCCGAGGATCTCGGCGGTGGACATCAAATCATCTGTCATCGTCATGTTGTGCTCCGATCTCTTTTCCAAGAACACCGCGGAACCGGCTTTGCCGGGCCGCTGGTGTTGCCCCCGGTAGGGGGTGGGCGGCTACACGAAGTGAGCCAACCTGGGGGCGAGCTTTACTCATCCTCCGGCTGCGAGCTCGCGCTCCAGCACCTTGGGGTTGTCACGCCAGCGCTCCAGCCATTCCTGCGCGACTTCGCCCGGGTACACGTCCTCGATGCCTTCGCGCAGCGCCTTGACGATCGCGTTGGCCAGCGCGCTCGGCGTCACCTTCGGCGGCGGCATGTGCTGGTTCCATTCATCGTCGATCGGCCCCGGGAACACGTTGACCACGCGAATGCCCGCCGGTCGCATTTCGGCACGCAGGCATTGCGCCAGCGAATACGCCGCCGCTTTCGAGGCACTGAAGGTGCCGTGCGGCGGAAAGTTCGCGAGCGCATAGATCGACAGCAGGTTGACCCAGGCCGTGGCGCTGGTCACGCCATCGGCCGACCGGCCCTTGAGCGCCGGCCCGAACTCCTGCGCGAGCCGAAGGAAGCCGAAGTAGTTGATGTCCATCTCGGCCTTGGCGACATCGGTGCCGCGGCGCGCGCCGATGCCGAAGGTGCGGTGCACCTCGGCGTTGTTGATCACGATGTCGACCTTGCCGCCGATCTCGCCGGCCAGCTCGCTGACGGAGCGGCCGTTGGTCAGGTCCAGCGGCACCAGCGTCACCTGCGGCAGGGCCGTGATGTCGTCCATCCCGCCGAGCTTCTTCCAGGGCTCGGCATGGCCGACCCACACGATGTCGGCGCCGGCCTTGACCAAGGCACGCACCAGGGCCTGGCCCACGGGGGTCTTGCCGTCGGTCACCAGGGCCTTGCGGAACTTCGGGTCGCTGGTCATCTCGCGCAGCATCTTGTCGTCGGCCATATGGGCACTCCCTTCGTTCGGAAATCCAATGAGGACGGCCTGTCCCGCGCGGTCGAGGCGCGCGCCCACGCGCACGCGGGCCGGCGCATCGCCGACTTCGCCGTGCAGGTGGACCATCAGCGTCGGGCCGGTGTCGAGGTGCACCAGGCCCAGGCGCCAGGGCAGGCGCTCGCGGAAGAACAGGTCGTTGCTGTGGTGCAGCGTGGTGGTGCTGATGAGCTCGCCCTCGCCGGTCTGCTCGCGCCAATACAGGCGCGGCGAGAGGCACTTGTGGCAGGCCTCGCGCGGCGGGTACTGCACCGTGCCGCAGTCCTTGCAGGTCTGCAGCTCGAAGCGGCCTTCGGCGGCGGCGGCAGTCATGCCCAGCGCAACCCGACCACGGGAGCCGGGCGGCAGGTTCATCTGCCGCGTGCGCAGGATCGGGTTCTTGCGCTTGGGGCGCATCAAAGGCATGGTCATGCCGGTCTCCCCAGAATCACGGCGCCGGTGCAGAGGCAGCGGTCGTAGGTGACCATGCCGAAGCCCGCGACCAGGCCCAGCTTTGCATCGGGCACGGTGCGCGCACCGGCCGCATCGGTGAGTTGGCGGATGGCCTCCACCATGCCGAGGAAGCCGCCCGCCGCCCCGGCCTGGCCGGCCGAAAGCTGGCCGCCACTCGTGTTGTTGGGAAAGCTGCCGTCGAAGGTCATGGTGTTCGCGCGCACGAAGTCCGGGCCCTCGCCCTTCTCGCAGAAACCGAGGTCCTCGAACTGCATCATCACGATCACCGGATAGTCGTCGTAGGTCTGGACGAAGTCCAGGTCGGCGGGCTTGAGGCCGGCCTGCGCGTAGAGGTCGTCGCGGTCCTTGCGCCAGCCGCCCTGCACCATCACCGCGTCTTCGGCATAGGCGTTGTGGCGCTCGATGGCGCCGCGGATCACGGCATGCGGCAGGCCGAGGTCGCGGGCACGCGCCTCGCTCATCACGAGGAAGGCATCGGCACCGGCGCAAGGCATGACGCAGTCGAACAGGTGGATCGGGTCGGAGATGGGCCGCGCGTCCATGTATTCGTCCAGCGTGAGGGGCTTCTTGAACACCGCGTTCGCGTTGCGCAGCGCATTGGTGCGCTGGTCCACCGCGATGCGGCCGAAGTCCTCGCGCTTCGCGCCATAGGTGCGCATGTAGTTGGCGGTGATCATCGCGAAGATGGAGTTCGGCCCGCCCGAGCCGTAGGGGTAGCTCGCATCGCGCGCGAAGTTGCTGAAGCTGCCCAGGGTCTGGCGGAAGGAGTCGACGTGGTTGGTGTCGGCACCCACGCAGGCAACGATGTCGGCATCGCCCGCCTGCACCGCACGCGCGGCGCGGCGCAGGCACATCACGCCCGACGCGCCGCCGGTGGGCATGTGGTCCAGCCAGCGCGGCGACAAGCCCAGGTGCTGCGTCACGCCGACCGCCGTGTCGGGCGCGAGCGAAAAGCTGCTGAGGCTCAGTCCGTCGATGTCTTCCTTGGCCACGCCGCTCGCCTTGACCAGCGCTTCGAGCGCCTGGCCGATGAACCAGTGGGCGCTGCGGGTGGAATAGCGCACATAGGGCACGGTGACGGGGACCGCCACCGCGACGCCTTCGTAGGACAGGCGCTTGCTCGTGCGGCTCATGCCTGCCTCTTCTTCATCGCGCGCGTGTCGATGCAATGCGGCTGCCCCGGCAATGCCTGGGCCAGTTCGCGCAGCTGGCCGCGCTGGATCTTCTGCGAGGCGGTGAGCGGCAATGCATCGACGAAGGCGACATAGCCCGGCGCTTTGTAGTAGGCGAGCTGCGCGAGCGCGTGCTCGACGATGCTGCTCGCGATGTGGTCGCGCTCCGAAGCGTCCAGGCCATCTCGCAGCACGATGCAGGCCAGCACCTCGTCGCCGCGCACAGAGTCCGGCGTGGCGGCCACCGCGGAGGTCTTCACCGCCGGGTGCTGGTTCAACACGCTCTCGACCTCCACTGCCGAGATGTTCTCGCCGCTGCGCCGGATCACGTTCTTCTTGCGATCGACGAAGAAGAAGTTGCCTTCGGCGTCGCGCCGCACCAGGTCGCCGGTATGAAACCAGCCACCGGTCCAGGCCTCGCGCGTGGCCTCCTCGTCCTTCAGATAGCCGGAGAAGAAATAGCGCCGCGGGTCGGTGCCAGCGGAGCGCACCAGCAGCTCGCCAGGCATGCCGGCGGGTACGTCGCGGCCTTCGTCGTCCACCAGCCGGATCTCGACGTAGTCCTCCTGGCGGCCGAAGCAGCTGGTGCCCACCTCGCGCGGCTCGCGATGGGCCATGATGCAGGCGCCGGCACCGGTCTCGGTCATGGCCCAGGCCTCGACCAGCGGGAAGCCGAAGCGGGCCTCGAAGGGCGCGTGGTTCTTGCGGTCGACCCCGGCGCCGAAGCCCCAGCGGATCGCATGGTCCTTGTCGGCCGCCGAGTCAGGCGCGGCCAGCAGCATCGCCGGCATCACGCCCAGGTAGTGGACGATGGTGGCGCGGCTCTCGCGCGCGCTCGCGAGCCAGCTCTTCGGATGAAAGCGGTCCAGTTGAACCAGGCAGCCGCCCGCCACGAGCACCACCATGGTCGAGAAGGCCATCGCGTTCATGTGGTTGAGCGGCAGCGGTGTGATCACGCGTTCGGCATCCGGGCGGATGGCGCACACGCCGTCGAGTGCCGCGTACCACTCGCCCGCGCGCAGGAAGTAGGCGTTGCTCAGGATGCAGCCCTTGGGTCGGCCCGTGGTGCCGGAGGTGTAGAGCAGCGCGCACTCGGTGTCGGCGCCGATCGCTTCGTGGGGGCGCGGCGGCGCCTTGCCTGCTGGCGGGACCACGTCCTCCGGCCCCATGGTGTCGAAGGCGACGCCGGCCTGTGCCGCCGCGGCGCGCAGGTCGGCTGCGCGCTCGGGCAAGGTCACCGCCAGGCCGATTTCGCTGTGACCGATCAGGTAGACGAGCTCGGCCGAACGCATCTCGGCATTGATGGGCACCACGCTCGCACCCAGTGCGTTGAGCGCGAACCAGTGCAGCAGGAATGCCGGCCGGTTCTCGAGCAGCAGTCCGACGCGATGGCCGTGGCCCCAGCCTGCGGCCGAGTAGGCGCGGCGAAGGCGCTCGACCTGGGCTGCGGCCTCGCCCCAGCGGAGGGCGCCGGGTGCAATGCCGTAGGCATCGGCGGTCACCGACTCGGTGAACAGGAATTCCGCATCCGGCGTGCGCGCGGCAGTGGCTGCGAAGCATTGGTGGACGGTCGTGTGCATCGCGTCCCTAGATGAAAAGCTGCACGGCTGGCAGCGCCGCGTCGCAGTTGAGCAGGTTCACGCGCTTGAGCGTCATGCGCAGTTGGCCGTCCACTTGCTTGAGATGATGGAAGAAGGTGCCTACGTAGAACTGCAGCTCGTCGGCCTGCGATTCGGTGTAGTGGAACTCCGTGCGCACCACGAAGGTGTTGCCCGCCTCGTCGAACACGTCGACCGTGGGCGTCTGCAGCAGGTGATGGCAGCGGCTCGGCGGCTGCTGCGAGAAGGCACGCGGGCTCTTCAGGCGCTCGATGCGCAGGTCGCGCAGGAGCTTGTCCTCGTACAGGTGCGAGCAATGGTTGAGGCCGTCCTCCTGGTCCGGTGTGGCCGGCACCCAGTAGTAGGCATCGTCCGAGAAAAGCGCGTTCCATTCCTCGAAGCGCCTGGCATCGAGCAGGCGACACTCGTGCACGACGAAGTCGATCAGGTCCTGGCGTGCGATGCTGCTCATCGCATGGTCTCCGTCATGTAGCGGGCCCAGCTGCGGTATTGATTGCGCATCGGCAGCTCGTTGGTGCCGCCGGTGGTGATCTCGCCGCCCTTGAGCTCCTCGGGGTCGTAGTTGCGGTGCAGGCTGACCCACTCGTTGCCGCTCGCATGCAGTCCGGCCTGCATGCCCCGGTAGGCCTGCAGGTCGTCGTGGCCGACCACCGAGAAGGGCGAGTTGATCAGGCGGTTGTACATGGTGGTGCGCTGCAGCAGCTCGGGCGGCGCGCCCTTCAGGCGGAAGGTCCAGCTCTCGACCAGCGTCTTGTCGGCTGCAATCGGCTTGACCACGCGGATCGCCTGGATCGCGCCCTTGATCGTGAGATTGGGGTAGTACACCGTGTTGTGGCGCGCCATGCCCAGGATCTGCGCAGTGCGCTCCTCGCCGTACTTCGCCTTCATCGCATCGTCGTATTCGGGGATTGCCTTGTACTTGCTGTGGATGCTGAAGTGCACGCCGGTAAAGCTGTGGCCGTTGTCGTAGGTACGGATGCCCATGTCCTCGAAGAACTTGTAGTCCGACATGAAGGGCGCGAACTGCTCGATGGCCATGGGCTTGGGCTCGTCGGCCGGCTTGTCGGACCACATGCGCTTGGCGGTACCGGCCGACGACTCGTGCGCCACCATCGGATGCATGGTGTCGTTGAGGTTCTCGACGAACATCTTCCAGTTGCACTGGTGCATGAAGCGCAGGCAGCCACCGGCGATCTCCAGCTCGCCTTCGGGCGACCGGTCGGCCATGTTGTCGATGGAGCTCAGCGAATCGCCGAAATACGCCTCGAAGTCGGGGCCGGCGTCGTTGATCTTCACGAAGATGAAGCCTCGATGGCTGCGCACGTTGCGGAGGGTGGTGAGTCCCTTGGCTGACTCGCATTCGTGCAATTGCGTGCCTTCGTAGCCGTTCTTCAGCGGAATGGCGAGCAGCGATCCGTCGGTCTTGAAGGTCCAGGCGTGATAGGGGCAGCGGAAGAACTTGCCGGTGCTGCCGCAGGGCGCACTCACCAGGCGCGAGCCCTTGTGGGCGCAGCGGTTCATCATCGCGCGGACCGTGCCGTCGGTGTGCCGCACCACGATGATCGGCCGACCGCCGATCTCGTTGCTGATGTAGTCGCCGGGCCTGGGGAGCTGGCTTTCGTGCCCGACATAGTTCCAGGTGTTGGCGAAGAAGTGCTCCTGCTCCAGTTCGAACAGCTCCTGGCTGATGTAGAGGTCGCGGTGCACCCGGTCGTTCTCGACCAGGGCGCGCACCGCCTCCGGTTTGCCTCGATAGCTCATCGTTGTGCTCTCCTTCAGATGTCCAGCACCAGCCGCGGCCCCTTGGCGCGCGAAATGCAGATCTGCATGACGTTGCCGTCGGCCTTCTCGCGCGCGCTCAGCACATAGTCTCGATGGTCGATCTCGCCTTCCAGCACCGGCGTCGCGCACACGCCGCATTCGCCACGCTTGCAGTCGTAGAGCGGGTCGCAGCCATGCTCGATCAGGCAGTCGAGGATGCTCTGATCCGCGGGCACCGTAAAGCGCTGGCCCGATTGGGCGAGCTCCACCTCGATGGGCTGGTCGCCTGCCTCGGCGACCTGCGTGGTGAAGAGCTCGAAGTGCACGCGGTCGTGTTCCCAGCCGCGCGCCTGGGTGCGGGCCAGCACGGCGTCGAGCATGACCTTGGGGCCGCAGACGTAGAGCCGGTCCCCGGCCGGCACGTCGTCGAGCACCGCATCGATGTTCAGCGGCGTTCCGGCGTCGGCATCGGCATGCACGCGCAGGTCGTCGCCCAGCAGCGACTGCAGCTCGGGGAGGAAGGCCATCAGCTCGCGGCTGCGGCCCGCATAGTGCAGGCGGACGGGCGCACCTTCGGCGCGGCGGCGCGCAGCCATGCTGGCCAGCGGGGTGATGCCGATGCCGCCTGCAACCAGCACCGTGCCGCCGGGGCCGGTGTGCAGCGGAAAGTCGTTCTTGGGCGGTTCGAGGGTGAGCAGGTCTCCCTGCTTCAGGTGCTCGTGCATGAAGCGCGAGCCGCCCCGGCCTTCGTCTTCCTTGCGCACGGCAATCACGTAGCGGGTGGGCGCGTTCGTCGCATTTCGCTCGGTCGCGAAGTTGATCAGCGAGTAGTGGCGCCAGTCCTTCGCGCCATCGGGCAGCTCGACCTGCACGCGGACATGGGCACCGGCGCTGTAGCCCGGCAGCGCGCGGTTGTCGTCGGCGCGCAGCACGAACATGCGAATCAGCGAATTCAGTTCGCAGGCTTCGGCGACGCGCAGTTGAAGGGTTGAGGTCATGCGTGTCTCTCTTGTCTGTTCACAGCAATTCAAGCCAGCGCATGCCGCACCAGCATGGCGCGCAGCTGGTGGCCCTGTTCGTCGGCCAGCGCGGCGTCGCGCAGCTCGCGCAGGGTCGCGGGCGCCATGCGGCTGCCTGCGCGCTGGAAGGCGGCCATCAGCGTGTCGTAGTTGCGCAGGCCGCGCTCGTGCGTGTCGCTGTAGCCCTTGACGAGGCGCTGGCACTGCGCGAGCTCAATCGCCAGCTCGGGATGCTGCGCGGCCATGCCGGCGACGCGCTGCAGCCATTCCTCGATGCGGCGGTTCTCCTCGGCGTAGCGGGTGGTGCTGCGGCGCCAGCGTTTCGTTGCGGCGACGGCGGAGAGCATCAGGTAGCCGCTCAGCGAGCTGGTGCGGATCACGCGGCCCTTGCGGGTCATGCGCTCGACGAGGCGGCGTGGCCAGCCCGAGCCCATCAGCCAGCGACCAAGGCCGCCGGGCAGGGTCTCGCAGATCTCCTGGAGGCGCGGATGCATGTATTCGTTGATCGCGAGCAGCTGCCCTTGCTGCACGCCAGCCTCGCCGCGCACGCGGTCGAAGCGCGACGCGCGGGTCTTGAGCGCGGCGACGCGGGCCGTGTCCTCGTAGGACATCCAGAGCGCCAGGTGGCGCGCGGTCTCGCGCTGCAGGCGATGGTCATCGCCCGCGGGCAGTGCGGCGATCGCGGCCAGCCGGTCGAGGTAGAGGCCGGCGTAGTCGGGGTCCTGGTAGTCGATCAGGCGCCGCACGCTCTCGAACAGCACGGGGTGCAGCGCCGGCGCGAAGTCGCGCTGAACGCGTTCGACCAGCGCGCGCACTGCGGGATGGCGAGGCTGCGGCGCGGCTGCGGAGGCCTGCACGGGCTTCTCGTCGTCGCGCGTGCCTTGGGCTCGTGCGAAACCAACGTCGAAGGCCTTCAGGCTGGGCTTCACGCCCACGCCACCGCGTTCGATGGTGGCCTCGAACTGGGCGCGGCTGAAAGGCAGCACGCCGGCGCCGGCCAGCGCGCCGAAGAGCACGGCGCTGATGACGCTGCCCGCAGCCTCGGCAGTCTGCGCCATGTCGAAGCGGATGAAGCGCTTGGCGGCCCTGTCCGCGTGCGCCAGCAATTCGGCGCTGTCGACCCGGCCATCGCCCATCGCACTCTTCTCGGCGATGGAGTAGACGCGATGGGTCGACGCGATCAGCGTACTGCGGTCCTTCGTGACCAGGCCGCGCTGCACGGCGCGGCCGGCTTCCATCAGCTCCGAGGCCAGCACCACGTCCACATCGCCCGGGAGTGGCATCAGCGCCAGCACCGGCCGGCCGCCATCGGCTTCGGCCTGCGCCTCGGGATAGAGCTCGACGTAGTAGATGGTCGCGCCGGTGCGCTGGGCCACGCCGGGCACCGAGGTGGTCTGCGCCACATAGCCGTTGGCCTCGCCCATGTCGACAATCCAGTCGGCCAGCACGCCACCGCCCTCGCCGCCCATCGCGAGGATCGCGATCTTGATCGGTTGTGTCATGGCTCGCCCCCAGGTTGGCTCACTTCAGAACGCATAGGCTGCGCGGCGCCTCGCCTCGCCTCGCTGCAACCATCCGATCACGCCCGCGCGCACGCGCTCGCGGAAGCGGTCCCAGCCGTTCGGGTTGCTGACGATCTGCGCCTTGTAGAAGGAAGGGCAGAGCACCGCCGCATGCGAGACATCGCCGCAGTTGCCGCAGCCGACGCAGCTGTCGAGCACGGTGGCGATCGGATCGGTACGCAGCGGATCGGGATTGGCCTTGATCGAGAGCGAGGGGCAGCCCGAGAGCCGGATGCAGGAATGGTCACCGGTGCAGGTGTCTTCATCGATGCCGAACTTGTCGCGCACCATTCGCTTGCCTTCGGCAATGGCCTTGCGCACCAGCGGCTTCTCGCGACGCTGCTTGTTGAGCATGCACTCGGACTGCGCGATCAGGACCTTGGGGCCCTTCTGCTTTGTCGTGAGCGCCTCCTTGATCACGTCGCGCATGCCGGCGACGTCGTAGGTGCGGCGCATCGTGCGCACCCATTGCACGCCGACGCCGCGCACCGCGCGCTCGATCGCGTGGCCGGTGCTGCGCGTCGCGTTCTGCGCCTTCGACGAGAGGATGTCCTGCCCGCCGGTGGCCGAGGTGTAGTTGTTGTCGACCACGATGGTCAGGTTGTCGCTCTGGTTGAAGACCGCGTTGGCCACGCCGCTGGTCAGCCCGTTGTGCCAGAAGCCGCCGTCGCCCATCATCGAGATCGCGCGCTTGCCCGCCGGCGCGTTGAGCGCCGAAGCGCCGGCGCCGCCCAGGCCGTAGCCCATGGTGGTATTGCCGATGTTGAAGGGCGGCAGGATGGAGAACAGGTGGCAGCCGATGTCGGCGCTCACGTGGTGTGGTCCGAGTTCGCGCTCCACCAGCTTCATCGCGCTGAAGATCGGGCGCTCGGGGCAGCCGGTGCAGAAGCCCGGCGGGCGGGCGTGCACGCTGTCGCCCAGCGGCAGGGCCGGCTCGGGCGCGTTATCGACGCCGATCTCGGCCACTTCCTTGAGCGGGATCACCTTGCGGACCGGCGCCGGGACCGGCAAGGGCTGCAGCCGACCGTAGCGCTCGCCGAACGCGCGTGCGCCCTTGAGCAGCTCGGCCGCCGTGTATTCGCCGGCCACCGGCAGCATGTCCTTGCCGTGCAGCGCGGTGGCCGAGCCGGCCTGGCGCAGGATGGTGGCGAGGTTCTGTTCGACGAAGTTGGGCTGGCCCTCTTCCACCACCAGCACGGCGCGCTTGCCTTCGCAGAAGCGCAGCACCTCGTTGTCGACCAGCGGGTAGGCCACGTTCATCACATAGAGCGGCACTTGCGTGTTGCCATACACATCGGCCAGGCCCAGCCGTTCGAGCGCACGCAGCAAGGTGTTGTAGCTGCCGCCCTGGACGATGATGCCGATGTCGTCGGCGTCTTCCGAGAAGAACTCGTTGAGCTTGTGCTCCTCGATGAAGCGCACCGCCGCAGGCCAGCGCTCCTTCACCTTTTCCTGCTCGTGCACGAAGCTGGCCGGCGGCAGCACGATGCGGCTGACATCGCGCTGCGGGTTCTCCAGCGCGTCCTTCAACGTGAACGTGGGTCGACGATTGGCGCCGGCCACGAACTGCCCATGCACGTGGCAGGCCCGGATGCGCAGCTGCAGCATGACCGGCGTGTGGCTGGCTTCGGACAGCTCGAAGCCCTTCTTCACCGCCTCGACGATGGAGGGCAGGTTGGGGCGCGGATCGAGCAGCCAGATCTGCGACTTCATCGCAAAGGCGTGGCTGCGCTCCTGCATGATCGAGGAGCCTTCGCCGTAGTCCTCGCCCACGATGATCAGCGCGCCGCCGGTCACGCCACCCGAAGCCAGGTTGGCCAGCGCGTCCGAGGCCACGTTCGTGCCCACTGTCGCCTTGAAGGTGACGGCGCCGCGCAGCGGATAGTTGACCGAGGCGGCCAGCGTGGCCGCGGCGGTGGCCTCGCTCGCGCTGTTCTCGAAGCGGATGCCCTGCTCCGCCAGGATGTCCTGCGCGTCGGCCAGCACGTCCATCAGGTGCGAGATCGGCGCGCCCTGGTAGCCGGCCACATAGGAAACACCCGATTCGAGCAGCGCCTTCGTGACTGCCAGAATGCCTTCACCCCGGAACACTTCGCCCTCGGCAAGCCGGAGCTTCTTCACTTCCTCGACGAACGATCGTTCAGCCATGGTTTGTATCTTTCCCGTATCGGCGTGGGAGCCGCTTTATCGCACGGTCTCTATAATGTTGACAAGTGAATGTATCCACAATCATGAATAACCCTAGACACGCAAGCTGCGTGCCCGCTTTTGCAGAGGGGATGCTTCATGGCCACTGCCGCTTCTAGGAAGAAGGCCTTGCGCTTCGTCGACGACTACCTGCCGGCGCTGCTGGCGCAGGCCAGCCAGCTCATCTCTTCGGAGTTCCACGTAGTGGCGCGGCAGCAGGGCTTCTCGGTGTCGGAGTGGCGGGTGATGGCGTCGCTGGCAGGCGGCGAGCCCATCAGCATCGGCCAGCTGGCGCAGGTCACGGTGACCAAGCAGCCGACGGTCACCCGCCTGCTGGATCGCATGGAGTCCAAGGGCCAGGTCGAGCGGCTGCCCCACGACAGTGACCGGCGCGTCACGCTGGTGCGCATCACCCGCAAGGGCGCCAAGACGGTGGAGCGGCTGATGGAACTGGCGCTGGAGCACGAGCGGCGGGTGCTGGAGCCTTTCGGCTTGCTGCGGGCGGAGGAGTTGAAGACGACGCTGCGGCAGATGATCGAGCTGCACGCCAGCGCGCCGAGGGAAGCGGACGAGGCGGAGGAGGCGTAGCCGCCTACGTGCGCGCCAACGCCAGCGCGAGCCGGGCACCCACTTCGGCGTTGTGCTTCACGAGCGCCATGTTGGTCGCCAGGCTGCGCCCGCCGGTCAGCGCCTTGATGCGGGCCAGCAGGAACGGCGTGACTGCCTTGCCGGCGATGTCCTGCGCCGCCGCCTCGGCCAGCGCTTGTTCTGTGATCGCGTCGATCTCTTTGCGCGGCAGTGCCGCGGCTTGCGGCACGGGTGTGCTCAGCACCACGCCGCCCGCAAGGCCCAGGGCCCACTTGGTGCGGATGAAGCGCGCCTGCGCCTGCGCATCGTCCAGCCGATAGTCCGCGCGAAAGCCGCTGTCGCGCGTGTAGAAGGCCGCGAAGTTGTCCTGGCCGCAGCTGAGCACCGGCACCCCGTGCGTCTCCAGGTATTCCAGCGTGAGTCCGATGTCCAGGATCGACTTGGCGCCGGCACACACCACAGCCACCGAAGTCCTCGCCAGCTCCTGCAGGTCGGCCGAGATGTCGAAGCTCTGCGATGCTCCGCGATGCACGCCTCCGATACCGCCGGTGACGAAGACCTCGATGCCCGCCAGCGCCGCGCAGATCATGGTGCCCGCCACGGTCGTGGCGCCGAGCTCGCCGCTGGCGAGCACGGCCGGCAGGTCGCGCCGGCTGACCTTGTGCGCCTGGCCGGAGCGGCCGAGCAATTCCAGTTCCTCATCCGACAGCCCGACGCGGATGCGTCCGCCCATCAGTGCAATGGTGGCGGGCTCGGCGCCGAGCCCGCGGATCACGGCCTCCACCTCGCGCGCGGTGCGCACGTTCTCCGGATAGGGCATGCCGTGCGCGATGATGGTCGACTCCAGCGCCACCAGCGGCCGGCCTGCGGCGCGGGCAGCGGCTACGGCCGGGCTCAGGGCGAGCCATGAATGGGCAAGCTGGGCGTCCATGTCGAGACTTTCTGGAGGCGGGTTGCTGCAGTGGGAAGGATCTCAGATCGCGCCGCCGCGCACCACCCTCAGGGCACCAGCACCGCCCTGCCCCGGTGCCCCCGCTGCGTGATCCACTCGAGCGCCGCGGCGGCTTCGCCGAGCGCGAAGCGCTGGACCTGGAGCGCCAGCCTCCCGTCCGCCAGCCGCGCCAGAAGGTGCGGCACGGCAGCACGGCCGGCCGCTTCGCGACGGAACATGTTGAGCGGCAGCAGCGCCACGTCGCGCTGCAGGAAATGGGCGAGGTTCAAGGGCAGCGTGTTGCCGGCCGTGTAGCCGACCAGCACCGCGCGGCCGCCGGGGGCGACGCAGGGCAGTGCCGACTCCAGCACCGGGCCGCCGACGGTGTCGATCAGGAGGTCGACAGGCTGTTGCTGCTGCGCCGCTCCCTCGGCGTGCGTGAGCACGGCGGCGCCCGCCTCGTGCGCCAGCTGCACCGTCATCGATCCCACCGCACCCGTGGCGCCGGTCACCAGCACGCGCTCGCCCGGCTGCAGCTTCGCGATCTCGTGCAACGCGACCCAGGCCGATGTGCAGGGCGAGAAGAAGGCCGCGCCGAGTGCCATGTCGAGCCCATCTGGCAACGGGCCCAAGGCCTCGTCGGGCGCATCGATCAGCTCGCACCAGGTGCCGTTCTCCGTCGTGCCAAGGCCGCTGCCGCGCAGCCACACGCGCTGACCCGCAGGGTAGGCTCCGCTCGCAACGACGGTCCCGGCGGCCTCGACGCCGGGAATGTAGGGCAGCGGCGGATGCTTGAGAAAAGCGCCGCTCCAGACCGTGCGATCGATATGGCCGACGGTGGCCGCGGCCATGCGCACGATCGTGCGGCCGGCACGCGGCTGCGGATCAGGCAGTTGCTCCAGCACCGGCGCCGCGTTGAAGCCGGAGATGCGCACAGCCTTCACCGCAGCGTCTCCAGAAAATCCACCACCGCATCCGCGAAAGCCTCGGGCATCTGATCGGGCAGCGGAACCATGCCGCCTTCGATGTCGACGATGCGGGCGTGCGGGATGTGCGCCTTCAGCTCCTGCGCATGCGGGGCGGCGAAGGGATCGTCGGTTGCGCGAAGGATCAGCGTGGGCTGCCTCACCTTCGCGATGCGCTCTTCCATCCGATAGGCGGCCACGGCACGGTGTCCCTCTTCCATCCGGCCGCTCACCTTGAGCGCGTCCAGCACGAAAGCCTCCAGCAGCTCGGGCCGCCCTGCCGGATAGAAGCCGAGGCGCTTCTGCCACAGCGCGGCAAGATGGCTGCCGTCGTCACTCATCGCCACTTCGTCGATGGGCGGACGGTCGGCTCGCGCGCGGCGGAAGGCCGCATCCGTGTACGGTGTCGACGACAGCACGAGCCCATGCACGCGCGCTGCGAAGGTGCTCGCCAGTTCGACTGCGATCACGCCGCCCGTGTGGTGGCCCACCACGTGCGCGCGAGCAATGCCGAGCGCATCGATCAGCTCGATCGCCACGCGCGCCCATTGCTCGATGCTGGCAGGAACCGCACCATCATCGGAATCGCCGAAGCCTGCGGTGTCCATCGCCACGGCCCGGAAGCGCTGACCGATCAGAGGCAGGACGTGCCGGTACTCGGCCCAGCTACGCGGCGACTGGTGCAGCAGCAGCACCGTCTCGGCACGCGGATCGCCGCAGCTCGCATAGTGGACTTGCCCGACTGACAGATCAGCGAAGGCGCGGCGGATCCTCGTCATGATTGCGTCCGCTCGGCAGGAGGCCGCCAGAGCCCGGCGTGCTTCAGCATGCCGAGGGTGCGCGCCAGCACGTCGCGCCGGTAGGCGGCCAGGTCGCGCCCTGCGTAGTCGTAGAAGCCGCTGCCGCTCTTCAGGCCCAGGTGGCCCTCTTCCATCATGCGGTCGAGGATGGCCGGCGCGGCATAGCGCGCGGGATCGATCGAGCCCGACATCTCGCGGCTCGCATGGTGCAGGATGTCGGCGCCGCCGAAGTCGATGAACTCCACCACGCCGAGCGCGGCGAAGCGAAGCCCGAGTCCGTAGCGCGTTGCCTTGTCGATCTCCTCGGCAGTCGCGGCGCCCTCCTCGACCATGCGTGCGGCCTCGTTCATCACCAGCGCCTGCAAGCGCGGGACGATGTAGCCGGGGGTCGGGCCGCAGACCACGGGCAGCTTGCCGATCGATTCCATCAGCGCCTTGGTGCGCGCCAGTACCGCCGGGTCGGTGCCCGGGTGGCAGCTGAGCTCCACCACGGGGATCACGTAGGCCGGGTTGAGCCAATGCATGTTGAGGAAGCGCTCCGGCCCCTTCACCAGCGCGGCAATCTGGGTGACCAGGATGCTGCTGGTGGTGGAGGTGAGGATGGCGTCGTTGCGGCAGTGGCGGTTGAGCTGTTCGAAGGCTTCGCGCTTGGCATCCAGCGTTTCCGGCACGCCTTCGAAGATCAACTCGGCCCCTGCCAGCGCGCGCGCGGCGTCGGCCGCGGGCACGAGCTCGACGCGTTCTGCGATTGCCGGCACCTGTGCCGCGTCGAGCACACCCAATTGCGCCAGGCCCTCGAGGCTGGCTTCGATCTCCGCGCGGGCCTCGGCGCGCAGCTTCTGCCAGGCCTCTTCGCTGCGCATGCGCAGATCGACGAGCGCGATGCGATGGCCCGCGTACGCGAAGGCGATCGCAATGCCGCGACCCATGCGGCCGGCTCCGACGGCAGCGAAACGCGGCGCTGCGGCCTCATTCGCCATCGTGCAGCCTCTTCTTCAGCTCGGCCTGGTTCAGCCCGGCCAGGCCCAGCGCCTCGAAGGTGCGCGGGCCCTTGCGCAAGTCGCGGCCCAGGAAGCCGCCGACGATGGCCAGGAGGCCATGGGCGATGGGCGCATCCACGCCCGCATGCCGCGCCGCTGAAGCCAGGAAGGCCAGGCCCAGCTCCGTGTCTTCGGTGATGTAGCGGTGGCCGTAGAGGTCGATGTTCTCGCGCCAGTCGCCCGACTTCACCAGCTGCTTGTGGGCGTCGCCGTACATCCACTGGTCGTTGTTGTAGTGGTCTGCCAGCGGATAGTGCGGCGCGCCATGGCCGAAAGCCTCGCGCACCGCGATGCGCTCCTGGTCCAGCCGGTCGGTCACGTCGCGCACCGCGCGCTGCGTGCCTTCGTTGTGGATGTCCCAGCGCTCGAAATGCTGCAGAGGCGCGGCATTCATCACCATCAGCGGCGGGTGGATGATCGGGCCTGCATTCATCAACGCGCCCGAGAGCGCATCGCCGCAACCGTGCACGCTCGGATAGGCCTGGCGGATGACCTCCAGCGCCTCTCCCTCCTTGCGCGCCGGATACACGCCTGTTGGCAGGCGGATGGCGCGGATCGTCACGTTGACTTCTCGCTCGCCATGCTTGCGCGCCAGATAGGGCAGCGTGCCGGTCTCGGCCCAGGCCACGTCGGCCCGATTGCCGGCCTGCTTCACGATGCGTGCCATCACGAAACTGCCGAAGGTGCCGGGAGGCAGGAACACCACTTGACCGTCGACCAGGTATGGCGCCATGGCGCGGGCGATGTCCTCCTGCGCGATGGCGGGCGTGGGCAGCACGATCAGCGAGGCACCGTGCAGGGCTTCGCCAATGTCGGCAGTGGCCAGCGCAATGGGCACGTCGCGAGCGCCGCGCGCGTCTTTCAAACGGATGGAGCCGGCCTGGCGCACGGCCGCCAAGGCATCGGCGTCGCGCCGCCACAGGCGCACCGAATGGCCGGCTTCAGACAGGTCGGCAGCGGCGGCATAGCAGCCATGGCCGCCGCCCAGGATCGCGATGTTCATAGAGCAAGAAGTGTTGTGGGCCGCGGGCCGCCGGCATCGTAGTCGGCGGGCTCATAGGTACATTACTTTTCATCAATTCGGCTGTCAACTATCATCTTCCCGCCCCCAGCACGTGGTCGAGCTCGGCCAGCGAATCGACAAAGCCGTCGGCATCGACCTCGCGCACCGGCTGGCCGTGGTTGTAACCGTAGCTCACCAGCACCACCGGACATCCGGCCGCGCGCGCGGCCTTTGCGTCGTTGCTCGAATCGCCGACCATCAGCGTGCACCCCGGCGCGCTGCCCAGGGCCTCGCAGGTCTTGAGGAGCGGCAGTGGATCGGGCTTCTTGCGCTCGAAGGCCTCGCCTCCGAACAGATGCTCGAAGTAGCCGTCCAGACCCTTGGCCGCCAACAACGGGCGCGCGAAGGCAATGGGTTTGTTGGTGAGGCAAGCAAGACGGAGGCCGCGGGCGCGCAACACCGAGAGGCCTTCGACGACGCCGGCATAGATCGACGCATGCTGCCCGTTGATGGCGAGATAGTGATGCACATAGCGGGGCCACGCCGCATCAAAGAGCGCGGGATCGGCTTCGCGATCGCCGCGCACCTGCCGCAACACGGAGCGGATCAGGTGCTCGGAGCCCTTGCCGACCATTTGGCCGATCGCCTCGGCGGTGATCGGCGGCAGGGCGAGATCGTCGAGCATGCAGTTGAGCGCCACGACGAAGTCGCCGAGCGTGTCGATCATCGTGCCATCGAGGTCGACAATGGCTGCTTCGAGGCGGAGACGGTGCAGGGCCGCTAAGTCGGGGAAGTGCAAACTAGATCTCCAAAATGGTGATTATTTCTGCTTGCGCGGCCATGGGGAACGAGGGGACTGGCAAACTCTCGTCGATCCAGAGTCCTTGGGAGGCGCGTCATGAAAAACTGGCAGGAAGATTTGCTGCGCATCATCGCTGTGGCGCCCGGCGAGCAGAAGATCTTCGACGAGATCGTCAGTGCTGCGCATGGGCTGGGCTTCGAGTACTGCAGTTACGGACTTCGCTTCCCCTTCCCGATGTCGAATCCCAAGGTGTTGACCTTGTTCGAATATCCCCGCGCCTGGGCCGAGCGCTACCATGAGGCGGGTTACGTCAGTACCGACCCCACGGTCATGCACGGCCGGCGCAGCAGAACGCCTCTGGTCTGGAACGATGCGCTGTTCGCGTCCACCCCGCAGCTCTGGTCGGAGGCTCAGTCCTATGGGCTACGCGTCGGCTGGGCCCAGTCGAGCCTGGACGCAAATGGTGTCGTCGGCATGCTGACCTTGGCGCGCTCGGGCGAGCCGCTTTCGGCCGCAGAACTCGGGGCAAAGGAGTCGCGGATGCGATGGCTGGTCAACCTCTCGCATCTGGCGCTGACCCAGGCTCTGACGCCAACGCTGGCCCAGGATGTTCGCCTGACTAGCCGCGAACTGGAAGTCCTGAAATGGACCGCCGATGGAAAGACATCGGGCGAAATCGCGCAGATACTCGCAATCTCCTCCGAAACGGTCAACTTCCATGTGAGCAACGCCACTGCCAAACTCGGCTCTGCGAACAAGACAGCCGCTGTCGTGCGGGCCCTGATGCTCGGATTGCTGAATTGAAGTGGCCATCGAGGCTACCGGGTTCTAACGGCACGATGGGGCGAACGGCGCAGATGCGGAGAGAGAGTCCATTCAATGAAAGATCTCGCATTCAGTGCACCCGCTTTTCCCGATGGCCTGTTGCGCCTGTCGAACCCAGCCCTGCGGGCACTGCAGCTGACCCACTTGATTTCGGGCGTCTACGAGGATTCCCTGTCGCCTGCGCTGCAGACCTGCGGCCGGCCCACCACGATCACGGGCTACACGGAATGGATCGACGCGGCGGGCTCACCCGCAACGCTGGGCTGGGACTGGGAGATCCGCTGCATGCCCGGCCAGGTCCGATGGCATCGCCTGAGCCTTCCTTTCACCAATGTGCTGCTGGTCCACGAAGATCGGCGGGACCTCCCATGGCAATGCAACCTGCAGCGTCTCGCAGAGTGGGTGGACACTCTGGCGTGGACCGAGCCGCTACGTACCGCTTTGTTCGTTCAGTACGCGTGCCGTCCGGGACACTAACTATTTGGTTGGCTAGGTTGTCCTACCAACATTGGTAGTTTCCATCCGCCTCCGGTTTGGGTGAAATACCACCCATACAAAGGAGTCAGGGTGGAATTCACTACAGGCACATCACACGACTTACCCGATGAAGTTCTCGTCGGGCTCGCTCGTTACCGGCACAAGGTATTTGTCGAAACCTTGGGGTGGGATCTGCCCACGCAGGCGGGGCTCGAAATCGATCAGTTCGATCGTCCGGACACTCTCTATGTGGCAGCGCGCAAGGAGGGGCGGTATATCGGAGTGGCCCGATTGCTGCCAACCGTGCGCCCCTACCTTCTCGGTGAGGTTTTCCCTGAGTTGATGGGCGATGCGCCGCCACCCCGGGCCTCCGACGTTTGGGAGCTCTCGCGGTTTGCAGCAATCGACTTTCGTTCCAACGTTTTGTCGGGGCCGTTCTCATCTCCAACGACCGTGGGTCTGCTGAAGGCAGTTCAGACCTGCGCGCTTCGGCACGGCGCGAGCCGTCTCATCACCACGCTTTCCTCGCCCGGCATCGAGCGGCTCCTTCGAAAACTGGGCTTCCTGGCCTACCGCGCCGGCCCACCCCAAATCATCAACGGACATCCTCTTTTCGCATGCTGGATCGAACTGAACAACACATCGAACGCCCGCAGCTGAGGAGCGTTCCTCTCCGCATCGCCGAGCGGCCGTCCCGCATCGCGAACGATGCGATGAAGCCGCTCGCGCGCATGGTGGCACGCTTCTGCGGCACACTGGCCAGGCTCCCGGAGCACGAGGCGCCATCGGCGCGTTCCGGTGCATGTGCCAGAACGATGGGTCATGCTGCACCCGCAGAGCTGTACAGCCAGGCTGTCCGAATCCGGCGGCATCTTGTCGATCTGGGCGTTGGCATCGAGTTGGCGCGAAACGGAACGATGACGAGCACGCAACGCGCGTTGCAACAGCTTCAATGCGCATACCGCAACTTGCAAGGCTTGATGATCGGCGCGCCAGAACGGCTGCTGGACATTCAACCGGAATCAGAGCGGCGCAGCGCCCGTGAATTGCTGCAGACCGCACTGTCCGGATCTCGCCTGCAAGCACCAACGCTCCATGCCAGTGGTTCGGCGACGATTTCCCCCTGCCGATCCAGCTCCGGTGCGCTGTCTGCGATATTCGAGACCGGGGAGCTGAATCATCGCTCCTTGGTCGAGACATTTCGCAACCTGCCAGAGCGGGCCCGCCAGCACGGCTCAAAGGACGGCGAGGCGCTGGCCACCCTTATCGTGAATGCCCGTCTCGACCATCTGCACAAGCATCTGCTGGCTCACCGTACCGAGTTGAGCGAGCTGCTGAAGGCCATCGGGCATCGCCGCACCATGCCCATGCGCTTGGCACATGGGATCTTTCTAGCACTCGGCGAAGTGGAGGGCGCCATGATTGGCGCCGAGTCTCAATTCGAAAGCAGATGCCACCCGCTGATCGACCTCATCGCCGTACGCACAAATGAACTGGGACGCTACTGCTGAAACGTGCGCAACAGCTGCACAGAGCAGCCCAGCGCGCTGCTCTCGTGCTTTACCTGCCGAGAGTTGGCCTGTTCGAAGATGCGGCCGACTTTTCGGCTTCAGCTGCATTGACCGGCACTGCCCCGATGACCTCGAGCTCAACGCGGCGGTTGGGCTGCAGGCAAGTCACGAGCGCAGGCGTCTTCCTGGAACCCGGGCAATCCACCACGGGCCTGGTCTTGCCCACGCCTACCGCGTTGATCAGGGTCGCATCGACACCCGATCGGACCATCAAGTCGCGCACCGTGTTCGCCCGCTCCAGCGACAGGGCCTCGTTGTAGGCCGCGCTGCCCAGGCGATCGGTATGCCCCGTGATGGCAATCGACTTCACCGAGGCGAAGTTGCGGCGAATCTCCTGCGTCAGCAGTTCGATCTTCTGCCGCCCCTCCGGCAGCAGGTCGGCCGCGGAAGCGCCGCCAAAGCGGAACAGCCCATCCGTGCCCAGGCTGATCTTCTGCGGCGGCAACGGACGCGCCGGCGGTGTCGGCAAGGGCTGCACGGTCGGCCTGGCCGCTGCAGTCTTGGGCTCCCGGCGCGTCAGTGCTTCGCATTCGCCGGATTTCCAGTACGCCCCCGTCACCACCATGGCGTCGTTGAAGCGCACCATGTACTGGCAGGTCACGAATGCCGGCCCTTCGCCGGTGCGCAGGTGGAAGATGTAGTTCCACTCCTCCACGCCCCACAGCCCTTCGCTGAAGTGCGGCCAACTCAGCAGCTCGCGGATCTGGTCCTTGCCCATGCCCGGCTGGACCTGCCGGAGGTTCTCCAGATTGGGGAACGCGCCCTGCTGCCACTTGGCCGTCTCCATCGCCGGGAAATCCCCGGCAGCCGGAGCCGCAGGCTTGGCCGACATGGCTGCCGCCTGGGCCTGCGGATCGATGGCGCGGCCCGGGGTGCCGCAAGCGGCCAGCAGCATCGCGGACGCCATCACGGCAACTAGGCGCCTCATGCCCCGGCGGGCGGGGCGAAGGCTCTTTGCGTTTTTGGTCATTGCGGACATTCCTCGAATCAGTTGAAAACCCACTCGGCACCCACCGTGGCGGCCACGCCGGCGCGGCTCATGCCCACGCCGCCGGTGAGGCTCCACCCGTTGTTCTCCGAAGTCCGCCGGAAGCTGACGCCGACCGCAGACTCGCCCTTGAACACCGCCGAGCCCACGCGCATGACGGTCTTGCCTGGCACATAGGTGCCGGGCATCTGCACCGCCATGGCTGCCGCAACGCCCGCGTAGGCATTGCGTGCCACGCCGTCGATGCGACTGTTGGTCGCGTTCAATTGGTTCATATTGACCGCATCGGTGCCGGCGATGCCGGGCGCCACATTCGAGATGCGAGTCCCGTTCGGCGCCTGGCCGTTGCCCATGGTCACGTTGTTGTAGTTGGTGGTGCCGTCCGCGTTCTGGTCGTAGCGAACGCCGCCGTCCACTGCCACCGCACGCAGCTGCCGCACGTTGACTGCATCGGTGTCCTCGGTACCTCCCGCGACGTTGGTGATCTGCCGCTCGTTGCCCGGACTGCCCACGGACACGGCGCCCTGCGTGGAGCTGACGGCGACGTTGGAGACTGCCTCGCGCTGGCCATTCATGCCCGCCCTGCTCGCCACTGCGCCGGCACCGAGCGCAACGCCACCGGTGCTGGTGACCGTAGCCGCATTGCCGAGAGCCGTGCCGCGCACCGCGTTCAGCGCCATCGCGTTGTCGCCGAATGCCGCACTGCCGCCACCGGCCTGCGCGCCGGCGCCGACGGCCACCGAGTTGGTCGCCACCGCGCCGGTGCCGATCGCGATCGTATTGAGCCCGCTGGAGACGGTGTTGAAGCCCAAGGCGATGGAGCCGGTATTGGTCGCCTGCGCGTTCTGGCCGATTGCTACCGACGATGCGCCAGAGCTGTTGCTCTGCTGGCCCACCGCCACGCTGCCCGCGCCGCCGGCACTGGCACGATCGCCTGCCGCCACTGCGCTTGCGCCGCCCGCTGTGGACTGCGGGCCCATTGCCGTGCTTTCGGCGCCGATGGCTGCCGCTCCGGCTGCTGTCGAGTTGGCTCGGAAGTACTTGGTGTTGGCGTACTCGTTCTTGGTTTCCGCGGTTAGATTCTCCAGCGAGTAGCTGATGCCACCCAGCGCATCGCCCACGTTCTTGTAGGTTTGAAGCGAGAGCGTTCCATCATTCTCGACCCTGTTGATGTTGTAGGTCGGCCCGGTGACCGTGCCATCGGCGTTCAACTTCGTGCCGCCGCCCAGTGCATCGGCGAAGGGCAGGAGCTGGCTCACGTTGACAGCATCGGTATCCTTGGAACCGGCCGCCACGTTGGTGACTTGGCGCTCGCCGCCATTCTCGGAGCCGACCGAGACCACGTTGTTGCGCCCGCCATCATTCGAGTTGTTGCCCAAGGCGACGGAGTTGTCGCCGAGGCTTTTGGCGCCCGAACCCACCGCCGTGCTGTTAGGGCCCGTCGCCTCAGGTACACGGTAGGTGGATGGGTTCCCGATGATCCATCGATTGGTTGCGGTCGTCAGTTGGCTCAAGTTGACTGCATCGTTGGGATCGCTTCCAGGCGCAAGGTTGCGAATTCGAGTTGGCGCTTTGGACGGGTTGAGTGTGACACTCGTGTAGTCGATGACGCCATTGACGTCGACGTCGTACTTCACCGCGCCGTCGCTCACCGATTTGAGTTGACTCACGTTGACGGCATCAGTGCCGTTCACGCCGGCAGACACGTTGGTGATGACCTTGCTGCCAGCGTCGATACCGGTGGTCGTTACGCTCGGGCCGCCCGCGATGACCAGGCCAGTGACGCCCAAGGTGCTCGACCCGACCGCAACGCCGTTGTTGTCGATCTTCGTGGCACCCGTGGTGACGCTGGTGAAGCTCACGTCATCGGCTGTGGCCACTGTGATCTTGTTGGTGGCATCCTGAGTGATCCGGATGTTCTTGCCGTCGATGAACTCGACCGTGCCGCCCGGAGCCACGTTCTGCGCCGCGCCGCCATTGGTCTGCAGGTTCCAGCCCTGGCCGGCGACATTGTTCACCGCCCTCAGCTGCGCGACGTTGACTGCATCGGTGTCGCCCGAGCCGGCCGCCACGTTAGTGACTCGGCGCTCGGCGCCCGCGGCTCCGACGCTCACTTCACCTGCCGGCGCCAGCCCCGCCCCGGCTGCCAGCAAGGCCGACAGGTAGGCCTGGTTGCCGAGAGTTGCACCCGTTGCCGTGGCGCCCGAGCCCAATGCCACGCCGCTGGCGCTGCTGACGCTGGCCCCCTGACCGATCGCCACGCCGTTGTTGGCGCTGACGATGGTGCCATTGCCCAGCGCCAGCGCATTGGCGACGTTCGCGCCGATGACCGCGCCGCTGCCCAGCACGAGTGCACCGGCGGCGCCTGCGTTCACCGTGGAACCGTTACCCACCACGAACGAGCCGTTCGCCCCGGTGTCGATCAGGTTGTTGTTGCCCAGCGCATAGGAGGCGTCGGCATTGATGGTGTTGGGGTCGCCGATGGCACCGGAGTTGTTGCCGTTGACCTTGTTGCCCGTACCGATGCTGATGGCGCTGTCGCCCAGAGCCTGGGCGCCATTGCCCATGGCGATGGCGTTGTCGCCTGCGGCCTGCGCATCACGTCCCACCGCCACCGCACTCACGCCGGAGGACTTCGCCTCGTAGCCCACCGCCGTGGAGCCCACGCCTTCAGCGAAGGCATCGCTCTTGGCCAAGGTTCGCTCGTTGGTGCGCGCGTACCGGATGCCCAGACCGACGGCATTGGTGTTGTTGGTGGTGGTGTCGCCCGCGATGTTGGTGACGGTGCCGTCGATCCTCGTCACGTCCCCTTCCACCGTGGTCACCCGCCCATCCAGGTTGGTCACGTTGGTGTTGGTGGCGTTCAGCTGGCTGCCGTTGACCGCCTCCTTGCTGACAGGGTTCACGGCGCCGTCAGCCACGTTGGTGATGACCTTGCTGCCAGCGTCGATGCCGACGGTCGTCACGCTCGGGCCACCCGTAATCGTGAGACCGTTGGTGTCGATCTTGGTGGCACCCGTGGTCACGCTGGTGAAGTTCACATCAGCGGCCGTATCCACCGCAAGCTTGTTGCCGGTGCGGCTGACGACAATGTTCCCGCTCGCGCCATTGACGAAGTCCGCCGTCTCGCCCGGGGCGATGGTCTGCGGCGCGGCCTCGCTGTTGGCACTCAGGTTCCAGCCCTGGCCGGCCTGGGTGGATGCCGCGCGCAACTGCGCGACGTTGACCGCATCGGTGTCGCCCGCGCCGGCCGCCACGTTGGTGACGCGGCGCTCGGCGCCCGCGGCTCCGACGCTCACTTCACCTGCCGGCACCAGCCCCGCCCCAGCCGGCAGCACGGCCGACAGGTAAGCCTGGTTGCCGAGCGTGGCCCCCGTTGCCGTGGCGCCCGAACCCAATGCCACGCCGCTGGCGCTGCTGACGCTGGCCCCTTGACCGATCGCCACGCCGTTGTTGGCGCTGACGCTGGCGCCATTGCCCAGCGCCAGCGCATTGGCGACGTTCGCGCCGATGACCGCGCCGCTGCCCAGCACGAGTGCACCGGCGGCGCCTGCGTTCACCGTGGAACCGTTACCCACCACGAACGAGCCGTTCGCCCCGGTGTCGATCAGGTTGTTGTTGCCCAGCGCGTAGGCGTCGTCAGCATTGATGGTGTTGGGGTCGCCGATGGCACCGGATCTGTTGCCGTTGACGATGTTGCGCGTGCCAATGCTGATGGCGCTGTCGCCCAGAGCCTGGGCGCCATTGCCCATGGCGATGGCGTTGTCGCCTGCGGCCTGCGCATCACGTCCCACCGCCACCGCACTCACGCCGGAGGACTTCGCCTCGTAGCCCACGGCCGTGGAGCCCACGCCTTCAGCGAAGGCATCGCTCTTGGCCAAGGTTCGCTCGTTGGTGCGCGCGTACCGGATGCCCCGGCCCTTGGCATCGGTGTAGTTGTTGTTGGTGTCCCCAGCAATGTCGAACAGTTGGCTGCCGTTGATCGCATCGGTGCTGGTGGAGCTCACGTCACCGGCCGTCAGGTTGGTGATCTTGGTGGTGGCGCCAGCGGCGCCGCCCGGGTTGAGCGTGACCGTGGTCTTGGTCGCATCGTCGTACTGCACCGCGTTGGCAGTGATGTCGTCGATCGCCGTGTTGGTCGCAAACAGCTGGCTGCCGTTGACCGCATCGGTGCTCGTCGCGCTCAACCGGCCTGCCGCCACGTTGGTGATGGTGCGCTCGTTGCCTGCGCTGCCCACAGAGACCGTGCCGACAGGCGCAGTGCCCGCGAAGTTGTAGGTGGTCCCGGCGATGACGGTGCTGGCCGTGCCGACCGCCGCAGCGGTGCTGGCGTTGGCGCCCAGGGCCACGTCATTGGCATTGTTGGCCACCGCGTCCTGGCCGATGGCTACCGAGTCGGTGCCAAGGGCCTGGCTGTCGTTGCCGATCGAGTTGGCGTGGAAGTACTTGGTGCCCTTGTCGATGACGTTGCTCAGCTGGCTGCCGTTGATGGCCTCCTTGCTGAGGGCGTTCACGGCACCTTCGGCCACGTTGGTGATGACCGCGCTGCCCGCGTCGATGCCCACGGTCGTCACGCTCGGGCCACCCGCGATAGCCAGGCCAGTGGCACCCAGGGTGCTCGACCCGACCACAACGCCGCTGTTGTCGATCTTCGTGGCACCGGTGGTGACGCTGGTGAAGTTCACATCAGCAGCCGTGTCCACCGCGAGCTTGTTGCCGGTGCGGCTGACGACGATGTTCCCGCTCGCGCCATTGACGAAGTCCGCCGTCTCGCCCGGGGCGATGGTCTGCGGCGCGGCCTCGCTGTTGGCACTCAGGTTCCAGCCCTGGCCGGCCTGGGTGGATGCCGCGCGCAACTGCGCGACGTTGACCGCATCGGTGTCGCCCGCGCCGGCCGCCACGTTGGTGACGCGGCGCTCGGCGCCCGCGGCTCCGACGCTCACTTCACCTGCCGGCACCAGCCCCGCCCCAGCCGGCAGCACGGCCGACAGGTAAGCCTGGTTGCCGAGCGTGGCCCCCGTTGCCGTGGCGCCCGAACCCAATGCCACGCCGCTGGCGCTGCTGACGCTGGCCCCTTGACCGATCGCCACGCCGTTGTTGGCGCTGACGCTGGCGCCATTGCCCAGCGCCAGCGCATTGGCGACGTTCGCGCCGATGACCGCGCCGCTGCCCAGCACGAGTGCACCGGCGGCGCCTGCGTTCACCGTGGAACCGTTACCCACCACGAACGAGCCGTTCGCCCCGGTGTCGATCAGGTTGTTGTTGCCCAGCGCGTAGGCGTCGTCAGCATTGATGGTGTTGGGGTCGCCGATGGCACCGGATCTGTTGCCGTTGACGATGTTGCGCGTGCCAATGCTGATGGCGCTGTCGCCCAGAGCCTGGGCGCCATTGCCCATGGCGATGGCGTTGTCGCCTGCGGCCTGCGCATCACGTCCCACCGCCACCGCACTCACGCCGGAGGACTTCGCCTCGTAACCCACGGCCGTGGAGCCCACGCCTTCAGCGAAGGCATCGCTCTTGGCGAGGGTGCGTTCGTTGGTGCGCGCGTACCGGATGCCGCGGCCCTTGGCATCGGTGTAGTTGTTGTTGGTGTCCCCAGCAATGTCGAACAGCTGGCTGCCGTTGATCGCATCGGTGCTGGTGGAGCTCACGTCACCGGCCGTCAGGTTGGTGATCTTGGTGGTGGCGCCAGCGGCGCCGCCCGGGTTGAGCGTGACCGTGGTCTTGGTCGCATCGTCGTACTGCACCGCGTTGGCAGTGATGTCGTCGATCGCCGTGTTGGTCGCAAACAGTTGGCTGCCGTTGACCGCATCGGTGCTGGTATCACTCAGGCGGCCTGCCGCCACGTTGGTGATGGTGCGCTCGTTGCCCACGCTGCCCACCGAGACCGTGCCGACAGGCGCAGTGCCCGCGAAGTTGTAGGTGGTCCCGGCAATGATGGTGCTGCTCGTGCCCACCGCCGCAGCTGTGCTGGCGTTGGCGCCTAGCGCCACGTCATTGGCATTGTTGGCCACCGCGTCCTGGCCGATGGCTACCGAGTCGGTGCCCAGGGCCTTGCTGTCTTTGCCGATCGAGTTGGCGTGGAAGTACTTGGTGCCCTTGTCGATGACGTTGCTCAGCTGGCTGCCGTTGATGGCATCCGTGCTGGTGGAGCTCACGTCACCGGCCGTCAGGTTGGTGATCTTGGTGGTGGCGCCAGGGGCGCCGCCCGGGTTGAGCGTGACCGTGGTCTTGCCCGCATCGTCGTACTGCACCGCGTTGGCAGTGATGTCGTCGATCGCCGTGTTGGTCGCAAACAGCTGGCTGCCGTTGACCGCATCGGTGCTCGTCGCGCTCAACCGGCCTGCCGCCACGTTGGTGATGGTGCGCTCGTTGCCTGCGCTGCCCACCGAGACCGTGCCGACAGGCGCAGTGCCCGCGAAGTTGTAGGTGGTCCCGGCGATGACGGTGCTGGCCGTGCCGACCGCCGCAGCGGTGCTGGCGTTGGCGCCCAGGGCCACGTCATTGGCATTGTTGGCCACCGCGTCCTGGCCGATGGCTACCGAGTCGGTGCCAAGGGCCTGGCTGTCGTTGCCGATCGAGTTGGCGTGGAAGTACTTGGTGCCCTTGTCGATGACGTTGCTCAGCTGGCTGCCGTTGATGGCATCCGTGCTGGTGGAGCTCACGTCACCGGCCGTCAGGTTGGTGATCTTGGTGGTGGCGCCAGCGGCGCCGCCCGGGTTGAGCGTGACCGTGGTCTTGGTCGCATCGTCGTACTGCACCGCGTTGGCAGTGATGTCGTCGATCGCCGTGTTGGTCGCAAACAGTTGGCTGCCGTTGACCGCATCGGTGCTGGTATCACTCAGGCGGCCTGCCGCCACGTTGGTGATGGTGCGCTCGTTGCCCACGCTGCCCACCGAGACCGTGCCGACAGGCGCAGTGCCCGCGAAGTTGTAGGTGGTCCCGGCAATGATGGTGCTGCTCGTGCCCACCGCCGCAGCTGTGCTGGCGTTGGCGCCTAGCGCCACGTCATTGGCATTGTTGGCCACCGCGTCCTGGCCGATGGCTACCGAGTCGGTGCCCAGGGCCTTGCTGTCTTTGCCGATCGAGTTGGCGTGGAAGTACTTGGTGCCCTTGTCGATGACGTTGCTCAGCTGGCTGCCGTTGATGGCATCCGTGCTGGTGGAGCTCACGTCACCGGCCGTCAGGTTGGTGATCTTGGTGGTGGCGCCAGGGGCGCCGCCCGGGTTGAGCGTGACCGTGGTCTTGCCCGCATCGTCGTACTGCACCGCGTTGGCAGTGATGTCGTCGATCGCCGTGTTGGTCGCAAACAGCTGGCTGCCGTTGACCGCATCGGTGCTCGTCGCGCTCAACCGGCCTGCCGCCACGTTGGTGATGGTGCGCTCGTTGCCTGCGCTGCCCACCGAGACCGTGCCGACAGGCGCAGCGCCCGCGAAGTTGTAGGTGGTCCCGGCAATGATGGTGCTGCTCGTGCCCACCGCCGCAGCAGTGCTGGCGTTGGCGCCCAGCGCCACGTCGTTGGCATTGTTGGCCTTCGCGCCCTGGCCGATCGCCACGCCGTTGTCGGCACTGACGCTCGCGCCATTGCCCAGCACCAAGGCATTGTCGACGTCCGCGCCCACGGTGGTGGTGCCGACGGAGCCGCTGCCCAGCACGAGGGCGCCGTTGGCGCCCTGCTGGACTGTGACGTTGTTGCCTACGACGAAGACGCCGTCGGTGGCTTTGCCTCCATTGAGACCGATGGTGTTGTTGTTACCCAGCGAGTAGGAGTTGGTGGCATCGATGGTGGTGGGGTCACCGATGGCACCGGACTTGTCGCCCCTGACCACGTTGCTCGTGCCGATGCTGATGGCGCTGATGCCGGAAGCTCTCGCACCGATGCCAACGGCGATGGCATTCAGGCCAGTGGCAGCGCTGAAGCGGCCGACAGCCACGCCATCTTGAGCGGAGACAATTGCGTTTCGACCAACCGCTGTGCCTCCGCTTGCGGTAACCGATGATGCGGAACCAATCGCCGTGCCATCGATGGCCGATGCGGCACGTGCCCCATTGCCTAACACCGTGCTGTTGGCCGAACTTACGGTACTTGTCCCATTACCTACCGCCGTACCGCCTTGTGAATCTGTGACTGTCACGCCGAACCCGAGCGCGGTTGCGGACGGTGAGTTAGTCACACGGGCTTGGTTTCCGAAGGAAGTGGCGCTGACCGACGCGGCGTCGAGGACACCGTCGCCGGTGTTGCCGATCGCTACGGAGTTGGGAGCCGCCGCCGTGACACCTGCCCCAATAGCCGTCGAATCGGTGCCGGTGGCTTGTGCACCGTAACCGATTGCAAGCTGATCCCCACTCGCAGCGCTCGCATTCGAGGCAGTACCGATTGCAATATTCGTGGTCCCGCTTCCAGTTTTCGCACCACACCCAATCGCCATGCCCAAAGGGCCAAAGGGCGTAGTCTTCGCGACATCCCAAGCAGCGCAGTCGAACTTCGACGGGGAAACCGCCATTGAAGCTCCCACCGCGACGCCGCCGACGACATTCCGGGTCGCAGCGACGAGCTGCTGAACGTTGACTGCGTCGTCACCAACCAAGCCACCTGCGACGCCGGTGATGCGGCGACTTCCGATATTGACTTCACCCGTAGGCGTCCCGCCCACCAGGAACGCCGCATCGCCCAGCTTCCCGCTATTGGCGATCGAGCCCGCGCCCAGCGCCACACCGTTGGCAGAGTTGACGACTGCCTGCTGACCGATCGCCACACCGTTGTTGGCGCTGACGCTGGTGCCATTGCCCAGCGCCATCGCATTGGCGACGTTCGCGCTGATGGTCGCGCCGCTGCCCAGCACCAGGGCGCCGGTGGCGCCTGGGTTCACCACGGAACCGTTGCCGACCACGAACGAGCCGTCCGCTCCGGTGCCGATCAGGTTGTTGTTGCCCAGCGCGTAGGCGTCGTTGGCATCGATGGTGTTCGGGTCGCCGATGGCTCCAGAGTTGTTGCCATTGACGATGTTGCCCGTGCCGATGCTGATGGAGTTGTCGCCCAGAGCCTGAGCACCGTTGCCCATGGCAATGGCGTTGCCACCGGCGGCTCGCGTGACCTGTACCTGCGCAATATCAGTGCTGCCGCCGATCGCGACTGCACCCTCTCCACTGGCCTGGGCCAGAGTGCCGATAGCCGTCGCGGCCTTTGCGTTGGCGACGGCTTCCTCCCCGAGGCCCAGGGAGCCCACGCCCGTGGCCTGCGCAAGGCCGCCGATAGCGACACCATAGTCGAGGGCCCTGGCCGAAGCACCCAATGCCACGGCATTGACCCCGGCGACAGAGGCCGCGACACCGACCGCCGTTCCGTTGTCTGCGTTCGTGGCCGATGCACCTGCACCGATCACCGTGCCCTGTACCGAATTGGTGACGGAAGAGCCCGCTCCCAGCGCCATGCCGTTCAGCGAGTCAACCGTCGCCGTGTTGCCCATGGCAACAGCGTTCGCACCGCTGGCCTTCGCGCCCTGGCCGATGGCCACGCCGTCGTCGGCGCTGACGCTCGCGCCATTGCCCAGCACCAGGGCATTCTGGACGTCCGCGCCCACGGTGGTGGTGCCGACGGAGCCGCTGCCCAGCACGAGGGCGCCGTTGGCGCCCTGCTGGACTGTGACGTTGTTGCCCACGACGAAGACGCCGTCGGTGGCTTTGCCTCCATTGAGACCGATGGTGTTGTTGTTACCCAGCGAGTAGGAGTTGGTGGCATCGATGGTGGTGGGGTCACCGATGGCACCGGAATTGTTGCCGTTGACGATGTTGCCTGTGCCGATGCTGATGGACTGGGTGCCCGAGGCCCGCGCTCCAGCGCCCATCGCGATGGACTTGGCTCCGATGGCTTGCGCAGACTCCACATCCGAACTTCCGCCACCGACCGCGATCGCGTTGGCTCCGATGGCTTTCGATCGGGCGCCCAATGCGACGGTACTCGGCGCACCGACATTTGCGGAGTGACCCAACGCAACGCCATCGGTCGCGCTTGCGATATCGACTTCCGTGCCGAGGGCAATGGCGCCCGGCGAGTTCTTGAGAAAGGAAAGCGTGCCGACGAGAATGCCGCCCGTCGAATCACCGAGCTTGGACCAGCCCCCCAGCAGAATCCCGTCTCTCGATTTTGCCAAGTCCCCTCTGTAGCCGATCGTGATCGCATTCTCGGACTCGCCGTCTCTAACGCCGCCATCACCTTGTTGGGAGAAGCCGATCGATATGGAATCTTCAGCTAACGCACGGCCTCCGAGGGCAATCGCATGGGGACGCGTGGCGGTTGCGCTTGCCCCGACGGCGACCGCACGACCGTAATTGTCGCCAGGTGACGCGAACGCTCCAGCACCGATTGCGACGCTATCATCCGAAGTATTCCCAGCGGGAACGCTGTGGTGACCCACCCCCGTCGGTGCGTACACGCGTTCCGCAGTGGCGTCGCACCCGATCGCAACGGAGTAACCGGTCGCATTGGCTTCGCAACCAAGAACGAGCTTGTTATCCGGGGAAATGGCGGTTGCACCACTGGCATCAATGATGCCTCCCCCGACAGCCTGCGCGCCCGCCCCGCCCGACCCACCCAACGCCACCAGCACCACCGCAGCGGCCACCACCGCGCTAGAACGGCTCCGCTTCCCTCTGGCCTTGGTGATTTCCGAGGCCGCGACCCAGGCACCGAGCGCTTCGTTCCACACGGTGCGGTATGACTTGTTCATGCTGCTTGACATCCTTTTTGGCGTGGGCGAAAAAATGTGAAGCGTTGACCTCACCAATGCGGGCAGCGTGCTGTTGCCCACCGCATGTGCCCACTGACTGCGAAAGGCCGGGATGTTGCCGAGCATTGGATCTTTCGTGCGCCACGCGTCACAATTTGCAAGATTGCTTATGGCACCCATTTCAGGACGTGCCAGCGAGCTGGGCCGCTGCGCGGCGACAGCGAGGCGCGGAGGGCAAAGGCGAAACAATTTACGAGATTTGGGCCGGAAAAAAGGGCAAGAATTCGGCACCTTCCTGTTGAGCCACGAGACGAAAGAACCCATGCGTATCGCAGTACTTGACGACGATCCGACCCAGCTGGGCTACTTGGTCCACGCGCTCAAGCGCGGGCTGGATACGGGCGAGGAAGCCATCACCTGTGTGCCCTTCGACAAGGGCGAAACCCTGCGCAAGTCGCTGCGGCAGGAAACCTTCGACCTGCTGGTGCTCGACTGGAACGTGCCCGACCTGGACGGCGTGGAGCTGCTCCACTGGCTGCGCAGCTTTCAGAAGAGTGACGTGCCGGTGATCATGCTGAGCTCGCGCAGCGCCGAGCGCGACGTAGCCGGCGCCCTCGGCATTGGTGCAGACGACTACGTGGTGAAGCCTTTCCGCACGATGGAGCTCTGCGCCCGCATCCGCCGCCTGCTGACCCGCCAGCCCAGCCTGACGGCCGCCGCCGAGCAAGAGCGCTTCGGGGCCTGGCGCTTCGACCAGCCGAACCTGTGCGTGCACTTCAAGGCACCCGACGGCGCGCTCACACGAATTGCCCTCACGGACCGCGAGTTCCGCCTGGCGCTGGCGCTGTTCCGCCACCTGGGGCATGCGGTTTCGCGCGCCTACCTGCTCGAGAAGCTGGGCGTCCACGGTGAGGAAATGCCCTCCCGGGCGCTCGACAGCCACATCTACCGCCTGCGCAGCAAGCTGGGCTTGCACAGTGCCAGCGGCCTGCGCCTGCAGACCGTCTACGGTCGCGGCTACCGGCTGGAGCGGGTCACCGGAGACCAGAGCGAAGCAAACACCATTGCCGCCACCAGCGGCCGATCCGACGACATCGATGACAAAGCCGGCGCCTAGCGTTTCCAGCCGCCGTTGGCTCTTCGTCACCCTCGTTTGCCTCGCAGCGCTGCCCACGCCGCGAGCGCATGCGCAGCCGGCGAAGGTGGCGCCGGGTTCTGTGTCGACCTACCTGGTCCAGCCGGGCGACACCTTGTGGGGATTGGCGCGCAGGTACATGGAGTCCGCACACCGCTGGCCCGAGCTTCAGCGCGGCAACGCGGTGCCAGTGCCCGAGCGCCTGCGCGTCGGGCAAATGTTGAACCTGGAAGGCCCCGCCGCCGTCCTGCATGTCTCGGGCAACGTGTCGCTCCAACGCGGCGCCGAGCCGGAGCAGCAGCTCGCCGCCGGAACGGCTCTCGTGGCGGGCGACCGGCTGACGACCGGGCGCGACAGCTTCCTGACGGTGGGCTTCGCAGATGGGAGCCGTGTAGTGCTTCCCTCGAGCAGCTCGGCCCGGCTGACCGAGGCGCATGGCCGGCGCACGCAGCTGGAGCTGCTCAGCGGGCGGGTCGAATCGTACGTGGAGAAGCAGAGGGAGCGGGAGTTCGAGATTCGCACCCGCAGCTTCGCGCTGGGCGTCAAGGGCACGCATTTCCGCGTCCGATCAGAAGGCGGGGTGCAAGCGCTGGAGGTGCTCGAAGGCACGGTTCAGGCGACCGAGCTGGGGAGTGGCAATCGCAGTACCGAAGTAGCGGCACTCGAAGGCTTGCCGCTCGGCGCCGCGGGCTCCGTTCTCGAGGTGCGCAGTCTGCTGCCGGCGCCGACACAGCACGTGCCGAGCGAACGGAACACGGTCGCAGCGGAACCGGTGACAGGCGCGGCCGCGTACCGCCTGCAACTGGCGAGCGACGCAAGCTTCCTGCGCTTGGCGGCGGAGTCGCGCGAGCCGGCGCCGCGCTTCGCGTTGCAGGATTCACTGGCGGCTGGTTTCTATCACACGCGGGTCTCCGCCCTTGACGAGCAAGGGATCGAAGGGCAGGCGAGCGAGGGCGTCACCTTTGTAGCGCCGGCACAGGGCCCGATGACCAGCGAGGCGCGCGCAGCAGACAACAGCCTCTGGCAGATCCGCTGGACAACACGCCAGCGGCAACGCCATACTTTCGAACTCGCGCGCACGCCCGATTTCGCGTCCCCTCTGGTGGTCGAATCGGGAACCTACATGAGCGGTGTGACGGTCGGCCCGCTCGAAGGTCCCGCACGCTACTACTGGCGTTGTCGCGAACAAGCCGAGGGGGAGTCGTCGCCGCCGACCGAATGGGGAGGCAGCTTCGAAGTAACGTCCCCTTGAACCGGGGAGTCGAGACGGGTGGGTACATGCAGCGACTGCGCCGTCGCTACCTGTTCGAGTGGATGCTCATGTTGCTGCTGCTGCCGTCGACCATGGTCTGGCTGGACGGCAAGCCGGGGCTTGTCGAGGCCAATGCGGCCATTTACGACAAGATGCTGCTCGACAGCGCACAACAGCCCGCCCAGGACATCCTGATCATCGGCATCGACAAGCGCACGCTGGAAGTCTTGGGCCCTTCGCCGCTTCCACGCTCGATGCATGCGCAGTTGCTCGAGCGATTGGCCGAGCACGCTCCACGCGCGGTGCTGCTGGACCTGTTCTTCGACACGCCATCGGCCGAGCCGGCACAGGACCAGGCGCTGGCCACGGCAATGTCGAAGCTGCCCGTCTACCTGCCGCTCGACTACGTCGCGCCGCCCATCGGCCTGCCGCAAGGAGCGCCCACTTTCAAGCTCCCGATCCCCGACCTGGCAAAGCGTGCGCGAGGGCTGGGGCACGCCAACGCCGCACCGGATGCGGACGGACTGGTGCGGGCAATGTGGCGCTACGAGGGGCGGCCGGACAAGGTCTGGCCCTACGTGGGACTCGAGATCGCCATGCAGACGGGCGAGCCTGAGTCAGCGCAAGTCCTGGGCTTGCAGTCGACCGAAGGCTGGGTTCGCGGGGGGCGCTTCGGTGTCGACTTCGCGGGCGCTGCGGGCAGTTACCCGACAGTCTCGTATCTCGACATGCTGCGGGGCGATTTCACGGACGAGCTCGTGCGCGGGAAGCTGGTGCTGATTGGCGCGCTGGCCAACGCAGGCCTGGGCGACACGATGCCGGTGGCCGGCATCGGCGCGCTCACGAGCCTGCCTGGCGTCGAGATCCACGCCAATGCATTGGATGCGCTTCTCACCGACCGCGCGATCGACATTCCGACCGACTGGCGACGGGTGCTGTGGATCTCGGCGCCGGTCTGGCTCGTGCTGATGCTGTTCCTCGTCAGTGCCAGCCATGCGGTGGCCTGGACCTTCGCGGTCTCGCTGGGCTGCATCCTGTTGGACTACTTGGCGCTGGTGCACTGGCGGGTCGCCTTGCCGCTCGCCTCGCCGCTGTGCGGCGTGATCGCGTCCTATGTGCTTTGGAGCTGGCGCCGGCTGAACGCGCTGCTGGTGTTTTTCCGCCAGCGTGCGGCGCTGCTGAATGCCGTCCCGGCCGGCGCCTTCGAACCGCCGCTGCCCTTGCACCCGCCGCCGCTGGACTCGGTGGAACGCCGTGCGAATGCGCTGGACCTGGCCATCGAGCGCCTGACGCGCCTGCAGGCGCTGCTGACGGAGGGCATGTGGAGCCTGCCCGTGCCGGTGCTGATCTGCCGCGACGACGGTACCGTGAGCCAGAGCAACGCGGCTGCGCAGAATCTTCTCGCCACCGCGCTGGTGCTTTCGTCCACGGGTGCCGTGTTGCGGCCTGCCGCGGGCGGTGTCGACCACCTGAAGGGCGTCGACGTGCTGCGGCTGCTCGCCGATATGCAAAAGGCCGAGATTGCGGGCACCCACGCGACGCCCACTACGACCGCCTGGGAAGCGGCGATGGGCGTCGAGTACACGACGGAGCAGGGCAGCGTTTTCACATTGAGGGCAGCGTCGCTCGGGGAGGTGGGATCGGGCGCGGCGACATCGCGGGCCTGGGTGGTGGTGCTCAACGACATCACCACCGAGCGCCGTGCCCAGCGGGAACGTGAGCAGTGGTTCAGCTTTCTCTCGCACGACGTGCGCGGCCCGCAGGTCACCATGCTCAGCCTGCTGGCGCTGTACGTGGAGGGCGCTTCCAACGTCACCATGCAGAACGTGGTCGACGGGGTAGGCCGCGAGGCGCGGCGCACGATCCAGTTGGCCGAGAGCTTCATGGACATGCTGGAGGCCGAATCGAAGGCATACCACTTCGCGCCGACCTTCGCCGGCTCCGTGGTGCTCGACGCCATCGATGCGACCTGGGCCGCAGCCCACGCCCGCGGACTGATCGTCAAGCCGCGGCTCGGCGCCTCGGAAGCCTCGCTCTCGGCCGATGCTTCGCTGCTGACGCGGGCACTCGTGAACTTGCTGCACAACGCCATCCGCCACAGCAAGCCCGAGAGCACCATTTATATCTGCGTCGAGACGAATGTCGAAGCGAACGCTCCCTATGGCGAGGTGCTGATTTCGTTACAGGACAGCGGGAGCGGCATGGACGAACTGCAGCGTGCCAAGTTGATGATCCCCAACCAGGGCCGCCGGTGGAGCGCAAATGCCGATCCAGAAGCAGGACACGGCTGGGGACTCGGCTTGACGATCGTGCACACCGTCGTGGCGCGCCACGGGGGTTGGATCGATGTCATCAGCGCACCCGACGCGGGGACGACCTTCTTCATTGGCCTTCCCTTGAGCCCGGAAAATCCGGCCTTTGACGCTTGAAGGTTCCGGGCGTTTTCAGAATCCGAGGACAGGCGACGCTTCGAGCTGCGGCTCCCGAGCCGACAAGGTCACCAATCTTGGCGCCTTCTTGCCGGGGCTCCTGCTGAGCTTGAAGCCGGCATAGCGGATGGTGCTGAGCTTCCATTCGCAGCCATGGAAGGCGATGAGTCCGAGTTGGCCGCGCAGGCGTCCCACACTGGCATCGAGCCAGCGGCCACCTGTTTCCGGCGCCAGCCCTGCCGCCATGGTGCGCAGCCAATCGCGCGACAGCACGTGCTCGATGTTGTGGAAGAACTCCAGCGCGAGCTCGAAATCCAGCGGACGCATGCCGATCTCGGTCCCGTCGAGCACCACGGATTCCTTGGACGGCAGGAAGCGATAACCGCCCCATTCCAGGCCTGCATCTTCGGCAGCGAGCCCGTGCTGCGCGAAGAAAGCCCTCATCCCCTTGTAGACGTCCGCAAAAGAGGAAGGCGCCGCGAGGACCACGTCTCCGGCGGAGCAGCGCAGCGTCTCGGCGGCCTTGACGGGGTTCTCTCTCGCCAGGAATAGCAAGGGAACTTCCGGGTCGACCAGGCTTCTGGCGGCGCGGATCCAGGCCTGTTGCTCGATCGGGTTCTGCGGCAAGCCAACGCAGAGGGCCGAGCATCGCAGGAGGCTTCCGCGCAACGGCAGCAGTTCCTCCAGATCGTTGAAGACGAGCGGCGCATGGCCCAGGGCGCGGATGGCACGTCGCATGTGTTCCCGCGAGCGAAGCACGGGGTCGAGCACGGCAACTCTTCGACGCAGTTCATTTCTGGCAGACATGTCAGTGGGCTCCAGTGAATGCGTGGGTACTCGCAAAGAAGTTGAAATGCACGAGCTTCCTTGTCGCCGCCACGCGTGGTGTAAGACTTAAGGATTGCGATAGTGCCGAGCAACAAAACCCGCGTGGAGGGGTTGCGACAATTGATCAGGATTGGGCGGCGCGGAAACAAGGGTTCCCAACAGCGTTCACGAAATGAGGCCGCGAGAGCCCGGCTCTGAGCAATCTGCACGGCGTGGGCATCGCTTGGACGCGCCGGCGCGATCACCATGAGCCATGACAACCTGATGAATTGTCGCGTCGGGTAAGCCTCGCCGCGCTTGGAGGCCTAACCTGCCAGCCGCGATCGAGACAAGGGCTCCTCCACTGGCCCTGCGGCTTTCAGCGGCGAACGGAGTGGCTTCTTTCTGATTGTGGTTCCATGTCACTGTCCACGATGATCGGGGCGCCGCATCCCCCCTCGCTTTTCCCGGCTCGGGGAATCGGCGCCATCCACCGTCCCGCGGCGGGGTCTTCGTTCCTGCGCTTCGTCGCTGCGCTTCCCTTTCGCAACCTCACGGGCCGGGACGCGCTGGTCTGGGTCGAGTTTTGCATGGCGGCGCTGCTGAACCGCGAGCTAGAAGCGCAGCAGGCGCTTTCAGTGCTACCGCTCGTCGACGTGGTCACCGCGCTCGAGGGCAGCGCTGAAAGCCCTCCGAGCGCCCGTGCCATCGAGCAGGTCCGCGCACTCGGTGCCCGCACCGTGATTGCTGCCCAGGTGCACGCCCACGAGAACGGCTTCGAGCTGCGCTACCAGTTGCATGGGGAGACGACGCTTGCAGATCCCAGTCCGCTGCGCGGCGGCGACCTGACACAGCTGACGATCGCACTCGGCCGCAAGCTGGCCCGCGAGCTCGTCGACGAGGCGCCGGCACGGGTCGTCACCGACACCTTCACGAACGAGGCCTTCACCCGCGCCAGGCAAGCAGCCAGGGAACAGCGCTACCAGACGGCACAGGACTACCTGCGGGTGTGTGTCGCCTCGCATCCGCATGCGCTCGAAATGGAGGTGGAACACGTCGAAAGCCTGGCGGCGATCGAACACCCCGAAACCGCATCCAAGGCCGAGAGCCTGCTCGCTCGCGCGGCCGCATCGGCCGACGTGGCGGCACAGGCGCGGGTGCTGCGTGCACTCGCCGGCTATCACCGCGCACTCGAAAACAACGAGCTCGCCCGAACGCTCATCCACCAGGCGCTGACGCTGCTTGAAGCGAATGGCGACGAAGCACTGAAGGCGGCCTTGCTGCTGGAGCGCTGCGAGCTGGCCATCGCCGATCGCGAGTTCGAGCTCGCGCAAAGCATCGGCCGGCGTGTTCTCGCCGCAGCGCAGGGAGGCGACCACGACCGGCTGACGGCGCAATGCCTGCGGCAGGAAGGCGTCATCGCGCACTTGCGCGGCCAGGCGGCGCCCGCGCTCGAAGTCCTGCACCGTTCGGCGCAGCTCAGCCGCAGCCCGCTACTGCAGCACGCGGACCTCGCGCGCACCCTCTACCAGATCGCGATCGTCTACCGCGATGCAGGGCGCATGCACGATGCGGCCCTGGCGATCGACGAAGCAGTCGACTACGCAAAACTGGCTGGCACGCCAGTACGTCATGCGCTCACGCTCGCGTTCCAGCTCACGGTGCACAGCTACGCCGGCAACCAGGCTGTGGCCGACTCGGCACAGGCCACGCTCGCATCGGCGTCGATGCAGCAGTCCCGCGCTGGCCGGTTTCTATCGCAACTGACGGACGCCTGGCTGCACTGGCGCAGCGGCCGCACCGGCGACGCGCTGCAGCGCATGGAGCAAGTGCGCAAGCTCGGGCGTGAGGCGCGGCACTTCTGGCTCAGCTTCGCGATCACCATGAACACGGGCATGGCCATTGCAGGCGGGCGCTACGACCTTGCTCACGACCTGATTGCAGAGATCGAGGCCAATCGGCGCTTCTACGAAGGGACTTGCCTGTACGGCTCCGCCGCCTTCTTCAAGGCCGCGCTGGCCCATGCGCGCGGTGATCGGCAACAGACCTGGCGCAGGCTGCGCGAGACGATGGCGGTCTCTCCGGTCGGCATCGTCCGCTCCAACGCCTGCCTGGCCGCAGCGTGGCTTGCGTGTGAGGATCGCGCGCTCTCCGAAGTCCAGGGCTGGCTCGACCAGGTCCCTGCATGGACAGCGGAGCATCCGAACGGCATCATGGCACTTGCGCGCTACCGTTTCGAGCAGGGGGACTGGGCGGCGGCCCTGGAGCATCAGGCGCGCTACGTGGAACGCTGGCCGGCCGATGAAGTCACCTTGTACCAGCGCCGCCTCTTGAACGACTATCGCGAGGCGATGCGCACGGGAAGAGCCTTCGCGATCCCCCGCCTGCCGCACCTGCTGACCCTGCGCTTCTGAGACTGTCCGCCGACAACGGCGCTGGCCACTCAGGCTTCCGCCGTCAGCGTCTGCGCCGCAACGACGGCCTCTGTGCGGTTGCGCACGTTGAGCGCACGGAAGATCGCCGCCAAGTGGATCTTCACCGTGCCCTCACTGATGCCGAGCGCGCGCCCGATCAGCTTGTTGGGCTTGCCTTGCGACAGCAGTTGCAGCACTTCCACCTGGCGCTCGGTGAGGACGGTGCGCAGGTGCTCGAGGGTCTGGGCGGTGGCGGCGGACGATGCACGCTGGGCGGCCTCGCCGGCACCGGGCGGCACGCCGGCCATCACGCCCGGCGGCACCGCCGACAACAGCATCGGCGGCACATAGACGCCACCGGCCAGCACCAGCCGCACGGCCGACAACATGACCTCGGGCGAGTAGGCCTTGGGGATAAAGCCCAGCACCCCACGCTCGAGCGCCGACCGCATGATGGCCGGATCCTCGTAGCCCGAGAGCACGATGACAGGCACGGCCGGGTGGCGGCGCCGGATCTCGTCGACATGGGCCTGGCCCTCGGCACCGGGCATGTTGAGATCGATCACGGCCAAGTCGATATCGTCGGAAGCGCGGGCGAGCAGTTCGTCGACGCTCATCGCAAGAACGAACTCGATGCCCGGCTCGATCTCCGACAGCTTGGCCTTGACCGCCTCGATGACGAGCCTGTGGTCGTCGGCGATCAGGATTTTCATGGGCGGCCTCAATAGATTAAGCGTGATGCACGCAGTCAACTCAACGAGTAGCACGAAAGATAACGGTGAACAGCAAGCCCTGCAAGGCTCGCCGGCTCCACGAACGACATAGTCCCCAAGCGGTATGGCCGCTGTGCAGGGGCGTTGAAAGAATCGATCCAAGATCCACCGCTCCAACAGGGACATCGGCATGTGCCATCGAGACAGGCGCAAACCCAAGGCTCCCGTTGCCACCGAAGAATAGCGCGAGCAGTTCATGGCTCGCCTGTTCGACTGCTTCAGCACGCTCTTCTCGTTCGGCCTCGAGCTCGATGCGGCCATCGCGGCGCGCTGTGCTGCACCCATGCTCGAAGCCGCCCAGCGGCGCGCGCTCCATCTGCTCGAGCAGGCCCGTGCCGCGGCGCGCGAGGCGGGCAGCACCCAGGCGCACGTCGAATCGGCATCTTTCGCCGTCGTCGCCTGGCTCGACGAGGTGATCGCGCGCCATCCGGCGTGGACTCCGGGCGCGACGCCATTGCAGGTGCAGCTTTTCAACTCCAACAACGCGCAGAGCGAGTTCTTCCATCACCTTTCCGCCCTTCAGCCGGACGACGGGGAGGTGCGCGAGATCTACTGGCATGCGCTGGTCCACGGCTTCAAGGGCCAGTACTACTTCGAGAGCGGCGACGGGGGCGAGCTCGGCAAGCTCAAGGAGCTGCACGGGCGGCAGCTGCCCGTGTGCCCGCTGGCGCTCGACACGCTGGCCGAGGACCGCATCACGCCCCAGCCCTATGGCGTGCCCGACCCACCGGGCCCGCGCGTGCCGGAGGGGCGCGAGCGGGCGCTGCTGCGCGCCGCGGGTGCGATGGCGCTGCTCGTCCCGTTGGCGTACCTGCTGTGGGCCATGCTGGGTGGCTCACGCGAGCCGGCACCGACTCTGGCCCAGCGCATCGAGCAGCGGCTGCAGGCCTTTGCCTGTGCGGACCTGGCCGTGGCGGTGGGCGATGACGGCACGGCGCGGGTGAAGGGCTTCGTGCCCACGGCGGAGGACATGGTACGCGTGGAGCGCGAGGTGCGCGCCATGCCCGGCATCGGCACCTCGACCTTCGCACTCGGGCTGCGCGTCTGGCCCCATTGCGAGGTGGTTGCCATCCTCAGGCCCTACCAGGCACGCAACCAGGAGAAGCGCCATGGGCTGAAAGTCACCGCGCTCACGGCCCAGGAGAGCCGGGTGCGCGAGGGCGACACGGTGGTGGTGCGCGTCATCAACGCGGACCACGAGGGCTACCTGCGGGTCGACTACTACACGGCGGATGGCGCGGTCATGCACCTGCACGCCAATCGCGGCTCTCGACCTCTGCACCCCGGCGAAGTGCTCGAGCTGGGCCGCGACATCCCCTCCAGCTGGCTGGTGAGCCCGCCCTTCGGCACGGTGCTGATCACCGCCTTGTCGTCGACCGCGCCGCTGCCCGACGCCGCCGACACGCCGCCCTTCGAGCTGGCCTCGGCCTACCTGCAGCGGCTGCGTGAAGCACTGGCCTCCACTGAGGCCGCAGGCCGGCCGGTCGCCGACTTCGTGTTCCTCGAGACCGTCTCGCGCTGAGACCCGCCATCCGGCTCTCGCATGAACATGATGTACCCACTTCCCGCCCATTACGGCGCCCTGCTGGCCCTGTGCATGGCCGGGCTGCTCGCGCTGTGGTGGTTCATGCTGGGCTCACGCTACCTTTCGCGGCGGCGCCTGCTGCGCCGCCGCATCGCGCTTGCCACGCCCTCGGACACGGCACCGCCGGAGGCTTTCGCCGAGCCCGGAGCCGCGGTCGCACGCGTGCGCGAGCAGTTGCTGAGCTCGCCCGCATTGCGGGGACTGCATCAGCCGCTCTATGACCTGCCCTGGCTGCTGTTCATCGGCGACGCGGACGCCAGCCTCCCGGCGTTGCTGACTGCGGCGCGCCGCGAGACCTCCGTGCCGCCGGGGCAGGGCACCGATGAGGACGGGGATTTCTGGCGCTGGCACTTCCTGCCGACCCTGGTCGCCATCGAAGCCCGCGCAGCGGCGGTGCACGAACCGGCCACGCCGTACGAACGCGGCCTCTGGTACCGCGCCCTGCTGGCGCTCGCCGACCAGCGCGAACGCCTGCCGCTCAACGGCATCGTGGTCTGCGTGAACGCAATCCGACTGCAGGGCGACGCGCAGCACGTGGCCGCCGATGCGGCACGCCTGCGTCAGCGTGTCGACGAGGCGGCCGAGCTGCTGCGCCTGCAGTTGCCCATCTACCTGCTGGTGACCGGGCTGGAGCGGCTGGCGGGTTACGAGATACTGCGCGAGACGCTGCCGGCCGCGGTGCGTGCGCAGGCGCTGGGACACCGCCTGTCCTACACCGCGGCGGCAGCGGGGCGCCCCGATGCGCTGTTCGAGCCACTGGCGCTGCGCCTGCATGCCTTGCGCATGGGCCTGCTGAGCAGGCAGCCGGAGCCGGCGCGCCGCCAGGCGATCCATGCCTTCGTCGAGCAGTTGCGCGCATTGCAGCCCGGGCTGCGCACGTTCGCGCAGCAGCTCTTCGACGCGCCGCGCGGTGGCCATGCCGGCGCGCGCTGGCGCGGGCTGTACCTCGTGGCAGCGGGCGACGAAAACCGGTCCGCTTTTGTCTCCGACCTGTTCCAGCGCTTCCTGCCCGCCGACCAGCCGCTGGCGAGATAGCGATCGCACTCGGGACCAGGCGTACGTCGCTACGGCCGCGCCCCGGGCCGCGGCCGCGTGACCACGCCGCCCTCGCAATCCTCGTGCAGCCATAGCGCGAAGGCCGTGTAGTTGTCGTGCCCGGGCTTGGCGCGCGCGCGGACCTCGGCGTCGAGCTGTTCCACCCATCGGCTCGGGTCCTTCGAGGCCTCCAGCGTCTCGCACAGGCACGCGTCGCCCAATGGCTCCCAGATGCCGTCGCTGCACAGCAGGAGCACATCGCCCACGGCGAGAGGCATGCGCTCGGACACCGTGATCTCCGGCACCGACTCGAGGGAGCCGAGCGCCGAGAGCAGCATGTTGCGCCTTGGATGCAGGCGCGCCGCCTCCTCGTCGATCATGCCGCCCGTCACCATTTGCTGGACGAGGCTATGGTCGATGGTGCGCGCCACCGGCGCACCGCGGCGGAACAGGTAGGCGCGGCTGTCGCCACTGTGGGCCCAGGCCACGGCGTTCTCGTGCAGATCGATGGCGGCCAGCACCACCGTCGAGCGCATGGCCGCCAATTTGCCGCCTTCGGCCTGGCCCGCGACCACATCGCGGTTGGCCTGCTCCAGCAGGTGCCGAAGCCTTTCGGCATCCAGCCCCGGCGCCGCCGCGAAGCCCGCCAGCACGCTGCGCCGCACGATCGACGCGGCCACGTCGCCGCCGCCGTGGCCACCCGCGCCATCGGCCACCAGGCAGGCCAGGAAGCGGCCGTCGTTCCATTGGCCAAACACGTCCTCGTTGTAGCTGCGGCCGCCCTGGCTCGACAGGGTGGCGATCTCGATCTCCATGGGCCCTCCGTCGTCCTCGTCCTCGTCCTAGTACCTCTGGCTCTTGCTCTTGCTCTTCCTCTTGGCGGCCTTGGCCATGCTTCAGGCTCACTATCTGTTCCTCGTAGCCCTGCACGAAGGCCTTGCCGAAGAGCGCAGGGACATCCTCTGCTTGCTAGTGCGCCGCGGACGGCGCCCCTTTTCTGCACGACACCATCCACCCGTCCACGGGCTCGCCTGCCTCCGCGCGCAGCAACACGCGCTCCAGCCCCTCGATCGCGAGGCCGGCGGCTGCGAGCACCTGGCGCAGGTAGCCCTCTCGGTGGCTGTAGCGGCCATGAGCGTGGAGCCGGAAGTCGGCGCCGTCCTCGCTGGGGAGGGCCTCGACCGTGAAGACCAGCCAGCCTCCCGGCCGCAGGACCTTTGCCGCGGCCTGGAAGCAGCGGTCCAGTTCGCCGAAATAGATCAGCACATCGGCCGAGACGATGAGGTCGCAGGAGGCCGGCACCGCGTCTTCGAGGAAGCCGGTGAGCTCGGCCTTCGTCAGCGTGTCGTAGACGTCCCGCAGCCGCGCCTTGTCGAGCATCCGCTGCGACAGGTCGACGCCGGCCAGGTGCCGCGCGTACGGTGCGATCAGCGGGCCGCACAGGCCGGTGCCGCAGCCGGCGTCCAGCACGTCCAGCGCGTGCCGCGGCTCGCCCAGGTGCCGCGCTACGGCCTCGGCGACCTGCGCCGGCGCGCGGTAGTTCAGGCGCCCCAGCGTCTTGTCGAAAGTATTGGCGAAGGCATTGAAGGTGCGTTCCACGTAGGCATCGGCGGCGCGTTCCGGCACGGCCTCGCCTGAGCAGCCTGCGAGATGGTGCAACGCAGTCGGGTCGCCGGGGTCCCGCGCCAGCCAGTCGCGATAGACCTGCGCCGCCGCGTCCAGCTGACCGAGCCTGCGGTAGATCATGCCCAGCAGGGGGCGCGCCATCGTGAGTTCGGGGTTCAGGCGCAGGGCTTGGTTCAGGCAACCGAGTGCCTCGTCGTTGCGCGCCAGGCGCAGCAGCACGCGCCCGAGATTGGCATGGATTTCGGCCTTGTCCGAGCCGAGCGCGAGGGCGCGGCGCAGCGTGGCTTCCGCTTCCTCGAGCCGGCCCCGTTCGTCCTGGAACACGCCGAGGTTGTTGTGGACGTCGGCGCGCTCCGGCGCCAGCCGCAGCGCCTGCTCGTAGGCCTCGCCCGCCGCGTCCGGCTGTTCATCCAGCAGCAGCACGTTGCCGAGATTGCTGTACCAGCCGAACTGCTCGCCATCAAGCGCAATGGCCGCGCGGATCAGCGTGATTGCCCGCGCATGGTCGCCGCGCTGGTGCGCCGCCAAGCCCTTGAAATGCAGCGCCTCGGCATGGTCCGGCGCTGCCGCGAGGATGCGATCGTAGCTTTGCTCGGCCTCGTCGAACCGGCCGGCCTCGTGCAGCTCACGGGCGCGGGTCCACTCCAGCGCCGGGTCGAAGGCGTCGGCCCGCGGCGCGAGCTGGACGACTGAAGGTGTGGGGTTGCTCATCGACAACTGCTCCTGGTCATATGTCGACGGTGAGTGGCCCGCACACCCGATCAGTTCCACTGCGAGCGCATCTCTTCGCATTCAGAAACCCAGGCGCCCTGTCCCTCGGCCACGGGCACCTGTACCCGCTCGATCGGCCTGCCTTCGATCATCCGATGATCCGGTTCAGGAATTCGCGACTGATGTCGGGCAGCAGGGGTTTGGTCAGGCCCTCCCCCAAAAGAGAGAGGGCGCAAGAATGCAGCGATCATGGCCCCGCCTCCTGACGCAGACCCGGCTCCCCGCCGAAGCCGAACAGCGCCTCGAACTGCTCATCCTGCGGCAACCCCTGGCTCGTCATGCCCGGCCCGCGCTCCGCATCCGGATCGGTGAACCACAGCGAGTGCCCGACCTCCGGCAGCGCCAGCGGCGGATGCTCCCGCGCGCCCGCCTCGCTGCCATAGCCGGCGAACAGCTCCAACAGCCGCGCATCGAAGTGCGTCGCATCGAAATCGTGCTCCAGCCCCTCGAACGCAGCCTGCGCCGCCAGGGTCCACCAGCGCTGGGTGCGCGCCAGCACCTCGCCCTCCAGGGCGGTGCGCGAGGACACAAGCTCGGCCGTCAGCGTCAAGGGGAAGTAGCGCCCTGCGCTGTCGACCGATGGCATGAGCACGCCGAGCCAGCTGGGGGTGCCGATCACGCCCTCCCCCAGCACGAAGCACCACAGCGGCGCCTTGAGATAGCGTTCGGTCCAATCGGGATGTCGCACACGCAGCCTGGCGAATCCGTTCTGCAACCAGCGGTCCCACGCATCGCGGAAGACGATGGGCATGCGGCGCTCGGCGAAGTCGCCCAAGCCGGGCAGCTTCCCGAACCAGCCTGGCGCAGCCGTCGAGCCTTCGTCGTCCTTCACAGCCCCTCCGGACGGGCGAACTCGCGGAACTCGCGCAAGCGGATCGGATGCGGTGCGCTGTCGCTTTGCTGCAGATGCTGGGGGTGCAGCAGCATCCGCTCGCTACAAACCACCTGTGTTCGCGAATTCATCCACGCTCCGTTGATGGCGGGCGGTCCCGCCGGGGTAGGAAACATCTAGTTTCCGGCGCGAGGGGTTCGCGGCAAATCTGGCTAACGGCCTAGCTGCGGGAGGCAGGATAGTGCGAAGGGCCAGGGTCTGTTCAAGGGGACATCGGCCTGCCAAGGAGCACGCGACGTATTCACCGCGCCGCGCCGGCCCCCGTCGCGAAGCTGAAGGTCTTCTCGAAAGGCGCGCCTTCGTTCGTTCCGACGACGTTCACCGTGTAGCTGGTATTGGGCATGAGGGGTGCGTCGGGAATCAGCACCGCCTGATGGGACGCCAGCACCGAGTTCGGATCGCTCCCCTTGGCCAGGGGCGGCCGCAGTGTGACAGGCGTGCGGCCCGACAGGGTGGTCATGCTGGCCGAGGAGATCGCAAGCGTCTGTCCGCTTCGCACGGCGACCACCACGCCCGGACCGAGAGGGCTGGCCCGCAGGTCGCGGCCCGGCACAGGGTTGGGCGTCTCGTTGGTGATCTCGTAGAAGACACCGGTCGTCCCCTCGCAAGGATAGGTGAGCACCTCGTCGCTGGCGGGCTCCTGGCGGCCGGCCGAGGGCGTGAAACCCAGGTTGAACTGCTGCACCGTGCGCGGGCCCCTGCTGGCCGTGGTGCCGAGTTGGTCGCTGCCCCGCAGCGCAATGCCGACTTCGCGATAGCCGCTCAGCATCCCGAGCTGGTGGTAAGGCAGCGCGAGCAGCGCCCGCACGCCGAAGATGCCTGTGCCGGCGATCGAGCCCGTATAGAACAAGGTCGAGATCTCTTCGCCGACGCCCCCCGGCACATAGCCGGCGGCCGAAACCCGGTCCAAGGGCGTCGCGCCGGTGAAGCCGGTCGTGCCCGCTCCTTCGGTATGGCTCAGTTGGTTGTTCAGGATCTGCCAGTCCGCGTGCGCATGGGCCGCCGCATCGAGCTGGGCGTTCTGCGCAACCAGACCAAATCCGCAGCGGCCGCGCTCGGCATTCAGCAGCTCGAAGGCTTGGCGGCCTTCAGCGCCTGGGCCGTAGGTGTCGGGCGGGACGGACGCGACCAGCGTCGAAGCCTGCGCGCCGTCGCTGGGAGTGGCCGTGGTCGCCGGCGGCGGTGCGGCTGGCGCGCCCGTGTTGCTGGCGGGCGTCGTGGTGAGCACCGGCAGCGCGCTCCCGCCGCCTCCGCCACCACCGCCGCAGGCCGCGATGGCTGCGCAGGACAAGGCTGCAAGAGCACGGCCTATCGTGTTGTAGGAAAAAAGCTGAAACCGCTGACAATTCATCGTTACATCACCTCACGCCCGGCCACGCCGCCCTGTCAGCGCGAGGCCATCGTTCTTGTAAGGCCGGCGCCACGTCGCCTTCGAGCGGCAAGCGCTGCGCTCCTACACCCGCGGACCGTTCGGCTCGCAGAATGCGCACCTGAGCTCCACAGGAGAAAAGCAATGCTTCAGAAATCCCCCATGTATGCCTACATACCCGCGAAGGACCTCGCGCGAGCGCGCCAGTTCTACGAGCAGAAGCTGGGCTTTCAGCCCAAGACGGAGATCGGCGGCGGCGTGGTCTACGACTGCGCCGGCGGCACGAGTTGCTTCCTGTATCCAACATCGAACGCAGGCACATCCCGGGCTAGCCAGGCCTTCTGGCAGGTCGCGGACATCGAGAGCGAAGTGGCCGAACTGAAGAAGCGCGGCGTCGTGTTCGAGGACTACGGGATGCCGGGACAGGATGCGAACGGGATCGTGAGCGAGGGCGGGGCGAAGGCGGCCTGGTTCAAGGATACGGAGGGGAACATCATGGCGCTGATACAGAGTGTGTGATCCGGATCCTGCCCTGCCGACAAGCGGGTTGGCCGATACGCCGTGTCGCGTGTATCAGGGCACAGCGGAGATCCGCGCGGACGCCGGCCTTAATTGGTGCCGGATGTTCTGCGCAATCTTGACCGCCAAGGCGTCGAGCGCCTCGTCATAGCTGCGAGCGACTTCCTGCGGCTTCGCGATCAGTTCGCCGAAGCTCGGCAGGGTTTCGCGTGGAGGCTCGTCGGCCGTGGCCGCACTGGCTGATGCAGGAGCAAGACAGGCCATCGCGACGCAGAGGACGGCGCGTGCCAGGTGATTCTTTTCGAGGTGACTCTTCAGCTGTTTCATTGGTTGGCTTTATTGAGGCAACAGGACTGAGAAATGCCGCGCAGCAGCAGGCGAGCACCGGATGCCGCCGGTATTTCTGGCGAATCGGAACGCGCGCATCCACCATCCATGCCTTGGGCGGGTGGCGCTCTTCGCCTCGCTGACGGCCCCTCAGACCGCAGCGAGCGTGTTCCAAGGTGCAGGGGCAGACGAAGGGAACTCCGTCACTTCGATGCCCGGCACGCCGGTGTCTTCCCACTCAATGCCGGTCTCGCGGCGATGAACGCCGGCGGACCGGATGAACTTGGCAGTCGCCTCGGGCAACGGCTTGAGCTGGCCGAGCGCTTGCAGGAGATGAACAGGTGGCGGCACCGCGATGTCGCTTTTGCCGTTGACTTCGTCCCGGCCTCGCTGCACCAGGGCCTCTGCCTCCATCGAGATGGCCGGGTCCAGAACCATGCAGGTTTTCATCTTCACCAGTGCGGTCAATGCCTTCTCGGGATCGTTCTCGTGCTCCTTGCGGAAGGCCGCGCTCGCAACGAGGGCGTCCATCACCGTGTCCTTCCACTCGTCCCGAGCCTCGCTCTCGCAGTCGTCCTTGCGCTTCGACCCGAGGCGGTCGCGCCAATACAGGATGGTCAGCGTGGCACTCAGCGGCAGAAAGCCCCAGGCCGATGCCGCGACGATGTAGACATTCCAGCCGGCTTGGGCCGACAGGTCGAGCAGCCATGCATGGCGGTACCTGCTGCGCGCCAGGACGATGGCCGCGATGGTGATCGCGCTGAGCACGGGGGGGAGGAGCCACGTGGCGATGGATTCGATGGTCATGCGAGGTATTCCTGGAAGAAGTGCGGAGGGCGCCGATGAAGCCGATAGCGCCGGGGCAGGCATGGCTCACGGACCGGCGCGCACGTTCGGGGCTTTGGTGATGGATTTATGTGTTGCCGGGGGTGTGCCCCGTGCCTACTCTGGATTGCATGGCTTGCCCTTCTCGCTCTGTTTGCGAGGCGCGCATTTTGGTCCGAGGCACGAGAAAAGAATCTGATCAATTCTTGCGCCCGCGCGAGCTTCGCGGTCGCGGCGCGCTCAGGGGGCTGTACCGCGCAGCGCGGCCACCTGCTGCGCGTAGCTGCGCTCGAGCCGTTCGAGGCGGGCCTGGCGTGCCGCCTCGTTGACCCACTTCGCGTTGAGCGCGTGCTGCCGGGCGAGCTGGTAGTCCAGGGTCGCGGTCGGCAGCAGCGCGCTGTTGTCCTCCACCACGTAGCCCAGGGGCGCGTGCAGTTGCTTCAGCACCTCGCGCTCGGCATCGCCGCGCGGGCCTCTGGCCTGGCCATAGCCCGTCAGGAAGTCCCGCAGCCGCTTCTGCAGGGCCGCGGGCTGGTCGCGCCGCATCACGAACAGCGCCGGCGGCGTGGGGCTGGATTCCCAGATCACCTGCAGCCGCGCCGCCTCGACTGGAAACTGCTGCCTGAAGCGCTCGAAGTCGGTGGTGTTGTTGGTGGCCACGTCCGCATCGCCGTTGGCCACCGCCAGTGCGGTCCCCTGGTGGGTGTCGAGCAGCTCGCTCTGGAAGCGCTCCATGGTGATGCCGTGGGGCGCGAAGAGCTCCAGCTGGGGCACGATGAAGCCAGACACCGAGCGGCTGTCGCCACGCGCCAGACGCCAGCGCTCCGGCGCGGCCAGCAGGTTGCCCAGCGCTTGGTGCGAGCCGGTCTTGCGCGCGAGCAGCACGGCGCGATGCCTGGACAGGCCGGCATGGCGCTTCACCTGCCCCACCACGCTCATCCGCTGCTGCACGACGGCATCCAGCGCCAGCTTGGCGGACAGCAGGGCGAAGTCCACCTCGCCGCGCCGGATCGCCTGGTCCAGCGATTCGTAGGAGCTCACGGACAAGACGCTCACCGGTCGGCCGAGCGCGCGGCTCAGGTCGGCCAAAAGTGGCCTCCAGCTCTCGCGCGACTCGACCGCGCCGCCGATCGGCAGCACGCCGAAGCGCAGGGGAGCCGCCGCCTCGGTGCGCGCGCCTTGGGCGAAAGAGGCAGCCGCAGCCCCGGCGATGAGCACTGCCGCCAGGAAGCGCCGACGCGCTTCGGCTTCAGGGTGCGCTGCCGCGCAAGGCCGCCAACTGATCGGCATAGCCGCTCTCGATGCGCTGCAGCCGGGCCTGCCGCGCGGCGTCGTTGACCCACTGCGAGGTCATCGCGCTCTGGCGTGCCAGCTGGTAGGCCAGCTTGGCGGCCGGCAGCAGCGAGGTGTTGTCGGCGGGCAGGAAGCCCGCGAGATCGTGCAGCGACTTGAGCACGACCCGCTCGGCATCGCCGCGCGGACCCTTGCTGCGCCCGTAGTCGACCAGGAAGGCCTGCACCTTTTTCTGGAACTCGGGCCTGTAGTCGCGCCGCACCACGATCTGCGCATGCGGGATCAGCTCCGATTCCCAGATCACGTGGAGGCGCTCGGCTTCGACCGGGAACTGGACACCGAAGCGCTCGAAATCCGCGGTGTTGTTGGTGGCCACGTCGGCCTCGCCGTTGGCCACGGCCAGCGCAGTGGCCTGGTGCGTGCCCACCACCTCGCTCGCGAAGCGCGTCTCCATCACGATGTGGTTAGGAAGGAACAGCTGCAGTTGCGGCACGATGAAGCCCGAGACCGAACGGCTCTCGCCGCGTGCGAGGCGCCAGCGTTCCGGCTCGGCCAGCAGCCCCTTGAGCGTGCTGCGGGGCCCCGCCTTGCGCGCAAGCAGAAGGGCGCGATAGCCGGGAAGGCCGTCGTGGCGCGTGACCTGCGCGACCACGTTCATGCGCCGCTGCGTGACGGCATCCAGGGCCATCTTGCCGGAGAGGAAAGCCATGTCGACCTGGTCGCGCTGGATCGCCTGCTCGAGCGCCTCGTAGGAATTGACCGAGAGCACGCTCACCGGCCGGCCGATGGTGCGGCTCAGGTCCGCCAGCAGGGGCTCCCAGTCGTTGCGCGACTCGAAGGCGCCGCCCAGCGGCAGGATGCCGAAGCGCAGCGGGGCCTCGCCCGCGGCGGCAGCAGTCTGCACGGGAGCGGCGAACGGCAGGGCCAGCAAGGCGGCGAGGACACAGCGCCATGCCAGTGGCGGCAGGCGCCGTGCCATCATGCGCAAACGCAAGGCGGGGTGCCAGGCGGGCAACACGGGGAATGCGCGATGGGCGGCATGGACAGGGGCCTGCATCATCCTGGGGAACACGTTGGGCTGGGGCCTTGCTGACGGGCTGGTCAAAGCGGTTCTCTCGAGAACACAATTAGAAACCAACTTTGGCAGATTTCGTGACTTTTTCCTCTGGACATGTACACCCGTCGAAGCCCCGGCGCCAGGCCGGCGTGCGGCTGATCCAACGATGAATTGGCCCTTCCGCGCCCTGCGCCTGCTGGTGCGCCTCACGCTGGCGCAGCAGCTGGTGCTGCTGGCGCTGCTGCCCGCCACCGTGGCCACGCTGGGCGCCATCGCGGTGCTGACGCGCCAGCACCTCACGAACGTGACCGAGCTGATGCGCGCCAACGCCCAGACAGTGGCGCTCCAGGTGGCCACGGTCGCCCAGTCCCAGCTGCAGCGCATGGACCGCCGCGCCCTGCAGCGCACCGCCCAGTCCGGCAGCTACCAGCCGCACGTGCAGCAGGTGCAGATCTGGTCGGAGGACGGCGAGATCCTGGCCAACTCCGAGACCCAGGATCGCGATCGCGGCGAGGGCCTGCAGGTCGTGGCACCGATCGTGGCCGACGACGGCCGGCATGCCGGCAAGGTCATGGTGGAGATCAGCCTCGACGCGGTGGACCGCGCCAAGCGCTCGGTCTGGTTCAACGTGGTGCTGGTGCTGGCTGCCAGCCTGGTGGGCGTGGGGTTGGCCGGGTGGTGGGCGGCGCGCCGCATCAGCGCACCCATCCGGGCGCTTGGCGAGGCGGTGGACCGGCTGGGCGCCGGAGAGGAAGTGCAGGTGGCGGTCGAGGGCACGGCCGAGGTGCGGCGACTGCAGCACGGCTTCAACGAGGCGGCCGCAGCGTTGTCGGAAAGCCGCGGCATGCTCGAGAGCCGCATTGCGAACGCCACCGCCGAGCTGGCCAGCAAGAACCAGCAGCTCGAGGTGGCGAGCCAGGCCAAGACACGGCTGCTGGCCGCCGCCAGCCACGACCTGCGCCAGCCGCTGCATGCGCTCACCCTGTTCTCCGACGGCCTGGCCAACGGCGAGACCGACCCGGTGCGCCTGCAGCGCATCGGTCACATCCGCGAATGCGTGGACTCGCTGGACCGCCTGTTCTCGGGCCTGCTCAATCTTTCGCAGCTCGACGCCGGCGTGCTGCAGCCGCAGTGGGCCGATTTCGCGCTGGACCAGCTGTTCGATGAAATCAGCCGCAACTTCCGGCCGGTGGCCGAGCAGCAGAACCTGCGGCTGGTCGTGCGCAAGACCGAGCTGTGGGTACGCAGCGACTACGTGATGCTCTCGCGCATCCTCAACAACCTGGTGTCGAACTCGCTGCGCCACACCACGTCGGGCGGCGTGCTGGTCGGCGCGCGAAGGCGCGGGCGTGGCGTGCGCATCGATGTGGTGGACACGGGCGTGGGCATTGCGGAGCACCACCAGCCGCGGGTGTTCGAGGAGTTCTACCAGGTCGAGCCGCAGCCGCGCCAGGGCCGCGACGCAAGGGGCATGGGGCTGGGCCTGGCCACGGTGCAGCGCCTGGCCTCGCTGCTCAACACGCAGGTCGAGCTGAGCTCGCAGCCGCACAAGGGCACCTGTGTGCGCGTCCTCGTACGCGCCGCCGAGCCGATGCCGCCGCCGCAGGGCGGGCTGCAGGCTGCCGCGGCCATCGAGGAGGAGCCCAGCCTGCACGGCGTGCGCGCGCTGGTGATCGACGACGAGCGCAGCATCCTCGAAGGGCTGCAGGTGGTCCTCAACAACTGGGGCGCCGAGGTGATGACCGCGCAGACGCGCAGTGAGGCGCTGGCCTTCGCCGACAGCTGGGAGCGGCCGCCCGACCTGGTGGTGAGCGACCTGCTGCTGCAAGGCGGCGACAACGGCCTGAACGTGCTGTCCGCGCTGGAGCGCCATCCTCGCGGCATCGGCGCGTCGACCGCACGCCTGCTGGTGACCGGCGAGACCAAACCCGACCGGCTGCGCGAAGTCGCCAGCGCGGGCGTGGCCGTGCTCTACAAGCCGGTCTCGCCCAAGTTGTTGCGTCAGGCGATCGGCGCGCAGCTGGCGGCGGTGCGCCAGGCAACGGACCCGGAAAGCGATGCCGCCTCCGGGCCGACCCCGCCACATACGAAATAAGGCATAGGCCGAGAGGCCGCGAACTCCCGGATTTCGCCCGCGCAATGCGTCCGCCCAAGGGGCGACATAAGCCCTCTGCCTTATCGCGCGAAAAGAGCCGGCTCCGTACATTGGCCCCATCGCCCACCGCTGGTGCACTTCATGTCCGTGAATCCTTCCTCTTGGCTCTTTCGAGGGTTGCGCGCCATCGCGGCCGTGGCCTGCGCGGCCGTGCTCGCTACCGGCGCGCACGCAGCCGCCCTCACGGTGCTGCTGGCCGACGACAACGCGGCGCACGTGGAATTCGTGCGCCTGCTGCGCGAGTTGCAGGACGCGAGCAGCCGCTTCGAGCTGGTGCGCCTGCCCAGCGACGGCGCGCCCGCGGGCCGCGTTGCGGGCGCGGGCGAGGACCGCGCGAACGCCGGCGTGCGCACGCGCAGCCTGCGCCCCAAGCCACCCGTCGACCTGCCGGTCACCATGGCGGTCGGCGTGGCAGCGGCGCGCAGCGCGATCGAGCGGCCAGGCCAGGACCCGCTGGTGCTCGCGATGCTGAGCCGTCTCGACTACGAGAGCCTCAAGGGCAATCCTGCATTCAAGCGCGGTGACCGCCAGATCGGCGTGCTGCTGCGCGAGCCGGCGATGGCCGATCAGCTCGCGCTCATCGACGCGGTGCTGCCGCAGAAGCGCCGGCTCGGCGTGGTGGCGACCGCCGAGTCGGAGCCGATCGTGCGCGAACTGGAGCGCGCCGCCCACGGGTGGGACCTGCAGGTCGAGTACGCGCCGGATGCCAAGTCGCTGGCCTCGGTGCTGCGCATGCTGGTGCCGCGCAGCGATGCGCTGATGGTGCTGCCGGACCTCATCGGCGACAGCCAGCCTGCGACCCTCTCGGTACTGCGTGCGGGCGCCACGGCAGGCCTGCCGGTGTTCGGCACCACCGAGGGCCTCGTGCGTTCCGGTGGACTTGCGGCGGCGGTCTCCACGCCCGGTCAGCTTGCACAGCAGGCGCGCGCGCTCGGTCAGAAGCTGGCCATGGGGCCCGTCGCTGGCGGCCTGCTCGTGGAGGCGGCGACCCCCTCCACCGTGCGCCTCAATGCGACCGTCGCACGCGGCCTGGGGCTGCGTCTGCCCAAGGAACGGGAGCTGACCCAGCGGGTGACCGCGAGCCGATGATTTCCTCCAGCCCGCCTCTGCCCGTGCCCGCCGCGCGCACCACTGAACCCATCGCCGATGCCCGGGCGGTGATGGTCGGCGGCAGCCTGCAGCGCGACCTGTTCCGGCTCGGCGTGGTGCCCTGCGCGGCAGTTGCCCTCGCGCTCACCGCCTGGTTCACCCACAGCCGCCTCGCTACGTTGGAAGTTGCCTTCGATGCCGAGGGCCAGGCGGTGGCGCGTCAGGTCGCCGCGATGTCGGACCTGAGCCTCTATGCCGGTGACCTGCCTGCGCTGCAGAACGTGGCGAACGCGGCCCTGCGCGGCGGCCAGGTGACGCGGGTGGAGATCAGCAACAGCGCCGGCATCTACGTGACCGCTGGCTCCAAGGCCGCGCCCATGGGGCAGCTGCGCATGTTCACAGCGCCAGTGACGCTGCGCGAGGCCTCGAAGGCGAGCGCCTTCGCGCCCGAAGGTGCGACCGCCGCCGGCGAGAAGCCCATCGGCCTGGTCCAGGCCTTCCGCGACACCACGACCTACGCGCACGAGCGCACGCGCTCGCTGATGGCCGGCATCGGCATTGCGATGATTGCGCTGATCGCTGCCTGGGCCTGGGTGCGCCACACGGCGCGGGCGGTCGCGCAGCCGCTGCGTCGCATCTCGCGCACGGTGGCCGCGCTCGAGGCCGGCCAGTTCGACGCGCGCTGCAGTGTGGTCGCACGCGAGGACAGCCTGCCGCAGGCACCGGGAGACAAACGCGCCCGCCGCGCGCAGCACGAGCTCGCCAGCCTGGCGCAGGACATCAACCGCCTTGCCGAGCGCCTGCAGCGCAACCGGCAGCAGAGCGAGCAGCAGGTGCGAGAGGCCACAGCGGTCGCACTGCAGCGCATGGCCGAGGCCGAGCAGGCCGCGCTGTCGCGCGCCCGCTTCCTGGCCGCGGCCAGCCACGACCTGCGCCAGCCGCTGCATGCGATGGGCCTCTTCATCGATGGCCTGCTGCCGACCGCCAGCGCGACGCAGCGCCCCGCCGTGCTGCGGCTGCAGGAAGGCGCCGAGTTCATGGGCGTGCTGCTCGACGACCTGCTCGAGATCTCGCGACTGGATGCGCAGGTGCTGACGCCGGCCATCGGCAATGTCTCGCTGGCGATGCTGTTCGACCAGCTCGGCGCCCAGCACGCGGCGCGAGCCGCTGCCGCGCGGGTGCAGCTGGTGTGGCAGGACCGGGGCCTTGCGGTGCGCTCGGACCCCGCGCTGCTGCTGCGCATTCTTGGCAACCTGGTCGGCAATGCGATCGCGCACAGCGGGCTTGAAGGCACGGTGCTGGTGGCGGCACGGCGCCGCGGCGGCCGGGTGCGCATCGAGGTGCGCGACAACGGCGTCGGCATTGCGCCGATCCACCAGGCGCGCATCTTCGAGGAGTTCTACCAGGTCGCGAACACCGAGCGTGACCGGCGCCAGGGCTTCGGCCTCGGCCTGGCCATTTGCGCCCGCATCGCTGCGCTGCTGGGCACGCGCATCGGCCTGCGTTCGGCGCTGCAGGCCGGCAGCACCTTCTCGCTGGAGCTGCCCGGCGCCGACCCGCGCGACGTGCCGCCGCCGGCACCGGAGCCGGTGGCCAGCTCGCCACTGGCCGGGCTGCGCTGCCTGGTGGTGGACGACGATCCGGCCATCCTCGATGCGACCCGCGCGCTGCTCACGCAATGGGACTGTGAGGTGGAGTGCATGGCCAGCGGCAGCGAGGCGATGCGCCGGCTTGCCGACGCGGAGGCGCGCTTCGACGTGCTGCTGTGCGACCTGCAGCTGGCCGCCGCCGAAGACGGCATGCAGGTGATCAAAGCCGCGCGCCGCCTGCAACCCCACGCGCTGGCCGTGCTGGTCTCAGGCGCCACCGGGCCCGAGGTGCTGCAGCGCCTGCGTCTGGGTGGCGTGACGCTTCTTACCAAGCCGGTGGCCCCTGCCAAGCTCAGGGCGCTGTTGTCGACGCGACGCGCGGGGCGTGTGGCTTCCTGAGCCTGCCTGCCGGGTTGGAGGAGACAAGGCGGGCCGGCTTCCCCTCACTCTGCAACCCCCTTCACCGCGTGCAAGAACCCACTGAAGGTAGCCCGCGTGAGTTTCCGGCCGATGTCCGGATCGGTGCCGCTGCGGTACCAGATCATCATGTTGCCGTCATGCACGGCTTGCAGGTACAAGGCCGTGTCCTTTGTTTCCTGGTCGGTGCAGAACTCGCCGGAACGCTTGCCGGCGTCGATGATTTCTTCCAGCAGGCGCGAGATCTTGGCGTACATGCCGAGCATCCGGGTGCGGACCTTGGACTTCCTGTTCGCGGTCTCCATCGACAGCAGCACCACGACCGCAAGGTCCTTCGGATGCCGTGCCGCCCAGCGTGTCTGGTGGCGAACGAAGTTCACGAGCTGAGCGCTCGGCGTGCCGCCATCGCGGCGAACCGCCTCGACGGTGGCGTCGATGGAGCGCTGCTCGATTGCGCTCAGCACATCCAGCAGCAGCCGTTCCTTGCTCTTGAAGTAGTAGTAGACAGCGCCCTTCGTGAAGCCCGCCTTGGCGGCCACCTCCTCGAGGGTGCTGCTGGCATACCCGCGCGTCGCGAACAGCTGGACCGCCGCCTCGACGATCCGCTCCGTGCTGTGGACAGGCGGCGCCACGTCCTTCGCCGCTCGCGCACCGCGCGCCGGCAGCTTGGCCGGGACACTGCGCGGCCTGCCGCGCCGAAGGGCCCCGGCACCGTTCCCGGCGGAAGCGGACACGACCGCTTTTGCTGCTGATTTACTGACCCGCATAAGCCTCCTTTGCGATCAGCAGCCGCTGGATCTGGTTGGTGCCCTCCCAGATCTGCGTCACCTTCGCATCTCGCATCATCCGCTCGACCGGATAGTCCTTCAAGAACCCATAGCCGCCGTGCAACTGCACTGCGTCCGTGGTCACGGCCATTGCCGCGTCGCTGCAAAGAACCTTTGCGAGTGAGGCGAACTTGCGCGCTTCACTGTGCCCGTGCATGCGATGGTCGACGGCCTGGTACAGCACCGAACGCGCCGCTTCGACCTTGAGCACCATGTCGGCAACCATGCCGCGCAACAGCTGGAACTTCGAGATGGGCTGGCCGAATTGTTCGCGCGTGCGAGTGTAGTTGAGCGCCTCGTCCAGGGCGCCTTGCGCGATGCCGAGCGCATGCGCCGCGATCGTGAGTCGCGAGTTGTGCAGCATCTCGACGATGTACTCCGCGCCTCGCAGGGGGTCGCCCACCTCTCGGCCGACGGGAATGCGGCAGTCATCGAGGATCACGTCCGCCGTGGGGCTGCCGCGCATGCCCATTTTGTCTTCGAGCTTGCCGAAGCGAATGCCGGGATCGTCGCGATGCACCATGAAGATGCCGAAGGTCCTGGGCCCGGTGTTCGCGAAGATGAGATACCAGTCGGCCCACCCCGCGTTCGTGATGAAGCGCTTGGTCCCACGCAGCAGCCAGCTGTCGCCTGCGCGCCTGGCCTGCGTCTGCGCGCCCATGAGGTTCGATCCGCCCTGTGGCTCGGTCAGGCCCCACGCGGCGCGCAACCGGCCCTCGGCCACCGGGCGGACCACAGCTTCCTGCAAATCGCGCGAGCCGAATTGCACAACGCCCTCGAACACCCAGCCGCTGGTGATCGTGAGCGAGGTCGCGGCGCAGACCCGCGCCAGCTCCTCGGTCGTCAGCACCTGGGCGAACAGATCGCCGTCAGCACCGCCGAGGCGTTCGGGAAACGGCAGCCCCGGAAGGCCGAGCGCGAGCGCGGCTTCGATGGCCTCGACCGGCGGGCGCGATTCCCTGTCGACCGCCGCCGCATGCGGTGCGACCTTGTCGAGCGCGAAGCGGCGCAGGCTGGTCCTGAATTCGTCGTAGCTGGCTTGTTCGGTTGAACGCATGTGAGGGTCTCCTGGCTGGTATTTGCGGTGGCGGACTCGCGTCAGTCGGTGAATCGCGGCGGCCATGAAAGCCCGTCCTGCTTGCTGCGCTGCGATGGCGGGCTGGCCGCCTCGATGTCGCGAGGCGTGAGCCCGACCGAGGAAAGGATTTCGACACTGTGGTCATCGAGGTCGATCGGCGCCGGCGCGACCTTGGAACGGCTGAACCGCGGGATGGCCGGCACTTCCTGCGGGTGCTGCGGATCCACGCGCGAGCGGATCTGCGGGTCCTGCCACACCTCGTCGGGTGCCAGCACGGGGGTGACGCATGCATCTACGCCCTCGAAACGCGCAACCCAGGCATCACGCGGCAAGTTGCGGAAGGTCGCCTCGAGCGTGCGTTCGATGGCGGGCCAGGTGCTGTGGCTCATCGCGTCGGGCGGGTCGCCGAGCTCGAGGGTCTGCCACATCGCCTTGAAGAACTGGGGTTCGAGTGAGCCGACGGCCATGTAGCCGCCGTCTGCGCATTCGTAGCAGCGGTAGTTGGGCGCGGTGCCCGCGAGCCAGCCGTCGCCGCGCCGTGGCATCGCCGTGGTCTGCCAGGCGGGAAAGTGCATTGCGATCAGGGACATGCAGCCGTCGATCATCGCCGCGTCGACATGCTGGCCCAGACCGGTACGGTGCCGCTCCTGCAGCGCCGCAAGGATGCCGATCACCGCGAGCATGCCTCCGCCCGCCATGTCGGCGATGGCGTTGAGCGGCACCTGCGGAGGCCCGTCATGCGGCCCGAGCGAACCAAGCACGCCGGTGTAGCCGAGGTAGTTGATGTCGTGCCCGGCCTCCTGCGCACGCGGCCCGCTCTGCCCGTAGCCCGTGAGCGAGCAATAGATGAGCCGAGGGTTGCTCGCCGAAAGCGCCGCATAGCCAGCGCCGAGCCGATCGGCAACGCCGGGCCGAAAGCCTTCGATGAAGACATCCGCGCTTTCGCAGAGCCGGAGAAGCGCCAGTCGCCCCTCGTCCGTCTTGAGATCGAGGGTGATGAAGCGCTTGCCCCGCGAAAAGCTCGACACCGGCGGGCCGGCGCGGCCTCCGCCGACAACGATGACTTCGGCCCCCAGGTCTGCAAGCAGCATCGTGCCGTAGGGCCCGGGCGCAAGGCGGGTCATGTCGATGACCCGGATGCCGTCGAGCGGCTTCAGTGGATTCGATACGGTCAACACGTCTCCTTTGTGGTGCTGTCGTGAAGCGGGCGTGCCGAGCACGGGATCGAAGGGGCGATCGTGGTCGCGTCGTCGCATTGGTGACGCAAAGTGACGCGATCCGAGGGACAACCCGTAGCGCACTGCCTTGCACCTGTTGCGATTCGGGCTGTACCATCGGCTTCAATTCACATACCGGCTGGATAGTATTAAATGGAAATGCCGGTTTGCGCAAGGTGCCCACAACGGAGACGGACTTAGGATGAATGCACGCACGCCGGCAGAATCGCTTCTGCAGATCGACCTCGACGACAAGTACCTGCAGCGCAGCGGGCAGATCTTCATGTCGGGCACGCAGGCCCTGGTCCGGCTGCCGATGGACCAGCAAAGGCGGGACGAAAGCCATGGCGTGCGCACCGCCGGCTTCATCTCCGGCTATCGCGGCTCACCGCTCGGCCGGTATGACCAGGAGCTGTGGTCGCAGGCGAAGCTGCTGAAGGAGCACCACATCCACTTCCAGCCGGGCGTGAACGAGGACCTTGCGGCGACGGCGGTCTGGGGCTCGCAGTACGTGGGCAGCGTGCCCGGTGCACGCTACGACGGCGTCTTCGGCATCTGGTACGGCAAGGGGCCGGGCGTCGACCGAAGCGGCGACGCCTTCAAGCACGCCAACTCCGCGGGCACCTCGCGCTTCGGCGGCGTGCTGGCGATCGCGGGCGACGATCACGCGGCGAAGTCATCGACCACCGCGCACCAGTCCGACTACGCGCTGCTGGCCAGCGGCATACCGGTGCTCTATCCCTCCAACGTGCAGGACATCCTCGACTTCGGCCTCCACGGCATCGCCATGAGCCGCCACTCGGGCTGCTGGGTCGCCATGAAGGTGGTGACCGATGTGGTCGAGAGCTCGGGGAGCGTCCAGGTCGGCGAGGAAAGCCCGCGCATCGAGATGCCGCCTTCCTCGCCCCTTCCGGACGGCGTGAACATCCGCGGCAACGACATCTCGCCCCAGGCGCAGGAGCAGCGGCTCTACGAACACAAGCTGTATGCCGCCCAGGCCTACGCGCGCGCCAACGGCATCGACCGCATCGTGGCGGACCATCCTTCCGCGCGCGTGGGCATCATCTCTGCCGGAAAGGCCTTTGCCGATGTGCGGCAGGCGCTGCGCAGCCTCGGCTTGCCCACCGATGAGGAGGCCGGCGCAGCCGGGCTGCGCGTGCTCAAGGTCGGGCTCGTGTGGCCCCTGGACCCGCAGGTCGTCGAGCGCCTGGCCGAAGGCCTGGAGACGCTCATCGTGGTCGAGGAGAAGCGCCCGCTCCTCGAACACCAGGTCAAGTCCATCCTGTACGACGCGCCGCTGGCGAGCAAGCCGCGCATCGTCGGCAAGTTCGACGGCAGCAGCGAGTGGTCGCCGGATCGCGGCGATGCGGTGTTCTCGTCGGTGGGCGAACTCGCACCGCCGCTGATCGCGGAGCGCATCGCCCGCGTGCTGGGGCTGTCCTACCAGGCACCGGCGAATCCTGAGAGCACCAGGCTCCCGTCGGTCGTCCGCGCCGCCACCTTCTGCTCGGGGTGTCCGCACAACACCTCGACCCAATTGCCCGAGGGCAGCCGCGCCTTTGCCGGCATCGGATGCCATGGGATGGTGCTCCTGACCGGCCGCGACCCCTACGGCACCGTCGGCCAGATGGGCGCGGAAGGTGCAATGTGGGTGGGCCAGGCGCCCTTCACGGACGAGAAGCACATCTTCGCCAACATGGGCGACGGCACCTACTTTCACTCCGGCTTCCTCGCGATCCGGCAGGCGGTGTCCGCGCATGTGCCGATCACCTACAAGCTGCTGGTCAACGGCTACGTGTCGATGACGGGCGGCCAGCCGATCGACGGCGAGCTCAGCACCGTGCAGATGGTCAACGAGCTCGTCGCGGAAGGCGTGAAGCGCATCGTTGTCGTGGCCGACGATCCGTCACGCTACGACGCGCCCTCGATGCAGCTGCCAGCCGGCGTGCCGGTCCGCCACCGCCGGGACCTGGACGCCGTGCAGCGCGAGCTGCGCGAGTATCCCGATGTGTCGGTGCTGTTGTACGACCAGGTCTGCGCAACCGAGCGCCGGCGGCTGCGCAAGCGCGGCCGCCATGCCGACCCGGACACGCGCACCTTCATCAATGCCGCCGTGTGCGAGGGCTGCGGCGATTGCAGCGAGAAGAGCGGCTGCCTCTCCGTCGAGCCGCTTGAAACCGAGTTTGGCCGCAAGCGCCGCATCAACCAGTCCACCTGCAACAAGGACTATTCCTGCGTCGAAGGCTTCTGCCCCAGCTTCGTGACCGTCCGCGGCGGCAGCCTGCGCAAGCGCGCTGCGCCGAAGGGCGGCGATGGCAGCTTCGGATCGTTGCCGGAGCCCACCCTGCCCGCGATCGACGACGGCTACGCGATCCTGATCACCGGCATCGGCGGCACGGGCGTCATCACGCTCGGCGCCATAGTGGCCATGGCCGCGCACATCGACGGCCATGCGGCCAGCGCGCTCGACATGACCGGCCTCGCCCAGAAGTACGGTGCCGTGATGTCGCATGTGCGCATTGCACCCGACGCCACCCGTATCAAGACCGCTCGCCTCGCAAGCGGCGAGGCCGACCTCGTCGTCGGATGCGACCTCATCGTGAGCGCGAGCCCTGATGCGGTCACGAAGATGGTGCCGGGCCGCACGCGGGTCGCCGTCAACACGGAGGTGTCGCCAACCAGCGCCTTTGCGCGCAACCCCGACTGGAAAGTCGTGCCCGAGGAGCTCGTCGAGCGCATCGCGCATGCCACCGGCTCCCAGACCGACGGCCTGCCCGCCACGCGCCTTGCGACGGCGCTGATGGGCGATGCCATCGCCGCCAACATGATCCTGCTCGGCTACGCCTGGCAGCGCGGCTGGCTGCCGGTGAGCCTGGACGCGCTGGAGCGCGCCATCGTGCTCAACGGCGTCAGCGTGGAGTCGAGCCAGAAGAGCTTCCTCTGGGGCCGGCGCGCGGCCGTCGACCTGCCGGCGGTCGAATCGCAGGCCCGCCCGAGCAGCGTGGTGAACTTCGTGCCTTCCCGCACACGCAAGACGCCGGAGCTGATCGCACACCGGGAGGGCGAGCTCGTCAAGTACCAGAACCGCGCCTATGCGGCCCGCTACCGCGCGCTGGTCGACCGCGTCGCGCAGGCCGGGCAACCCCTGGAAGGCAGCGAGCGTCTCACTCGCGCCGTCGCCCGCTACTACTACAAGCTCCTGGCGTACAAGGACGAGTTCGAGGTGGCGCGCCTGTACGCCTCGCCCGAGTTCCGCGAATCGCTCGACGCCGCGTTCGAAGGCGACTTCCGCCTGCACTTCAACATCGGAGCCTGGCCTTTCGCGACCCGCGATCCGAACACCGGCTTGCCGCGCAAACGCGAACTGGGTCCCTGGGCCTTGACCGCGATGGGTTGGCTGGCGCGCCTGCGCGGCCTGCGCAACACGCCGTTCGATCCCTTCCGCCGCAACGACGAGCGCCGCTATGCGCTGCGCGACATCGCCAGCTATGAAGCGGACATCGAGCGCCTGCTCCAAGGGCTCGATGCCGGGCGCCTGGAGACGGCGGTCGCGATCGCCGAACTGCCGGAGCACATCCGCGGCTACGGCCATGTGCGCGAGCGCCACGCGGATGCAGCGCAGCAGCGCAAGGAGGCGCTCTGGCAACAGTGGCAGGCGCAGCGCCTGCCGAAGGTGGCCTGAAGCGCCCGCGCAACCCTTTCCCCCTGCAATCAACGGAGACACCAGTGGCTCAATTCGATCTCGATTCCGCCGTGCAACGCGTGACGGACTACACGCTCGCCCATCCCTACGAACGCGACGTCTGGGAAAAGTCGCCCGCCATCACGGGCATCCTGATGTGGAACGACGAAGCCGCGGTGGCGCAGGCGCGGCAGTGGGTCGACCGCATGGTCGACGTCCAGTCCTCGCGAGGCTACCTGGGCTATGACGAGCGCATCGAGCTGGCCAACGGCCATGCCGCCGTCTTCACGCCGACCGCAGCGCTCTCCACCGCGCTCGCCTTCAACGTTCTCGCCTACTACGAACGCGACGGCGACGCCCGCCTGCTGCAGGCAGCCAAGCGCCAGGCGCAGGCCCTGCTCGCCGGTCCCCGCACGCGCAACGGCGGGTTCTGGGTGCGCAAGGAAGGACCGGAACTGTGGATCGACTTCATCTACATGATGTGCCCGTTCCTCGCCCGCCTCGGCCGTATCGAGCAGAACCCGGCGCTGATCGACGAGGCGCTCAAACAGATCGACGTCTACGTCCGCCATCTGGTCGATCCCGAACTGCACCTGGCTCGTCATGCCTGGCGCGAGACGCCCGACAGCTACCTGCAATCGACGTTCTGGTGCCGCGGCAACGGGTGGCTGACCTGCTGTCTCGTCGACACCATCGAGCAGATCGGCACGGACCACGCCGGCGCGGCACGGCTGAAGGACCTGGGCCGGCGAGTCTTCGAGGCCATTGCCGCGCACCAGGACCGCTGCGGCTTCTTCCACAACATCCTCGACGACGAGAACGCGAAATTCGAGGCCTCGGGCACCGTCATGTTCGCCTACAGCGCCGCCAAGGCGGTGAACCAGGGCTGGCTCGACGCCGGCTACATCGAGAAGGCCGAGCGCGCGCTGCGCATCGTCGCAGGCTCGATCGAAGCCGACGGCGCGATCCCTGGCGTGCAGGTCCCGCCCGGCGGACCTGGCGTGCCCTTCGCGACCACGCTCTACGGCCAGGGCTTTTTCATCCAGGCGGCCGCCGAGCTGCGCCACCGCCTGCGCTGACCGGGCCAGGCGCGCACCTTCCGCTCAAGGAGAAGACATGGTTCTCGAAATCCTGTTCAACGGCATCTTTCTCGGTGCCATCTATGCGCTATTCGCGGTGCCGATGAGCGTCATCTGGGTCACCACGGACGTGATCGACGTGTCGATCGGCGCCTACGCGGTCGTCGCGGGGGTGGTCGTCGCGGCGCTCGGCCTGCCGTGGGGGCCGGTCGTCGGCCTGGCAGCTGCAATGGGGCTCGGCTGCGTGACCGGCTCCGTCTTTCTCGGCTTCCACGCGCTGCGGCTCATGAAGGACGCGATGCCGATCGTGCTCGCCACGTTCGCCTTCATGCTGCTGGTGGAGTCTGCGATCCTCGTGGTGGTCGGCACGGACAACCAGTTCGTCGACCGCATGAGTGGACACCTGCAATTCGGCGGCGCGGTGCTGAGCGTGCAGGGCATGTTCAACCTGGCGCTGAGCGCGGTGCTGATGCTGGCCCTCAGCGTGCTGCTGAAGAAGTCGCCGGCGGGGCTGCGCATGCGAGCGTGCGCGATCTCGTCCAAGGGCGCATCGCTCGTGGGCATTCCCGTCAAGCGCACGCAATTCCTCACCTTCGTGCTGTGCGCGGGCATCGCAGGCATCGGCGGCGTCCTCGCGGCGATGTCGATCGGCATGACCTATGCGAGTGCTTTCACGTTCACGACGATCGCTTTCAGCAGCACCGTCGTGCTCGGCAAGCGCGGCCCGTTGCCCGCCTTCTTCGGCGGCCTCTTCGTGGGCCTGGCCGAGTCGCTGAGCCAGACCTACCTGCCCAGCGGCTGGGCCCATGCAGTGCCGGCTGCCCTGATCATCGTGATCCTGGCATCGGGACGCCTGCCCAGTGCGGCCTTCTCCGGAGCACGGCCATGACCCAGAGCACCACCTTTGCCCGCAAGTGGGGCAGCACGGCCGGCGTGCTCGTCGTTTGCTTCTTCGTCGCGACGGTCTTCGGGCAGTTCCGCGGATCGGTCTACACCACGTCCACCACGATCGGCATCTATGCGCTGCTCGCACTGCCGCTCGGCCTGCTGTACGGACAGGGCGGCACCGTATCGCTGGCGCAGGGCGCGTTCGCGGCCATCGGCGGCTACACCACCGCGATCCTGAGCACGCGCTACGGCGTGCCGCCGATGGTGTCGCTGCTGCCCGCCGTGCTCCTGCCTGCGCTGATCGCTTTCGTCATCTCCAAGCCGATCCTGCGATTGCCGGAGCTCTCGCTGGCACTGGTGACGCTGTCGATCGGCACCGTGGTCGAGGTCGCGCTGCAGCGCGGGGGCGATTTCACCGGCAGCTTCATCGGCATCAACGGCATTCCCACGCTGCCCTTCATCGGCAACTCGCGCATCGGTTCGCATTTCGCCGTGTGGGCGCTGGTGCTGCTGCTGGTCATCGGCTACGTGAACTACATGTCGAGCCTGCGCGGCCGCGCGCTGAATGCGATCCGCACGGACCACCTGCTCGCGCAGGCCATGGGGGTGAGCGTGCCCTTCGACCTCGCCATGATGTTCTCGCTCACCGCCGGAGTCGCCGGCCTGGGCGGATGGTTCTACGCACACACGCTGGGCTATGTGGCGCCGGATTCGCTGGCCATCGCGCTGTCGGCCAACGTGCTGTTCATGGTCGTCCTGGGCGGGCGCAAGTCGGTTCTCGGACCGATCGTCGGCGCGGTGTTCTTCACGCTCGCCAGCGACCTGCTGCCGGGCACCGAGAGCCAGGGCATATTCTTCGGCACCCTGCTGATCCTGGTGCTTCTGTTCTCGCCCGACGGGCTCCTGAGCCTGCGACCTCTCACATGGCTGCGCAGGCGCGGCGCCTCGCCGGTAGCGCGGCCACCGGGGTCCGCACCCGACAACACGGCGCGCTCGACGCCTTCCGCGGGGGTGCTGCGATGAGCCTGGATGCCCACGACATCAGCGTCGCCTTCGGCGGTCTGAAGGTCCTCACCAAAGTCAGCGTGAAGGTCGAGCGCGGCTCCATCACCGGCCTCGTCGGACCGAATGGCGCGGGCAAGACCACGCTTTTCAACTGCCTGACCGGCGTCGTGGTGCCGCAGGAGGGCACGGTCGAGATCGAGGGCCAGGACATCTCCTCGCTGCCGCTCGACCGCCGCATCCAGCTCGGCATCTCCCGCACCTTCCAGACGCCGCGGCTGGACCTGGATGCGAGCGTGCTCGACGCCGTGATGCTCGGCTTCTACTCGCGCAACAAGCCGTCGCTGGCCGGCAGCTTCTTCTCGACGGCGGCGCGCCGCCGGCACGAGGGTGGCCTGCGCGAGCAGGCCGAGGCGCTGATCGCGCAATTCGAACTGACCACTGATCCGCACCAGCGCTCCGGCGCGCTCTCGCTGGGCCGGCAGCGCCTGCTCGAGGTGGCACGCGCCATTGCGAGCGAGCCGCGCTACCTGCTGCTGGACGAGCCGGCCGCCGGTATCGACGAGCACGACCGCAGGCTGCTCGCGCGCGCCATCCGCAAGGCCGCCGAACGCAAGGTCGGCGTGCTGCTCGTCGAACACAACGTCGGCTTCGTCGCCGAGCTCAGCGACCAGATGCTGGCGCTGGTGCGCGGCGAGGTCGTGGCCGGGGGGTCGCCGCAGCAGGTGGTCAACGATCCCGAAGTCGTCACCGCCTATCTCGGAGGACAGCATGTCGCAGCCTGAAACCTTTCCGACCGCGCGCGGCCTCGTTGTCGAAGGCGTCTCGGCGCGCTATGGGAATCTCATGGCCTGCCGCCCGGTCAGCCTGCAGGTCGATCCCGGGGAACTGGTCGCGCTCATCGGGCCCAACGGCGCGGGCAAGACCAGCCTCATCGGCGCGCTCAACGGGACGGTCGCCGGCAGCGGTTCCATCGCGCTGGACGGCCAGCGAATCGACGGCCTGCCCGCCTGGCGGCGCGTGGGCACCGGGTTGACCACGGTGCCCGACAACCGCGGGCTCTTCCCATCGCTCACGGTGGCGGACAACCTGCGCCTCGGCGCGCTGCTGTCCGACCGCGCACGCCGCGGCAAGGCGCTGGAAGACGCCATCGACCTCTTTCCCTTCCTGCGCACGCGCTGGAACGATGCGGCGGGCGCGCTCAGCGGCGGCCAGCAGCAGATGCTCGCCATTGCCAAGTGCATGGCATGCAGCCCGCGCGTGCTGCTGCTGGACGAGCCGACGCAAGGGCTCGCGCCGATCATCGTCGACGAACTCGCCGGAGTGCTGCGCAACCTGCGCGCGCGCGGCCTGCCCATCCTGCTGGTCGAGCAGAACCAGTATCTCGTCGAAGCGGTGGCCGACCGCTTCCTCGTGCTGGTGGGCGGCCAAATCGTCCACTCCGGCCCGCGCGCCGCGCTCGCAGACCGCGAGCGCATCGCCGGCCTCTATCTACAGCGGCAGGACGCCGCAACACTTTCCCACTGACCCACAGGAGACAACCATGGAACACCGTACTGGCAGACGCCTCACCCTGGCCGCGGCGCTCGCGCTCGGCATCTGCGGCTTGCCGCTTCACGCCGCCGCCCAGGCCAAGGACGAGCCCTTCCGGGTCGGCCTGCTGGTCGCGCTGTCGGGCCCCGCCGCGGCCTACGGCGCCGACGAGCGCGCCGCGATCGAGTCAGTGACCGAGCGCGCGAACGCCGCCGGGGGCATCAACGGACGGAAGATCGAGCTGATCGTGAAGGACACGAAGACCAACCCGACCGAAGCGGCGCGCCTGGCCAACCAGGTGATCCTCGACGACAAGGTGATCGCCATCATCGGCGCCACGACCGGCTCCGAAACGCTGGCGTTCGCGGATCTCGCGATGCGCTCCAAGGTTCCGGTGTTCCCGATGGTGGGCACGCAGTCGGTGACCGATCCAAAGGAGGCCTTCTCGAAGTGGATGTTCCGCATGTCGGTGCCGATCAGCACCGATCTGCCCGCGAGCTTCGATCGCATCCTGGCCGACAAGCGCAAGCGGCTGGCCGTGTTTTCGGAAGAGGACGCCTACGGCCAGCAGGCCTCCGCGATGATGATCGAAGTGGCCAAGAAGAGCGGGCAGGTAGAAGTGGTCGAGCACGCCTCCGCCCCCAAGGCCGCTACCGACCTTACCGCGCAAGCCACCCGGATCCGCAACGCGAAGCCCGACGCCGTGTTCCTCGCCACGTCGAGCACCGGCTCCGCGGGCGCGCTGCTGCGCAAGCTGCAGGAGGTCGGCCTCGACGTGCCGGTGTACGGCATGGCTGGCATCGTGCAAAAGCAGATCATCAAGAACGGCGGAAAGGCGGCGGAGAACCTGATCGCGCCCGCGCTGGTCAACCCGGACGAGGCTGGTCCGCTCGCCGACTTGTTCGACCTGCTCAAGAACAAGGGCGGCGTCGCGGGCTTCGGTGCGCTGCTGGGCGCCAACGCGATGGCCACCGTCGTGCAAGGGCTCAAGGCCGGCGCGACGGACGGCCCCAGCCTGCGCGACAAGGTCGAGACCATGGGTCCGATCAAGGGATACGCGGCAGCGCCGATCCGCTTCTCCGCCACCGACCACGACAGCTGGAACAAGGACACGCTGTTCTACGTGACCGTGCGAGATGGCAAGTTCAAGAACCTGGACCCCAAGTAAGGCGCTGAAGATGGCAGACGAGACCCTTCCATTGCACGGCGTGCGCATCCTCGACCTCACGCAGGTCCAGTTCGGGCCCTGCGCGACGCAGGTGCTCGGGGACTTCGGCGCGGAGATCGTCAAGATCGAGCGGCCGGGCGACGGCGACATCTCCCGCACGACGGACCCCTACATCACCGAAGCCGAGGGCCAGAGCGCTTACTTCCTCGGCCTCAACCGCAACAAGCGCGGCATGGCGCTGGACATGGGGACGCCTGCCGGGCGCGAGATCATCCGCCAGCTGCTCGAACGGGCGGACGTGCTGGTACACAACTTCCGCCCCGGCGTGGCCGAGCGCCTGGGACTGGGTTTCGACGAGCTGCACGCGCGTCATCCGCGCCTCATCTATGCGGCGGGCTCCGGCTTCGGCCCGCGTGGCCCGCTCGCCCACAAGGGCGGGCAGGACTTCCTCGCCCAATCGCTCTCCGGCATCGCGTCACGCAATCCGGACGCGCAGGGTGTACCGCAGCTCTTCCCGACTGCGCTGGGGGACTTCACGTCCGGGATGATCCTCGCGCAGGGCATCCTGATGGCGCTCTACCAGCGCGAGCGCACGGGCCTGGGCCAGCGCATCGACGTCTGCCTGCTGGACGTGCTGCTCGCGATGCAGCAACAGGAAGTCACGCAGCAGCTGCTGCGCGGCAAGCCGGTCAACTGGGTCACACAGAATCTGATCGGCATATTCCCGACCCGCGATGGTGCCGTCACCCTGGTGGGTGTGTTCCGGCCGAACCCGCTTGCCGACATCTGCCGCGCGTTCGGGATCGAGGACCTCTCCGCGCGCCCCGAGTACGCCGACAAGGCCTCATGGGGGCCGAACCGCAGCGCAATCTTCGAGCTACTGGCGCCGGCCTTCGCACGCTTCACGACGGCGGAATGCCTCGAGCGCCTGGACCGCGAGGACGTGCTGTGCGCGCCGGTGCTCACGCTGGACGAGGCGATCGCGCAGGAGCAGATCGACACCAACGGCATGATGATCGAGTTCGACCACCCGGTGCACGGCGCCGTGCGCACGGTCGGCAACCCGCTGCACATGTCTGCCGTCTGCGCCATTGCCGCACGTCCCGCACCGCTGCACGGACAGCACAACGAGGAGGTGCTTGCCGAACTTGGCTACACCGAGGCGGACATCGAAAGGCTGCGACGCGACCGCGTGATCGCCTGACCTCACCCGCTCACTGACAGACATCCAACATCCCAAGGAGACTCCATGTTCGTCGACTTCGACACCGGCCCCCGGGCCACCATCCGCGACATCAAGATCGGCGACAAGATCGCCATCGAGAAGACCATCTCGGAATCCGACGTCTATTTGTTCGCCGGCATCTGCGGCGACTTCTCGCCCAACCACATCAACGAGCGCTACATGAAGGGCTCCCGCTTCGGCACGCGCATCGCGCAGGGCGCACTCGTGGTCGGCTTCACCTCGGCCGCGGCCGCGATGTTCGGAATCAAGTACCGCGTCGACGGGGTCTCCGCCGGCTATGACCGACTGCGCTTCGTCAAGCCGGTCTTCTTCGGCGACACAATCCGCATCCACTACGAGATCGCGCGCATCGACATCGAGCGAGACCGCGCCTACGCCGCCCTGAAGGTCACCAACCAGGACGACGAGGTCGTGCTCGTGGGCGACCACGTGCTGCGCTTCGTCGCGCTCGAGATCCGGGAGGCATGAGCATGGAGGCACCGATCGTGCTTCTGGAGAAGCGTGGCCCCGTGGGCCTGATCACGCTGAATCGGCCCGATGCCCTCAACGCGCTGAGCACACGTCTCATGGACGAGCTCACCGCGCACATCCGCACCTGCGAAGCGGACGAGGCGATCGGGTGCATGGTTCTGACGGGCACCGGACGCGCCTTCGCCGCCGGCGCGGACATCAAGGAGATGGCCGACAAGGGCTACGCCGACGCGCTGCTGGAGGACTTCATCACCCGAAACTGGGAAGAGGCCACGCGCTGCCGCAAGCCGATCATCGCGGCGGTCAACGGGCTCGCGCTCGGCGGCGGCTGCGAGCTGGCGATGATGTGCGACTTCATCCTGTGCTCGGAGGCCGCGCGCTTCGGCCAGCCCGAAGTGAAGGTGGGGGTGATGCCCGGCGCGGGCGGCACCCAGCGGCTGTCGCGCTCCATCGGCAAGTCCAAGGCCATGGAGATGTGTCTCACCGGCCGCATGATGGACGCCAACGAAGCCGAGCGCTGCGGGCTGGTCAGCCGCATCGTCCCTGCCGATGGCCTGGTCGAAGAGGCGCTGCGCGTCGCGACGCAGATCGCCGAGCTCTCGCGGCCGATCATCTACATGACCAAGGAAGCGTTGAACCGGTCGTTCGAGGTGCCGCTGGCCGAGGGCGTGCGCTTCGAGCGGCGCCTTGCGCACACCACGTTTGCCCTGGAGGATCACAAGGAAGGGGCCGCGGCCTTCGCTGCAAAGCGCAAGCCGGTGTACAAACACCGCTGAATCCACTCCAGCGACAAAAGGAACGATGCTCGACCTTCCCTTCGAGAAATGGACCTTGGGCGATGCACTCTCGCAGCGTGTCCTGCATTCCGGCGATGCGCCCTTCATCCGGATGGTCGGCAGCGAAGCGCTGGGCTTCCGGCAATTCCAGGACCAGGTCCTCGGCCTTGCCGAGGCGCTGCAGCGTGAGGGGGTCGGTCCGGGCGAGCGGGTCGTGATCATGGGCGGGAATTGCCTGGCCACCTTGCGCGGCTGGTTCGCGCTGAACCTGCTCGGTGCCATCGACGTGACCATCAACACCGCCTACCGCGGACGTCCGCTGGAGCACGCCCTCAACACCTCCCAGGCGCGGCTCATGCTCATCGGCACGCGCCACCTCGGCGTGCTCGCGGACAGCGAGGGACAGCTGCCGCTGCTCGCGCGGGCGCTGCACTTCGACGACGCGGCCGATGCACCCGTGCCGACGGCCGCCAGCGCCCGATTCGGCCGCATCACCCTCGCGCCGCTGCCGGCGCCCTCCCAACCCTCGGCCGGCTGGAAGGCGCCCGGCGCGCGCGCGCAGGACCTGGCATCGATCATCTTCACCTCAGGCACTTCCGGGCCCGCCAAGGGAGTGATGCTGCCGCACGCGCAGACCTACCTCGTCTCGCTCGAATCGGCGCGCCAGCTTCAGGTGCGCGAAGACGACGTCTACTACATCTTCCATCCACTCTTCCACATGTCGCCGCGCTACGTGGCGATCTACGCGGCCCTCATCGCCGGCGCCCAGGTGTGCATCGACCGCGCCTTCGACGCGGCCGAATGGCTGCAGCGCCTCCGCGCCTGCGGTGCCACGGTGTCGATCGGTCACGGACCGATGCTGGAGATGATCCACGCGACGCCCGAGCGACCCGACGACGCCGACAACCCGCTGCGCAGGCTCGCGACCTCGCCCTTCCCCCGGCATATTGCCGCTGACTTCGAACGCCGCTTCGGCATCCGCGGGCTGGAGGTGTGGGGCATGACCGAGGTCAACATCCCCCTGTGGAATTCGCTCGACGAGCCGCTGCGGCCCGGGTGCGGCCGGCTCGTCTCGGACGAGTACGAGATCGCACTCGTCGACCCCGACACCGACCTTCCCGCGCCCGAGGGAGCCGCTGGCGAGATCGTCGTGCGCGGCCGGCGGCCCTGGACGCTGATGCAGGGCTACTTCGGGATGCCCGAGGCGACCCTGAAGGCGTGGCGCAACCTGTGGTTCCACACCGGCGACCTGGCCTGGAAGGATGCCGACGGGTACTACCACTTCGTCGATCGCCTCGGCGACCGCATCCGTCGCCGCGCCGAAAATATTTCCTCTTACGAAATCGAGGTGGCCGCCATGCAGCACGCGTCCGTGCGCGAATGCGCGGCCGTGGGCGTGCCTTCCGAGTTCGCGAGCGACGACGACGTCCTGCTGGTCGTGGTCCCCGGGGCGGATTTCGACCCCCGCGCGCTGCTCGCCCACCTGGCGAGGGTGTTGCCTCACTTCATGGTGCCGCGCTACATCGACACGCTGGACGAGCTGCCGCGCACCCCGACCAACAAGGTGCGCAAGGCGGCGCTGCGCCAGCGCGGCGTCCAGGCCGCCACTTGGGACCGCAAGGCCGAAGGCGTCGACTTGCGCGTACTGGCCCGTGCGGGCCGCACTTCCTAGCGTGGGCTGCAGTCGCCGCTAGAGCGCAAGGTGGAGAAGATCTGAGGAAACAGTCGCGCGCCAGCACCGAGACGGTGGTGAGCCCGGCCTGCGCGGACTGAAGCGGCTGCTCCCGCTCCCATGCGCGGCGAGGGGCCCTGGGGCAAGATTGTCGATACGCCCGTCCTGCCGCCGAAGGGGCTCACGGCATGAGCCCTGGCCTCCTCCGGATAATCCCCGCCGATGGACCGCCTGAAGCAGCTCGAATCCTTCGTCGCGATCGCCGCCCGCGGCAGCCTCACGGCTGCCGCCAAGGCCGAGGGCGTCGCGCCCGCCATCATGGGCCGGCGCCTCGATGCGCTGGAAGAGCGTCTCGGCGTCAAGCTGCTGCTGCGCACCACGCGTCGCATCACCCTCACGCACGAGGGAAGCGCCTTCCTGGAGGACTGCCAGCGCCTGCTGGTCGAGCTCGCCAATGCCGAAGCGAGCGTGAGCGCGGGCGGCGTCAAGGCCAGCGGCCACCTGCGGGTGACAGCGCCGGCGGGTTTCGGCCGCCGCCATGTGGCGCCGCTGGTGCCCCGCTTCCACGCCCTGCACCCGGAGGTCACGATCTCGCTCAATCTCAGCGACCGCGTGATCGACGTGGCCGGCGAGAGCTTCGAGTGCGCAGTGCGCGTGGGCGACCTGCCCGACTCTTCGCTGGTCAGCGTGCGGCTGGCCGACAACCGCCGCCGCTGCGTGGCCACGCCGGAGTTCATCCGTCTGCATGGCGCGCCGAGGCATCCGAACGAGCTGGCACGCTTCGCCTGCCTGACGCTATCCAGCGACGCCTCCCAGACCCGCGGCTGGGCGTTTCGCATTCCGGCCGACGCCGGGGAGCAAGAGGTTGTTTACCTGAAGCCCAGCGGTCCACTGGACTGCTCCGATGGCCAGGTACTGCACGACTGGTGCCTGGCCGGCCACGGCATCGCCTGGCGCAGCACCTGGGAAGTGGAGGCCGAGATCGACGCCGGCCTGCTGGTGCCACTGCTCGACGAGTTCGCCGCACCGCCCAACGGCATCTATGCCGTGTTTCCCCAGCGCAAGCACCTGCCTCTGCGGGTGCGGCTGTGGCTGGACTTTCTGAAGGTCCACTATGCGCGGACCGAGTTCTGGGGCGGCACAATCGCAGCGACCGCGACTTCCACGGAAAGAACCCGATGACCCTCGAAGCGATCCTTGCGTACGTGCATCTCCTGGCCATCCTGACGATGGTGGTCTTCATCGCGAGCGAGGCCGCCCTGTGCCGCGTCGAATGGCTCAACGCGGCGGCGGTCGAGCGCATTGCCCGGGTCGACATGGTGTATGGGATCGCGGCCATCGCCGTGCTCCTCACCGGCGTGGCACGCACCTGGTGGGGCATCAAAGGCACGGCTTGGTACTGGACCAATCCGCTGCTGCACGTGAAGCTCGGACTCTTCATCATCATCGGGGTGCTCTCGATCTTCCCGACGCTCACGTACTTCCGCTGGCGCAAGGCGGTACGTGCCAGCGGCACGCTGCCCGATGCGGCCGAGATCAGGAAGACGCGCAAGCTGGTGATGATCCAGGCCCACCTGATCGCGCTCGTCCCGCTGGTGGCCGTGTTCCTGGCGCGCGGCTTCGGCGCACGGGGGTAGCGCCATGCGGCCGGCGTCGGTCAATGCTTCAGCGCGAGCCGGTGCGCTGCGTGGCCACGCAGCCGGAGGCGCCCGTGGACATGAAAAAGCCTCGCCGGACAGGTGCCCGCGAGGCCAGGATGGTGGAAGTGAAGAAACTCAGGCAGCCGGCTTGGACGAGAGGCATTCCTTCATGAAGGCCTTGCGCTCGTCACCTTTCAGTGTCTTGGCCTTGGCATCGGCGTTGCAGGTCTTCATCTTGTCCTGCTGCGTCACCGGCTTGGCCGAGAGGCAAGTCTTCATGAAGGCCTTTCGCTCGTCGCCCTTCTTGTCGCCGGCCTCCTTGTTGCACGTACCCATCTTGCTTTGCTGGGCGGTGGTGGGGGCATTGGCGGTGGGTGAGGTCGGGGTGGTAGACAGCGCCGGAGCGGTCTTGGCGGCCGGAGCGGCCTTGTCCTGGGCATGCGCGGCTCCGATGGAAAGACAGGCGGCCATAACGATCAGGGGGAGAAGCTTCTTCATGGTGTGATGTCCTCGGGGTGGGTTGTGAAGGCAGCCCCGGCCGGGGCCGCCCATGCTAACGGCCGCCCCTGACCGGCGGATGACCGTCGCCGCCCAGGTGCCGGGTTTGCCCCCGGTAAAATCCCGCGATGCTATTGGTTAAACAGGCGCTGCTCGCGGCACTCGCGAACACGCTCGAATCCCTCTCCCCCGGCGCCGGCGCGAAGGCCGTCTTCGAATCGCCCAAGGTCGCGGCCCATGGCGACCTCGCCTGCACGGCCGCGATGCAGCTCGCCAAGCCGCTCGGCCGCAAGCCGCGCGAACTCGCCGAGGACATCAGCGCCGCGTTGCGCGCCACGCCCGCCTTCCAGCAATGGGTCGATGCCATCGAGATCGCCGGCCCGGGCTTTCTCAACATCCGCCTCAAGACCGCGGCCAAGCAGCAAGTGGTGCACGAGGTGCTCGCCGCGGGCGAGGCCTTCGGCCGCGCGGCCGGCAAACACGAGAGCAAAGGCGACGGCAACAGCAACGGCGATCGCGTGCTGGTCGAATTCGTCTCCGCCAATCCCACCGGCCCGCTGCATGTGGGCCACGGTCGCCAGGCCGCACTGGGCGATGCCATCTGCAACCTGCTCGCCACCCAGGGCGCGCAGGTGTATCGCGAGTTCTATTACAACGATGCCGGCGTGCAGATCCAGACCCTGGCCACCAGCACCCAGTTGCGCGCGAAGGGCTTCAAGCCGGGCGATCCGCAATGGCCCGAGCAGGCCTACAACGGGGAGTACATCGCCGACATCGCCGACGACTTCAAGGCGAGGAAGACGGTGCGCTCGGACGACCGCGAATACACCGCCAGCGGCGATGTGGAAGACATCGATTCGATCCGCCAGTTCGCAGTGGCCTACCTGCGCCACGAGCAGGACCTGGATCTCAAGGCCTTCCAGGTGCACTTCGACAACTACTACCTCGAGTCCAGCCTCTACACCAGCAGCCGGGTCGAAGCCACGGTGAAGAAGCTGGTCGAGGCCGGCAGGACCTACGAGGAGGACGGCGCGCTGTGGCTGAAGTCGACCGACTACGGCGACGACAAGGACCGCGTGATGCGCAAGGGGGACGGCAGCTACACCTACTTCGTGCCTGACGTCGCCTATCACATCGCCAAGTGGGAGCGCGGCTTCCACAAGGTGGTGAACATCCAGGGTACCGATCACCACGGCACCATCGCGCGCGTGCGGGCCGGTCTGCAGGCGGTGAGCGAATTCGACAAGCTGGGCATACCGCCCGGCTACCCCGACTACGTGCTGCACACCATGGTGCGCGTGATGCGGGGCGGCGAGGAGGTCAAGATCAGCAAGCGGGCCGGCAGCTACGTCACGCTACGCGACCTGATCGAGTGGACCAGCACCGACGCGGTGCGCTTCTTCCTGCTGAGCCGCAAGCCGGACACCGAGTACACCTTCGACATCGACCTGGCGCTGGCGCAGAACAACGACAACCCTGTCTATTACGTGCAGTACGCTCATGCGCGCATCTGCTCGGTGCTGGCGAGCTGGGGAGGGGACGCGGCTGCACTCGCGCAGGCGGAGCTTTCGCCGCTCGAGAGTCCGGCCGCGCAGTCGCTGCTGCTGATGCTGGGGAAGTACCCTGACATGCTGGCCGCCGCGGCCCAAGACTTTGCTCCGCACGACGTGACCTTCTACCTGCGCGAGCTGGCCGCGGCCTACCACAGCTACTACGATGCCGAGCGCATCCTGGTCGACGACGAGCCGGTGAAACTGGCCCGCCTGGCGCTGGTCGCCGCTACCGCGCAGGTGCTGCACAATGGCCTCGCGATTCTCGGCGTGAGCGCGCCGCGCAAGATGTGATTGCTACCCTCACCATGACCAAAAGACGACAACGCGGCAACATCGTCATCGGCCTGATCATCGGGTTGGTGCTGGGCCTCGGCGTGGCACTGGGCATCGCGGTCTACGTGACCAAGGTGCCCATCCCCTTCATGACGAAGACCCAGCGCGGCGGCCCCGAGCAGGACGAGGCCGAGGCCCGCAAGAACCGCGACTGGAATCCCAACGCCCCGTTGGCCGGCAAGGCCGGCGCCGTGCGTCCGCCGGAGCCGCCGGCCGCGCCCGCGCCGCCGCCGCCTTCTGCCGCCGCCGCACCGGGTGCGCCGCAGGCCGCCCCGGCGCCGGTGGTGGTGCCGCCCGCCGCTCAGCAGCAACAGCAACGCGCCGCGCGTGCGCCCGTGCCTGCCGAAGCCAATGCACTGCCGCCGTCGAACGACCCCATCGGCGATCTCGCGCGGTCCCGTTCGGGCGCCGGCACGACGACCGCCGCCGCGCCGCCCAGCAGCAGCGATCCCTTCATGTACTTCGTGCAGGCCGGCGCCTTCCGCACCCCCGACGACGCCGAGACGCAGCGCGCCAGGCTCTCGCTGATGGGCGTGGAAGCACGGGTCACCGAGCGCGAGCAGGCCGGCCGCACCGTCTACCGGGTGCGCGCGGGGCCTTTCAACAAGAAGGAAGATGCCGACCGGCTCAAGGAACGGCTCGACGGCGGCGGCCTCGAATCGGCTTTGGTGCGCGTGCAGCGCTGAGCCTTCGTCTTCTTTTCGCACCCGCGCCGTTCCGGGGAACTCCCGGCGCCGCCGCGGGCTCTGTCAGCCGCACAGGAGAACCTTACACATGAAACGTCGTGACTTTTCGCTGGCCGCCACCTCGCTGGGGCTGCTTCCTCTGATCTCCCCCGCGCACGCGCAAGCGCTGGCGCCCAAGCCAGGCACCGACTACGCAGTGCTCGACAAGCGCGTGCCGGTCGATGCGCCGGCCGGCAAGGTCGAGGTGATCGAGTTCTTCTGGTACAACTGCCCGCACTGCAACGCCTTCGAGCCCGCGCTCGAGAGCTGGATCAAGAAGCTGCCGCCGCACGTGGCCTTCAAGCGCGTCCCGGTCGCGTTCCAGGCCAGCTTCCAGCCGCAGCAAAAGCTCTACTACGCGCTCGAGGCCATGGGCAAGGTGGACGAATACCAGCTGAAGGTGTTCAACGCCATCCACCAGCAGCGCCAGAACCTTTCGGGCGAGCAACAGATCATCGACTGGGCCGCCGCCAACGGCCTCGACAAGGCGAAGTTCACCGAGCAGTACAAGTCCTTCAGCGTCGCCAGCAAGATCCAGCGCGCAAAGCAACTGCAGGACGCCTACCAGGTGGCTGGCGTGCCCTCGCTCGGCATCGCGGGGCGCTGGTATGTGGACGGCGACCTTGCGCGGAGCATGGAGCGCGCCTTGCAGGTCACCGACTACCTGGTCGGCGAAGCGCGCAAGAGCGCCTGAAGCCACTTCTCTCTTCCGTAGCAGGCCCGCCTCGGCGGGCCTTTTCCATCGCCGGCAGGTCCAAGGATGAAAGGCCCCGTCGGGGGCAGCAACCACACGAAGCGAGAGAGCGTCGGTGGCCATTTTTCAGCCGGGTGCTCGAAGTCCGGTCCATGAGGACGCATACAATCGCAGCAAGTTTCGTGCCTTTATGATTTCGTTCCCAATTCCCCCCGCCCTATCAACTTCTGTCGTGCTTTCGTATTCGCCCTGATGCTGGCCGGGCTCGCGCCGCTCGCGCTGGCCGAGAAGGCGGACCGCACGAAACCGATGAACATCGAGGCCGACGCCATGCGCTATGACGACCTCAAGCAGACCAGCGTGTTCACCGGCAACGTCGTGGTGACCAAGGGCACGATCATCATCCGCGGCACCCGCATCGACGTGCGGCAGGACCCCGAGGGCTACCAGTACGGCGTGGTCACCGCGGCGCCCGGCAAGCTGGCCTATTACAAGCAGAAGCGCGACGCCGGCACCGACGAGTGGATCGAAGGCGAGTCGGAGGTGATCGAATACGACAGCCGCGCCGACAACGTCAAATTCATCCGCCGCGCCGTGATGCGCCGGCTCTACGGCGCCACCGTCAACGACGAGAGCAGTGGGCCGCTGATCGTCTACGACCAGAGCAACGACACCTTCACCGTCAACGGCTCCTCGCTGCCACCCAATGCGGGCGTCGCCACGCAGGGCGGGCGGGTGCGTGCCATTCTCACGCCCAAGCCCGCTGCGTCGGCGCCGGGTCCCGGCGCCCGGCCGGCCACAGCCCCTGCCGCGGCACCGGCGAGCGGCAGCGGACTGCGCTCGACCACCACGCTCGGCGGGGAAGAACGCAAGTGAGGGCGGACCCCGATATGGCCGCACATGGCACCGGCAACGCAACGGGCAGCCGCCTCGAGGCGCGCGGCCTGCAGAAGACCTACGGCAGTCGCAAGGTGGTCAAGGACGTCTCGCTCGGCGTCGACAAGGGCGAGGTGGTCGGGCTCCTGGGGCCCAATGGCGCCGGCAAGACCACCTCCTTCTACATGATCGTCGGCCTGGTGCGGGCCGACGCGGGTGAGATCAGCATCGACGGCGTGCCGATCGCGCACATGCCGATCCATCGCCGCTCCCGCATGGGCCTGAGCTACCTGCCGCAGGAGGCCTCGATCTTCCGCAAGCTGACGGTCGAGGAGAACGTGCGCGCGGTGCTCGAGCTGCAGCGCGAGCCGAACGGCGACGGCCGGCCGCTGCCGCTGTCGAAGCAGCGCATCGACGAGCGCCTGAGCGAACTGCTACATGACCTGCGCGTGGACCACCTGCGTGATTCTCCGGCGCTCGCGCTGTCGGGCGGCGAGCGCCGCCGTGTCGAGATTGCGCGCGCTCTGGCCACCCAGCCGCGTTTCATCCTGCTGGACGAGCCCTTTGCCGGCATCGACCCGATCGCGGTGATCGAGATCCAGCGGATCATCAACTTCCTGAAGGAGCGCGGCATCGGCGTGCTCATCACCGACCACAACGTGCGCGAGACGCTGGGCATCTGCGACCACGCCTTCATCATCAGCGACGGGCACGTGCTGGCACAAGGTACGCCCTCGGAGATCGTCGATAACGCCGAAGTGCGACGCGTCTACCTCGGCGAGCACTTCCGGATGTAGGCCTGTCATCCATGAAGCAAGGGCTCTCGCTGCGCGTCTCGCAGCACCTCGCGCTGACACCGCAACTGCAGCAGTCGATCCGGCTTCTGCAGTTGTCCACGCTCGAGCTGAGCCAGGAAGTCGAGCAGATGCTCGACGAGAACCCTTTCCTCGAGCGCACCGCCGACGAGGCGCCGCGCGAGGAGTTCGGGCTCGAATCGGCCGACGCGCCGGTGCGCGAAGATGACCGCCAGGGCGAAGCCGAGGCCGAGTTCGTCGCCGGGCCGGCTGCGGCGCCGGTGGACAGCGCACCAGCCTCTACTGCGGACACCGAGACGGCCAGCCCGGAGGGCGAGCCCGACTGGGAAGGCGACGGCACGGTCGACCTGGCGCCCGACGACAGCGAATGGGGCGGCGACGCGCCCGCGCGCAACAGCGGCACCGGCGATAGCGAGCGCCCCGACGCGACCGAGCTCGCCAGCAGCCAGGAGACGCTGCAATCCTTTCTTCATCGCCAGGCGCTGGCCCTGCGACTCGAGGAGAACGACCGCGCCGCGCTGCGCTTCCTGATCGAGTCGCTCAACGACGACGGCTACCTCGAAGACTCGCTGCCGGCCCTGGCCTCGGGCCTGGCCGGCGACGACAACGAGCAGTTCGACGAGCTGGTTCACCATTTCCAGGTCGCGCTCGGCCTGCTGCAGAGCCTGGAGCCGGTCGGCGTCGGTGCGCGCAGCCTGGCAGAGTGCCTCACCATCCAGCTGCGCGCGCAACAGGGCGAAGACGACGCCGAGGAAGAGAAGCAGGTGCGCAGGACCGCGATCGCGAGTTGCAAGCAGCCGATGGAGCTGCTCGCCAAGCGCGACTTCAAGCGCCTGGCCACGCTCACCCGCAGCAACGAGGAGGAGGTGCGCGCCGCCCTGCAGCTGATCGCGCGGCTGGAGCCGAAGCCCGGGCGCCGCTTCGCCAACGTCGAGCGCAACATCGTCATCCCCGACGTGATCGTCACGCGCATCGGGCAGGGCACCAACGCCAGGTTCCGCGTCACGCTCAACCCCGAGGTGATGCCGCGGCTGCGCGTGCACGACATCTACGCCGGCGCGCTGAAGGCGCACAAGGGCGAGGGCAGCCAGGCGCTCTCGCAACGGCTGCAGGAGGCGCGCTGGTTCATCAAGAACATCCAGCAGCGCTTCGACACCATCCTGCGCGTGTCGAACGCGATCGTGGAGCGGCAGAAGAACTACTTCGTCCACGGCGAGCTCGCCATGCGCCCGCTGGTGCTGCGCGAGATTGCCGACGAATTGGGGTTGCACGAGTCCACCATCAGCCGGGTGACCACCGCCAAGTACATGTCCACGCCCTACGGCACGGTCGAGCTCAAGTACTTCTTCGGCTCGGCGCTGGGCACCGAGACCGGCGGCAACGCCTCCAGCACCGCGGTGCGCGCGCTGATCAAGCAGTTCGTGAGCGCCGAGGACTTGAAAAAGCCGCTGTCGGACAGCCAGGTTTCCGAGATGCTCAAGGAGCAGGGCATCGAATGCGCGCGCCGCACGGTGGCCAAGTACCGCGAGGCGCTGCGCATCGCGCCTGCCAACCTGCGCAAGGCCTTGTAGGAATGCGCGCGCGCTCAAGCCGCTGGCCGCACTGGATGCGCCTGGGCTTGGCAGGGGTGGCGGTGTTCTTGCTGGCCAGCGGCTGCGCCATGCTGCCGCCCGAGTTCGAGCGCACGCCGTCCAAGGCAGTGCCGCTGTCCGCAGACACCGCGCTCGGCCGCATCGCGAAAGGCTCCCAGCCCGACCCTGACCTGAGCGGCTTCCGCCTGATGCCGGGCGGCGATTTCGCGCTCGACACCCGGCTCGAGCTGGCACGCCGGGCCCAGCGCACGCTGGACGTGCAGTACTACCAGATCCACAACGACGAGACCGGCCGCTACCTGCTGCGCACCCTGCGCGACGCCGCCTTGCGCGGCGTGCGCGTGCGCCTGCTGATGGACGACCTCTACACCTCGGGCGAGGACGAGCTGCTGCTCGCCCTCGCCGCCACGCCCAACCTCGAGCTGCGCCTGTTCAATCCCTTCCCCGCCGGGCGCGGCAGCATGCTAGGACGCTTTTCGGCCTCGCTGCTCGACTTCAGCCGCGTCAACCGGCGCATGCACAACAAGCTCTTCATCGCCGATGGCGCGATGGCGGTGGCCGGCGGGCGCAACATCGGCAACGAGTACTTCACACAGACGGCCGGCGCCAATTTCATCGACCTCGACACCTTCGTCGCCGGCGCGCTGATTCCGCGGCTGGCCAGCCTGTTCGACCAGTACTGGAACAGCGAGTACGTGCGCCCCATCGAGGCCGTGGTGGCATCCCCCGTGCCGCGCGAGGAACGCCGGCGCCGCTTCGAAGCGCTGAGCGGCGCCCAGACCACGCCGCCCCCGCGCCCGCCCGCACCCAACGACGTGCTGGGCTACAGCCCGATCGTGGAGGACATCAAGGCCGGCAAGCTGGACCTGATCTGGACCCGCGCCGAGGCCTACGCCGATTCGCCCGAGCGCGTGATAGGCAAGCAGGTGACCTACGGCGGCATCCCGCTGCTGGATGTCGACAGCGTGCGCTACAACGTGATCGAGCAGATCCGCCGCGGGCGTTCCGACGTGACCATCGTCTCGCCCTACCTGATCCCCGGCAAGGGCGGGCTGGACGCCATGCGCGAGGTGCGCGAGCGCGGCATGAAGATCAGCGTGGTCACCAACTCGCTGGCCGCGACCGACGAGCCGGTGGTGCACACCGGCTACCGGCGTTACCGCGAAGACATGCTCAAGCTCGGCGCCGAGATCTACGAACTGAGTTCGCAGCGCACCCGGCGCAGCGTGCGCCTGGGCCTCTTCGGCACGCAGATCGGGCGCCTGCATGCCAAGTCGGCCGTGATCGACGGAAGCACACTCTTCGTCGGCTCGATGAACTTCGATCCGCGCTCCGACGTGGTCAATACCGAGATCGGGCTGATCATCTTCAGCCGCGAGATGGCGCAGCAGGTGCTCAAGCTCATCGAGGTGCTCAAGCAGCAGGGTGCCTACAAGGTGCGCTTCGCACCTGGCACCGAGCGCATCGAATGGGTCAGCGAGGAGGCCGGCGTCGAGCAGGTGCTGACCAGCGAGCCCGACTCCACCCTGTGGGACCGCGTGGTGCTGGAGATCCTGGCGCCGCTGGCGCCCGAGAGCCTGCTCTAGGCAGGAAGAAAGCTACCGCCTCGAGGCACCCGCATCGGTCGGGCCATTGCGTGCGAGGGCCTCACGTGCGCCTGGGCCGGGCGTGCGTCCAGGCCTTCCGGTCGACTCGCGCACCACCAGCGACACGTCGACCTCGTGGTGAAGGGGCGCAGGCCGGCCCGACAGCGATCGGACCAGAAACTCGCCCGCGCGAGTCCAGACCTCGTCGGTGGGCACGTGCATGGTGGTGAGGCTCGGCCGCAGGTGGCGGCTCCACTCGAGGTCGTCGAAGCCCATGACAGACAAGTCGTCGGGCACGCGCAGACCGCGGCGCTCGACCTCGAGCATCACGCCATAGGCGATGACATCGTTGCCACAGACCACGGCCGTGGGCCAGTCCGGCAGGGACAGCAGCGTACGCGCCGCCTGCCGCGCGTCATCGAGGTGGTAGGGCACCTCGAGATGCCATTCGGGCCGCAGTTGAAGCCCGTCATCGGCAAGCGCGCGCCGCACGCCGGCAGCCCGTGCGGTCGCCCGGTCGTTGTTGCTGGAAATCGCCGCGACCATCCCGATCTTGCGATGGCCGAGTTCCATCAGGTAGCGGCAGGCGCGCCATGCCGCTGCCTCGTTGTTGTTCCCGACGCAGGCATAGGGCTTGTCGGGGTGGTACACGCCGACGTTGACGAATGGGATGCGCTGCGACGCGAGCAGCCGTCGTAACGAATCGGTGTGCATGTCGCCTCGCAGGATCAGGCCGTCGATGCCGCGGCTCACCATGTTCTGTGCCTGCCGCGCCTCCACCTCCGGGTCGTACCCGCTGGTCGACAGCAGCAGCAGGTAGCCCTGCAATGACAGGTAGCTCTGCAGCGCCTCCACGCCGCGCGCGAACATGGCGTTGTCGACGGTTGGAATGATTGCGCCGATGGTCCGCGTGCGGCGCGACGACAGCGCGCGCGCCGCGGCATCGGGGATGTAGCCAAGCTCGGCGATCGCGGTATCGATGCGGTGATGCTCTCCGCCGGCGTGACGCCGCCGCAGTTCGTGCGCGTGATGGAGTACGCCTACGCGGCGGGGGCCCATGGCTTCCTCGCCGGCCGCGCGGTCTGGTGGCAGGCGCTGCAGAGCTTTCCCGACCTGGAGCGCTGCGCCGCCCAGCTGCGGCAGGAAGGCGGCGCGACCCTGGCCGAACTCGCTGCGCTCACGAAGCGCGCCGGCCATGCCTGGCATGCCGACTACAGCGCCTTCGACGCCATGTCGAAGGAAGGCGAGCTCTGCACGGCCTATGCCTGAGTGCGGACGATCGGTTAAGTTCGAAGCGCATTCCCTCGCATCCCACACCGCATGACCGATCCCTCTTCTTCATCCTCCTCTTCGTTGCGCATCGAAGGCTTCGATGTCTTCGTCTTCCGCGCGCCGGCCGATCCGCCGGTGCAGACCTCCTTCGGCATCATGCGCGACCGGCCCGCGGTGCTGGTGCGCCTGACCGACGCCGAGGGCCGGGCGGGCTGGGGCGAGATCTGGTGCAACTTCCCGACCGTGGGCGCCGAGCACCGCGCCCGGCTCGCGCTGGCCTATGGCAAGCCGGTGCTCATGCAACAGCCCTGGGCGCATCCGCGCGAGGCGTTCGCCGAACTGACGCGCCGCCTGGCCGTGCTCGCGTTGCAGACCGGCGAGCATGGGCCGCTGCACCAGGTGGTCGCGGGCATAGATGCCGCACTGTGGGACCTGCATGCGCGCCGCGCCGGTCAGCCGCTGTGGAAGGCGCTCGGCGGCGCAACGGCGCAGCCGGTGCAGGTCTATGCCTCGGGCCTGAACCCGACCGAACCCGAAAAGCTCGCGCTGCAGAAGCGTGACGAGGGTTACCGCGCCTTCAAGCTCAAGGTCGGATTCGGCGCCGAGCGCGACCTCGCGAACCTGCGCGCGATGCGCGAAGCACTGGGCCGCGAAGCCGCGATGATGGTCGACGCCAACCAGGCCTGGGACTTCGAGGAATCGGTGCGCGCAGGCCATCGCATGGCCGAGTTCAACCTGCTGTGGCTGGAGGAGCCGCTGCGCGCCGACCAGCCTGCCGAACGCTGGCAAGCGCTGGCCAAGGCGCAGCCGCTGCGGCTCGCAGGCGGCGAGAACCTGGCCGGCCTGGCGCAGTACCGCGACTTCATTGCCACCGAGGGCATGTCGGTGATGCAGCCCGACCTCGGCAAGTGGGGTGGCTTCACCGGCTGCCTGACGGTGGCGCAGGAGACGATTGCGGCCGGCAAGTGGTACTGCCCGCACTGGCTCGGGGGAGGCATCGGCCTCGTGGCCTCGATGCACCTGAAGACCGCGGTGGGCGGGCCGGGCTACGTGGAGGTCGACTCCAATCCCAACCCGCTGCGCGAGCTGCTGGCCGTCCCGGCATTCGCGATTCACGAGGGCTTCGTGCAGCTGGGCGATGCGCCCGGGCTGGGCGTAGCGCCGGACCTCGACAGCTGCCGCGACTTCCTGGTCGCGGTCCCGGCCTCGGGCCTCTGAGAAGGCCCTCGCGCGCGATACGAACCTGCCGGCCTCAGTAGATCGGCGGCTCGGGCGTGGGCGCGTTGCCGGCCAGGCTCGCGAAATCGCAGCCCAGGTGGGCCTGCGTCACCTCGCGCTGGAAGATCTTCGTGTAGCCGCGTACGTAGTCCTGGGCCGGCGGGGTCCAGGCCTTGCGGCGCTCGGCCAGTTCTTCCTCGCCCACCAGCATGTCGAGACGCCGTTCGCCGATGTCGAAGCGGATCGTGTCGCCCGTGCGCACGAGCGCCAGCGGCCCGCCCACCGCCGACTCGGGCGAGACATGCAGGATGCAGGTGCCGTAGTGCGTGCCGCTCATGCGGGCATCGGAGATGCGCAGCATGTCGCGCACGCCGCGCTGCAGCAGCTTCTTCGGGATCGGCAGGTTGCCCCACTCCGGCATGCCGGGTCCGCCGACCGGACCGCCGTTGCGCAGCACCAGCACGGTCGATTCGTCGCAGTCGAGCCCGGGGTCGGCCATCGCGGCCAGCATCTCGGCGTTGGAGTCGAAGACCAGCGCGCGGCCGGTATGGCGCAGCAGCGCCGGGCTCGCAGCCGAGGGCTTGATCACGGCGCCGTCCGGGCACAGGTTGCCGCGCAGCACCGCAAGCGCGATGCCCGCCTCGGGGCAGTCGGCGTCGCCCTTGCGCAGCGGCGTCTCCGGGTCGAGGATGGTCTGGTGGTCATCCGTTGCACGCCCGGCGATGTCCTCGCCAAGCGTGCGGCCGGTGACCGTCCTCGCGCTCAGGTCGAGGTGCGGCGCAATCTTGTTCAGCACCGCGGGTAGCCCGCCCGCGTAGTGGAAGTCCTCCATCAGCTTCTCACCCGAGGGATAGAGGTTGGCGATCACCGGCACCTCGCGCGCGATCGCATCGAGCTCGTCCAGCGAGAGCGCGATGCCCGCACGGCCGGCCATTGCCGGAAGATGCACCGCGGCGTTGGTCGAGCCACCGAGTGCCATGTAGGCGGCCACGGCATTCGTGAACGAAGCCTTGGTCACGATGCGCGAGGGCCGCAGGTCCTCCCACACCATGGCCACCGCGCGCTCGCCGCAGCGCCAGGCCATGCGGCTGTGTTCGGCATCCACGGCCGGAATGCTCATCGCCCCGGGCAGGGTCAGGCCCAGGGCTTCCGCGATCGCGGTCATGGTGCTGGCGGTGCCCATGGTGTTGCAGGTGCCGGGCGTGCGCGTCATGCGCGCCTCGAGGTCGATCCACTCGGTCTTGCCGATGTTGCCGATGCTGTACTCGGCGAAGAACTTCTTGGTGTGCGTGCCCGCGCCGACGGCCTGACCCTTGTAGCGGTCGTTGAGCATCGGGCCGGCGGGCAGGAAGATGGCCGGGATGTCCATCGACAGCGCGCCCATGATGAGGCCCGGCGTGGTCTTGTCGCAGCCGCCCATCAGCACCGCACCATCCAGCGGCAGGCTGCGCAGCAGTTCTTCGGTCTCGATGGCCAGCAGGTTGCGGTAGATCATGGTGGTGGGCTTCACCATCACCTCGCCCAGGCTCAGCGCCGGCAGCTCGAGCGGGTAGCCGCCGGCCTGCAGCACGCCGCGCTTGACCGCCTCGGCACGCTCGCGCAGGTGCGCATGGCAGGGCGAGAGCTCGCTCCAGGTGTTGATGATGCCGATCACCGGCCGGCCCATGAACTCCTCGCGTGCGAGCCCCTGCTGCTGCATGCGCTGGCGGTGGGCGAAGCCGCGGATGTCGTCGCTCGCGAACCATCGCTGGCTGCGCAGCTGGTCGAGCGTCTTGCGTGAGGTGCCTTCGTTGGCCATGGGTTTCCCTGTGTTTTGTCGTTCAGTAGGTGGCGGTGCCGCCGCCGGCGATCGGCTTGTTCTTGAAGCGCGCGGCGACCTCGTCCGCGGCCTTGCGCATCAGCACCTGGTCGTGCGTGACCGCCACGAACAGCGCGCCGAGATCGAGGCATTCGCGCGCGCGCGCCTCGTCGATCATCAGGATGCCGGGCGCCTTGCCGCAGGCGAGGATGCGCGCGAAAGCCCGATCGATGGCGGCGCGCACGGTCGGATGGTTGACCTGCCCCGCCACGCCCATGCTGGCCGACAGGTCGCCGGGCCCGATGAAGACGCCGTCGATGCCGTCGACGTTGGCGATCTCCTCCAGCCGCTCCAGTGCCTCGGCCGTCTCCACCTGCACCAGCACGCACAGCTCGCGCTCGGCCTGCGCCACGTAGTCGGTGTCGCGGCCGAAGCGGGACGCGCGCATGGTGCCGCCCATGCCCCGGATGCCGCGAGGCGGGTAGCGCACGGCGGCCACGGCGGCCTCGGCTTCCCCGCGGTTCTGCACGAACGGCAGTAGCAGCGTCTGCGCACCGATGTCCAGGTACTGCTTGATCATCACCGTGTCGTTCCAGGGGGGACGCACGACGGCCGAGACCGGTTTTTCCCGCTCGGCCTGCACCGCCTGCAGCTGCTGCAGCATCAGCACGGGATTGCTCGGCGCATGCTCGGTGTCGAGCAGCAGCCAGTCGAAGCCCGCGCCGGCGAGCAGCTCGGAAATGTAGGGCGTGGCCAGCGTGGACCAGCAGCCGATCTGCGGTTGCCGCGCGGCCAGCGCGTGCTTGAAGAGGTTGCGTGAAGGCATGGCGTCTTCTCCTGGATGGCGATCAGTCGATCTGCACGTTGCCGGCCTTGATGACGCTCGCCATGGCGCTGCTGTCGGCGCGCAGGCGCGCCTCGAACTCGCCCGGCGTGGAGGAGAGGATCTCGAAGCCCTGGGCTTCCAGGGGCTTGCGGAAGGCCGGGTCCTTCAGGATCTCGCGCATCTCCTTGCTGAGCCGTTCGACCACCGGTGCCGGCGTGCCGCTGCGCACCAGCATGCCGCTCCACGCCAGCGAGACCACGCCCGGCGCGCCGGCCTCCGACATGGTGGGCACATTGGGCAGCAGCGGCGAGCGCTGCTTGCCGGCGACCGCGAGCACGCGCACCTTGCCGGCCTTCTCCATCGGGATCACGGCCGAGAGGTTGTGGAACATCATGGGGATCTGCCCGGCCATCACGTCGGTGAGCGCCGCGGGTCCGCCCTTGTAGGGCACGTGCACGATGGAAGTCTTGGTTGCCGCCTGGAACTGCAGGCCGGTCAGGTGCATCGTATTGCCGTTGCCTGCCGAGCCGAAGCTCAGCGCATCCGGCTTGGCCTTGGCCGCGGCGACGACGTCGCCCACCGACTTGTAGGGCGTGCCTGCACCCACCACCAGCACGTTGGGGGTCTGGTTGGTGAGCGTGACGGGCTGGAAATCCTTCAGCGCATCGAAGCCGGTGGACTTGTAGAGGTGCGGGTTCACGGCCAGCGTGCTGATCGAGCCGAAGAAGATGGTGTAGCCGTCCGCCGGCTGCGTGCGCGCGACGTAGGCGGCAGCGATGTTGCCGTTGGCGCCGGCGCGGTTTTCGATCACCACCGGCTGGCCCAGGCGCTGCGACAGGGCCTGGCCGAAGGGCCGCGCGAACTGGTCGGCCGCGCCGCCTGCCGGCTGCGGCACGACCAGCACGACGGGCTTGCTGGGATAGTCGCCCTGGGCCACGGCCGGGCCGGCGAGCGTGGCGGCGGCTGCGGCGATCGAGGTGGCCAGCGTGGCGACGAGAAGACGGGACATGAGAGAAGTGCTCCTGGTGAGGTCGAGGTTGAAAAAAAGAAAGGGGACGGTGCGCGCAATGCTCAGGTGCCGCCGCGCCAGAAGGCGATCTGCACAGCGATCTGGTGCTCGATCATGGGACGGCCGCCGACCACGGGCAGGCCGCGGGCCGCGCACGCCGCCATCAGTTCGGTGTCGCGCGCCGCGACGATGTCGAAGAGGGCCGCATCCGCGCGCAGCAGCGCCGGATCGAAGGGCATGGGGTCGCCCGCGTGCAGGCCCAGGGGCGTGGCGTTGATCGCAAGGCCCGCGCGGCCCAGGCCCTCGGCACGCGTGTGCGCCTCGACCTCCGGGCAGAAGCTGCACAGCGACTGAACGAGCCGTTCGGCACGCGCCATTTCGGCATCGACAATGCCGATCTCGCGCACGCCAGCCGCGATCAGCGCGAAGGCGATGGCGGTGCCTGCCCCGCCCGCACCGATCAGCGCGACGGGCCGTTCGAGTTTCAGCACGCCGTGCGCGCGGGCCGCATCCACGAAGCCGATGCCGTCGAAGCTCTCGCCGGTCCACCGGCCATCTGGGTCCAGCCGCATGGTGTTGACCACGCCCGTGCGCCGGGCCTCGGGGCCAACGCGGGCGCACAGTGCATGCGCCGCAGCCTTGTGCGGGAGGGTGATGTTGAGGCCCTGCAGGTTGCCCACATGGGCCAGCTGCGCGATCGTGCCGGCCAAGTGCCGCGGCGGCACGCCCATCGGCACCAGGCACCAGTCCAGCCCCGCGGCAGCAAAGGCCGGGTTGTAGAAGCGCGGCGCGCGCACATGGTCGACCGGGTGCGCGAGGATGGGCACGAGGCGCGTCGCGCCGCTGAGAGGGGCAGGCGGCATAGCTGCTTCAGCCCTTCACCGCGCCGGCGGTGAGGCCGCTCACGAGGTATCGCCGCACCATCAACGAGAACAGCAGCACGGGGGCCATCACCAGCGATCCGCCGGCAGCGATCTTGCCCCACTCCCAGCCCTCGTAGTTCATGAAGTTCACGACCGCCACAGGAGCGGTGCGTGCGTCGGTGCGGGTCAGGATCAGCGCAAAGAAGAAGTCGTTCCATGCGTAGAGGAAGCACAGGATGGCGGTCGCCGCGACGCCGGCCATGGCCATCGGCAGCACGATCTCGATGAAGACGGTCGGGAAACCCGCGCCGTCCATGAGCGCTGCTTCTTCCAGCGAGGCCGGCACCGCGTCGAAGAAGGGCTGCATCATCCAGATGACCAGAGGCAGGTTGAAGGTCATGTAGATCAGGATGAGCCCGGTCCGGGTGTCCTGCAGCCCGAGCCAGCGGTAGGCCAGGAAGAAGGGGATGGTGAAGGCGATGGGCGGTGCCATGCGGGTCAGGAGGATGCCCAGGCCCAGCCCGAAGCGGCCACGCCCGGACCATCGCGACAGCGCATAGGCCGCGGGCACGCCGAAGACCAGCGCGAGCACGGTCGATACGCTGCTGGTGATCAGGCTGTTGACGAAGGCTTCGGGAAAGCCCGCCTCCCACAGGCCGGCGTAATGCTCGAGCGTCGGCACGAAGAAGATGCGCGGCGGGAACTCCAGGATCAGCGGCGTCGGCTTGAAGGACATCTGCAGCAGCCACAGGAAGGGCAGCAGCATCAGGACGAGCGCCAGCGGCACCGCCCAGCGGGCGAGCGGCCAGCGGCGGCGCCATGTCTTCATGTCGCGGCTCATTCGTGGCCTCCCGCATTGCGGCTCAGGCGCATCGCCGCCCAGCTGATCGCGACGGTCGCCGCGAGCAGCACGACCGTGATCGCGCTCGAATAGCCCAGCTCGCCGAAGTTGAAGGCGACCAGGTAGGCGTAGTAGTTGGTGACCTCCGTCACCGAGCCGGGCCCGCCGCCGGTGAGCAGGAAGATCAGCGGGAAGGCCTTGATGCTGTCGATCAGGCGGAACAATGTGCACACCAGCAGCACGGGCGCAATGTAGGGCAGCACGATGTGGCCGAAGATGCGCAAGGCGTCGGCGCCGTCCATGCGGGCTGCCTCCACGTACTCGGCCGGCAGGTTCTGCAGCGCGGCGAGCACCATCAGGAAGGTGAAAGGCGCCCACTCCCAGGTGTCGGCGATGACGATCGAGGCGAGGGCGAAGTCCACGTGCGTCGTCAGTGCCGGCAGCGTGACGCCCAGCATGCGCGCGGCCTGGTAGACCGGGCTGATGTCCGGCGTGTAGACCAGCTTCCAGATCACGGCCACGACGATCGGCGGCAGCACCATCGGGATGACGAAGAGGTGGCGCAGCGACTTCCAGCGCTCCTGCCCCGAGTGCACCAGCAGCGCGAGCCCGGTCCCGAGAAGCACCTGCAGGACCACGCTGTACAGCGAGAGCCGCGCCTGGACCGCGAGCGAGTTGAGGAAGCGCTCGTCGCCGCCGAGCAGCCGGTAGTTGCGCAGCGGCTCGGAGAAGTCGCCGAGCGAACCGGGGTTGACGAGCGCGCCCGGCGTCAGGCTGGTGACGAGCAGGAAGAGCGTCGGCAGCCCCGCCACGATCAGCAGGAAGACAAGGCTGGGCGCGAGCGCCATGCGCGTGAAGCGGCGGCGCTGCAGGTCGTAGGATTTGCCGGATGCCGCACGCGGGTCGTCGGCCCATGGGCGAGGGCCTTCGGGCAGCGTGGGCGAAGGCGCCACCGACTTCACGCTAGACCTTGGCGCCCGCGCGGCGCAGGCTCGCGACCGCAGCCTCCTGCGCCTGCTTCATCGAGTCCGCGGCCGGCATCTGGCCGGACACCACGCGCTCGACCGCCTTGTTGACCGCGTCGCCCACCAGCGGGAACTCCTTGACCGTGCGGTAGGCCATGTAGTTGCGCGTTCTGGCCGGCTGCTCGAGCACCTCGAGGTAGAGCTTGCCGATGTCCTGGCCGTTGATGGTATTGGTGCGCTTGTACTCGGCGCTCTCGATGACCGAGCGGCGGCACACCGACGGATGGCCCGTCTCCTTGACGATGCGCGCGGTCAGCTCGGGGCTGAGCGCCCACTTGATGAACTCCCAGGCCGCGTCCTTGTTCTTCGCATTCTTCGGAATGCCGAAGCCCTGGCTGTTGGAGGCAGGGAAGTCGCCCTTCGGCCCGGCGGGCATGCGCACCACGCGCGCCGTCTCCTTTACCTTGCTGTCCGGCGAGGTGAGCATGGCCGTGACCCAGGCGCTCGAGTGGATGAAGATGTTGGAGCGCCCGCCGATCAGCGCCGCGCGGGCCTGGTCCTCGGTGTAGCCGAGCACGCCCTGGGGGCTGTATTTGGTTAGCAGGGTCGTGTAGAACTGCGTCGCCTCGATCGACGCGGCCGAGTCCAGGGCAGGCTTGATGTCGCTGGGCGGGTTGACGAACAGGTCGCCGCCGAAGCCCTGCACGTAGGGCGGCAGGAACCAGTGGTGCAGGTTCGAGCTGACGAAACCGGTCACCCCGTCCTGACCGTGCACGGCCTCGCAGACCTTCATCAGCTCATCGAAGGTGCGCGGCGCCTCGACGCCGCGCTTCTTCATCAGGTCCGTGCGGCTCATGCCCATCAGCATCGCGCCGCCTTCCCAGGCATAGCCGTAGGTCCTGCCGGACTTGTCGAGATAGGGCAGCTGCGCGCCCTTGACGAAGTCCTCGGGGTTCCAGCTCGCCGGTGTGCGCTTGCGGTCGCTCGTGAAGTCGTCGAGGTTTGTCAACAGCCCCGCAGCAACCCAACGCGCCGCGAGGATGAAGGTGACGTTGCAGAAGTCCCAGGCGCTGCCGCCCGAGGACAGCTCGAGGTCGGCCTGCTGGTTGTAGACCGGAAAAGCCGAGAGCTGCAGGTCCACCGTCATTCCGGTCTGCTGCTCGAATTCGGGGATGTACTTGCGCAGGATGTTGAAGAAACCATGCTGGTACGCCGCGCCCCGCAACTTCACGCCATTGAACGGCTTCGACTGCGCGATGGCCGGGAAGGCCAGCGGTGCGGCCGCGCCGGCAACAGCCAGGGCGGCGGCGCTGTGGATCAGTCGGCGGCGTTGCACGTCGACGTCGGAAATTCGGGGGTTGCGCATGTCTTGTCTCCAGGGCTGGTCTTGGATGGCGGATGCGGCAGCATTGAAGCCGGCCGCCCGTTCGAAGTGAATATGACAGACAAATAGATGCAAGGACTTTATGGAAAACCCGAACTCTGTCGCGATTCTCCCTACGATAACCTTGCCGGACCGTTTTATATGTCTGACGATAAATCAATTCTGACCTCCGAAAACCCCACGAGCCGGCGTGCCCCGCTTGCCGTGACGGAGGAGATCGCGCGCCGCGTGATCGACGGCGAGTGGCACGACGGCTCGCCGCTGCCGACCGAGGTCGAACTGGCCGAGCAAATGGGCGTGGCGCGCACTTCGGTGCGTGAAGCGCTGACACGGCTCAAGGCCAAGGGCTTGATCGCCTCGCGCCAACGCGCCGGCACCCGCGTGCTGCCGCGCATGCAATGGAACATGCTCGACGAGGACGTGCTGCGCTGGACCTGGTCGGGCAAGGACCGCGTGCAGATGGCGCATCACCTGATGCAGATGCGGCGCATCGTCGAGCCGGCCGCCTGCGAGCTGGCGGCTGCGTCCGCACCCGATGCAGCCATCGCGGCGATCGAGCGCGCCTACCGGCAGATGGATGCCGCCGGCATGGACCCGGTGGCTTACGCCGCACCTGACCTCGAGTTCCACCACGCCATCCTCGCGGCCACCGGCAACCCGTTCCTGGTGGGCTTCGGCGCCACCATCCAGGCCGCGCTGCGCACCTCGTTCGAGCTGTCCACCCGCCAGCCGGGCGCGCCGCGCCGCAGCCTGCCGCTGCACCGCGCCGTGCTCGACCAGATCTGGATGCGCAAGCCGGCCGAGGCGCGCCGCGCCATGGAAGAGCTGCTCGGCCTCACCGAATCCAACATCCAGCGCGGCACCGCCGGCATGGCCTGAGCCCGCGCAATCAACCAGGAGCCCGCCGCATGGCAGAGATCCAACTCAAGTCGATCAGCAAGCGCTTCGGCGATGTCGAGGTCATTCCGGACCTCGACCTCACGATGCCCGACGGCAAGGTGACGGTGCTGCTCGGCCCGTCAGGCTGCGGCAAGTCGACGTTGCTGCGCATGATCGCGGGCCTGGAGACGCCCACGAGCGGCGAGGTGCGCATCGGCGGGACGCTGATGAACGAAGTGCCGCCAGCCGAGCGCGGCTGCGCGCTGGTGTTCCAGAACTACGCGCTCTATCCGCACAAGACGGTGCGGCAGAACCTCGCCTTTCCACTTCGCATGGCCAAGGTGGCGCCGGCCGAGCAACAGCGCGCCGTTGCGTCGATCGCCGGCACGCTCGAGCTGACGCCGCTGCTCGACCGCTACCCGCGCCAGCTCTCTGGCGGCCAGCGCCAGCGCGTGGCCATGGGCCGCGCGATGATCCGGCACCCCGAGGTGTTCCTGTACGACGAGCCGCTCTCCAATCTCGACCTCGAATTGCGCGTGCGGCTGCGACTGGAGATCGCGCGCATGCAGCGCTCGCTGCAGTCGACGGCCGTCTACGTGACGCACGACCAGACGGAGGCCATGACGCTGGCCGACCAGATCGTGGTGCTGCGCAAGGGCCGGATCGAGCAGGTGGGTTCCCCGCTGGCGCTCTACCAGTCGCCGGCCAACCAGTTCGTCGCGGGCTTCATCGGCACGCCGCGCATGAACTTTTTCCGAATCGACGGCTGCGAAGCCGAGGCAGACGGCAGCCGCCTGAGGATCGGCGACGCGACACTGCATGTGCCTCAAAGGCTGGACCGCGCGGGCGCCACGCTGGGCTTCCGCGCGGAGCACGCGCGCGTCGGCGCAGCCGCTGCACAGGAGGTGCAGCTCGAGCTGCGCGATTGCGAGACGCTTGCGGTCGAGCAGTTGGGCGACAGGGCCTTCTGCTACCTGCGCTCGGCGCTCGGCGAACTGGTGCTGGCAACCGCCGGTGCAGATGCCCAGCCGTCCGGCACCCTGCGCCTGGCCATTCAGGCAAGCGCGCTCCACTTCTTCGACGCGCAGGAGCAGGCCGTTCGCACGAAGGCCGTCTAGGCAACGCCGCTTCTGAGGCAGCAGGCCCGATCAGCCTGGCCCGCCGGTGATGTTGACGGCTTCCACCTGCACCAGCAGCCGCACCTTGTCTTCGAACCCGAAGGGAATGCCCCAGGTGATGCCCCAGTTGCTGCGTTCCACCGTCGTCTCGAAGTCGCCGCCGCAGACCTGGCGCTTGATGAGCGGGCTCAGGTAGCAGCCGAAGCGGTTGGCCTTGAGCTTGACCGGCCGGGTCTGGCCCATCATGGTGAGTGCGCCGTCGACCTCGCTCACCTTGTCACCGCTGAAATCGATCTTGTCGGCCACGAAGCGGGCCACCGGGAACTCGGCGACGTTGAAGAAATCCTTGCTCAGCACATGGCGGTTGAGCAGATCGACGCCGGTGTTGATGGAGCCGATGTCCATCGTGATGTCGATCTTGCCGCTCTTGCCCGTGCCGTCGATCTTGATGGTGCCGTCCTTGGTGCTGAAGCGGCCGCGGTTGGTGGTGGTGCCGTAGTGGCCCATTTCGTACATCACGAAGGTGTGCGTGGGGTCGACCACGTAGCTCGCGCCCTTGACCGGCCCGCCTGCCGGCTGCGCGGCCATTTCCGGCGCAGTCTGCGCGGCGGCCAGTGCAACGCCGGCCAGCAGCGCGGCGCCGGCAACGGACTTGATGATCTTCATGGCGGGCTTCGGAAGGGCGGTGAATGCGTGCATGGCAATGTCAGAGTGGACGCAGGCCTGTCAGGACCAGCTTGAAGCGCACCTGCACTTCGTCGCCGATCATCGTGGTGTCGGCCCATTCGCCCTCGCCGACCTTGAAGGCGAGGCGCTGGATCGTAAAGCTTCCGGCGGCTGTCGAGCGATCCGCAGACTGGGTGATCGTCACCGGCACCACGATCTCCTGGGCATGGCCCTTGATCGTCAAGCGGCCGGCGATATCGAAGCGGCCGCCGCCCAGGCTCTTGATCGCGCTGGACCGGAAGCTGGCCTTGGGGAAGCGCGCGGTGTCGAACCAGGGCGCCTTGGGCAGCTCGGCATCGCTCTGCGGCACGCCGAGCGCGGCACTCGCCATGTCGATCTGCAGCGCCACGGTGCCGCCCTCCGGCTGCTTCGGATCGAAGGCGACCTGGGCATCGAACTTGCGGAACTGGCCCTCGACCGGCACGCCCATCTGCTTGCTGATGAAGCCGATCTGGCTGCTGGCCTGCACGAGCTGAGCCACGGGCTCGTTGCCGGCCATGGCCGTGGCTGAAGCGAGGGTCAGCGCGGCCATGCACAGGGCGCGCCGCGCGGCGCGAAGAACAGTCATCGTGCGTGCCCCTGGTGCGAGAACGGCCACATGCGATCCATCAAGCCGTCGTGGTCGACAAAGTGGTGCTTGAGCGCCGCCGCCGCGTGCAGCAACACCACCGTGCCCAGCGTGAGGGCGCTGCCCTGGTGGAGCGGCTTGAGCACCGCCTCGGCAAAGTCCTTGTCCACCGGCACGAAATCCGGCAGCGGTACCAGGCCGAGCCAGACAACGGGAAAACCGAGCGCCGAGCTGTACGCCCAGCCGGCGATCGGCACCGCGAAGAGCAGCAGGTAAAGCAGCAGGTGCGTGCCGCGGTGCGCCACCAGTTGCCAGCCCGGCATGGCCTCCGCGATGCAGGCCGGGAGCGGCGGCGGCGGATGCGACAGCCGCCAGAGCAGCCGCAGCGCCATCAGTCCCAGGATCGTGATGCCGGCCCACTTGTGCCAGTTGAAGAGCTTGACCCGCAGCGGCGAGAAGGGCAGCCCGCTCATGGAGAGGCCGACGCTGAAGGAGGTGACGATCATCAGCGCGAGCAGCCAGTGCAGCGTCATCGCGACCCAGCCGTAGCGGCGGGCGGGGACGCGGTGGGTGGCTGCAGCCTGTGGATTCAGCGGCTCGGCGGGCATGGGCGGAGCATAAGGCCCCGGCAGCAGGCCTGGGCAGCAGGCCCGGCTCGCCCGGCCGCTGCGCCAGGCTAGCCGATGCTCCAGCGCGCGATCAGCAGCAGCCCAGCTCCCAGCACCAGCAGGAGCACGAAGGGCACGACCAGCCAGGACGCGTCGTGCAGGTCGGCGTTTTCCAGTGTCTTCATGACGGTCTTCCTTCGGTGGCACTCGCTCAGAAGGTGGCAACCGCTTCGTCCGGCACGGGTTCGGCGTTGCGCAGCACCTCGCTCGCAGCCGGGACGGCGAAGTCCCGGACCTCCGTGGCCGCGGGCCACGCAACCTCAGATGCGTCGGCAGGACTCGCCATCACCTCCCAATAGCCGAGCAGGACCATCGCCGCGAGCAGCGCAATGGCCAGCGTCGCGGAAAACAGCAGTTGGGGCACGCGGCTGCGCAGGCGGGCCGGCCGATTGACGAAGACGGTGTGTGGATGCGGCTGCATGGCGGTTCCTTCCTTGCTCCATCGAGATGCGCAACATGCGCATGGAGGGACTCTAGAAAAGAAGCGCGCCGTCGAAAATTCCGCATTCGCGACGAGCATCCCGCGTTCGCGGGAGTCGGCTCAGGCTGCAGCTGCCATGGAAGCTGCGACGGGGAGGCGCAGCAGGACGCAGCAGCCGCCCGACTCCGCCGGGCGCAGCGTCAGCGTGCCGCCCAGCCGCTCGGCGCGTGAGCGCATGTTGTGCAAGCCACGGCCGCCTTGCCTTCCATGCTCGACCTCCAGGCCGCAGCCGTCGTCCTCGATTTCCAGCTCGAGCATCTCGCCCGCGCGCCGCAGCCGCACCTGCACCCGTGTCGCGCGCGCGTGCTTGAGCACGTTGGTCAGCGCCTCCTGGGCAACGCGCAGCAGTTGCAGCGCGGCGTGCGGCGCGACCGTCGTGCTGCCGTCGGGCAGGTCGATGTCCCAGCCGGAGCGCACGCCGGCCGCGATCAGCTGCGGCTCCCACCGGAACCTGAAGTCGCCCAGGGCCGCGGCCAGGTCGTGCTCGCCGGAGGCCAGCGCGTCCAGTGCCAGCCGCATGTCGGCGATACAGGCGCGCAGCGCGCCCGCGATCTGGCCCTCGTCCATGTCGCCGCGTTCGACCCGCGACAGCGAGGTGAAGAGCTGAGAGCCCAGGCCGTCATGCAGGTCCCGCATGATCAGCTGGCGCTCCTCGGCTGCGGCATGCTCGCGCTCCAGCGCGGCCAGGCGCTTGTAGTTGTCGGCGAGGGCGCGCTCGCGGTCGGCGACCCGCGTCTCCAGCGTTCGGTTGAGATCTTCCAGCGAATTCAAGGTGCGCAGGAAGCGCGCCGTCAGCAGCGCCCCCATGGCCAGCAGCAGCGTGTTGGAGCCGTAGTGCAGCAGATGAATGCGGTGGCCGGTCCATTCCGGAAAGAAGCGCCCGAGCAGGCCTGGGTCCCAGGTCAGCAGGTAGTCGTGGATGCCGACCAGCACCGCGAAGGCCATCACGGCCGAGAGAGCGGCGGCCGTGAGCGTGCCGCGGCGCCGCGCATAGACCAAGGCGACCGCGATGATCAACAGGCCCACGCCGACCATGCCGCCCTGCCACCAGCGCGCGATGGCCTGCTCGGCCGCGAAGCCGCCGAGCGCAAACCACAGCGGACCCACCAGCCCGTAGGCGACCAGCGCCCGGTCCAGCCACGCTCTGCGCATACCCGCGTAATGCAGCGTGAACACCGCCATCACGATCACGAACCCACCCGTGGCGCATTGATAGAGGACGCGCCACCACTCCCACTCAGCAATCGGCAAGGTGTCGATCAGGAAGGTCATGGTTCGCACGGCCCACAGCACCGCCGCCAACCCGAACATGCCGTAGAGCGACTCGTCCGGGCGGCGCCACCAGATGAAGGCGACGAAGCCGGCCACCAGCAGCGAGACCAGCACCGTCAGCTCGGGCACGGTACGCACCCAGAAGAGGCGCCGGTTGTGCAGCGGCTGGATCTCTTCCTGCGGCCCGATGCTGACCTGCGGGAAGCGCAGCGGATAGTCCCTGGACGGCGTGGCGCGGATCGCCAGCTCGTTGTAGCCCGGGCGCAGCAGCGAGGCGGGCAGCAGCGCCGTCTGCGGCCGGTAGGTGCGCGCATGGACCGTCGCGCTGCGCTCCGCCACGCTGCCGATCAGGCTGCCGTTGAGCCAGATCTCGCCGCCGTCGTAGAAGTAGGGCACGTAGACGGCCCATTGCACCTGGCGCGCAGGGTCGTCGGGGTAGTCGAATCCGAGGCGGTACCAGGCGGGCGCGCGCGCCAGCGCGGGGCGCGAATAACCGGCGTCGTCGGGCAAGGTCACCGGCTGCCAGCCGGCGCCGGGCGGCGGCGGCGTGCGCTCCACCGCCGGCGCCGAAAGCACGACAGCATGGCGCGGCGACAGTAGCGCCGGCGCGGCTTTGTCGGCGCAGCAGGCCAGGACCAGGAGGAGCAGCAACAGCCCTGCCGCCCGCGCGCCAGGGCGGCGCGGGCCCCGCATCACAGCAGCCCCATCTGGCTCGCTTCGTAGACCGCCTCGCCGCGCGAATGCACGGCAAGCTTGCGGTAGATCTTCTTCACATGCGCCACCACGGTGTGCGGCGAGATCCCGGTCAGCTCGCCGATGGTCTCGAAGCTCAGGCCCTTTGCAGCCAGCCGCAGGATCTCGGTCTCGCGCTCCGTCAGCGGCGAGGGTGGCGCCTCCCTCGGCACGGGCTGGGCGGGCGGCGTCGGCACGGCGCTGATGCGGAACCGCGCCAGCACTCGGCGCGCGATGCTGGGGCTGATGGGCGAGCCGCCCGCGCGCAACTCGTGGATGCTGGCGGCGATGTGCCCGGCGCCTGCATCCTTCAGCAGGTAGCCGGTGGCGCCGGCTTCGATCGAAGCCACCACGTGCTGGTCGTCGCCGAACATGGTGACCACCAGCACGTCGCACTGCGGATGGCGGCGCGCCGCGTGCCGGATCACCTCCACGCCGTCGATGTCGGGCAGGCCCAGGTCGACCAGCATCACGTCGGGCGGCTGGGCGTCCAGCATCGCGATCGCCGCGAGCCCGGTACCGACCATGCCCGTCAGGACGAGGCCCGGGTCGGCGAGCACCGCCTCCGAGAAGCGGCGCATGAACTCGGGTGTGTCTTCGACGATCAGCACGCTGGTGGTCATGGCAGCCCCTGTTGCGATGCGGCAATGCGACCGGCGATTTTCCCACCGGGCTTGCGCCCGGCCATAGCGCAAACGCGGTAGGGGGTGCATGGGATACTGGCCGGCCATTTCCCGACATGAACGATCTTTCCCTTTTCCTGCCCTGCGCCGCCGGCGTGGAGGACTTCCTGGCTCAGGAGGTGCACGCGCTCACCGGCCGCGCCGGCGATGAGCTCCTGGTCTTGCGTGGCGGCGTGCGCGTGCGCGCCGACTGGCGCGAAGCCCTGAAGCTCAACCTGCACAGCCGCCTCGCCCAGCGCGTGCTGATCGAACTGGTCCATGCGACCTATCGGGGCGAGCACGATCTCTACGACATCGCCGGCAGCGTGGCCTGGGAGCTCTGGTTGACGCCGAAGAACACCTTCAAGATCGAGACCACGGCCCAGCACAGCCCGCTCAAGAGCCTCAACTTCGCGACCCTGCGCATCAAGGACGCGATTGCAGACCGCTTCCGCGCCAAGGCCAACGGCGTGCGCCCCAGCATCGAGACCCAGTGGCCCGATGCGCGCGTCTTCGCGCACCTCGACGCGGAGCATTGCACCCTCTACATCGACAGTTCCGGCGAGCCTCTCTTCAAGCGCGGATGGCGCCAGGACAAGGGAGACGCGCCGCTGAAGGAGACATTGGCCGCCGCCATGCTGGCTGCCAGCGGCTGGTGGAACCCCGAGCGCGGCGAGGTCTCGCAGGTGCCGCTCTACGATCCTTGCTGCGGCAGCGGCACCATCGTCATCGAGGCTGCGCAGCTGGCGCTGGGCATCGCGCCCGGCAGCCAGCGGCGCTTCGGCTTCGAAAAACTGCTGCCTTTCCAGGCGCATGTGTGGCAGGGGCTCAAGGCCGAGGCGCAGACCGCGGTGAAGACGTCGCTGTCGGCGCCCATCTTCGGCTCCGACGTGTCGCACCGCATGGTCGATTTCGCCGAGCGCAACGCCGAGCGCGCGGGGGTGGCCGGTGCCGTGCAGCTGCGCGGCGGCGACGCGTTGCAGCGCATGCCGCCGGCCGAATCGGGCGTGATCGTGCTCAACCCGCCCTATGGCGAGCGCATCGAGGTGGGCGGCGTGGCGGGCGGCGGCCGGGGAAGCCGCAGCAGCCGCGAAGAAGGCCAGACCGAGGACGGCGGCGAGTTCTTCGTGCAGCTCGCCAGCCACTGGAAGAAGCACTACGCCGGCTGGACCGCCTGGGTGCTCACGCCCGACCTGCAGTTGCCCAGGCGCATGCGGCTCAAGGAGTCGCGCCGCGTGCCGATGTGGAACGGGCCGATCGAGTGCCGGCTGTTCCGCTTCGACATGGTCGCGGGCTCCGCACGCAGCAAGACGGTTGCATAAAGCACACAGGGCGCAAGGATTACGCCGACCCTCGGTTGACCCTGCCATGTTGCCTTGCAACAATCTCGCATCTTTATTTCGGAGCCTCGTGCGTGGACAGTGCCAGTCGAATCAGTGATGTGACGCGAACCCCGTGGTTTGCGGCCTCTTCGGCACCCCAGTAGCGCAGCTCCCATGCGCTGCAGGCCGAATCCGCCGCAGCGCAAAGCCTGTCACCCGCAGGCGCTTCTTCTTTCCCCGGTCCGCTTCCCGTCGCTGATGCATGCAGCCATCGTGCGCAGCCGCGCGCCGCATGGCCGCAGCTGCCTGGATCGTTCCCGCCGCGGGCTCTTCACTGCGAAGGAGCCTTGTCATGTGCCAACGGACGAACGCCGCCACGCCCGCTCACACGCGTGATCGGGTCACTTCATCGCCCAGCCCCGCCGAGAAGGAGAGCGCGCTGGACCAGGCCCAGTCGCTGGATCAGGCCGGCCTGTGGCCCTGCCGGCGCATCCGCAACTTCCTGCTGTCGCAGCAGCCCGCACGCGCAACCCAGCGCTGAGGGCACGGCCCGACGGTCTAGCCGGTTCGGTGGATGGACACCCGCCGACGCACGCAGCACCATCCGTCGCGCGGCGCGCACCCACCGCCGCGAGGAGGCTGCGATGCACATTCTGATGAGCAAGGGGAGCGCCGGAGAAGACGTCGAGCGGCTGCGCCAAGCGCTTGCGAAGGCGCTCGGCGAGGACGCGAAGCTGTTCCCCTCGTTGCAGGCCTCGGGCACGCCGATCGATGAAGATTTCGACGCCGCGATCCGCCGCTGGCAGGCCGGCGTCGGCCTGATCGGCGACGGCGTGGTCGGTCCGCGCTGCCAGCTGCTGCTCGACTTGCTCGCAATCGATGCCAACAAGTTCGAGCTCGTGCTCAACGTGGGGCACGTGAGCCGGCTGTTCCCCGCCACCAAGCCGGCCAACATCGCACGCTACCTGCCCTACATCGAGGCTGCGCTCGGCGTTGCGGAGCTGACGGACCGCGCGATGATCCTGTGCGCCCTGGGCACGATCCGCGCCGAGACCGAAGGCTTCGTGCCGATTGCCGAGGCGCCTTCCAAGTTCAACACGCCGCCGGGCGGTGCGCCCTTCAGCCTGTACGACACGCGCACCGCGCTCGGCAACAGCCGGCCCGGCGACGGCGAGCGCTACCGCGGCCGTGGCTTCGTGCAGCTGACCGGCAAGGACAACTACACCCGCTACGGGCAGCGCATCGGCGTGCCGCTCGACCAAGTGCCGGATCGCGCCAATGCGCCGGAGGTCGCGGCAGTGCTGCTCGCACTCTATCTCTCGGACAAGGCGACGAAGTCACGCGCGGCCATCCGCGCAGGCGACTTCGCGCAGGCCCGCCGGCTGGTCAACGGCGGCGCGCATGGCCTCGATCGTTTCAAGGATGTCTTCGAGCGCGCTGCCGCGGTATGGCCCGCACCGCGCGTGGGCGCGGGCGCCGGCCGCAGCGACGCCTCCGCCTCGGAGGCAGCGGCTTCGCGCCGCTCCACCGTCTCGCGCACGCGCAAGGACGCGGCCGACCTGCGCGACCGCCTGTTCCAGCCGAGCGCCATCAGCCTGCCCGACGAATTCCCGCCCGCCGAGGAGGTTCGCCAGTACCTCCCGGCCTACACCCGTGCCGGACTGATCCTGGACCAGGGCCGCGAAGGCGCCTGCACCGGCTTTGGCCTCAGCTGCGTCATCAACTACCTGCGCTGGGTCAAGTCCGGCCTGCCCGCGAAGATGGAATCGGTGAGCCCGCGCATGCTCTACACGCTGGCGCGCCGGCACGACGAGTACGAAGGCGAGAACTACGAGGGCTCGAGCTGCCGCGGGGCGCTGAAGGGCTGGTTCAACCACGGCGTCTGCCTCGAGCCGGACTGGCCCTACCTGCCCGAGAAGGCCAATCCCGCCAACTACGGCTTCGCGACGCGGGCGGCGCAGAACACGCTGGGCGTCTACTACCGCATCGACATCCGCTCCATCACCGACGTGCAGGCCGCGATCGCGCAGCACCGGGCGGTCTTCGTCTCGGCCTTTACCCACCCGGGCTGGGACGCGGTCCCGATCACGCCGGCGCCGAAGAGCCATGCCGAGCTGCCGCTCATCGCCTTCGATGGTCGCCGCTCCGAAGCCGGCGGGCACGCCTTTGCGCTGATCGGCTTCAACGCGCAGGGCTTCATCCTGCAGAACTCCTGGAGCAAGAACTGGGGCGCCGGCGGGTTCGCGGTGTTGGGCTACCTCGACTGGCTGGCTCATGCGATGGACGCCTGGGTGGTTTCGCTGGGCGTGCCTGGGGTGATTGCCGGCCAGTTGGCCGTGGGCGGCAGCAGCGCCTCAGGTCCGAGCGGCGCCGACCGCAGCAACTGGTGGGACACCAGCCTGGCCTACCGGCACAGCGTGGTGCTGGGCAACGACGGCCGCGTAAGCCGGTACCTGACGGAGGACGAACCACCGCGCAAGCTGCAGCAGCAGGCCTGCGTACTGCCGGACGACTGGTTCCGCAAGCAGGCGGCGGTGCGCAAGCGCCTGGTGCTCTACGTGCACGGTGGCCTCAACAACGAGCAGGAAGCGATCAAGCGCGCCAGCGCCATGGGCCGCTACTTCACCGGCAACGGCTGCTATCCCCTCTTCCTGGTCTGGAAGACGGGATTCCTCGAGTCGGTGACGAACCTCATCGCCGACGCCTTCCGACGCGAGCCGGCCCGCGCCGGCTTCGGCGAATGGTTCAGCGAGCAAACCGACCTGCTGATCGAGAAGACCGTCGGCCGGCCTGCGGCACGGCCGTTGTGGAGCGAGATGAAGGAGAACGCCGGCCTGGCCTTCGCCGAGCGGCACGGTGGCGACCTGCTGCTGGACGCGATGCAGGCGCTGTGCGCCAACTGGGGCGCGCAGTTCGAGCTGCACCTGATCGGCCATTCGGCGGGATCGATCGCAATTGGCCACCTGCTCGCCGCGCTGGCCGCACGCAAGCGCGCCGGCCGCGATGGTGGCCTGAGCGACCGCCTGGCGTCCGTCAACCTTCATGCGCCGGCCTGCTCGGTCGCCTTCGCGAACCGCCACTACGCCGGAGACGCTGGCTTGATGGAGCGCCTGCACCTGGAAGTGCTCACGGACGAGGCCGAACGCCGTGACACCGTGGGCCCGATCTACCGCAAGTCGCTGCTGTACCTGGTCTCCAACGCGCTCGAGGCTGACCTGCACACGCCGATCCTCGGGATGGACCGCGTCAACGACGAAGGCGACTCGGGCTGGGACGGTACCTCCGACACCGGCGAGGCGCTGTCGGTGTGGCGCCAGGCCGCCAAGGCTTCGAAGCTCGAAGGCCGGACCCGACGCATCGAGGGGCCGCGCATCGAGGTGGCAGTCGGTGCCGATGGCCAGCCGCTGCTGCAGGCGGCGACGCATGGGGGGTTCGACAATGACATTTCGCTCATGACGCGCACGCTGGAGCGGATCACCGGGGGGAAGCTGGCGCTGCCGGTGGAGGATCTGCGGGGATTTTGAGGGCCGATCTGCCGACGTGATCCCAAGCGAAGCAGGGCGGGTTACTTGTTTGATCGGTCCACTTTGTCGAGCAACTGCCCGCTCTCTTTCAGCGCCTGATTTTCCCTCTGCAGAGCGCTCGCCTCGCCCAGCCTAACGACCCTTCGCATATTCGCCCACGTTCCGAAAAGTGCCGGCCCTGTCGGATCACTCGACGGTCCTCAGGTCAAAATTATGTGCCGCTGTCGATCAAGGATCGAATATTCGGTCGGATCCGCGTCATAGAAGGCGTCCAAAACCACGCTCTCGCCAAGCGGCCGGCGAAATGTCGATGTCAGACATTTTTTAAATTTCACTCACCAATTCAATTGGATTAAATCATTCAGAACTTCAAAACAGGCTGCTGAATGAGATCCCGTCGAATTCACCCAAATCGAGGGCACCACCTTCCAATAGCAAATGATATCGCAGTATTTCACCTTACCTTGACGAAAACGATCAATAATTGAAGCATCTTTCACAGTGTCTCGCTGGCGTTCATTCAGATGGACGGGGCGGGGCCATTAGTCCATTTCAAGATTTATATCAAAATCGCACAGAATCTTCAACTCCGTAGCACCAAGGAACTCCCCTTCTCCATCAAGTGTGCAATAGATGCTCTTTTCAATCGAAGAAGACAGAATTTCATTCGCCAATTCTGGATTTTTCAACAGAATTTCTTGAATAAGATTAATCGCCTCCGTTAGGGATCCTATTTTTTCTGGAAGTTTAAATATACAGTAAGAATTTCTATAGCTCCCGGGCAATGGGACTCCGTCGGGAGTAAATCGGGGATCATTAAAATGCCAGATCCTAGTCACACTCAGTGATATTTTTTTAGCAATTTCCGACAGGTCTGCCGTCGGGTGCTTTAGCTTAAATGAATAATGATTCGACATAGATTCACCTATTGAGAAGAGAATCCGCTGGGCCATGATCGACTGCCCGCCCATCTGGATCGCTCGTAATGACCCGCCCATCTGGGCTGATGCCTGTCCAATCCCTGGGACCAGCGCCCACGTTCGCGCGAATCTGGCCTTTTCTCTCATCCACCGCGCGTCTTTGCGGCATCTCCAAATCGTAAACAGGCACTAGCATCGCCGCTCATGCGTATCGTCATCGACACCAACATCGCCCTCGACCTGCTGGTCTTCGACGACCCCGATTACGCGTCCCTGCTCGCCGCGCTGGAGACCGGCAAGCTGAAATGGATCGCCACCCCCGCCATGCGCGAAGAGCTGGCGCGCGTGCTCGGCTACCGGCTGGTGGCCGAGCGCCTGGTGCGCAATGGCCGCGACGCCGACGGCGTACTCGCCGCCTTCGACCGGCACGTGCTGCCCTTGCACGAGGTACCGCCCCGCGCGCCGTGCGTGTGCAGCGACCCAGACGACCAGATCTTTGTGGACCTGGCGGTGGCGCAAGGCGCGCGGCTGCTCAGCAAGGATCGCGCACTGCTCGAGATGCGCAAGCATCTCGCGGTGCTCGGTGTCCAGGTGTCGGTCCAATGACCTTCCTGCAGGCTACGCGTGGAGGCACTTCCTCCTTGTGCTGGCAATTTCAGATGTAGTCGAGCGAGCGACGAGACCGCGCGGCCGAAGTCCGGCGCTACGAGCGCTTAGGCGGCGGGTCGCTGCAATACCAGCGCCACAGCAGCCGCGCCACCGCCCGCGAGCGCTGCGTGTCCCGCCCCCAGCGCCGCCCTGCCGGCAGATGCCGCAGCCAGCGCATGCGCCGCGCTGCGAGCGCCAGGCGATCGCGCACTTCGTCGCTGGCATCGGCGAGCGCCGCATGCCAGTGCGTACCGGCCGCCCCCGACGAGGCGGCGCGCACCAGCATCGCCGTGGAGTGCAGGTAGCTGAGCCAATCGCGCACCTGGCATTCGGCAAGGGGCAGGGTCTCGCCCGGGTCGTCCTCGAAGTCGATGTAGCCGATCGTGCCGTCGGGGCACAGCACCAGGTTGCGGTCGAAGGCCTGGCTCAGGTAGGTACCGTGCGAGTGGACCGTAGCGATGGCGTCCAGGCCCTCGCGCCATACCGCCAGGAGGGCGCTCGGGCCGATGGCCGCAGCGTGGTCGAGCCGTTCTTGCAGCACCACCGGCGGCCGGCCGCTTTCGCCGAGGTCGGAGATCAGCAGGCCGTCGGGCTGCTGCGCCAGCACGGTCGGCACGCGCAGCCCGGCGGCGCCCAGGGCACGCAGGCGGCGCGCCTCGGTGGCGATGGCGGCCTCGCCGCCCAGGTTGGGCACCGGCGTCAGCACATCGAGCCGCAGCAGGCCGGCGACCATCGCCATCAGGTGGTAGCCCAGCTTGCCGTGCGGCGGGCCGGCCTTCTTGAGCCAGACGCGCTCCCTGCCGAGCCGGTGGCTGGCAACCGCCTTGTGCTGATGCGGCAGCGTGGCGCGCAGGAATTCCGCATAGTCGCCCGGCTCCCGCGGGAGCGGGTGGATCTCCAGGGGCGCGGGCGCCGACGCCAGACCCTTGCGCGCCTGCAGGCGCGTGCCGCGTTTCACGGAGTTCATGGGGCCAGGGCTGCCTGTGGGGGTTCGAGGGCAGAGGACGGGGCTGCTGAAATGGCGGGTCTCCGGGAGCTTGCTGCATCATAGAGGGCTGCTGCCCCCTGCCATGACCACGACGCCCTCGCCCTCCCCCGACCAGCCGCCCCTCGGCCCCGAAGACTTCGACGCCCTCGACCAGGCGCTGGACGCCATGCGCGAGCATGACGAGGAGATCCCGCAGTGGGAGTTCTGCGAGGGTTTCATGGCCGCGCTGGTGTGCATGCGCCGGCCCGTCGAGCCGGCGGAGTACTGGCCGGTGCTGCTCGGCGAAGCCTTCGTGCCGGCCCGGCACATGGAGTTCGCGTGGCGCTGGAAGCGGCGCTGGCGTGAAATCGAAGAGGGGCTGGACGCCGAGGTGCAGTCGCTCGACGACGAGCGCGCCTGGCAACCGGAGGTGCTGGACACGCGGGGCGCCGTCGCGGCGCTGCCGGAGGAAGAGCGTGGCGAGATCGCCGATGAGGACGTCCCCTCTTTCGCACAGGTCTGGGCCCTGGGATTCATGTACGCAGTCGAGAACTGGCCCGAGGAATGGATTTCACCGCGCGACAAGGAGGCGGCTGCCATCCTCGACGAGGCGCTGGACACGATCGTCGCGCTGACCGAAGACGACCGCGGCAAGCCCACGCTCTCGATGTACAGCGAAGACGGCCCGCCCAGCGTGAGCCAGCGGCGGGTAGACGACTTCGGCGATGCCATCTGGGCCGTGTACGACCTGCGCCGGCTCTGGCGCAGCCAGGGACCGCGCGTGGAGACCGTGCGCAAGGAAGCCACGCCGGGCCGAAACGATCCGTGCCCCTGCGGCAGCGGAAAGAAATACAAGAAGTGCCACGGTGTCGGCTGAGGTGAGCACGACGCTGCCGTCCCGCAGCGCATGGGCCATGGTGCTGACACTGTGCACCGCCTTCGCGCTCAGCCAGGCCTACCGCACGGTGGGCGCGATCATGGCCGGTCCGTTGCAAGCCGAGTTCGGACTGTCGGCACAGGCCTTGGGCGTGTTTTCGGGGTCCTTCCACTTCGCTTTCGGCGCCATGCAGCTCTTCATGGGCATCGGCATCGACCTGCACGGCGTGCGGCGCACGGTGCTCGCGGCCTTTCCGCTGGCGATCGCAGGGGCGGTGCTATCCGCGCTGGCGACCAGCTTTCCGCTGCTGATCGCGGGCCAGGTGCTGATCGGCGTCGGCTGCGCGCCGGCTTTCCTGGTGTGCACCGTGTTTATCGCACGGCACTTCCCGGCGGCGCGCTTCGCCTCGGTGTCGGGGCTGGTGCTGGGCGTCGGCGGGCTGGGCATGCTGCTGACCGGCACCCCGCTCGCGTGGCTGGTGGAGGCAAGTTCGTGGCGCATGGGCTTCGCGGTGCTGACGGCCGCTTCGGCGCTGGCCTGGCTCAGCATCCTGCTGTGGGTGCGCGAGCCGGCGCGCGCGGAAGCGCAGACCCAGGAGTCGCTGCTTGCCGCGCTGCGCCGGTTCGGCGCCCTGTTCGCGGTACCGCACACGCTGGGCATCCTTCTGCTCGGCGCCGTGTCCTATGCGGCTTTCATTTCGCTGCGTGGACTCTGGCTGGGGCCGCTGCTGGTGGAGCGCCACGGCTACTCGCTGGTGCAGAGCGGCAACGTGGCATTGGTCGTGTCGGTCGTCTCGCTCTGCGGGCCGCCGCTGTTCGGCCGCCTGGACCGCGACGGACCGGCGCGCCGACGGCGCATCGTGGCCTGCTGCGCCGTCTACGCGGCGCTCTTCGCTGCGATCGGCATCTTTCACACGGCCTGGATCGATATTGCGTGCGCCATCCTGATCGGACTGTTGTCAGGCTTCATCGTGTGGGAGTACGCCGACGTGCGGGTGGCCTACCCGGCGGCGCTCACCGGCCGCGCGATGGCGGTGTTCACCATGGCGATGTTCCTCGGCGTGGCGCTGATGCAATGGCTCACCGGCGTGGCGGCTTCGGTGGCGCAGTCGCAAGGCATCGAGCCTTACACGGCCGTGCTGACGACCATTGCCGCGCTGCTCGTAGCCGGCTGCGCGGCGTTCGCCTGGCTGCCGGCGCCACCGGGAGCGGTGGCCCGCAAACCCTAGATCTTGAAGGCGCGCTGCGTTTCGGGCCGCACCAGGTCCACGTACTCGCGGTGCTTGCGGATATAGCCGGCGATGAACAGGCAGGCCGGGATGACGGCCGTGCCCTGCGCCCTTGCCTCGTCGAGCACGTGCCGCGCGATGGCCGAGCCCACGCCCTGGCCCTCGAAGGCGGGCAGCACCTCCGTGTGGGTGAACATCACCGCGTTCGTGAGCAGGTTGTATTCGCAGTAGCCCGCGAGCTGGCCGTCGATGGCGGCCTCGTAACGGTGCTTCTCGGGATGGTTCGTGATGGTGATCGTCATGTTGTGCGTGCCATGAAGGCGGACAGATTCTTGGCGGCGTTGGCGCGCACCTTGTTCTTCAGCATCGGCGTCCAGCCGAGCAGCAGGCCGGGCGGGCCCAGCGCCTGGCGCGACCAGGCCCAGAAGTCGAAGCGGTCGCGCTGGGTGGCGATCAGGCCCTCGGGCGTGAAGCCGAACTCGGAGTCGATCGCGTTGTCGACAATGCGGCCGGTGGTGCTGAAGCGGTAGTGCGCATCCCAGTGGGCGCGGCCGGTGGCGCCGTCGGCCTGGACGTCGCGCCAGCTGAGCTTCCACACATCGGCCCCCTTGGTGCGCGTGGCCTCGCACAGCATCTTCCACATTGCAGCGACTTCGCGGCCGCTCTTCAGCGAGAAGGCTTCGTCGTCGAAGCGCGCATCCGGCGCGTAGCAGGACGCCATCGTGTCGGCATCGAGCCTGGCGAAGGCCTCGTAGAGGCGCTGGATGGTGGCTTCGTTGGGCATGGCCGGCGATCGTAGCCGAGCTTAGCTGCTGCGCAACAGCGTCGAGAGCGTCTGCAAGGCGTGATTCACGGTGGCCGCCCGCACCGCGGCCCGGTCGCCTTCGAAGCGCCGGCGCTCGGTGTGCACGTGGCCGCCGACCGACCAGCCGAACCACACGGTACCCACCGGCTTCTCGGCGCTGCCGCCGGTCGGGCCGGCCACGCCAGTCACGGCCACCGCGACCTGCGCGGCCGACCGAGCGACCGCGCCAGCGGCCATCGCGCGCGCGACCGGCTCGCTGACGGCGCCCTCGGCCGCGATGAGCGCCGCGTCGACCCCCAGCAGCTCGGTCTTGGCGGCGTTCGAGTAGGTGACGAAGCCGCGCTCGAACCAGTTGCTGGAGCCCGACAGATCGGTGCAGGCGCCTGCGATCAGCCCGCCGGTGCAGCTCTCGGCCGTGGCCATCATCCGGCCCTGGTGCTGCAACAGCTCGGCCAGCTGGAGCACCAGCGCGGGCGTGTCGGATTCGGGGGTGGAGGAAGCGTCGTTCATGGGCATCACCAGCTGCGGAACAGGGCGATCACCAGCAGCGTGCAGAAGGCCGCCACCAGATCGTCGAACAGGATGCCGAAGCCGGCCGCGGTCCACGACATGGTGGCCGGTGTCGCCCCGCGCTGCTTGAAGAGCTGGTCGGCCCAGGCCACCGGCCCAGGCTTGGCGGCATCGAAGAGGCGGAACAGCGCGAAGGCCACCAGCTGGGCCAGCAGGCCGGCCGGCATCACGAGCCACAGCACCAGCCAGAAGCCGACGACCTCGTCCCAGACGATCGCGCCGGGATCGGCGATGCCCATGTGGCGCGCCGTGACGGTGCAGGCCCACCAGCCGATGGGCAGCGATGCCAGGATGATCCATCCGATCGCGCCCGCCGGGAGCCAGCGCTGCATGAGCACGAAGGCAGCCCAGGCCCACAGCGTGCCCCCGGTGCCGGGCGCGCGCGGCGCAAGGCCGGCGCCGAAGCCGAGCGCGATCGGGTGCGCAGGGTGGGCGAGCATGAAGCGCAGCGTGGGGCGCCGCAGCGGCGGGATCGGCAGGGCGCCGGAGACAGGGGCGGATTGCATGGAACGACAGTGTCGCCCAACATTCGAGCCGATCGTCGCAACCGCACCTGCAGGAGAGGCTTCACCCCGGCAGGGACCGCACGCGTCACCGGAAATGAAAACGCCCGATGAGATTCATCGGGCGTCCATGAAGGGCCTGGTCAGCCCTCTTCAGGCCTCAGCGACCTATGGGAGAGAAGGTCAGCGACAGGGGCGATGTCGATCGGAATGCCGCAATCAGCGGGGCCCGGTGGCGTAGCACTTCTCGACCAGCCTCGGATCCGGAAAGATGTTCACATTCACGAAGTAGTTGAACTCGGTGCCCGGGTACGTGCCGGTAGCGTCGCTGTATGTATCCACGACGGACCTCAACTTGAGCGGAGCATCGCCCGTCGCAACACCGGGAATGTTGGGGGCAACGTAGTTACCCGTCGTGCCGTCGCGGGACAGTTCGACGCCATTCAGAATCACGTGCGCCGTTCCTGCGTTATTCATACTTTCAGTAAAGCTGAAATCGACTCTCTCGCTCATCGAGGGGCACAAATTCAAGGTCACGACGTTGTCCTTGAAGACATAGTCGTCGGTGTACACGGTGTAGCCCTTCACAAAGGCCAACTGGCGGCCGGGTTGCGCCTCGATGATCGGAGTCAAGGTCAATTTGACTGTCTTGATGGCAGCGGCCCGGTTGGCTGTCGCAGGCAGCGAGAAGGTCAAAGACGTTATACCGGCCTTGCTTGCGTTCAGGACAATGTGCGGCGTACCGGTCTGAGCGTCCCAAGATGCGGATCCGACATCTGCATTGCTCAAGGTAATCGTCGGTGTTCGCCATTCGTCCGACACTTCGTCGTAGATTTCGGCACCCACCGGTATCTCCAATCTCACTGCGAATGGTTGCGTCAAATCATTGAGGGAGATGGTGCTTTTCCGCTTCTCGACGACCAGGTTGCCCGAGACGGTCCCGCCTTCATAGTTGGCGGTCGGCACCTGGGTCGCGGTGATGGTCGCAGTTCCGGCAGACCATGCGGTGAGTGTCCGGCCGTCCTTGTCCAGGAAGGCAACATCGCCAGCCGCTCCGGTGCTTGTCCTCATGTTGGAAACTGCGTATTTGATGGCGCCGTTGCTCTTTGTGCGGGCCTGGAGTTGCGCAGATTCCCCGATGGCCTGAAGCGTCACCGTAGGCATTGACAAAATCGGCTGCGCTTTCTTGACGGTCAGCTCGGCCCAAACTCCGATCTGAGGGGCGCTCGGATCAGCGCTTTGTGCATCGATCCTGACCGTGCCGGCGCCCACGATCGTCACCATGTCGCCGGCAATCGTCGCCACGGAGGTATCCCTGCTGTAGAACTTGACCGGGCCGCTCACCCCGGACGGCGGATCGAGCTTGAACGGAGGATCTCCAAAGATCCGGGACACGGGCCCGAATTTGACGCCCGGATCGCTCGTCGAAATGCCGGAGATGGGCGCCAAGGTGACTGCCTCCAGGCCCGCGGATTTGTCCGAATCGGCGCCCGAGAAGCCGCCTGTTGCGCCTCCTCCTGACCCGCCGCCGCCGCAGGCCGTCAGCATCAGGCACACGAGCCAAGGCAGGGCACTGCCGCGCAGCTTGGCTACCTTGCCCGCGTTGGAAGAGCGCTTCGCGGCGCCATCGTAAAAAAAATGCACGTCAGAACTCCTGCTAACAAATGAAACCGGCCAGCAAGCGCGGAGCACTGCCTCCACGTTGACCACCATGCCGGTCGTTCCTGGTCAAGAGTCGCGATTCTATTTTTTACATCTTGTTAGCATTCTGATGAATTCTTTCACGCTTTCGTGAATTTTCTGATCGCCCGCCCGCTGCTCGCGACGCTCCCGCATCGAAGTGCGAAGCGGCGAGTCATGCCAATGCAGGTGCGATGTGCGTCGAGGCGCTCACCCCGAAGGAGCGAGGTCGCACGAGGCTGTTGCCGATGGCCAGCGGCGGACGCTGACGCAGCGGCGCTCAGGCCGGCTGGAAGTGCTGCTGGATGCGCTGCGCCACCCGCTTGGGATGTTGGCGCAGCGCGTCGACCGAGTAAGAGCCCACGAACAGGCCGTCCATGTTGAGTTCGACGCTCGGGAAATAGAGACCCAGCGAAGCCCCGGCGTCGTACAGGCAGAACGCCAGCGAGTCGAATGTGCCGCCGTCGCCCGCCGGGCCCGCACCGGCGACGAAGGCGCTGATGCGGTAGGTGTAGGCGTGCGATCCGACGCGTTGGATTTCGACCAGGGGCTTCATTCGACTGCGGACAAAAGGAGACGGGAGCGTGAATTTGTTGGGACCTCGATGGTCGCCGCCGCGCCGGTTTGCGTAAATAGTCCAATTGGACCGGCCGCGCGGCGCAGTCAGTTGGGCAGAATGCCTGGACGCCCTCTCGCCCCTGCTCCCGCCTGCCTCCATGCTGCCGCCCCGCATTCTTCTCGTCGACGACCACGCGCTGTTCCGCAGCGGCCTGCGCATGGTCCTGACCGCCAGCATCGCGGACCTGGAGGTGGCCGAGGCTGCATCGCTCGAAGAAGCCCTGCGCACGTCCATGCAGGAGCCCACGCTGGTGCTGCTGGACATCCAGCTGCACGGCCTGAACGGGCTGGAAGGCATTGCGCTGGTCAGGCGCAAATGGCCGCAGGCGCTGGTGGTGATCCTGTCCTCCGAGCTTTCGCCGCAGAAGGTCCGGCTGGCGATGGAGCGCGGCGCGGCCGCCTTCGTCTCCAAGGCCGAACCGGCCGACAAGATCCTGGCGGTGATCGGCCAGCTGCGCCACGGCCTGGCGGTCGAGGCCGACGGCCTGCAGTCTGGCGAGGGCGACCCCGATTCGCAGCCGTTGCTGACGCCGCGCCAGAGCGAAGTGCTCGACCTGATGTGCCAGGGCCTGTCGAACAAGCTGATCGGCCGGCGGCTCAACCTGTCGGAGAACACGGTGCGCGGCCATGTGCAGGCGGTGCTGGCGGCGTTGCAGGTCTCAAGCCGCTCCGAAGCCGGTTTCGCTGCACGGCAGCGCGGCCTCGTGGCCTGATGATCGACAAGCCCCGCCTGCCGGAGGAACGCATGCTGGTGGAGCAGCTGCGGCTGCAGCTGGGCAACATCGGCGCCTCGGTCATCCCGACCATCCTGCTGGCGCTGCTGCTGGTGTGGGTGCTCTCCAACGAGTCCAACGCGCTCGCGATGCGGGCCTGGGCCGGCATCATCATCCTGCTCAAGCTGTACCTCGCGTGGGACGCGCGGCGCCTGCTGGCGTCCGAGATCAGTCCCGCGGGCGGGCGCCGGCTGCTGGCGCGCAAGATGGTGCTCAACGCCATCGACGGGGTGGCGTGGGGCGCGCTGGCCTGGGCCGCGCTGGGCACCAGCACGGTGGCCGGCAGCGTGCTGGTGGTGGCGGTGCTGGCGGGCGTGGCCGCCAGCTCCATGTCGTCCCTGGCGCCGATCCTCCCGGCCTTCATCGTCTTCGGCACCGCCGAGCTGATCGTGCTTGGAGCCCGGCTGTGGTCCATGGACGACCCGGCCTACGAGGCCCTTGGCGTCGCTGCGATCATCTACACGGCGGCGCTGCTGGGGCAGGCGCGCAACGGCTCGCGCGCCGCGCGCCGGGCGATCGGTTTGCGCTTCGAGAACCTCGAGCTGATCGAGCGCCTGCATGTCGAGACCGAGCATGCACAGGCCGCACACCGGACGGCCGAGGAGGCCAACCTCGCCAAGTCCCGGTTCCTTGCCGCCGCCAGCCACGACCTGCGCCAGCCAATCCACGCGCAGGGCCTGTTCCTCGAGGTGCTGTCACGCACCAAGCTCTCGGCCGACCAGTACGACGCGCTGGCCAATGCGCGCGCTACCTGGCAGGCCTCGGCCGAGATGCTCGATACGCTGCTGGATTTCTCGCGCATCGAAGCCGGCGTGGTCGAGCCGCAGGCGCAGGTCTTTGCGCTGCAGCCGCTGCTCAACAAGATCGAGAACGAGCTGGCGCCTCAGGCCGATGCCAAGGGCATCGTCTACCGCTCGCGCGAAACGCATGAGGCCGTGCGCTCCGATCCGGCGCTGGTGGCATTGATCCTGCGCAACCTCGTGTCGAACGCCATCCGCTATACCGAGCACGGCGGCGTGCTGGTCGCCTGCCGCGCGCGGGGCGAGCAGGTGGTGCTCGAGGTGTGGGACACCGGCATCGGCATCGAGCCCGCGCAACACCTGGCGATCTTTCGGGAGTTCCACCAGCTCGGCAACGCCGAGCGAGACCGCCGCAAGGGTCTGGGCCTGGGCCTGGCGATCGCGCAGGGCCTCGCGCGGGCGCTGGGGCAGGAGCTCTCCCTGAGGTCGGTGCCGAAGCGCGGCAGCGTGTTCCGGCTCACCCTGCCGGCGGCGCGCGCAGGCGTGGTCGCCGACAGCGGCGCCGAGGCCTTGCCGGGGCCGGCTCGCGTGTTCGACCTGCGGGTGCTGGTGATCGACGACGACGAGTCCGTACGCACCGGCATGCGCCAGCTGCTCGGCGCCTGGGGCTGCGCCTGCGACGTGGCCGATTCCATCGAGGACGCGCAGGCACTGGCGCGCGCGCACCGGCCGGGGCTGGTGATCAGCGATTACCGCCTGCGCGAGCTGCGCACCGGCGCCGAGGCCATCGCGGCCCTGCGCGCGGAGTTCGGCGCGAGCCTGCCGGCGCTGCTGATCACCGGCGACACCGCACCGCAGCGCCTGCGCGAAGCGCGCGCCACCGGCGTGCCGCTGCTGCACAAGCCGGTGCTGCCGAGGCAGCTGTATCGTGCGATGACCGCGGTGCTGAACGGGCGCGAGCTCGACTCGTCCTTCGCGGCGCTCGAGGCGCGGCGAGCCTGAACAATGTCTTCTTCCCTCCCTCCGGGAGAGGGTCAGGTCGAGGGCACCGGGCCTGTCGACGAGGTCCGGCCGTCGATCGTCACTCGCAGCGGAACAGCACGCCCTGCTCTGCCGGCGCCTTGCCCAGCATGCGGGCGCTCAGCCCCTTGTCCCGGCAATGGTCGCCGGCCTGCATGTAGGTCGCGGCGCGCAGCGTGCCGTCGCGCAGCGGGACGACCTGGTTGGGCGGCACCCCGCAGCCGGTGACGAGCAAAGCGACAAGGAGGGGTGCGAACCAGTTCATGCGGCTATTTTGCAGTAGTTCCCTGGGGTGTCTTCGACCCTGTCGTGCCCTATAACCACAGGCGGGGCCTCTTCATGCCCTACATCCATCCGAGCCGAGATTCCCATGACACGTACCGTTGCCGAAAAACGCGCCCTCTTCCGCCAGCTTCACACCGAGAGCTGCTTCGTCCTGCCCAACCCTTGGGACGTGGGCAGCGCACGCTTCCTCGAAACCCTCGGCTTCAAGGCGCTGGCCACGACCAGTTCCGGCTTCGCGTGGTCGCGTGGCCACTCCGATGGTGCGCTTGCGCGCGAACAGATCCTCGCCCATCTGCGCGAACTCGTCGCCGCCACCGATCTGCCCGTGAACGCAGACTTCGAGAGTGGCTTTGCCACGGACCCGCAAGGCGTCGCGCAGAGCGTGCGCATGGCCATCGACACCGGCGTCGCCGGGTTGTCGATCGAGGACTCGACGGGCGATCCGGACCGCCCGCTCTACGACATCGAGTTCGCGGTTGCACGCCTGCGCGCCGCACGTGCGGCCATCGATCAGGAAGGCGGCGAGACGCTGCTCGTCGGCCGGGCCGAGAACTTCTTCCAGGGGCGCCCCGACCTCGACGACACCATCGCCCGGCTCAAGGCCTATTCGGAGGCCGGCGCCGACTGTCTCTATGCGCCGGGCATCCGCACGCGCGAGCAGATCGCCGCGGTGGTGGCGGCGGTGGCACCCAAGCCGGTCAACCTGCTGGTCGGCTCCACCAGCGAGCTGACGCTGCAGGACATCGCGGCGCTCGGCGTCCGCCGCCTCAGCGTCGGCGGAGCGCTGGCGCGCGCGGCATGGGGCGGGTTCATGCGCGCGGCGCGCGCGCTCGAACAGGGTCGCTTCGACGGCTTCGCCGATGCCGCGTCGGGCGTGGAGCTCAACGCCCTGTTCCGCTGATCACTGCGCAGACAGCACCAGCAGCGCCCGCGCCTGCGCCCGTCCGATGCGGGCAATGCGGTGGTTCAGGTAGCCTGGGAAGTGGATGCAGTCGCCGGCCTGCAGGCGCTCGGTGCGCTCGGGGAAGATGACGTCGATGGTGCCGGCCAGCACGTAGAGCATTTCCTGCCCCTCGTGCTGTGCCTGCAGCGAGCCGCCGCTCTGTCCGGGGTAGATGATGAAGGCCTCGAAGGCGCTCACCGAGTTGCCGTGCAGCAGCGGCGCGAAGCGGTGCGCCGCCGGCTCTTCGGCGGCATGGCCCGGCGCCAGGTCGGCGCCGCGCGTGATCTTGATGTCGGCCTTGTCCAAGGTCTCGCCGACCAGGTTGCCCATGCTGGTACCCAGCGCCTTGGCAAGCCGCGCCAGCATGTGGATGGAGGGCGTCTTGAGGCCGTGCTCGAGCCGGGACACGTGGGCCTTGTGCACACCCACCGCGTCCGCCAACTCCTCCACCGTCATGTTCCTCAGGCGCCGCAGCGCCTTGATCCGCGGCCCAACGCTCTGGAAGGCAGGGACGGGCGCGCCCTCGTCCGGTGCCGGCGCGGCTGCCGCAAGGTGGGTGCGCGGCTTTCTTGCGGGCGATGCGGCTACGGAGGCATTGCGGGCGGGGGGTCTGGTGGCCATGGTGCTTTCGATGTTGACACAGGTCAACACGTTGACCAGAATAGGTCAACAAGTTGACTTGGAGAGCACATGCAAGACGATCAGGACATCAAGGCGGCGGTCTACCGCGACCTGCAGGACAAGACCCGTCCTTCATCGTGGAGCACCGTCGAGCAGCTGGTGCTGGCCTGCCGCATGCTCGCGGCCGAGGGGCACTGGGCCAACGGCCTGGCGGGGCAGATCACGGCGCGCGGCGAACGGCCCGGCACTTACTACACGCTGAAGTTCGGCATCGGCGCGGACGAGGCGACGCCGCAGGGCTTCATCCTCACGGACGACGACCTGCGCCCACTCGACGGCGTGTCGCTGCCCAACCCGGCGACCCGCTTCCACCTGTGGGTCTATCGCGCCAATCCGGCGGTGCAGTGCATCGTCCACACCCATCCGGCGGCGGCGTCGGCGCTGTCCATCATCGGTCAGCCGCTGATTGTCGCGGGCATGGATGCCACGCCCTTCTTCGAGAACTGCGGCTACCTGTCGGAATGGCCGGGGCTGCCGATCGGCAACGACGAGGGGCGCCTCATTTCCGAGGCGCTGGACGGACGCAAGGCGCTGCTGCTGGCACATCACGGCCTGCTGACCGCGGGCGCCACGGTGGCCGAGGCCGCGACGCTGGCGATCTGGATGGAGCAGGCCGCGGCGGTGCAGCTGCGCGCGGCGGCGGCCGGCACCATCAAGCCGGTGCCCGCGCACCTCGCGCGCGAGTCGCGCGACTTCCTGCTGAAGCCGCAGATCACCGACCTCACCTTCCAGTACTTCGCGCGTCGCGTGCTGCGCGCGGACCCTGCCTGTCTCACCGCCTGAGGAAAAGCGCCATGCAAAGACGTTCCCTGCTGGCCGGCGCTGCCGTCGCCGCCGCCGTTTCCGCACCCGCGATCGCGCAGGGCACGCCGGCCGTGCGCTGGCGCATGCCTTCGAGCTTTCCGAAGTCGCTGGACACCGTGTTCGGCGGCGCCGTTGCCATCGCGGAGATCGTGCGCAAGCTGACCGACGGCCGCTTCACCATCTCGCCCTTCGCCGCCGGCGAGCTGATGCCGCCACTGGCGGTGCTCGACGGCGTGCAGAACCGCAGCGTCGAGTGCGGCCACACTGCCGGCTTCTACTACGTGGGCAAGGAGCCGGCCCTGGCCTTCGACACCGGCATCCCCTTCGGCATGACGCCGCGCCAGCACACGGCCTGGATGACGCACGGCGGCGGCCTGTCGACGATGCGCGAGATCTACGAGCGCTTCGATGCGGTGCAGATCCCCTGCGGCAACACCGGCGCGCAGATGGGCGGCTGGTTCCGCAAGGAGATCAAGCGTGTGGAAGATTTCCAAGGCCTTCGCATGCGCGTGCCCGGGCTGCTGGGCCGCGTCTACGCCAAGCTCGGCGTAACGCCGCTGCAGCTGGCCGCTGCCGACGTCTACCCGGCACTCGAGAAGGGCACGCTCGACGCGGTGGAGTTCGTCGGCCCCTACGACGACGAGAAGCTGGGCCTGGCCAAGGTGGCGCGCTACTACTACGGGCCGGGCGTGATGGAGCTGGGCGCTTCGCTGTGCTTCATTGCCAACAAGAAGGCCTGGGCCGAGCTGCCCGACAGCTATCGCGCCGCGCTGGAGGCTGCGTGCGCGCAGGCCGGCGCCGAGATGCTGGCCAAGTACGACGTGGGCAACGTGCCGGCGCTGAAGCGGCTGGTGGGCAGCGGTGCCAAGCTCAACTACTGGTCCAGGCCCATCATGGACGCACTGCACAAGGCCACGCAGGAGGTGCTGAAGGAGGAGGCCGCGGCCAACCCCGTCTTCGCCAAGGTGCACGGCAAATGGCGCGAGTTCCTTGACGAACAGCTGGTCTGGTCCTCGGTCAACGACGGTGCGGCGGAGCAGTACATCCTGGGCACCAGGCGCGCGGCGGCGGTGCGCTGAAACCTTAGGCAGGACGCTCAGAAGAATAGCCAGTAGAACAGCCCGCCGAAGATCGCCCACTTCACGAGGTAGTAGCTCGGCTTGTTCCAGGCCTTCAGCCGCTTGCCCAGCACGCGGATCTTGTAGACCTGCGCGAAGGCCTTGTTCAGGCCGCCGATCGGCTCGCCTTCCACGTTCTGCGTGGCAGCGGCCTTGATCATGCGCCAGCCGATCTCGCGGTTGATCCAGCGCGCCACCGGATTGTTCAGCGGCCGCTCGACGTCGCAGAACAGGATCAGCCGGGTCTCGTTCGTGAGGTTCTCGGCGTGGTGGATGTAGGTCTCGTCGAACATCACGGCCTCGCCGTCCTTCCAGTAGTAGGACTGGCCGTCGACGAAGATCCTGCAGTTCGGCGCATCCTGCGGCACCTTGAGGCCCAGGTGGTAGCGCAGCGAGCCCGCGAACGGGTCGCGGTGCCGCACCAGGTTGCCGCCCGGCGGCAGGATCGCGAACATTGCGGCGCGCACCGATGGAATGCCCGCCAGCAGCTCGGTCGTCTTCGGACACAGGCCCTTGGCCGAGGGCAGGAAGTCGCCGTACCAGTTGAGATAGAAGCGCTTCCAGCCGGTGCGGAAGAAGGAGTTGAAGCCAATGTCGGTGTAACCCGCCGCCGCCTTGATGTGCCCCTCGTCGAACAGCGCCAGGCCTTCGTCGCGGATGGTCTGCCAGTTTTGCTTGAGCACGTCGAGTTCGGGGAACTGCTTCAGGTCGAGGTAGGGCTTGGACGGCACCGACGAGAACCAGTACATCAGCACGTTGAGCGGCGCCAGGAAGGTCGAGTGGTCGCTCAGCTGCCGCCCGAGCCGATGCCGCACGTGGCCGCGAAAATGCACGTAGAGGGCGGAGGCCAGGAAGACCAGCGGAATCAGGAGCTTGTACGACAGGAAGCTGGGCATCGATGGGCGCGACGTGCAGTCGTCGTCGAGATGGGAAGTCGAGAATTCTCGCCGAATCGCCCACCGAGCGCCCGCATAGATTCACCGCTCAGGCCGCGGCCTGGAAATGATCGAAAGCCGCGAATTGCTGTACCAGCGGCGCGCCCTGGGCGTCAACGATGCGCAAGCCGGGCGCGGCTTCGATGCGGCCGATGCGTGTGACCGGCGTGCCGCTGCGCCGTCCGGCCTCGATCACGGCTTTCGCGGCAGAAGCTTGCGCCGTGAAGAGCAGCTCGTAGTCGTCGCCGCCCGCGAGCGCGCAGCTGCGGCGCAGCGCGAGGTCCGGCGCGGCCGCGGCCGGAATGCCGATGAGACCGCACGCGGCATCGGCGTCCACCGTCGCGCCCACGCCGCTGGCGGCAAGGATATGGCCGAGGTCGCCGACCAGCCCATCGCTCACGTCGACGGCGGCACTCGCGGCGCCGCGCAGCGCCTGGCCGAGGGCGACGCGCGGCTCGGGCTGCTCCATGCGCCGGCGCGCCTGTTCGAAGGCCTCGGCCGGCAGCGCCAGCGTGCCGCGAAAGACTTCCAGCGCCAGGCGTGCGTCGCCCAGAGTGCCGCTGACCCAGAGCTCGTCGCCGGGCTTCGCGCCGGAGCGCAGCAGCGCCGCCCCCGCCGGCACCTCGCCGAAGACGGTGATGCAGATATTGAGCGGTCCGCGCGTGGTGTCGCCGCCCACCAGCTCGCAGCCGTGCGCATCCGCCAGTGAGAACAGCCCGCGCGAGAAGGCCGCGAGCCAGGCTTCGTCGACCCCGGGCAGCGCCAAAGCAAGGGTGAAGGCCAGTGGCTTCGCGCCGCAGGCCGCGAGGTCGCTCAGGTTGACCGCAAGCGCCTTGTGGCCCAGGCGTGCGGGGTCGACGGTGGAAAGAAAATGGCGCCCCTCGACCAGCATGTCGCTGGACACCGCGAGCTGCATGCCGGGCCCCGGCGCGAGCAGCGCACAGTCGTCGCCGACGCCGAGTGGAGAACGCGCCGCGGGGCGCTTGAAGTACCGGTCGATGAGGTCGAACTCGCCCATCGTGGTCGCCCTCAACCGTGCCGGAAGCGTTTCGCCGCCTGCCGCACGACCTCCGCCAGCAGCCGCTCCTTGGCCTGGCGCTCGCGCAGCCAGCGCGCGTCGTTGCGGTTGGCCTCCACGCTGGTGCGCAGCTGGCCCAGGGCCTCGGTGGCGTCCAGCGCCTCGCTGTGCCATTCGAGCTGGGTCATGGTCATGAGGATGTGGTCGCGCAGCGGCATGTGGCTGCCGGTGGCGGGGTCGACATAGACGGCGTCCAGCCCGAAGCGGCAGGCCTGGAAGCGGTTGTAGGTGTAGACCAGGTAGTCGTCCTCCGTCGGCGTGAAGGGCTGCTCCTGCAGGAACCAGGCGGCCAGCGACTGCACGTAGCCGGCCAGCGCCGCGGCGCGCTCGACCGTGAGCGGCGTGTCGAAGACGCGGATCTCGATGGTGCCGAACTCAGGCTTGGGCCGGATGTCCCAGTAGAAGTCCTTCATGCTGCGCACGACGCCGGTGCGGGTCATGCGTTCGAAGTAGTTGCCGAATTCGCGCCAGCTGAGCGTAAACGGCGCGCGGCCCGAGAGGGGAAAGGCGAAGACCGAGTTGAGCCGTGCCGAATCGAACTGGGTGTCCTGCCCCTGCACGAAGGGCGACGATGCCGACAAGGCGATGAAGTGCGGGATGTAGCGCGACATGCGGTGCAGCATCAGCAGTGCGCCGTCGGCATCGGGGCAGCCGATGTGCACGTGCTGCCCGAAGATGGTGAACTGCTTGGAGAGGTAGCCGTAGAGCTCCGACAGCTCGCGAAAACGCGGCTTGTCGTAGATGCGCCGCTCGTGCCACTGCTGGAAGGCGTGCGTGCCACCGCCCACCACCGCGATGTTGAGCTTGTCGGCGTTGCGCACCAGCGCGTCGCGAATGGGCGTGAGCTGCGCAACGACGTCCTTGGCCGAGTGGCAGATGTCGGTGGATATCTCGATCATGCTCGAGGTCATCTCGGGCACCACGCTGCCAGGCAGCGGGGTCTGTGCCATCAGGCGCAGCATGTCCTCGGCATAGGGTGCGAGGTCGTAGTCGTGGGTGTTGACCAGCTGCAGTTCCAGCTCGACGCCCAGCGACAGCGCGACCGACTTGTTGAAGGGCTCCAACGGCACCACGCGGCTCTCGGGGGAGCCGGGGATCGGCGGTGTTCCCTCGGGCGGCCGACCGGTTTCGAAGACGCTCATGGGGACCTCCACGCTCTGCACTTCGCTGGGCTCATCGCTGCGTGTCCTCCGTGACGCTGAAGGCTTCGGGCAGCCAGGGCCTGGAGCTTTCGCCGGCGCCGTGGATGGCGACGGTGGCGAGCACCGCACCGAGCACCTCCATCAGCAGGATGGCGGGCAGCGCGATCTGCGTGATCATCGCGCCCAGCAGCGGCGAGGCCGTGACAAAGGCCGAGGTGATCAGCAGCGCGATCGACGACAGCGGCGACATGGCGCAGCCCACCCACAGCGCCTGGCGCCAGCTCGCGCCGCTGCCCGGGTTGGCGATGGCCACGCCCGCGATCTTGGCAACCGTGCGCACGCCGATCACCGCCAGCACCACGCTGGCGACCGGGAGGCTCCAGTCGGCCTGCGCGGCCACGATGGACACCAGCACGAACATCAGCATGGTGAGCAGCGAGGCCGCGGTGCCCAGTTGCCTCGGCCAGACCCAGGGCTTGGGGTGCAGGGCCTTGAGCAGCACGCCGCCGATGAGCGCCGCCAGCGGGGCCGAGCCGCCGAAGTGCGCAGCCAGCGCGGCGCCGGCCGCGATGATCGCCAGCAGCAGGATGGAGGTGTTCTCGCTGGTCGGGCTCATCACGCGCAAGGCCGAGCGCAGCGACAACGCCATCAGCGCGCCGACCACGAAGGACAGGCCCAGCACCACCGCAACCGGGTAGAGCTTCTGGAACAGGCCCAGCGGCGCGTGCTCGATCAGCCCGGCTTGCGCATAGCCCAGCGCCAGCGCATAGAAGGTGTTGAGCGTGGCCAGCGTCAGCGCGCGCTCGGTCACCGGGCCGGAGCCGCGGGTGTCCATCACCACGCGGCTGAGCACGGCCGGCGAGGCCACGATCGCCATCAGCGCGATCGGATTGGCCACGGGGTCGGGCACGTCCATCCAGTGCAGCACCCAGAACACGGCGAGGTAGGTCAACGTGGCTTCGAGAAGGCTCTGCACCAGCACCATCGGGTTGTGGCGGAACCAGCGCAGCGGCAGCCGGCCGCCTGCCTCGAACAGCACGATCGCGACGCCGAGCTCGAGCAGGAACAGGCTGATGCCCTGCAGCGGCCACATCGCGCCCTCGAACCCGGCTAGGCCGACCATCGTGCCGACCACCGAGTAGCCGATCACCTTGGGCATGCCCGTGTAGCGCTGCACCAGGTGGCCGGCCGCGGCGGCGGCGGCCAGCAGAAGCGACCACAAGACGGTGGGCAGGCCGGCCGAGGGTCGCACCCAGTCGGACCAGAAACCCAGCAGGTCGTTGGGAATGAAAGAACTCATCGGGCCAATCTGTTCAACAAAGGGCGCGCGCCGGTCAGGCGCCGCGCATCGAGCAGAGCGCACGGGGCGTTCATGGCTCGAGGAAGACGGTTGCGTTCAGTGCAGCACGCGCGAGACGGGCGGGCCGCCCGTGTCGGCTTCCAGCACGAACATGGGAATCGCGACGTCGAAGCGCTCGCCGTGCTCGGTCACGAAGAAATAGCTCCCATGCATGGTACCGCTGGGCCCCTGCAGCCGGCATCCGCTGGTATAGCGGAAGGACTGCCCGGGCGCCAGCAGCGGCTGCTGCCCGATCACGCCGAGGCCCTTGACCTCCTGCGTCTTTCCGGCCGCATCGTTGATGAGCCAGTGCCGGGAGATCAACTGCGCCGCCACGCGGCCCGTGTTGGTCACGGTGATCGTGTAGGCGAAGGTGTAGACCCGGTCTTCGGGCGAAGACTGGTCCGGCAGGTAACGGGGGTCGACCTGGACGTTGATCGGTTGGCTGGACATCGGAGCGATGTTAACAATTGGCCGAAAGATGGCCTGCGACAATCCATCTCCATGAGCAGCAGCCGCACCTTTCGCATCGCCCCCTCCATCCTTTCAGCCGATTTCGCGCGCCTCGGCGCCGAAGTGAGCGATGTGATCGCCGCCGGGGCCGACTGGATCCACTTCGACGTCATGGACAACCACTACGTGCCGAACCTCACCTTCGGCCCGATGGTCTGCCAGGCGCTCAAGCCCCACGCGAAGACCGCGAGCGGCACGCCGGTGCCGATCGACGTTCACCTGATGATCGAGCCGGTGGATGCGCTGGCCGCCGCCTTCGCCCAGGCCGGGGCCGACTACATCAGCTTCCATCCCGATGCTTCGCCGCACACGCACCGCAGCATCCAGGCCATCAAGGCGGCCGGCTGCAAGGCCGGGCTGGTGTTCAACCCGGGCGCGGGGCTGGAGCCGCTGGACTGGGCCATCGATGACATCGACCTGGTCCTGATCATGAGCGTGAACCCGGGTTTCGGCGGCCAGAGCTTCATCGATTCGGCGTTGCGCAAGATCGAACTCGCGCGCAAGCGCATCGAGGCCAGCGGGCGCGACATCCGCCTGGAGGTCGATGGCGGCATCAAGACCGACAACATCGCACGCGTGGCCAGCGCCGGCGCGGACACCTTTGTTGCCGGCAGCGCGATCTTCAATTCGAAAAGCTATGCAGGCGTGATCGCCGAGATGCGCGCGCGACTCGAGGCCGCGCCAGGCCCGAGTCAAGCTGATCAAGCCTGATCAAGCCTTGCGCTTGACCTTGTCGTTGTAGACGCGGTCGAGCACCGGGCCGCGGTCGGTGTCCACCACCCCACGCTCCACGTCCTCCATGCCCTTGCGGCCCAGGCCGGCCGAGTTGCCCTGGTTCTGCTGGCTGTCCGAGGACTGGTCGCGCTCGTGGGGCAGGCGCGGCGCCGATTCGCCGCCCTGCTCTACCTGGGTCTTGCCCTCGCCCGCGTCCTTCACGGGATCGGTCTTCGCAGGGGTCTTCTTGCTGTCCATGGCTTGTTCCTTCGTCATTCCACCCTTCTGGCATGCCATGGCGGAAAGCCCGGTAGGACCGCCATGCGCTGCCCTGTAGGATCAGCGGCGAGATGAGCGAGCAGCAGCCCCCCGCACCCGACCACCTCCGCATCCACGGCTTCACTTCCCTCGAGCCCGGGCCGAGGCTGATCGTCCTGGGCGGCGTACATGGCGACGAAACCTGCGGCACCGTGGGCATCGAGCGCACCGTCGCCGAGCTCGACAGCGGCGCCCTGCAACTCCTGCGCGGCCAGCTCACGCTGGTGCCCGTGGCCAATCCGCTGGCGCGCCGCCGGATGCGGCGCGAGGGCGAGCGCAACCTCAACCGCCTGTTCAGGCCCACGCCGGCCGGTCAAACCCCGGCCGACTACGAGACCCGCATCACCGACCGGCTGTGCCCGCTGCTCGAGCAGAGCGACGTGCTGCTGGACCTGCATTCCTTCCAGAGCGAGGGCGAGGCCTTCGCGATGATCGGACCGCGCGACAACGCGGGCACGCTGGAGCCCTTCGCCCGCGCCTTCGAGGAAGGGCAGCTCGCGCTCCACATGGGTACCTCGCGCGTGGTCGAGGGCTGGCTCGACATCTATGCGGCCGGCCTGGCGCAGCGCGCCGGCGGCAAGGCGCCCGACGAGACCGCACTGGCCTTCGGCTGGGGCACCAACGAATACATGCGCAGCCGAGGCGGCTATGGCGTCACGCTCGAATGCGGTCAGCACCAGGACCCGGCCGCGCCCGAGGTTGCGCACCGCGCCATCCATGCGGCACTGCGCCTGCTGGGCATGATCTCGGCCGATCCGCGCGCCGAGCCGCCGGCCGCGCCTGCGCTGCTGCGCTTGATCAGCGTGACCGACCGCGTCAGCGAGGACGACCAGTTCGTGCGCGAATGGGCCACTTTCGACAGGGTGGCGAAAGGCGAGGCCATGGGCGTGCGCGCCGATGGCAGCGTGCTCGCGGCCGAACGCGACGGCTTCATCGTGTTCCCGAATTCGGCGGCGCTGCCGGGCACCGAGTGGTTCTACTTCGCGGTCGAGAGCGAGCGCGACCTGCGCCGGCCCGCCGCCTGACGCGCAGCGCAGACGCCCGGCCCTGACGCAGGGCCTCGCAGCGTTCCTACATCCGGGCCGGCATGGCCGCCCTAAGGTCACCTCCGGAGAATCGCCATGCCCACAGCCAAGATCAAGACCAAGGCTCCCGCGCCGCCATCCCAAGCCTGCGATGGCGCCATGCGCCGCAAGGCCGGCTGAGGCGCCGCCGTGGCAAGAAGCCCCCGTGCAAGCGAGGCGCTGGCGCCCTACCGTCGCAAGCGCGATTTCAAGAACACCCCGGAGCCTCACCAGGTCGGCCGCGCAAGCCAAGGCCGCCATGCCTTCGTGGTGCAGAAGCACCACGCCCGGCAGCTTCACTACGACTTCCGGCTCGAGCTCGACGGCACGCTCAAGAGCTGGGCCGTGCCCAAGGGCCCATGCCTCGATCCGTCCGTCAAGCGCATGGCGGTGCATGTCGAAGACCACCCGGTGTCCTATGCCGACTTCGAAGGCACCATCCCGCCACGCCAGTACGGCGCGGGCACGGTGATCGTCTGGGACCGCGGCGAGTGGGAGCCCGAAGGCGATGCGGCGCGCGGCCTGGCCGAGGGCAAGCTCAAGTTCGAGCTGCGCGGCGACAAGCTGCGCGGCCGCTGGACGCTGGTGCGCATGCGCGGCAAGGGCGAGAAGCAGGAGCCCTGGCTACTGATCAAGGAACAGGACGGCGAAGCGCGCCCCCTGGCGGACTACGACATCGTCGAGGCCGAACCCGACAGCGTGCTGAGCGGTCGCGATGTCGATCATCCGCCGGCGGTGACCTACGGCCGGCAAGCCGCGCCCGCCCAATCGCCGGTCCCAGATCCCGAGCCCGAGCCCGAGCCCGCGCCTGCCCGGGCACCGCGCAAGAGCGCGCCGAAGCGCCGCAAGGCCGCGCTGCCCGAGCGCCTCGAGCCGGAGCTCGCCACCCTCGCGTCCGCGCCGCCGGCGGTGCCCGATGATTGGCTCTACGAGCTGAAGTTCGATGGCTACCGCCTTTTGGCCCGCATCGAGGGCGACGAGGTCCGGTGCATCACCCGCAACGGCAACGACTGGACGTCGAAGCTTCCGACCCTGGCCAAGGCCTTGGCGAAGCTGCCCACCCGATCGGCCTGGCTCGACGGCGAGATCGTGGTCGCCGGAAAGAACGGCGCACCGGACTTCCAGGCATTGCAGAACGCCTTCGATCGGCGCGCGACCGCCGATATCGTGTACTGGCTCTTCGATGCGCCCTTCCTGGACGGCGAGGACCTGCGCGCGCGGCCCGTTGAAGAGCGCCGGGCCCGGCTCGCGCAGCTGCTGGGCACGAAGCCGCCAGCCGGCCTGCGGCTGTCCGAGGCTTTCGAGGCTTCGCCGCGCGAGTTGCTCGCGTCCTCCGCGGAGCTGGGCTTCGAGGGGATCATCGCCAAGCGCAAGGGCTCGGCCTATGTGTCGCGGCGCTCGCCGGACTGGATCAAGCTCAAGAACCATCGGCGCCAGGAATTCGTGATCGGCGGCTACACGGCGCCCCAGGGCTCGCGAACGGGCTTCGGCTCGCTGCTGCTGGGCGTGTATGACGAACAGGGCCAGCTGCAATACTGCGGCAACGTGGGCACGGGCTTCGATGCGGGTCGCCTGGCGGACGTCAAGGCCAGGCTCGACCCATTGGCGAGCGACGCGTGTCCCTTCGAGAAGCGGCCCTCGGGTGTGAAGGCGCAATGGGTCAGGCCCGAGCTGGTGGCCGAGGTCTCCTTCGGCGAATGGACCCGCGATGGCCGCGTGCGACAGGCCGTGTTCCAGGGCCTTCGCAGCGACAAGCCCGCATCGCAGATACGGCACGAGCTGGCGCAGGCCCCGGCCGACAAACCTTCTTCCGACCACGAAGCGAGCCCATCGATGAAGGCATTGAACATCACCCATGCAGAGCGCGTGATCGACAAGACCAGCGGCGTCACCAAGGGCGAGCTGGTCGCCTTCTACGACCAGGTGGGGCCGCTGATGGTCCCGCACCTGAAGGGCCGCCCCGTGGCGCTGGTGCGCGCCCCGGAAGGGGTCGGCGGCGAGCTTTTCTTCCAGAAGCATGCGAACCGGAACGAGATGCCCGGCGTGAAGCTGCTGGACCCCGCGCTCGACCCCGACCACGACCCGCTGCTGCAGATCGACAGCGTGCAAGGCCTGCTCTCCGCCGCGCAGATGAACGTGCTGGAGCTGCACACCTGGAACGCGACCTCCAACGCGATCGACCGGCCTGATCGCATCACGCTGGACCTCGACCCCGGCGAAGGCGTCGATTGGGCCACGATGCAGGAGGCGACCCTGCTGGTGCGCACCCTGCTCGACGAGCTCGCGCTGCCGGCCTTCCTGAAGACCAGCGGCGGCAAGGGCATGCACGTGGTGGTGCCGATTCGGCGGCACTACGGTTGGGACGCGATCAAGGGCTTCTCGCAGGCACTTGTCATTCACCTGGCCGACACCATTCCCGAGCGCTTCGTCGCCAAGAGCGGCCCGCGCAACCGGGTCGGGAGGATCTTCGTCGACTACCTTCGCAACGGCTTCGGCGCGACCACGGTGAGCGCCTGGTCGGCACGCTCGCGGCCGGGCCTGGGCGTTTCGGTGCCGGTCGAATGGGACGAGCTGCCGATGCTGCAGAGCGCCGCGCACTGGACCGTGCGCACCATCGGCGAGCGCCTGTCCGTCGGCAACAAGCCCTGGGCGGCGATGGAGAAAAGCCGCAAGGGGCTGGCGGTGGCCATGAAGCGCGTGGGCTATGCGCCCCCCGACGCACCCTGAACGTCAGCCGACCACCTCCTCGGTCACCACCTCGAAGCGCTCGAGCGTGTGGTTGCCGAACACCATCGTGATCGGCACGTCGGCGGCATCGCGGCCGTGCGCGATCTTGATGCGGCCGATGCGCGGCGTGTTGTGCCGGGCGTCGAAGGTCCACCAGCGGTCGCCGAGGTAGACCTCGAACCAGGCGCTGAAGTCCATGGGGTAGGGCACCGGGGGGATGCCGATGTCGCCGAGATAGCCGGTGACGTAGCGGGCGGGCACGTTCATGCAGCGGCACAGCGTGATCGCGAGATGGGTGAAGTCGCGGCAAACGCCCACGCGCTCGCGCCACGCCTCCAGCGCGGTCCGGGTGGGGCGCGCGCTCTGGTAGTCGAAGACCAGGTGCTGGTGCACGTAGTCGCAGATCGCCTGCACCAGGGACCAGCCCTTGGGCACCTGGCCGAAGGTGCTCCAGGCGAAGGCCAGCAGCTCGCCGTCGACCTCGCAATAACGGCTGGGCAGCAGGAAGCGCAGGGTTTCCACCGGCAGCTGGTCAGGCATGTACTCGTACGCACCAAGGTTGACCGGGTCCGGCCATCCGGTGTCGAAGACCTGTGCCTCGTTGCGCAGGCGCACCCGCGTCACGCCGGCAGGCACGCGAACCCGTGCGCACTGGTTGTCGAAACCATCACGGTAGAAGTCGGTCGCGAGCGGCGGGCTGATGGTGGTGTTCTCGCCCCCGACGATGTCGCCGGCGCGCGAAGGGTGCACCTGGAGCATGTAGATCAGCGCAGTCGGCGCGGTCACGCCGAGTTCAATGTCGTAGCCGATTCGGATGAGCATGGGCTGTGGACTTCGCGAAAGTGGAGTGGATCAGGTGGAGGAAAGCGATCCTAAGCGCCGACGCAAGATTCATGCGTGGCCCGCAGCGCGAACGCACGTAGGCCGGACTTCGAATCCGTCAGTTCGGTCCTACCGCGAACCGCTGGCCGCTCCCACAGACGCCGGTGCAGGGCCACTACGGGCGCCGGGCCGCGGGCAGCCTAAGCTGCCATTGAACGCGGTCGCATGTCGGCCGTGCCCCCCCCCAGCCCGCATCCCCACGCAACGACCCGGAGCGAAATCATGGAGCTTTCCTCGCTGTTCAACACGCTTGACGCGGCATGGATCGACGATGTCATCCTCTGGTCAGTGATGGCGGTGACGGGCATCGCCGGCCTCGCGGTCGTGGTCAACGCCCTGGACGTCTTCTTCGATGCCGGCTGAAGCCGCGGCGCTCCGGAACAACAGAAGGAACGCCCGATGACACCTCCCAAGAAGCCCTCCGGCAGCCGCCGCCCCAAGCCAACCAACGGCAGCAACGACAAGCTCGAGCAGCTGGCCGAATCGATCGCCGAGAGCGCACCGCGCATCACGACCAACCAGGGCGTCCAGATCCCCGACAACCACAACTCGCTGCGCGCGGGCGTGCGGGGGCCCACGCTGCTGGAAGACTTCATCCTGCGCGAGAAGATCACGCACTTCGACCACGAGCGCATCCCCGAGCGCGTGGTGCATGCGCGCGGCGAGGCGGCGCACGGCTACTTCGAGGTCTACAAGTCGATGTCGCAGTTCACGTCCGCCGACTTTTTGCAGGACCCTTCGGTGAAGACGCCGGTGTTCGTGCGCTTCTCCACCGTTGCCGGCTCGCGCGGCTCGGCGGACACGGTGCGCGACGTGCGCGGCTTCGCCGTCAAGTTCTACACGCGCGAGGGCAACTACGACCTGGTGGGCAATAACATCCCGGTCTTCTTCATCCAGGACGCGATCAAGTTCCCCGACCTCGTCCATGCGCTCAAGCCCGAGCCGCACCACGAGATGCCGCAGGCTGCGAGCGCGCACGACACCTTCTGGGACTTCGCCTCGCTGATGCCCGAGACCACTCACATGCTGATGTGGGTCATGTCGGACCGCGCGATCCCGCGCAGCCTGCGCATGATGGAAGGTTTCGGCGTCCACAGCTTTCGCCTGGTCAACGCGCGCGGCGAAAGCCACTTCGTCAAGTTCCACTGGAAGCCCAAGCTGGGCATCCACGGGCTGGCCTGGGACGAGGCCCAGAAGATCGCCGGCAAGGACCCGGACTTTCATCGACGTGACCTGTGGGAAGCGATCGAGCGCGGCGACTTTCCCGAGTGGGAGCTGGGCGTGCAGATGATTCCGCAGAACAAGGAACATTCACTGCCCTTCGATCTGCTCGACCCGACCAAGCTCATTCCCGAGGAGATGGTGCCGGTGCAGCGGATCGGCCGTCTGGTGCTCAACCGCAACCCCGACAACTTCTTCGCCGAGACAGAGCAGGTGGCCTTCCATCCGGGGCATGTGGTGCCCGGCATCGACTTCACCCATGACCCGCTGCTGCAGGGCCGCCTCTTCTCGTACACCGACACGCAGCTCTCGCGTCTGGGCGGGCCCAACTTCCACGAGCTGCCGATCAACAAGAGCGTCTGCCCCTTTCACAACTTCCAGCGCGACGGCATGCACCGCCAGGCCATCCCGCGCGGGCACGTGGCCTACGAGCCGCACTCGCTGAACGACGGCAAGGAGTTCCGCATCGATGGCGGCAGCGCGGGCTTCCAGTCCTTCCCGGACGAGATCGAGACGCCGAAGGTGCGCCGCCGCAGCCCCAGTTTCGACGACCATTTCACCCAGGCGCGGCTGTTCTTCAACAGCCAGAGCGTGCCCGAGAAGGAGCACATCATCGCGGCCTTCCGCTTCGAGCTCTCGAAGGTCGCGGCGCCGATCATCCGCCAGCGCATGGTCGATAACCTTGCGCTCGTCGACGAGAAACTGGCGCGCCGGGTGGCCGAGCCGCTGGGCATCGGCGTGCCCGATCCGAAGGCGGCCGCCGGCCGCGCCGGCTATCGCGAGCACCGGATGAAGCTGCCGATCGAGGAATCGCCGGCGCTGCGCATGGTGGACAGCGGCGACGGTTCGATCAAGACCCGCCAGGTCGCGATCCTGGCGGTGGACGGCATCGACTCGGCTTCGCTCAAGCCGATCCGCGAGGCCATCGAACAGGCCGGTGCGCAATGCAAGGTGGTGGGGCCGCGGCTGGGAACGGTCACCAGCGCGTCGAAGCGCCAACTCGAGGTGGACGCCACCTTCCTCACCATGCCCTCGGTGATGTTCGACGCGGTCCTGGTGCCGGCCGGCGCGCCGGGTGCCGAGGCCATGGCGCGCAACGGCGAGGCCGTGCATTTCGTGCTCGAAGCCTACAAGCACTGCAAGGCCATCTGCACCGTGGGCGAGGGCGTGCAGCTGCTGTCGAGACTGGGCATCGGCTCCGACGCCAAGTCGTTCCCGCCCGGTGTCGTGGTGGCCGCGACGCCGACCACGAATCTTGGCGACAACACGGCGGCGGTGAAGATCGCGCACGACTTCGTCGCGGCGATCGCCAGGCACCGGCACTGGGACCGGCCCGACATCGAGGGCGTGCCGGCTTAGGTGCCGCCCGCGTCGCGGGCGTGGCGCGGCGCTCAGCCGCGCGGCGCGATTCGCACGGCGGTCCCGCTCCGGCAGGCTTCCGCGATGGCCAGCGCCGTCTGCAGCGAACGCACGCCGTCCTCGCCGCTCGCGGCAGGCTGCCCACGGCCCACCATGGCCTCGCAAAAGCGCCGCACGCCCGTGACGTACAAGCCTTCGTGCTCGACCGGCATCACGCGTGCCCCCTCGGCATCGCGCAGCACCACCTCGCCGGCGGGCCGCACCGTCATCACGTCGCGGGCGACGATCGAGCCCTGCTCGCCGTGCACTTCGAAGCCGGTTTCGGCATGCCGCACCGTGTACGCCGCATGGATCTGCGCCAGCACGCCGTTGTCCATCCGCAGCACCGCCATCACGCCGTCCTCGACGCCGTTCTTCGAAAGAAAACCGGCCTGGCTCATGCCTACCACCTCGACCGGCTCCGCACCGAGCGCAAAGCGCAGGGTGTCGGCGGCATGCACCCCGATGTCGAGGATCACGCCGCCGCCCGCCGCGGCGCTGTCGATGCGCCATCCCTGCACCTGCGGCCGCAGGTAGATCGCGTGGAAGATGCGTGCGAACAGGGGCCTGCCGATGGCACCGGCCTCGACCAGCTCGCGCACCTTCCGGTGCGTGGCCGCGTTGCGCAGGTGGTGGTTGGTCGCGAAGAGCACGCCCGCGCGGCGCGCCGCCTCGACCATGCGCCGGGCGTCCTCGACGGCCGTGGCGAGCGGCTTCTCGCACAGCACGTGCTTGCCCGCGGCAATCGCCGCCAGCGCATGGTCGCGATGCTGCTCGTTGGTGCTGCTGATGTAAACCGCCTGCACGGCGGGGTCGGCCAGCAGTGCCGGGACGCCGTCGCAGGCGCGTGGAATCGCGTTCTCTTCGGCAAAGGCACGGGCGCGAGCAGCATCGCCGCTCGCGATTGCCACCACCGCATGGCCGGGCTGCGCGCGCACCGCCGCCAGCATGTGCTCGCGCGCAACGGTGCTGGCGCCGATGAAGCCCCAGCCGGTCACGGTTTCATTCATTCTGTCTCTCCTGGTCGTGTGGGTGGTTCCGGCCGGAACATCTTTCCCGGGTTCATGATGCCTTTCGGGTCCAGCGCCTGCTTGATGCTGCGCATCAGGGCCACGCCTTCGCCATGTTCGGCGACCAGCTGGTGCATGCGGTGCAAGCCGATGCCGTGCTCGCCGGTGCAGGTGCCGCCGAGGCCGATCGCGCGCAGCGCCACGCGCTCGGCCAGCGCCTCCGCCCGGGCACGTTCGTCCTCGCTCTTCGGATCGAAAAGAATGCCGAGGTGGAAGTTGCCGTCGCCGACGTGGCCCACCAGCGGCGCGACCAGGCCGCTGTCCGCCACGTCGGCGAGGGTCTGCTCGATGCATTCGACCAGCGCGGCGATCGGCACGCAGGCATCGGTGCCGATCATCCGGCAGCCCGGGCGCAGGGCCAGGTTGGCGTAGGTCACGTCGTGCCGCGCCTTCCACAGCCGGCTGCGGTCCTCGGGCCGCTCGGCCCAGGCGAAGCCGCTGCCACCGCCGTCGGCGGCGATCTGCTCCAGCAGCTCGATCTGCTCGCGCACCGAGGCCGGCGTGCCGTGGAACTCGATGAAAAGCGTGGGCAGCGGCGAGAGGCCTTCGAGCTTCGAGTAGGCGATGCAGGCGCCCATCTGCACGGCGTCGAGCAGCTCGATGCGCGCGACCGGTATGCCCATCTGCAGCGTGGTGATCACGGACCGCACCGCCGCCGGCAGATCGGCGAACTGGCAGACGGCCGCCTGCACCGTCTCGGGCAGCCCCCACAGCCGCAGCTGCAGTTCGGTGACGATGCCGAGCACCCCTTCGCTGCCGACGAAGAGCCGCGTCAGGTCCAGGCCTGCCGCGGTCTTGCGCGCGCGTGTCCCGGTGCGAACGATGCGGCCGTCCGCCGTCACCACCGTGAGCCCCAGCACCGCGTCGCGCATGGTGCCGTAGCGCACCGCGGCAGTGCCCGAGGCGCGGGTCGAGGCCATGCCGCCCAGGCTCGCATCGGCGCCCGGGTCGATCGGGAAGAACAGGCCCTGGTCGCGCACTGCCGCATTGAGCCGCAGCCGCGTCACGCCGGCCTGCACCCGGCAGTCCAGCGAATCGGCGCTGACATCGAGGATGCGGTCCATGCGCGAGAGGTCCAGGCTGATGCCGCCGTGGACCGCCGCCACGTGCGCCTCCAGCGAGGTCCCGGTGCCGAAGGGCACGATCGGGACGCCGGCCTCGAAGCATTGGCGAGCGACGAAGGCCACTTCCTCGTTGTCGAGCGGAAAGAGCACCGCGTCCGGCCGGCTGCTGATGGGCACGCCCTCGCCGCCGCCGGCATGGTGATCGAGCACCGGCGCCGCGGTGCTGACGCGATCGCCCAGGCGCTGCCGCAGGGCGGGCAGGAGCGCCTGCACGCGGCGGGCCGTCTCCACGCGGTCCCAGCGCGGATCGGCGGGCTCAGGCGCCGAGGTAGGTCTGGCGGACGTAGTCGTCATGCATCAACCGGGCGGCCGGCCCTTCCAGCGCCACCGCGCCGTTCTCCAGCACGTAGCCGTGATCGGAAATGCCGAGCGCGGCATAGGCGTTCTGCTCCACGATCAGCACCGTGCGCCCGGTCTGCGCAATGCGGCGGATGTCGGCGAACATCTCGGTCGTGAGCTTGGGCGAGATGCCCATCGAGGGCTCGTCCAGCAGCAGCAGCGAGGGGTTGGACATCAGGCCGCGCCCGATCGCCAGCATCTGCTGCTCGCCGCCGGAGAGCACGCCTCCCATCATGTGCGCCTTCTTCGCGAGCACGGGGAAGAGCGCATACACCTCGTCGAGCGTGCGTGCCACCGCCGCCGCATCCTTGCGCCGCACGTAGGCGCCGACCTCCAGGTTCTCCAGCACCGTCAAGGTGGAGAAGATGCGCCGCCGCTGGGGCACGCAGGCCACGCCGGCGGCAATGATGGCTTCGGTCGACAGCTTGGCGATCGACCGGCCCTCGAGCTCGACGGCACCAGCCGCCGGGCGCAGCCGGCCCATCACGAGGTTGAGCGTGGTGGACTTGCCCGCGCCATTGGCGCCGATGAGCGACACCACCTGCCCACGGCGCACCGACACGCCGACGCCGAACAGCACCTGCGCCTTGCCGTAGTACGCATCGGCCGCGCGGATCTCCAGCACGAGCGGCGGCGCCTCGGCGGGCGCGGGCGCCGGGCCCGGCGTTCGGTCGAGCACCGTCTCCACCGCCATCAGAAGCGCACCGTGGACTTCACGACCGGCTGGCCCTTCTGGACCTCGATGATGTTGATCTGGTGGTTGCAGTCGCCGTTGGCCTCGCAGCGGTAATCGGCCAGCACGCCCTTGTGCGAGATCTTGCCGAAGGCCTCGCGGATCTTCATCGGGTCGGTGGAGCCGGCCTGCCTGATCGCCTTGGCCAGCAGCCACGTGGCGTCGTAGTAGGTGGCGGCATAGAGCTCGGTCTCGGTCTTGGTGCGGGCCTCGTATTTCTTCACGAACCCCTGCACGGCCGGGTCGGGGTTGCCGGGCACGAAGTCGCTGGAACTCAAGGCGCCCTCGCCCGCTTCGGCCGCGAGCTTGACGAACACCGGCTGGCTCAGCGAGGTGCTGCCCGCGAACTTCATCGTCAGGCCGAGCTGCTTGGCCTGGCGCACGATCAGCGCGGCCTCGTTGTCGTGGGTCCACAAGATCACCAGGCCCACGCCCGCGTCGCGCAGCCGGCCCAGCTGTGCCGAGAAGTCCTTGTCTTCGGGGTTGTGCGTTTCCACGCTCACCGGCTTGAGGCCGGCCTCCTCGATCTGCTGGATCACGCGGTCGGCCCCGGCCTTGCCGAAATCGTCGTTGATCGACAGCACGCCCAGCTTGTCGATCTTCAGGCTGTTGCGTGCGTATTCGACCAGCGCCTTGGCCTGCAGGTTGTCGTTGGCGCGGTTGCGCAGCACCGTCTTGCAGTTGTTGGCGGTGACCGGCACGCCGCTGGCGCCGGTCACCGAGACGGCGTTGCCGCAGTAGATCTTCTGCGTGGCGAGCTGGGCGACCGAGAAGTGCGGGCCGACGAAGGCGGTCACCTTGTGCATCTTGACCAGCTTGTTGACGGCGTTGATGGCGACGTTCGGGTTGTCCGCCTGGTCGTCCTCGAACACCACTTTCAGCGGCTTGCCGAGCACGCCGCCGTCCTTGTTGATCTCATCCACCGCCAGCTCCACGCCCTGCTTGAAATAGCGCCCGAGGTTGGCGCGCGGACCGGTCAGCGGGGCGGCGGCGCCGATGGTCACTGCTTCCTGGGCCGCGGCCGGCGCACCGGCGGCGAAGCAGGCCAGGGTGAGCGCCGCGGTCCATGCGGGGGCGAAGCGTCGAATGCGAAATGACATGGTGTCTCCGTTCTTGGGAAATGGGCCGTGCTTGGCCGCTGGGGTTTGCAATGCGTGTTCTCAGGCGATGCGCGCCGCGGGCGGCGCGGACGTAGCGTCGGCGACGCCTGCGGATGGGGCGGAAGGCGCGGCGGGCGTCGGGTCGGCGGGGCCCAAGGTCGCTGCCGCGTCGTAGCCGGCGCGCTCGCCCAGGTAGGCTTCGATGACGGCCGGGTCGGCCTGGATCTCGGCCGGCGTGCCCTCGGCGATCTTCTCGCCCAGGTTGAGGACCACGACACGGTCGCACATCGCCATGACGAGCTTGATGCGGTGCTCGACCACGAGCACGGTGGTGCCCTGGGCGCGCAGCTTCTGCAGGATGCCGGCCAGCTCCATCACCAGCCCGCCGCGCAGGCCGGCCGCGGGCTCGTCCAGCAGCAGCAGGCGCGGCCGGTTGACCGTGGCGCGCGCCAGCTCCACCAGGCGGCTCTGGCCGAAGGACAGGTCGCCTGCCCGGCGCGCCGCGAGAAAGCCGATGCCCATGGCGTCCAGCGCCTGCTGCGCCGCGGCGAGGGCGGCAGCTTCGCTGCCGCCCGGCGCCTCGGCGCGCCAGGCCAGCATCACGTTCTCGAGCACCGTCATCGACTCCCACAGCCGCACGTTCTGGAAGATCCGCGCCACGCCGCGCGCATGGATGTCCCAGGGCGCGAGCCGGGTGATGTCCGCGCCGTCCAGTTCCACCGTGCCGGCATCGGCGCGCAACAGGCCGGCGCAGCTGTTGATGAAGGTCGACTTGCCGGAGCCGTTGGGACCGATGACGCCGAGGATCTCGCCCTGGCGCACATCGAGATCGACTCCCTGCAGCGCATAGACGCCGCCGAAATGCTTGGCCAGGCCTCGCACGCGCATCAGCACCGGCGCCTGCGCGCCGGGTGCAGCCGGGCGCTCTGCCGGCGCGGAGCCCGCCGGCTCCTGCGGCAGCGCCAGCACACCGCCCGTTTGCCGGCCCTGCTGCGCCTGCGGCAGCCAGGGTGCGAGCAGCCAGTCGCCCAGCACGCCGAGGCCGCGCGGCGCCACCAGCAGCACGACCACCACGCCGAGGCCGAAAGCCGCCATGTAGTAGAGCTGCAGGTCCCGCAGCGCTTCCGGCAGGATGGTGACCACCGCGGCGCCCAGCACCGTGCCGCCGATCGAGCCGAGCCCGCCGATGACGGTCATCAGCAGCAGCCTGATGCTCTCGGCAATGAGGAAGCTGTTCGGCGAGATGAAGCCGTTGACGAGCACGTAGAGCCCGCCGGCCAGCGCACCGAACACGCTGCACAGCACGAAGGCGCGGATCTTGGTGCGGCGCGAGTCGACGCCCATCGATTCGGCGGCCAGCTCGTCGTCGCGCACGGCCCGCATCTGGCGGCCCAGGCGACGGCCGTAGAGACGCAGCGCGATCGCATAGACCGCCACCAGCGCGCCGAGCAGCGGCAGGTAGAGCTGCAGGTCGGTGTCCGCGCCGAGCGCCGGGAAGAACGTGGGCGCCGGCACGTCGCGCAGGCCCATCGGCCCGCCCGTGACCTTGGCCTCGTTGAGCACCACCTGGCGGAAGATCTCGTTGAGGGCCAGCGTGACGATCGCGAGGTAGTGGCCCTTGATGCGCATCGCCAGCAGGCCCAGCGCGACGCCCACGAGCGCGGCCAGCACGATGGCGCCCGGCAGTGCGAGCCACCAGGGCAACGCGAAGCGCACCATCCCGAGCCCTGTCGCATAGGCGCCGACGCCCATCAGCGCGGCCTGGCCCAGCACGATCTGCCCCGTCATGCCGGTGGCGATGTTGAGGCCCAGCGCCGCGATGGCCGCGATCCAGGTCAGGTTGAGGATGTGGATCCAGTAGCTGTTGGCGCCGCTCGCCCACGGCAGCACCGCGAAGGCGGCGACGAGGGCGGCGAGCAGCAGTTTGCGTGGCAGCATGTGCATCGTCTCCTCAGGCCCGGTCGGCCTGCCGCTCGGGCAGCAGGCCCTGCGGGCGCACCGCCAGGAAGACGAGCAGCAGCACGAAGGCGATCGCTTCCTTGTAGGTCGACGAGATCCAGTAGGCGCCCAGGTTCTCGCCGAGTCCGAGCAGCAGGCCGCCGATGATCGCGCCCGGGATGCTGCCGAAGCCGCCGATGATCATGGCGACGAAGCCCTTGAGCCCGACCATGCCGCCCATCTCGGTGGTCACGAAGAAGAGCGGCGCGAGCAGGATGCCGGCCAGCGCCGCCAGCACGCTGGAGTACGCGAAGGTGCCGGCCAGCACCTTCTGCACCGGGATGCCCATCAGCGCGGCCGTGTCGCGGTCCAGCGCGACGGCGCGCATCATCTTGCCGGCCATGGTGCGGCGAAGCACCAGTTGCTGCAGCAGCGTGAGCACGATCACCACGCCGAGGATCAGCAGCTGGTGCCAGCCGATGGTCACGCCCATCAGCTGCAGCCCGCCCTGGCCGAGCGGGCTCGGGTACAGCAGCGGTTCCGGTCCGTAGAGGATGTGCGCCATCTCCCGCAGGAAGATGCCGAAGCCGACGGTGGCGATGATCGACACCAGCGGCCGCTGGGCCTGCAGCCGGGCGAACACCACGCGCGAGAACAGCGCGCCCAGCAAGGCCATCACGACCGCGGCGGACAGCGCCGCGACCAGGAACGGAAAGCCCAGCGCGGTGATGAAGGTCGCCACGAAGATGTAGGCCGAGAACGTGACGAACTCGCCGGCCGCGAAGTTGACGATGGCCATGGTTCGCCAGACGAAGGCATAGCCGAGCGCGATCAGCGCGTAGATCGCGCCCATGGCCAGGCCGCTGACGGCGATCTGCCCGATCATGCGGCGCCTCCGACGATCGCACCTTGTGCCTTCAGCGTGCGCTGCAGCAGCCCGATGTCGAGCGCGCCCGGCGCCTGCCCCTCGCGCGCGGCCAGCGCGGCGGCCGTGCCTGCAGCCTGGCCCATGGCCATGCAGGTGCCCGTGATGCGGGCGCTGGCCAGCGCCCGCCGCTCGGCCGAGATGCAGCGCCCGGCGACCAGCAGGCCGTCGATGCCGGCCGGCAGCAGCGCGCCGAGCGGGATGTCGTAGCCGCCGTCCACGTGCTCCGCAGCATCGAGGCTCGCTCCCTTGGGATCGTGGCTGTCGATCGGAAAGCCGCCACGCAGCACGGCATCGGCGCAGCGCCGGCCGCGCCGCACATCGTCGTCGGCCAGCACGCTGCGGCCCTGGATGCGGCGGCTCTCGCGCACGCCGACGCAGGAGGCGCTGGCCGAGAGAAAGCTGTGCGCCGCGCCCGGGATGTAGCGCCGGAAGAACTCGGCGAACTCCTGCACCTGGCGGCGCAGCACCACCTCGGCGCGTCCCATCTCGTCGGCGCGGGTCGCGTCCACCGCGCAGCGCGTGACGTTGATCACCGCCTCGCCGGTGCGGACCCAGCCGCTGTAGTGCAGCTCGTTGCGCGCCAGCGAGACCAGCCCGTCGGCATGCGCGCGGGCGAGCTGCGGGCCGAAGCCCCAGAGGTTCACGTGGTCCTCGCCGCGCAGCGCCGCCGCGGGCACGCCGAGCTTGAACTCCGACGGATGCGCGGCCACGTGGTCGAGCAGCGCCGCATGATCGATGCCGCCGAGCTTGAACAGCAGGCTGACCGGCTGGGTCTCCGCGGCGCCGGTCTGCTGCGAGAGAAAGGCGCAGCCGGCACGCTCGGCGACATCGGCATCGCCGGTGCAGTCGACCACGGCTTTCGCCGCGTAGGCCGTGCGGCCGGACTTGTTCTCGACGATCACGCCGCTCACGCGCTCGCCTTCGCGCAGCACCTGCACCACCGGGGAGAACATCAGCAGGTCGACGCCGGCCTCGTGGCACATCGCGGTGACGACCGATTTGAAGAGCTCGTGGTTCACCGGCACGCGCGACAGGGTGTAGCCGGTGTCGTCGCGCACGTGGCCGGGCGAGGCGCCGGCAGCCACCAGGCGGTCGACCAGATCCTGCGGCAGGCCGGCGACGATGCGTTCGCCGCGTGCATCGAACCAGCCCGCGCTGTGCTCCAGCAGCTGCGAGGCGATGTGCCCGCCGAGAAAGCCGCCGCGTTCCACCAGCAGGGTGCGCGCGCCGTTGCGCGCCGACGCGATGGCGGCGATGGCGCCGGCGGTGCCGCCGCCCGCGACCACCACCTCGTAGTCCTCGACCAGCGTCGTGCGGCGCGCCGGCTCCTCGATGCAGCGCGGTGCCGTCACTTGGAGTTCGCCCGCGCTTCCCGCACCGCCTTGTCCATGGCGTCGGAGATGTCCTCGCCGACTTCCTTGCGGTACTTGTCGATCACCGGCTGTGCCATCTGGCGCATCTTCGCGAGCTCGGCAGGCGCCACCTCGTTGACCTGCAGGCCGGCCTTCTTGACCGTCTCGAGCGACTGCGCATCCTGGTCGCGCGAGACCTTGCGCTGGTAGAGCTTCGCCTCCTCGGCGGCCGAGGTGAGCAACTCGCGCTCGTCGGGCGTGTACTGGTCCCAGATCTTCTTGCTGAAGAGGATCAGCATCGGGTTGTACATATGGTTGGTGATCGACAGGTACTTCGACACCTCGTAGAACTTGTTGACCTCCACGTTGGAGATCGGGTTCTCCAGCGCATCGACGGTGCGCGTCTCCATCGCGGTGTAGAGCTCGGAGAAGGGCATCGCCACCGGGTTGGCGCCCAGCGCACGGAAGAAGTCGACGTAGATCGGCGACTGGATCACGCGGATCTTCAGGCCCTTGATGTCCTCCGCCTTGACGATCGGCCGCTTGGAATTGGCGACGCTGCGAAAGCCGATGTCCCACCAGCTGAGGTTGACCAGGCCCTGCCCCAGCACGCGCTCGTTCATGCGCTTGCCGAAAGGTCCGTCGACCACCGCGTCGGCTTCCTTGGCATTGGCGAACAGGAACGGGAAATCGAAGATGCCGAAGGCCTTGTCGCGGCTGACCAGCAGGCCGGCGCTGACCGCCGTCATGTCCACCGTTCCGCCCTGCAGCGAGGAGATGACCTGCAGGTCGCCGCCCAGCACGCCGGCCGGATAGACCTGCACGTTGATCTTGCCGCCGCTCTTCTGGGCCACGAGCTCGGCGAAGCGCTTGGCACCGATGCCTTGCGAATGCTCCGCGTTGTTGACGAAGGCGAACTTGACCTGGCGCGCCTTGATGTCGGCGGCCTGCGCGCCGGCGGCGAGCAGGGCCAGGGCAGCGCAGGGCACGGCGAGCCAGCGGACGAGGGGAAAGCGTTTCATGGTTGTCTCCGGTGTTTTCTTGAATCGAGGATCTAGTGCAGCCACTTCAGCGGCAGCAGCACGATGCTGGGGAACAGCACCAGCAGCAACAGCACCAGCAGCTGGGCGATCATGAAAGGCATCACGCCACGGATCACGTCGCTCATCGGCACCTTGGCCACGCCGCTGGCCACGTTCAGCACGGTGCCCACCGGCGGGGTGATCAGGCCGATGGCGTTGTTGATCACGAACAGCACGCCGAAGTAGACGGGGTCGATGCCGGCCTCCTTCACCATCGGCATCAGCACCGGCGTGAGGATCAGGATGGTCGGCGCGAAGTCGAGCGCCGTGCCCACGATCACCACCAGCACCATCAGCGCGAACATCAGGAGCGTCGGGCTGCCGAGGAAGGGCCGCATCATTTCCGTGACCTGGGCCGGGATGTTGGCCATGGCGATCAGCCAGGCCGAGACCAGCGCCGCCGCCACCATGAACATCACGACCGCGGTGGTCTTGGCCGCCGAGAGCAGCACGCCGTAGAGCTGGTTCCAGCGCAGCTCGCGGTAGATGAACTTGCCGACGATGAAGGCGTAGGCCGCCGCGACCACCGCCGCCTCGGTCGGCGTGAAGACGCCGAACTTCAGCCCGCCGACGATGATCACCGGCAGCACGAAGGCCCAGAAGCCCCGGCCCGTGATGCGCAGGCGCTCGGCCATCGGCATGCGCGGCGACACGGCGGCCTTGTCGCGGCGCGCCACGAAGAACCAGGTGCCCGCCAGCGCCAGCCCCAGCAGCACGCCCGGCATGATGCCCGCGATGAAGAGCTTGGTGATGGACACGCCGCCGGCCACGCCGAAGAGCACCAGGCCGACCGAAGGCGGGATGACCGGCGCGATGATGCCGCCGGCCGCGATGAGGCCGGTGGAGCGCGGGATGTCGTAGCCGGCCGTGCGCATCATCGGAATCAGCAGCGCAGCGATGGCCGCCGTGTCCGCGATGGCCGAGCCGGAGATCGACGCCATCATGATCGACGCCGCGACCGCGACGTAGCCGAGGCCGCCGCGCAGGTGCCCGACCCAGGCCAGCGCCGCATCGACGATGCGCCGCGACATGCCGCCCTGGTTCATCAGCTCGCCGGCCAGCAGGAAGAAGGGCACCGCCATCAGCGGAAAGTTGTCGGCGCCGCTGACGAGGTTCTGCGCGATGATCTGCGCGTCGAAGTTGCCCATGAAGGCCATCAGCGCGACGCCGCAGACGATCAGCGCGAACGCGATCGGCATGCCCAGCATCATGGCGGCGATCAGGGAGCCGGCGAAGACGGCGATGGTCATGGATGGCTCCCTGCGATGGCCGCCTGCCGCGGTGCGCCGGCGGCAGGCGCGCCGCCGGTGGTGGTGGCGTCGATGACGGCCTGTTCCTCGGATTCGGCGACCTGGATCAGTTCGTCCTCGGAGATGCGGCCGGTGAACAGCCGCCAGAGCTTGGCGACGATCAGCAGCGCCATCGAGCCCGCGCTCACGTAGGAGACGCCGAACACCCATTCCATCGACAGCTCCGTGACCGGAGCGAGGTTGCCGACGTTGATCGCGTGCTGCTGCCAGGTGCCCCAGAAGAAGAGCGCGCAGCACCCCAGCATCATCGCCTCGCTCAGCCCCAGGCAGATCTTGCGGCCGAGCACCGGCAGCTTGCGCACCAGCATGTCGACGCCCAGGTGGGCGTTCTCGCGCATGCCGGTGATCGCGCCGAGGAACACGAGCCACACGAACAGGAAGCGCGACAGCTCTTCCGAGACGGTGATGCCCGAGTTGAAGCCGTAGCGCAGGATGACGTTGCCGAGCACCATCAGCACCATGGCCCCGAGGCACAACACCAGGACCAGCTCGATCAGCTTGAAGTAGGCATTGGCGATGCGGTCGATCAGACCGCGCTGCGCAGCGCCCGCGGGGGATGTTTGCATGAAGTCTCCTGAGGGTGCGGGCGGTGCCAGCCCGGCCTTACTTGGTCGCGACGCGCTGCTTCGCGGTCTCGGCGTAGAACTGGCGCGCGAACTCGTCGCCCACGCGTTCGTTCTGGCGATCGATCACGGGCTTGAGCCGCGCGGCCATGCGCTCGCGCTCGGCCAGCGTCACCTCGTTGACCTGCATGCCGACCTTCTTGACCGACTCCAGCCACTGCTTCTCGAGCGTGGCGAGCTGCTGGCGCTTGAAAGCCTTGGCCTCGCCGGCTGCCGACATGACCATGGCCTGCTCGTCCTTCGACAGCTTGTCCCAGCTCTTGCGGCCCATCAGCAATGCCTCGGAGTTGATCGAGTGCTGGGTCAGGCTCAGGTACTTCTGGACTTCCTGCATGCGCATGGTGACGATCTGGGCGAGCGGGTTCTCCTGGCCGTCGACCGCCTTGGTCTCCAGCGCGGTGTAGACCTCGGTGACGGGCATCGGCGTCGGGTTGGCGCCGAGCTGCTTGAACATGTCGATGTACATCGCGTTCTGGATCACGCGCAGCTTGAGGCCGTCGAAGTCCTCCCATTTCGTGATGGGGCGCTTGCTGTTGGTGGTGTTGCGAAAGCCGTTATGCGTGTAGCCCAGCACCACCCAGCCCTTCTCGTAGGCCTTGTCGGCGAGCAGCTTGCCCATCGCGCCGTCCATCGTGCGGTCGAACTCCTCGCCCGACTGGAACACGTAGGGGAAGTCGAGGATGGCCATCTCCTTGATCTGCCCGGCCATGGTGGCGGTGCCGGTGGTCATCACATCCTGGGTGCCGGCCTGCAGCTGTTGCTGCTGCTGCATGTCGGCGCCGAGCACGCCGCTGTTGTGCACGGTCATCTTCAGCTTGCCGCCGCTTTTCTGGGCCAGTACTTCGGAGAACTTGGTCAGCATCATCGCGGCCGGATGGTCCGGCGCCATGCTGGTGCCGGCCTTCAGCTCGCGGGTCTGCGCCTGGGAGGCGAGCGGGAATGCCAGCGCGAGCGGGAGGGCGGCCAGCAGCAGGCTGCGGCGGGTCGCGGCGACGAGGGGGCGGGGGGAAACGGTCATGGTTCTATCCTTCTCTTGATGGGTGCGGGGCACGAGGCGCCGCTTGTCTCTGTCGATGAATGGGGCAGGCTCAAAGGGCTTCGGTCATGCGCAGCACCGCGACCATGCCGGGGTCGTCCATGCCCATGGACTTCTCGGCGAACATGCGCGCCCGCCCGATGCGGTTGGGCTTGCCTCGCATCGCGGTGATCGCCTCGGCCGCCGCGGCACGGGCCACGGCGCGCAGGTCGTCTTGATCGCCGGCCTCGCCGAGCGCGCGGGCAATGGCGTCGAGCGCATCGAGCATGGTCTTGTCGCCGAGCGAAGCGCCGCCGCGGGCCGACAGCGCCTGCACGGTGTGGGCCAGCAGCGCCGAGAGGTCGGCGCGCGTGAGCGCCTCGCGCGGCGGCACCCACTTGGCGGCGCCGAGAAAGGCCACCGCCAGCAGCGTGCCGAAGCTGGAGCCCGAGGCCTTCGCGCAGGCCTGTGCGGCGCCCTTGAAAATGTCCTCCAGCCGCTCAGGCAGGTCGGGCAAGGCGGCCTGCACGTTGGCGGCGCACTTCTCGAGCGTGGCGCCCAGGTCGCCATCACCCAGCTGTCCATCCAGCGTGTTGAGTTCCGGCGCGGCGGCCGACATGGCGCTCGACCAGCGCTGCAGGGCGGCCTTGAGGGTTTGCGGGTCCACGCTCAGACCTTCCAGAACGGGCAGTCGGCCGGCGCGCGCAGCAGCGCTTCGAGCTCGCCGTCCAGGGGCATCAGCGACAGCGAGGCGCCTGCCATTTCCATGGAGGTGGCATAGCGGCCGACCAGCGGCATGACGGGCGTCACGCCCAGCGCAGCCAGGCGCGCCGCGATGCGGCGGTACAGGATGTAGAGCTCCTCGGCCGGCGTGGCGCCCAGGCTGTTCACCAGCACCGCCATGCGCGTGCCGCGCGCGGCGTCGAGTTCGGGCAGCAGGCGATCGAGCATCTCGTCGGCGAGTGCATCGGCGCTCTGCAGCTTGCCGCGCCAGATGCCGGGCTCGCCATGGATGCCCATGCCGAATTCGATTTCGTCATCGGCAATCTCGAAGGTGGCCTTGCCCGATTCCGGAACGATGCACGGCGTGAGTGCCACGCCGATGGAGCGCACGGCGTCGGCCGCCTTCTTCGCCGCGGCGGTGACCTCGGCCAGGCTGCCGCCCGCCGCGGCACGCGCCCCCGCGATCTTGTAGACCAGCACCAGACCGGCCACGCCGCGGCGCTTGTCGCGCTGCTCGCTCGGTGCGCTGGCGACGTCGTCGGCAACCCGCAGCGAGGCGACCGCCCTGCCGTCGAGCTCCAGGAATTCCTGGGCCATGTCGAAGTTCATGCGATCGCCGCCGTAGTTGCCGTAAAGCGCGAGCACGCCCGCACCGCTGTCGCAATGCTGCAGCGCCAGCTGGCAATCGGCCACGCGCGGACCGGCGAACACGTTGCCGACCGCGCAGCCGTCGATCAGCCCCTCGCCGATGTAGCCGAGGAACACCGGCAGATGGCCGGAGCCGCCGCCGGTGACGATGCCCACCTTGCCCGGCACCGGGCCGCCCGCGCGCACCACGACGCGCCGGTCCTCGCCGATCAGCCGGAAGCTCTGCTCATGCGCGGCGCACAAGCCTTCGAGCATCTCGTCGACGTAGGCCGACGGCTGGTTGAGGATCTTCTTCAAGGGTTGTGTCTCCTGATGTTCTTGCCGCCGGGCGCGGTGCCCGGCAGGCTGCTCGATGTGCCGTTCAGCCCAGGAGCGGCTGCAGGTTCTTGCGGATGGCGTCCTTCTGGGCCTCGGTCACGCGCATCATGGGCGCGCGCGGCTCGAACATCGACACGCCCTGCAGGTGCTGGATGTACTTCACGCAGGCCGGCAGGTTGTCGTGGTTCAGGCTGTTCCACAGGGCGTTGAGCTTGAAGTGGATTTCGCGGCCGGTGGCGTGGTCGTTGTCCGCGACTGCCTTCTGCAGCTTGACGATCACGCTGGGCACGGCGCTGGTCAGGGCCGTGATGGCGCCGTGCATGCCGATGCAGAAGCCGGGGTACAGCAGCGCGTCGACGCCGGAGAGAACCAGGTTGTCGGGCTTGCAGCGCAGCAGCAGGTCGGACACCGACTTGAGGTCGCCGCCGCTCTGCTTCATGCCGACGACGCCGGGCACCTCTTCCATGATGCGCAGCATCAGGTCGACGCTGAGGTAGTTCCACGGGATCACGTTGTAGATGAGGATCGGGATGCCGGTGGCGTCGTAGATGGCCCGGAAGTGCTCGACGGTGGCGTCCGCATCGGGCTTGAACAGGTAGTGCACGGGCGTGACCTGCAGCGCCTCGATGTTCAGGCCCTTCAGGCGCTGGGTGCGCACGATCGCATCGCGCGTGCTCTGCACGATCAGTCCGGCGACGAAAGGCACGCGGCCGTTGGTGGCCTCGTAGGCTTCGCGCATGACGGTTTCGTACTCGGCGTCGGTCAGCGTATGGCCTTCGCCGGTGCTGCCGCCGGCCACCACGGCCCGGGCGCCCGCGCCGATGATGAAGTCGATCTGCTCCTTCAGCCCGCCCTTCACCAGGTCGCCCTTGGCATCGAAGGGCATGGTGATGGGCGGCAGCACGCCGGTCAGCTTCTGGCGCAGCGAGGAAGAACTGGAAGTGGTCACGAAGAAATCCTTTGAATGGCGTGGAACGGTGAGCGGTCGCCCAGCCGGGGCCGGGCTCCGAAGACGGCGCAGAAGCCGCTTGCGGGGGTCGTTGCGCCTTTTATGGCGTTCCGGAATCCGGTACAACGTTCCGATATTCTGCGGCGACGAGTTTGTTCGTCCTATGGGGGAATACCCTGAGCTATCGAGAAGAACCGGCGCCCGCCGGTGTGCCGCAGCGGGCGCGCTCAGGCTCGCTCGACGAAGCCAAGCTGGCGCGAGATCGAGTCGGCGGTCTGCATGACCAGGCCGGACAGCTGCTGGACCCGCTCGGGCGTCACCCGGTCGGCGGAGCCGGTCACGCTCACCGCGGCGAACACTTGTCCGCCCGCGTTGCGGATGGGTGCGGCGACGCAGCGCACCCAGACCTGATGCTCGGAGTCGTCGATGGCGTAGCCCCGCTCCCGCGTCGCGGCCAGGTCGGCATTCAGCGCCTCCACGCTGGCGAGCGTGTTGGCGGTGAAGTGCCGCATCCCGCCCGCAGTGACGCGGGCGACGACCTCCGGCCCCTGGAAGGCGAGCACCGCCTTGCCGACGCTGGTGCAATAGGCCGGTGCGGATTCGGTGCCGCTCAGGTCACGCGAGGAGAGGCGATCCTGCGGATCCTCGCGCTCGACCACGATCACGTTGTAGCCATCGAACACGCCCAGGTGCACCGTCTCGCCGGCCAGCCGGGACAGCCGGTCCATGAAGGGCTTGGCCTCGCGCATCAGGTCCATGTTGGCGAGCGCCAGGTTGCCGAGCTCGAACAGCCTGATTCCGAGGCCATAAAGGCCGCTGCGCGCGTCCTGCTGGATGAAGCCGATTTCGCGCAGCGCACTGAGGATCCGGTGCGCCGTGGCACGCGGCAGGCCCGCCGCCTGGGCGACCTGCGCCAGGCTCTGGGCACGATGGACAGTGGTGAAGCTGGCGAGGATGTCCATCATCTTTCCGAAGGACTGGATGCGGCTCTTGTCGTCGGGGCTCTTCGGGGCTTCGCTCATGGGTGCTGAGGTAGGGAGATCGTGGTTGGGGCCGGGGCCGGGAGGGTCATGCAGGCACGGCCTACTTTAGCCTGTCCGGAATCCGGAATCAAGATCCTTTGCGGCCTCGCGCAACGCGTTGCCTGCCCACTCGGGCAGGTGCCCTGCCTCTTGCGGCTTCGCACGAGGACGGCATGAAGCGCAAGCTTGTTGCACACCGGTGACGCAATGCACGTATGCGCCTCGGCCGAACGGCCACACGGACATTCGGAAGATACGCAGGCGCGCCGGCCGGGCCTACGATGGCGTCGAACCTTTTCTTTGAGGAGCCGGCACCATGCAAAGCAAGCACGCCACCCTGCAGCCGCAGGACCCAGTCGCCGCCAGGCGAGGCATCTACATGACGAGCGCCACCATCGCGGCGGCCATGGTGATGTTCGCGCTGTCGTTGCTGCGCGGCTGAGCGCGGCTCGCTGCCCCGCCTGCCGCCGGGCGCCGCCGCCTTGCGGCTCGCCCTACTCGCCGTCGCCTTGTTCGCCGTCCGGCGCCACCGGGTGCGCCGCCATCTGCTCGAGCGCCTTGACCAGGGCCGAGTGATCCAGCTGGTCCCAGCCGTGCGCGGCGCAGGACTGCATCAGCTGCGCGGCCGAGGCGGTCTGCGGCAGCGAGACCCCCATCGAACGCGCGCCGGCGAGCGCCAGGCTCAGGTCCTTCTGGTGCAGCGCGATGCGAAAGCCAGGGTTGAATGTGCGCTTGATCATGCGTTCCCCATGCACCTCGAGGATGCGGCTGGCCGCGAAGCCGCCCATCAGGGCCTGCCGCACCTTCGCCGGATCGGCGCCCGCCTTGCTCGCGAACACCAGCGCTTCGCCAACCGCGGCAATGTTGAGCGCCACGATGATCTGGTTCGCCACCTTGGTGGTCTGGCCGTCGCCGTTGCCGCCCACCAGCGTGATGTTCTTGCCCATCTTCTCGAACAGCGGCTTCGCACGCTCGAACGCGGGCTCGGGTCCGCCGACCATGATGGTCAGGCTCGCCGCCTTGGCGCCCACCTCGCCGCCGGAGACCGGCGCGTCCAGGTAGTCGCAGCCGAGCTCGTTGATCTTTGCGGCGAAGCGCTTGGTGTCGATGGGCGAGATCGAGCTCATGTCGATCACCAGCTTGCCCTTTGCCAGGCCGGACGCAACGCCCTCCTCGCCCAAGAGCACCTGCTCGACGTCGGGCGTGTCCGGCAGCATGAGGATGACGACCTCGGCCGCGCGCGCGACCTCGGCGTTGGTCTTGCACACGGTGGCGCCCTTCAGCGCATCGGGCACCTTGCTGCGGGTGCGCACGATCATCTCGTGGCCGGCCTGCATCAGGTTCTGCGCCATCGGCGCGCCCATGATGCCCAGCCCGATGAATCCGATCTTCATGTCGATGTCCTTTCAGTAGGTGGCGGAGTTGGAAGGCGTGGCACTCGGCGGCGTGGCCCGCATCGAGGCCAGCACTTGCTGCGCCCCGGCGGCGATCAGGCGCGCATCGGAGCTCACGGTGACGAACTGGAAGCCCTTGGCAATGCGCGCGAGCGCGCCCTCGGGCGTGCCGTTGTGGATGCCGGCGACCAGTCCGTGCGCCTTGGCGCGGGCGAGGATGTGGTCGATTGCCTGCGCGACCGGCGGGTCCACGTCGTCGAAGACGGGCCGGCATCCGAGCGCCAGCGACAGGTCCGACGGACCGATGTAGACCGCGTCCAGCCCCTCGACCGAGAGGATGTCGTCGAGATTGTCGAGCGCCTGCGCGGTTTCGATCATTGCGAAGGTGACGATGGTGTCGTTCGCGCGCTGCGGGTAGTCGGCCCCACCGTAGAGCAGGGCACGCACCGGGCCGAAGCTGCGCGTGCCGCGCGGCGCGTAGTGGGTGTAGGCGACGAGGCGCTGGGCGTCCTCGCGCGTGTTGACCATGGGGCAGATCACGGCATAGGCGCCGGCGTCGAGCGCCTTCATCAGCGCGCCCGGCTCCAGCCAGGGAACACGCACCACGGGCACCGTGTCGGTGGTCGAGATGGCCTGCAGCATCGTGACCATGGCCTGGTAGTCGACCACGCCGTGCTGCAGGTCGATGGTCAGCGAGTCCCACCCCTGGTGGGCCATGGTCTCGGCCGAGAAGCCGTTGGGGATGGCGAGCCAGCCGTTGACGGCAGCCCCACCGGATTTCCACAGCGTGCGCAGGCGGTTCTCTCTCATGGGGCTTCCTTCGGAAAGGGTGGTCAGCGGACGAAGGCCGGGCGTTTCGGGTCGAAGCGCCAGCCGGGAACCAGATATTGCATCGCAATCGCGTCGTCGCGTGCGCCCAGGCCATGCTGCTTGTAAAGCTGGTGCGCCTTCTCGACCTCGACCATGTCCAGCTCGACGCCCAGCCCGGGCTTCTTCGGCACCTGCACCAGGCCGCCTTCGATCTTCAGCGGGTCCTTCGTGAGGCGCTGGCCGTCCTGCCAGATCCAGTGGGTGTCGATCGCGGTCACGCGGCCCGGCGCAGCGGCGCCCACCTGGGTGAACATGGCCAGCGAGACATCGAAATGGTTGTTCGAATGCGAGCCCCAGGTCAGGCCCCAGTCGCGGCAGGTCTGGGCCACGCGCACCGAGCCGGCCATGGTCCAGAAGTGCGGGTCGGCCAGCGGGATATCGACCGACTGCAGGGCCAGCGCGTGGCTCAGTTGCCGCCAGTCGGTGGCGATCATGTTGGTCGCGGTCGGCAGGCCGGTGGCGCGGCGGAACTCGGCCATCACCTCGCGGCCCGAAAGGCCCTCTTCGGCGCCACAGGGGTCTTCGGCATAGGCGACCACGCCGCGCATGTCGCGCATCAGCCGGATCGCATCCTTCAGCAGCCAGCCGCCGTTCGGGTCCAGCGTGACGCGGGCCTGCGGAAAGCGCTCGTGCAGCGCGGTGACGGCCTCGACCTCTTCCTCGCCGCGCAGCACGCCGCCCTTGAGCTTGAAGTCGTTGAAGCCGTAGCGCGCCTGTGCGGCCTCGGCCAGGCGCACGATCGCCTCGGGCGTCATCGCCTTTTCGTGGCGCAGGCGCGACCAGTCGTCGGCGGCATCGGCCTCGCGCGCGTACGGCAGATCGGTCTTGTCGCGGTCACCGACGTAGAACAGGTAGCCCAGCATCTCCACGGCATCGCGCTGCTGGCCTTCGCCGAGCAGCGCGGCCACGGGCACGTCCAGGTGCTGGCCCAGCAGATCGAGCAGGGCCGACTCGATCGCCGTCGCGGCATGTATCGTGGTGCGCAGGTCGAAGGTCTGCAGGCCCCGGCCGCCGCTGTCGCGCTCGGCGAACTTCTGCTGCACTTGCTGCAGCACCCGCTGGTGGGCACCGATGGGCTGGCCGACCACCAGATCGCGCGCGTCTTCCAGCGTCTGGCGGATCTTCTCGCCGCCGGGCACTTCGCCGACGCCGGTGCGGCCGGCACTGTCGGTCAGGAGCAGCAGGTTGCGTGTGAAGAAGGGACCATGCGCGCCGCTCAGATTGAGCAGCATGCTGTCGCGGCCAGCGACCGGGATGGCGCGCAGTTCGGTGATGACGGGGGTGGGGTTGCTGGACATGCGCGCCTCAATCGATGGTGATCTTGCCGGTCTCGATCACTTTCTTCCAGCGGTCGAACTCCTGCTTCTGGAAGGTCGCGAACTGGGCGGGCGTGTTTCCAACCACCTCGAGGCCAATGGCGGTGAACTGCTGTTTCACTGCGGGGTCGTTCAGCGCCGCCACCATGGCCTCGCTCGCCTTGGTGCGCACCGCGCCGGGGAGCCCCTTCGGCGCGACGATGGCCTGCCACGAGTAGACCTCGACGTTCTTCACTCCGGCCTCGGCCATCGTGGGCACGTCGGGCAGCACCGGCGAGCGCTTCGCACCGGTGACCGCCAGCGCCTTGAGCTTGCCGCTCTTGATGTGCGGCACCACGGCGTTGACGTTCTGGAATGACGCTTCGACCTGGCCGCCGAGCAGGTCGGTGATGGCCGGCGCGCCGCCCTTGTAGGGCACATGCAGGCCGGTCGTGCCGGTCTCCTGCCAGAACAACTCGGCCGTGAGGTGATCGCTGGAGCCGTTGCCGGAGGAAGCGAAGGTCATCTTGCCGGGGTTCTTCTTCTCGTGCGCGATCACGTCGGCCACCGTCTTGTGCGGCGACGCGGCAGGCACCACCAGCACGTTGGGCGCCTGCACCGCGACGGTGATCAGGTCGAAATCCTTCAGGGCGTCGTACTGCAGGCCCTTGATGAGATGCGGGGCGATCACCAGCGGCCCCAGCGAGGTGACCAGGAAGCTGGAGCCGTCGGCGGCCGCGCGCTTGACCTGGGTCGCACCGATGGTGCCGGTGGCGCCCGCCTTGTTGTCCACCAGGAAGGGCTGGCCGAGTTTCTCCGTGAGCTTGGGCGTGATGGCGCGCGCCACCATGTCCGTCGAGCCGCCGGCCGGGAAGGGGACGACCAGCGTCACCGGTTTCTGGGGCCACTCCTGGGCGTGGGCGAGGCAGGCCGTCAAGCCGATGGCCAAGGTGCAGAGCAGTTTCTTCATGGGGCTTGTCTCCGGAAGGAATTCAAAAGGAATGGGTCGCCGATTTGCAGGGGGGTCGGCGTTGGTAGCGCTACCAAAACAATGCGATGGTAGCGCTACCGTACTCCACGTCAAGAGACCGGGGCTAGGGGTTTGTACCGATCAGGCGCTGGCGCGGCCGACGATCGAGAAGCCGATGTCCACGACCCGCTCGGCCACTTCCCGGCCCTCGGCACGGTCGACGATGAAGCGCGCCGCCTGACGGCCAATGGCTGCGCTGTCGATGCGCACGGTGCTGAGTGCGGGATGCAGGTCGGCCGCGAACTCCAGGTCCCCGAATCCGACGACCGCGAACCGGTCCGGCACTGCGATGCCGCGCGCCTGGGCCTCGGTCATCACCCCCAGCGCCAGCAGGTCGGAACTGCAGAACACGGCGTCGAAGCCGGGCGCCGACGCGAGCAGCTCCGCCAGCGCACGGCGGCCGCTCCCGAGGGTCGTCGGCGCCGGCACGTGCATCAGCGGCACCTCGGGCAGGCCGGCGTCGCGGGCCGCGTCGCAAAAGGCCTGGTGCCGGCGCCGCGAACGCTCGTCGTCGCCGGCCACGACCGCCAGGCGGCGCCGGCCCCTGCCGCGCAGGAAATCCACCACCGCCCGCCCGACCTCGGTGTGCGAGAAGCCGACCAGCATGTCCAGCGGCGTGGGCGTGAGGTCCCAGGTCTCCACCACCGGAATGCCGGCGGCCAGCAGGCGACGCCGGCCCTCGGTCGAGTGCAGGATGCCGGTGAGCACGATTCCGTCGGGACGGCGGCCGATGATGGCTTCGAGCAGCGCATCCTCGCGCGAATCGGCGTAGCCGCTCTGGCCCAGCATGAGTTGATAACCCTGCTCGGCAAGTGCATCGGTGAGCGACTGCACCGTCTGCAGGAAGACCGGCCCCGCGATCGTCGGCACCACCGCGGCGACCAGCCGGCTGCGCGTCGACGCCAGCCCGCCGGCCATGACGTTGCGCACATAGCCGGTGCGCGCGACCGCCTCGCTCACCTTGCGGAGCACCTCGGGCGAGACCTGGGTCGGCGAGTTGAGCGCCCGTGATGCAGTGATGGGCGCGACACCCGCCAGCTTGGCCACGTCGTGCAGCGTGACAGCGCCACTGCCGCGACGGCTGCGGCGTGCGGGGGCGGCCTCGGCGTTCATGGCGGCGATTCTAGCCAGCGACGTTAGCGCTACCGCACCTGTCCTCTTCGCCGGCGCCTCCGCCCGCGTCCGAACTCCTTTTCGCCTAGTGCTTCTGGTGAATGCTTCTGTTTGCATGCAGCAGTAGAGTCAATGCTCACATAGGGATCGACGCCATGGACTGCCTCGCCACACTCACCCTGCCCGCCGGTGCCGGCCCAGCGACCGAGAGCAGCGATTGGCCGGCACAGCAGCCCGACTGGGCCGAATTCGAACGCGACGGCGCGCGCGCACTGCCCGAAGGCCTGCACCTGCGCGACTACGAGATCGTCGGCCCGATCGGCGAAGGCGGCTTCGGTGTCGTCTACCTCGGGTGGGACCACGCGCAGCAGCGCCATGTCGCGATCAAGGAATACCTGCCGGCCGTACTCGCCGTGCGCGACCGCGCCTCCACCGCAGTGATCGTCCGGTCGCCGCGTCACCAGGACAGCTTTCGCATCGGCCTGCGAAGCTTCGTCAACGAAGCCCGCATCCTGGCCCGCTTCGACCATCCTGCGCTGGTGCGCGTGCTGCACCACTGGGAAGACAACGGCACGGCCTACATGGCGATGCCCTACTACCAGGGCCCGACCCTGGCACGCACCTTGGCCGGATTGGGCCGAGCGCCCGAAGAGGCCGAGCTGCGCGCGTGGCTGCACCCGCTGCTGGACGCACTCGGCACGATGCATGCGCTGAGCTGCTTGCACCGCGACATCGCGCCCGACAACATCCTGCTCACCGAGAGCGGCCCCGTTCTGCTGGACTTCGGCGCCGCGCGGCGCGTGATCGACGGTGCAGGGCAGTCGCCCGCCGTGGTGTTCAAGCCCGGCTTCACACCGGTCGAGCAGTACGGTGAGCTTGCCTCGATGCGGCAGGGCCCATGGACCGACCTCTATGCGCTGGCGGCCGTGGTGTACACGGCGATCACAGGGCAGCCTCCCATTTCGTCGATCGAACGGGTGCCCGACGACCCTCTGCAACCCCTTTGCGTACTCGCGCGCGGCCGCTATAGCGAGCCCTTCCTCGCGGCAGTCGACGCGGCACTGTCGGTGCTTCCGCAGGACCGACCGCAGAGCGCGGCCGAGTTCAGCGCCCGGCTGGGCGGCAACGGCGGTGCGGGCGAAGCCGGTGACGATGCCACGGACAACATCGCGTTCGACCAGGCGCCGGCCACGGATGCTGCCGAGGCGCCGGCACTGCAAGTCGCCCTCGAGAGTTTCGCGCCGTCGATCTCCACGCCATCCGCGCGCCAGGCCGAGCTGCTCGCGCCAATGGCGCCTCGGCCCCGCCCGAAGCCGGCACCTGAGCGGCGCGCGCGCCGGAAGCTCCCGGCTCTGGCAGCGACGGCCGCAGCGCTGATCGGGCTGGTGACGGTTGGGTACTACCGCATCGGGGACCCGGTCCGTACGGGTCCTCCGTTGGCCGTGCTGTCCGCCTTGCCGGCCGCGCCGATCGCTGCGATGCGCGAGCGCACGTCGCCGGTGACAACGCCGATGCAAACGCCGGTGCAAACGCAGGTGTCAGTGCCCGCGCTGCCGGACATGCAGCCGCTGCGCGTCGTCGCGGCGCCATCGATGGCCGTGGACGCGCCGCACTCCGCGCGATCCACCGAGCCCTCGCCATTGCCGCGCAGCACGCCACGGCCCGCCGCGGCACCCGCACCAGCGGGCGCCGACCCATCGTTCGTCACGGCGTCTCGCCCGCCCGCTCGCGCGGCCCGCCCGGTGCGGCGCGAAGCCCCTGCGCTTGCTGCCGAGCCGACAGCCCGGCTGGTGGCCGGCGCCGCGTCCTCGCGTGACGGCCGCTGCAGCGAGTTGCTCCTGCGCGCCTCGCTCGAACCGCTGGGCGCGAGCGAGGCGGCCAGTCTGAAAAGGGGATGTGAATGACCACGACTTTGCGCCGCACCGGCCTGGCCGCGTCCCTGTCCGGCGCCCTGCTGATCCTGGCCGGCCTCGCCGGCTGCGCGACGCCCGCGCCACCGCCGCCCTCCACCGCCGAGCTGCCCTTCGATCAGGCCATTGCGCAGGCCACCGACAGCCTGGTCATGCAGACGCAGAAGCAGGCACCCCTGATCCCCCGTACGAGTGCCAGGCGCGGCGTCGTGCTCGACCCGATGATCGACGCCGGCAGCGCCCAGCAGACCGTGGCCACGCAACTGCTGCAGGAGCGGGTCGGCGAGCGCATGGGTTCCAGGCACGACACGATCGAGCTGCTGCCCTTTCAGAGCGCGAACCTGGCAAGGGCACGCTACCTGTTGACGGGCACGATGACACGACTCTCGCGCGAACAGGCGCGCCCCCCGCTGCGCATCGACCTGGCATTGACCGAGCTGGCGACCGGCATGGTGGTGGCCCAATCCTCGGCGGTGGCGCGCGACGACGGCCTCGACCACACGCCGCTGCCCTACTACCAGGACACGCCGGTGCCCATCAAGGACCAGGTCATCGACAGCTATGTGCGCACCACCGCCACCCCGGCGGGCCAGCGCGCCGACCCGTACTACCTGGACCGCATCGCAGTGGCCCCGGCGTTCAAGGACGCCACCGCGAACTACAACGCCGAGCGCTACCAGGACGCCCTGATGCAATACAACGGCGCCGCCGGCGGAACAGCAGGCAATGCCCAGTTGCGCGTCCTCAACGGCATCTACCTGAGCTCGGCCAAGCTGGGTCGCACCGGCGAGGCCGAGCAGGCCTTCGGCAAGATCGTGGCCTACGGCATCGCACAGCAGCAGCTGGGCGTGAAGTTCCTGTTCAATCCGGGCAGCACCGCATTCTGGCCCGACGCCAAGGTCAGCGGCGCCTACCCCATGTGGCTGCGCGAGATCGCCAAGGCCAGCGCGGAAGCCAACGTGTGCATGGACATCGTCGGCCACACCAGCCGCACTGGCCCGGTCGCCTTCAACGACACGCTGTCGGTGCAGCGGGCGCGCTACATCCGCGACCGGCTGATCGGCGAAGCCGGCGTGCTGGGCGACCGCACCAAGCCGAGCGGCAAGGGCTTTCGCGAGAACATCATCGGCAGCGGGACCGATGACGCGGCGGATGCGCTCGATCGGCGGGTGGAATTCAGGATCGTGGACTGCGGCTGAGCGCCGCTTTCAGGGCTTGCGGGGCCTTGCCTCCGCGGGGCGCCCTCACAACCACAGGTACCCCGAAGCACTCAGGCGAAGCAGCGGGCGCGCCGGTTCGACAGCTTGGTCTGCAGCTCGTCGGCAACCTCGACCGCGCGATGCTCCATCACCGCGACCGGATAACTGCCGATCACGATGTTGTCGACGCTCACAGTGGCATAGCTGAACTCGCGGCCCAGGGCCGCCGCTGCGTCCTGCAGACACTGGGCCACCGACGCCAGGCCTTCCCGCGCGTAGCGCCAGGTGCCGTCGCCGACGCCCACATAAGAATTGAAGTTGCGGTCGCCGCGCTTCGTGATTTCAACTGCCGGTTGCATCGCTGTTCTCCCAGAGTTCGCTGGGAACGATTCTGTCGAGCACCCGCGCCGCGCGGAACTGGCCATTGGTCGCATCTGCCGCTCGGCATCCTTCAACTTGAGGAGGCCGCTCGGCTGCGCGCGCGCCCTCGGCGCGTACTCGGCACGCTGCGTTGGTCATGAAAAGGAACTCGCTGCCTCCCCCTGTTACCGAGTGGGGGCTATCGCCGCCAAGTGGGCGAAAGCAAGTCCATTACTCCAACCAGGATCCCCATGAAACCCTCCCGATCTCGACATCGTGTCGATGGCCGTCCGCCCCTCGTGCGCCACGACTTGATGGAGCCTTGATGGTCAATCACCACAACCACCCCGATCCGGCAGTGGCTGAACTCATCAGCCAGAGTTCGAATCTGTTCGGCCGCCTTTTCGAGGAAATCCAGGCCGGACCCGAATCGGCAAGCGCCGATGCACCCCCAGCGCCTGAGCTGGCTTACGACCCTCTGGCGGCGCTCGCCATCGTCGAGCAGTTGTGCGAACAGGAGGACTGGCGCAACGCGCTTCCCGTTGCCTCGCACCTATTCGTCCGGCAATCGCAGAACCCGCGTGTCGCCTATCTGCTGGCCTCGTGTCTGCAGCGTCTTGGCCAGAACGCGATGGCCCTGAGCCTCTACGTCCATTGCACGCAACTGGAAGACGAAGCGCCGACGCCGGGCCCCCTGTTCCGAATCGGAGAGTGTCTTGCCGCTCTGGAACGCAACAGCGAGGCCCTTGACGCGTTCGACGCCTCCATCGAACTCGCTCGTCTGGATGTCGGTCATTCGGACATCCTGGTCATCGCCAGTGAAAAAGCAGATGCGTTGCGCGCACTGCGTTGAGCAACCCGCCAACAACCCACTCAATCAACATGATCCCCAATTCCACGCCTTCCGCCACGATCCCAGTCAGCCACAAAGGCGCAAATTCAAAAAAACGGGTCCCTGTCCTTCCTGAAACCAATGTGGGTGCGCCCGGCGGCAAGTTTTCGCTGGGTATTCCGAAAAATCAGATCAGCGAAGATGATCCAGAGAGTACCGAGGCATCCACTTCGCCTCGTCAGGAAAATACTTTCCACGAGATCGCCCATGTCTCCAATCATTCGAGCGACACTGACTGCTCTACCCCCGCCTACTCCGACTCCGACTCGGACTACGACAATTACGAATCGCATGGTGAGCGCAGCCGTCAAGACGCATCCCCCACTCATCCGGAAAAGACTTCCTGGACTCGTCTTCGGAGCGTCAAGATCGGGAATGACGATACCCATCAGCCCCACGCCAATAACTCTGTCGTACAGCCTCGAACCGCCGTGTGGAGGCAAGGAACACTTTTATCCAAGAGAGGAGAAATTTGCATACCGGCGGGAGTTATCTTGGGCAGCATCGCGATCATGGCCTGGATGAGCTATCAAACGGCGATTCGGCCGAAACCATTTTCCTGGGAGCCGAATCCAGATTTCAATTCATCTGTATCTCATGCTTTCGAGAAATGCGCACAAGCACTCGGCTTTGAGTCGAACGACCAGCGTTTAATTGAAAGTTTTACATATCTTTTAAGAGACAGCTATTCAAAAGCCCTTTCTCATATAGATGATGTTGGCGGCCTTCTTGAATGCGACCCCGGCAAGCTGACCAAAGATCTTGGAAGCATTTACAGATCTTACGATCACCAAATGGAGGCCATGAAGAATGCCTCTGCTGGCGTGTTGTCGCCCAATGCATGCTTGATCCTTTTTTCGCTTGTAGCCCTGCTCATGCAAATGGGAATGATCTGAAATGAAAGCACGCAGCCGAGAGGCTAAGTAGTCCGCCCTGAGCAATCCCCGTTTGAGGAGGCCGCTCGGCGTGCGCGGCCTCCTCTTCGCTCAACCGCGGGCGCGCGCCTGGTCGCGCAGCATCTTGATCTGGTCGTGATTGCGCTGCGCGCCTTCGGCTTGACGCTCGACCACGCTGCGCACGTCGGCCGGCAGGTTCTCCTTCAGGGCCTTGCGGTAGCGCGCCACGGCCGCGTCTTCGCCGCGCTCGCACTCCTCGAGCATCGACAGTTCGCTGTTGGCGCCCACAGCCCCTTTCACGTGCACCCATCCGCGATGCATTGCACCCGCGGCGGTGCCGCCCTCGGCCGGTTTGCCGCCATTCGCCACGATCAACTGAGAGAGCTCGCTCGCGCCTTGCGCGCAAGCGGCGGCGCGGTCGCTGAACACGCGCTTCAGCTCGGGCGATTTCACCTCTTCGGCGCAGGTGCGAAAGCCGTACTCGCCGTCGCGCGAGTTCTCGAGCAGATCGTTCAGTACGTCGACCACGTCGTCGGCGGCCATGACTTCGGTATTCAGTGCCATGAAAGTACTCCTTGTGGTTCAGCGGTCCCGTGCGGGACGCTTGCTGGAGCCTTCATGATTGGGCGCGCGCTCGCCCGCCGCGTCAGCCTCGCCTGACGGCGGCTGTAGGGCGGTGCCGCTCTCCCGCACCGGGCCTTCGCCCCTCGCGCTGGGCCGTCTTGCGAATAGCCCTCCCCCGCCCCCTCTTGGATCCGCCCACTACGAGGTCTGAGGACGGCGGCCGAGCCGCACAGGGAGGTGACATGCCGGCACTCCAATGGCCGCGCATACGCTCGCGGCCCACCCTCACGAATTGCGGCAGGACAGAGCGGCGCGGTTGCGCGGACTTCCAGCCTTGCCGCCTTCGCGGAACTAGCCGAGCCGAAATGAGTGGCTGGCCGTTTCAATCGTTTTCAACGCCGCTTCGCCGATCTCTCGCTGTATGTGGATACGCGCCGGGTTGCTGTCGAGACTGACGCTGAAAGCATGCGCCACTCTGGCGACCGCATGATTTGCGGGCTTTGCCGGATTGAAGCGGCACGGAGTGACATCATCCATGAGACTGATCAGCGCATGCGCTGCTGCCACGTGCAGCATTGCCCTCTCCTCTCCCGGAAGGCTCCACGTGAACATCCGTTCTCCCAGCCCGCCATCGCTCACAAGGGCGCGCATGACATTGACCAAGGCGTCGCCGGACAACAAGCGCTTGCCAATCACTGGAGGTTCTTCCAGCATGGCATGCAGGGCCAATTCGACCGACTTGTCATGCAATCTGTCCAACAGCTCCTTCGCTCCACCGTGCAGGACGTCTGCGGCCGCAGCATCGATTGCTTGAACTGCAAGCAGCATCGTTGGACCCTGGATGAACACGTCAGGCTGATCATGCATGCACGCCAGTAGCCGCCAGCCTGGGGCCCATCGACCACAATTCTCCGCGTAGTCGCCAGCGAGCTTTGCCATCTGCAATAACCGCAGCATCTTTATCATCTTGCGTCGCGGCGACTCCATCGGCATGGTCACGATGCGCGCATCCACCTGTACCAATCCGGTGTGGATCGGTGGCAGGGCGGCCCGCAGGTCTATGCGATGCGCAAGTGCCTTGAATAGCAAGGCTATGGTGGCATCGCTGCAATCGTCCTGCAAAAGGCAGTCCACAACAGCTATCGCAAGCAGGCTTTTACCCTCCTCCATTGCCAGAATGACCTCGAGCGCTGCGGCGTGGTCCAGGCTGCAGAGCTCCGGTAGCGCATAAACCAGGTCGCCGCTCAGGACGTCCACGATCGTTAGCGTGCCAAGCCCGATCCCAAGGCCTTCGATCAGCCGCTGGATAGCCGCTTGCTGGCGTTTCTGCGTCGCGAAGTGCTCCGAAAGAATCCTGTCGGCCAACAGCGAGAAATACGGATCCGGCTCCCCGGTCACGAGGAGCGCGGCAGCCGTCTCCAGCACGACCGAATCCTGCTTCGCTGCAAGTTCCGCATCATCCTGTTCGGCTTCGCCAAGCCTGAAAGGCCACTGCTGGAGCTCGAGCCCTACCTCCGCAAACTTCCGGACGACTGCATTGAACAGCTCTTCCCGTGCCGCGTCGCCGAACTCCGGGTAAGGGGAGTCATGAATCAGGCGTGCGGCAATGTGCAGATTGCCTTCCTGGATGGCGAACCGAAACTCCTCGGCCAGATGGACAAGCGTACCTTCATCCGCCGAATCCTTGCGAAAGAAGCGGTCGGCCTTGGCCTTCAGTGATCCCATGAAGCTGCCCCTCCGCATGCGCTGCGCCTTTTTTTCGACCTTCAGCAGCGAGTGCTGATGGCTCTTGTATACCTCTTCATCCCATTGCAGGGACAGTTTGGTCAGCGCGCTCCTGACATAAGATTTCAGCTCTTCAGGCAGTGGTTCGCAAATCTTCTCGGACAACGATGCAAGCTCCCGCAGGCGATCCGTGCACTCCACGATGTTCTGCGAATTCACTGCCTGCTCGACTGCGACGCGCAATACTTCGCTCTGCAGGCTGACCGGCACGGCGTCGAGCAGTTCGGGCGTCAGCGCCGGAAACCAGGCCATGGCTTCCAGCTTGTGCATCCTGCGGGTGCGTTCCATGCGGACATCCTCGTTCGCATCCCGAAAAACGATCCTTCCCAAGGCGGGCCAGATGAGGCATTTCATCGCCACTGACCGCGGGAGTTCGTGAGCCCCGAGATCGTTGGTGATCTGCAGCAGGCCGCCCAACGCGCTCAGGCCCTCATCCTCGTCGAACTCTGCGACCCACGCCAGCGCCGTGCGCACCGCCTCGACGAGCATGTCGCCATCGACTGGAAGCCGGCTCATCTCCTTGACAAGCGAAAGAGACCGGCGAATAAAGCTCGCCTTGACCTCCGGCGAGCAGAACTGCACAAGATTGCGGCATCGGAGAAAGTCCCCGTCTTTCCACGCACGGCGGGCCGCTGCTCTCAGAAACCGGTCCATGGCCTTGCAGACCGCCGGATCGTTGCTGGTCTTCAACTCGTTGACCTGGTTGAGCGTGCACGGCTCCAGCAGCACGATCAGCGCCGACGGCTTGCACATGCCCATCAGGGTGCAGGCCGCCTTGAGGCAGTTCGCATCCACGAGGATCGCAATGGCCTCGGCGACCGAGCCGAGGTCCGCCTCGTCCAGCTTTGAGATCGCGAGAATTTTGTCGTCGCCCTGAAATTGCAGGCCCTTGACGTTTGCCAGGCAGGCCGACACCTCCGCCCATTGATGGGGGCAGTCTTGCTCCGTCAGCTCGAGGAGGCGGGACGGCTTTTTCGTTCCACCAATGCCACGTCGATCAGGCGCCAGCGGAACGGATTCGCCCCGCGGGTCAGGATGTCCTGGCTCGTCGAGACGCAACCCCTGCCTCGAGCGGCGCAATGACGTGGACTTGATTGAACGAACAAGGGCAGCAGGGGTAGGACGCATGATGTTCAGTTACCCCAGGCATGAGCGAGTTCCCACGCTTCCTCGCCGATACCCCTCCTTGCCTGGGCCAAGGCGCCTCGATCACCGAGGACCTCGGCCGTGTTCCCTTGCTGTGACACCGGGTGTGCGGAGTTCTGGCTAGCCCATGCCCGGTTCCATCCCCGTTCGGCGGAGCGGAAACTTCGACGAGATTTCACGCCACGCTTCCTCGCCCATACTGGCCTCGACCTCCTTGCCGATCTTCAGCAGGCGCATGACGCGGAACTCGAACATGCGCACCATTCCGCCCACGACATGGTTGGCAGGACGATCCGGATAGAACCTGCACGGAGAAACATCGTTCGCGAGGCTGATGAGCGCATGCGCCGCTACCGCGTGCAGCGCCACCCTTGTCGCCGAGTCATCGACCCATCCCATCCATACGAGCGTGTCGCGCCCCAGTTGCTCGTCGCTGAACATGGCGCGCATGACATTGTGCAAGTCGCCATCCGACAGCAAGGGCGTGCCATTCACTTGAATCCCTTGAAGTTGCCGCATGGCAACTAGAGCCTCCTGAGCCCAGGGGAACTTCAATCGATGCAACAGTTCATCCGCGCCGCCGCGCAGTCCGTCCGCAGCAGCAGCATCGATTGCTTTCACGCCCGTCAGGAACATGGAATCCTTCAAGATCGAAAAGAGCTCGGGATCTCTCAGCCTCGTGGGTTCCGCACGAAACATGACCCACACGAACCTCCACCCACGAGCCCACGGACGGACGTGCCGGATCTGGGTATCTGAGAGGTCCACGTGCCAACTCATCATCTTCTTCAAGTCGGTCAGCGGCGCCCCGTCCAAGACTTGCTCGATGCGACCTTTTCCACCAACCTCAGGCCGTACCGTGGTCTGGATCGCCGGCAGGGCGGGGCCCAGATCGACGCGATCCGCGAGTGCATTGAACAAGAACTCCAGCTGGGCGTGGTTCCACGTGCCGTTCAGGAGACCGTCGACCGCGGTTCGCGCGACCAGTTGTTGACCCCCATCCATCTTCAGAATGACGTCGAGCTCCGCGGAATGCCCGGGACTGCAGAGCAGCGGCAAGGCATAGATCATGGGCGAGGGGATGACGCCAACGATATTCTTCTTGGGCGGTCCGATCAGGCGCTGGACGGCCCACTGCGGATCTTGCGGCATCGGAAAAACGATTGAAATGATCGTGTCGGCGAGTTGCGAGCACTCCGGGTCGCCCGCCGCAGTGAGCACCACCGCCATCTGCAGCGCAACCGAACGCTGCTCTTCCTGCTCCACATCCGTGCTCTTCTCTGCAAGCACCCTGAAGCTGAAAGGCCGCAGCTCGGCCTTGTACCCGGCCTCTGAAAGCTTGTCGATCACCGCCCCAATGAGCTTCTCGCGTGCCAGGGAGCCAAAGTCGGCGAGTTTGGCCGCCCGAATCAGAAGCGCGGCCTTGCGCAGATCCCCATTGCCGACAATTTGTCTAAAGTCGTCGGCCAAGTGGGCGAGCATGGTCGTGGGCTTCCCCCGAACGCTGACCCTTGCGCTTATAGAACTCGCCATGCCAGGCTGAAGGCCCAGCTCCAGATTCGTCAGGGTCTCCAGGAGCAGACCTCTGCAAGCCCCATAGTCCGCCTCGCTCCACTGCGCAAACCACCCAAGCACCACGCGCATGAGGTGGGACTTCAACCCTTTACCCGCGCCCTCGTCGATCTTCTCGATCTTGTCGCTCAAGGCTGCAAGACCCCGCACGCGATTCAGGCATTCCTCGGTGGTCTGCGAACTGGCCGCAAGCTCCACGGCGATTTGCAGCACTTCAGCGCGCGCGTGTGCCGGTATGCCGCTAATCGATTGCAGCGTCGGTTCACGCCAGGTCATGCCTGTCAGCTTGGCGAGGAACTCCACCATGGCGGCATCTTCGCGCCACTTGACGGACAGTTGACTCAGGACAGGGCAGAGGCTGCGCATCATCCTCATGGCCCGAGGGAGACCGCACGCCTGGGGATTGTTGGCGATCATCAGGAGCGAGTTCAACTCCCTGAGGCACTTGCCCGGGTCGTCCATCTGCTGGATCCGGTTCAGCGCCATGGTCAGCGCTCCAGCGAACTCATCGTCCTCCAGCTTCTCGACCGTGTCCTCGTTGAGCAGTGGAAACAGTCCCTCCACGCTCTTCCTCATGAGTGGCGAGCAAAGCGGCAACAGCCCCAACAACTGAACAACGTCGCTGCGCCCCAACGCGTTCTGTGCCGCGGCATCCAGCGCCCTCTGAACGGAGTTTTTGACTTTTTCATCGTCGCAGGTTCTCAGGCGCTCGGTGCACTTGCTCCCGCACTGTTTCACCAGGGCCAAGCGCACCTCTGGCTCGCACATGCGCATGAGCGCGTCTGCCGCTCCGAAGCATTCTGCGTCTACCAGGATCACGATGGCCTCGGCGACCTGATCGAGCCCTTGCTCGCGGACCCTCGAGGTCGCGATGACGCAGTCGTCCTTCCTCATGTCCAGCCCATCGACTTGTGCCAGCAGTTTCCGCACACGGTCCCATACAGGGACGCAGCTCGTTTGCATCAAAGTTGGAACTGGCTTGAGCAGGCTTCTTCTAGCGCCATCCCGAGTAGGCGAGTCAACCTGTCTCTGCTGCGTCACCTGCTGGGTCACCTGCTGGGTCACCCGCGGTGAACCCAACTGGGTGGAAGCGCGCTCCTTCCGGTTGGGTTCGACAGATGAAAAAGGTCTCATGGCATTGCCCGTCTGAAGTGAGTTGAAGAAATGGGACGCTTGCAGGCGCGCCGGCTGCCGGCGCACTCGGCAGCGTTCAGCAGCGCAGGAATGCGCCGGAGCTGATTTCGGCCAAACCCACGCGGGAATGCGGCGAGGAATCCGGCGCCTCTTGCTGGAGGCGCGCGATCCACGAATCGGCGGTGCGCATGAACGCCCTCATGACCGTCGCCCACTCGGCCTGATCGCGGGGAAGGGCCGAAACGACCATGGACAAGGTCAGCAAGCCCGTCTCTCGATGAACGTCGACCGCCCATAGCGCTTCCTCGCCCGTCCACCGGGCCACGATGTCCGCAACGTGGCGGGGTGCGTCTTCGTCGAAGTCGCAATCCTCGTCGGCTTCCACGATGGACTGCAGCAGCTCGGCCCGCACGTAGCCCGCGGCCGCAAACAATTCGACCTTGCCATCCGGGTGCATGGCGGCATGAACCTGCAGGCGCTCTGCGGCATCGAACGCGAGGCTGCCTTCGGCGCTGATGCACGCAGGCGCCCGCCCCACCGAGGCAAGGTACAGGTCGAGGCTGTGAGCTAGTTGAGCGGTCATCTGGTGTCGCTCCTCTGGGAATAATGGTTTATTCCGCTGAGTAACGGAGCTTTTGCGTTGGTTCCATCACCCACGCCAGAAGATGACGTGACCTGGCGAAGAAGGCGCGCTCACGATGCGTGCACTGATCACCTGAAAATCGGAGCGATGACACCTCGATGCCACCCGTGCAGGGTGGGCTCCTCGTGAGCGCCGCCCCCGCGCCCGGCATGCCCGCCTTGCTCAGCCGGCTGCAGCGATGCCCTGCTGCTTGAGCGCCTCGATCCCTGCCTCGCTGTAGCCGACCTCGCGCAGCAGCGCATCCGTGTGTTCGCCGAGCAGCGGCGGCTGCAGTCGGATGCCCGGCCGCTCGCCGCCAAGGGTAAAGGGCATCAGCGGTACCTTCGACTCGCTGCCGTCATTCATGCGCACCGGCGCCAATCCGCCCGTGGCATTGAGGTGCGGATCGTCGAAGAGCTCGTGCGGCCTGGCGATGGGGGCGAAGGGCAGCTCGTTCTTCTCGAACACGGCGCTGAGCTCGGCCGCGCTGTAGCCCGCAAGGTGAGAGCGCAGCAAGGGCATCATCCAATCGCGCGCACGCACGCGGTCGTTGTTGGTCTTCAGGCGCGGATCGGCCAGCATTTCCTCGAGGCCGAAGGCCTTGCAGAAGATGGCCCACTGCTTGTCGCTGACCGCGGCCAGGAAGATCTGCTCGCCGCCCTTCACGGTGAAGACGTCGTACACGCCCCAGGCCGAGATCCGGCTGGGCATCGGATCGGCCGGCTTGCCGGTGGCCGCGAACTGCATCATGTGCTGCGCGACGAGGAAGATGTTGTTCTCGAACAGTGCCGACTGCACCTCGCAGCCCTCGCCGGTCTGCTCGCGCTGGCGCAGCGCCGCCATCGCGCCGATGGCGCCGAACATGCCGCCCATGATGTCGTTGACGCTGGTTCCCGCGCGCAGCGGGTCGCCGATGCGGCCGGTCATGAAGGCCAGGCCGCCCATCATCTGCACCACTTCGTCGAGTGCGGTGCGGTGGTCGTAGGGGCCGGGCAGGAAGCCCTTGTGGCTCACGTAAATGAGTCGTGGGTCGCGCTTCCTCAGGCTCTCATAGTCCAGGCCCAGCTTCTTCATCGTGCCCGGCTTGAAGTTCTCGCTCACGATGTCGGCGGTGGCGATCAGCCGCAGCGCAGCCTCGATGCCTTCGGGTTTCTTGAGATCGAGGGCGATGCTCTTCTTGTTGCGGTTGAAGGTGGGGAAGAAGCCGGCGCCGGAGCCCAGCAGGCGCCGCGTCGAGTCGCCCTCGACGGGCTCGACCTTGATGACCTCCGCACCGAGGTCGGCCAGCATCATGCCGCAGGTGGGGCCCATCACCATGTGGGTGAACTCGACGACGCGGACGCCGGCGTAGGGCAGGAGGTTCTTTGCGTTGTCAGACATGTGCGATTCCTGAAACGGGGACGAAGCCCTTGGGCAGGCCGGCTTCGGGCGTCATGCCGTAGACCGGCTCGCCCGGCAGACCGGCGATGAGCGGCGCGCGCGCCGCGATGAGTTTGCCGATGTCGATGCCCGTGGCAATGCCCATGGCCTCGAACATGAAGACCAGGTCCTCCGTCACCACGTTGCCCGAGGCCCCGGGCGCATAGGGGCAGCCGCCCAGGCCGCCAAGCGAGGCGTCGAAGGTGCGCACACCCTCTTCGAAGGCCGCGAGGCAGTTGGCCAGGCCCAGCCCGCGGGTGTTGTGCATGTGGGCCGCGCCGGCCTTGTCGCCGAGCTCGGCGCGCAGGCGCCTGAAGAGGCGGCGCACCTGGGCCGGATTGGCATAGCCGACGGTGTCGGACAGGCCCGATTCGTCCGCGCCCGCTGCCACGCACTGCACCGCGAGGCGGATGACTTCGTCCTCCGGCACCTCGCCCTGCAGCGTGCAGCCGAAGGCAGTGGAAATTCCGGCCTCGAGCTTGACGTGAGGCGCGATCTCGCGACGCAGTGCGGCGATGGCGCGCACCTCCTCGACCATCTCCTCGCGTGTCTTGCGCACGTTGGCCAGCGAATGCGCAGCGCTGGCGGACACCGGCATGGTGAGCTTGTGCACGCCGGCCGCGAGCGCGGCCTCCGCGCCCTTGCGGTTGGGCACCAGCGCCATGACGGTGAGCCCGGGCAGCGCGATCGCATGGCGCACCACATCGGCGGCATCGGCCATCTGCGGCAGCAGGCGCGCGGGCACGAAGGAGGCGACTTCGATCTCGCGCACGCCGGCGGCGTGGAGCGCGTCGATCCACCGCAGCTTGTCGGCGGTCGGCATCGTGGCCTTGACGGACTGCAGGCCATCGCGCGGGCCGACCTCGCTGATCAGCACATCGGGGCTTGTCATTCGGGGTTTCTCCTGGAGCAGCGTTCGCAAGTGCCCTGTCCGGACCTTGCTTGAGGGTTCTATCTCGTGAAAGGATATTCTGCTCGAGGCGCCGTCCAGGTCTAAAGGCTGCGCACAAACTCAACCATTCGCCTGCGTTCGTCCGCGTCCGGTAGCCGCCCGCGCATGGCCCCCAGGTTGTCGGCCATGTGCCCGGCATCCGAAGTTCCCGGAATCACGGCCGTGACGCGCGGGTCCCCCAGCAGGAACTTCAAGAAGAAGGATGCCCAACTGGTGGCAAAACCCGCCGCCCAATCGGGCACCGGCTTGCCACGCACTGCGCGAAACAGCCGGCCGCGCCCGAATGGCAGGGCCGTGAGCACGCCCGCTTGCACGTCGGCCGCCAACGGCAGGATGCGCACCTCGGCATCGCGGTTGTCGATCGAATAGTCGATCTGCACGAAGTCGGGCTTCTCGCGCTGCAGCACGGCTTCCAATGCCGCGTAGGCGCCACGATAGGTGGACGTGATGCCGATGTAACGGCACAGGCCCTGAGTCTTCCAGGCCTTGAATCGCGACAGCGATTGGTTCGGATTGCTCACGTTGTGAAGCTGGAGCAGGTCGATGCGCCGTGTCGCGAGCCGTGTCTGCGAGCGCTCCAGCTCGGCCGCGTCCGGCGCCTCCAGCTTGGTCGCGACGAAGACCTTGTCGCGCCAGCCACCGGCGGCCATCACCTGGCCCAGCACCTGCTCGGCATCGCCGTACACCGAGGAGGTGTCGATGAGCCGGCCGCCCCCCTCCAGGAGAGCCCGGACCACCCGCGTCGCGCTGTCGCGGGTGCGGTCGTCGTTGCTGTCGAACACCTGCGCAGTGCCGAGGCCGACCGCGGGCAGCAGCTCACCGGTGGCTGGTATCGCACGCTGGATGAGGGCCGCCGCGTCCCTGTTGCCCTGCTGCGCGAGCGCCGCGCGCTGCGCAAGCAGCGCTGCGCCGCTGAGCGCGGTGAAACCGCGCCGGGTCAGTCCAGTCATGGTGCTTCTCCTTTCTCGCGGCTGCCCGGCAGCGCGGCACGGCGCTCCTGCATGCGCCCGAGCGCCGCCGACAACAAGACCCACGCGAGCGCGACCGGCGCAGCGCACAACGCGATCGCGCCCAACTTGAGCCCGACTGCTTGCAGGCTATCGAAGACCCAGCCGTATAGCGCGTCGGAACCGCGATAGACCACCACGTCGATCATGTTCTTCGCCTTGTATTTTTCCTCGCGCCCGACCACCGTGAAGAACACCTGCCGCGCCGGATTGGCAATGGCGAAATTCATCCACCGCTGCATGACCTGCAACACGATGACCACGGCAAGGCCCGGTATCCACGCCAGCACCAGGAAGCCGACCACGTACACCGCCGGCAGCGCGCCCGCCGCCATGCCCGTGCCAAAGCGGCGAAGGAAGTGCCCGGTAGCGAAGACTTGCGTGGCCAGCGTCAGCAGACCGACGAGCAGGTCGATGCTGGCGAAGATGCGCGTCTGCGCGCCCCCGCCCTGCACGTTGGCGGCCACCACATTGGCCTGCACGAGATACAGGATCGTCGCGCCGAAGGACAGCAGGCTGACCCACGCCGCGACGCCGAGCAAGTAGGGCGAGCGCACCAGCCCGGACAGCGCCGCGAAGGCACTGCCCCCGACGCGCCGCTCGTCGCGCCGCTGCCCTTGGGGAGCGCCGGCGCTGCGCTCCAGGCGTGCGGCGCAGAACACCGCAAGCTCGAGGAACACGATGGCCGCGATCAACAGGTTGTGCGGGCCCAGCGGCACCGACAGCGCGATGGTGATCACCGGCCCCAGCAGCCCGCCGGCAGTCCCGCCGGCACCGATGAAGCCGAAGAGCCGCTTGCCCTGCTCGCTCGTGAACAGGTCCGCCATGAAGGACCAGAACACCGCGACCGCGAACAGGTTGAAGACGCTGACCCAGACGAAGAAGACGCGCGCAACGATGACGGGCTCGATACCCATTGCCATCAGGAGCCAGAAGAGCGCCAGGTTGAGCACGAAGAATTGATAGACGATGGGGATGAAGCGTGCACGCGGCAGCCGGGCGACCAGCGCGCCGAAAATCGGTTGCGCTGCCAGCAGCGTCACGAAGGTCGCAGAGAACAGCCACGGCAACGCCCGGGTACCGCCGGCGATGCCCATCTGGTCGCGCAAAGGCCGCAGCACGTAGTAGCCCGCCAGCAGCGCAAAGAAATAGCCGAAGGACCACAGCGCAGCCGCAAGCTCCTGCGGCGTCGCCGGGATCGCCCGCCGCAGCCAGCCCGGCAGCGCCGTCATGGCCCCAGGGACAACTTCTGCTTTAGCTCCGACGCACTCACGGGCTGGCCGTACCCCGGCCCGCCGCGCTGGAACTGCCGGGCGTCGGCGAGCTTGCCGACCAGCACCGGGTCGAATCCGGCGTCGCGCACCAGTCCCGCCGCCACCTGGACCGCGCGGGGGTCATCGCCTGCGATCGGCACTGCCAGCTTCGGGTCGGGCCGGTGCGCCTCGCGCGCGAAGATCATGTACGACATCGTGTTGAACGCCCGCACCAGCCGCGCACCGGCAAGGTATTTCTGCGAGACCACGCCGACGCCTTCCTGCTCGACCTCGCCCGCCACCGAGCCGTCGCGTGACTCCACGGCGTTGCAGGCATCCAGCATGACCTTGCCCTGGAGTGCGGCGCCGTAGTTCTTGCCGATTTGCGGCAACGCGCCATAGGGCACCGCGATGAAAAGCGCGTCACCGAAGGCGATCGCCTGCGCCACGGTGCCTGCGCTGGCAAGCGGGCCGAGCCCCGTGACGAGATCCTTGAGCTCTTCGGGATGGCGCGACGAGAACATGACCGGATGGCCTGCCTTGATCCACAAGCCGCCGATGGTGCCGCCGATATGGCCCGCGCCAATGACGCCGATGCGTGCAGGCGTCTGTGCGCCTGCGCGGCCCGGTTTCAACGCAGTCACGGCGGCCCACGCACCGCCTGCCATCAGCAGCGCACGCCGGGCGCGATCGAGGGATTGACGGAGCTGCATCGCAAACCTCCTGGTTCGGGACTGCTTGCATCATGTTCCGCCATGTCCCGGTGCGCAAGCCGGCCCGGGCGATCAGCTCGTGACAGACAGTCAGCCCTTGGGTTTGGCTTCCTCGGCAAGTTCAGCGCGCGGGCGCATGATCGCGCAGCGCTGCCAGCACCGCCTCATTCTGCTCAGGCAACCCGACGGTGATGCGCAGCCACTGCGGCAGGCCGTAGCCGTCGAGCAGCGCCACCTCGACTCCAGCCGCCAGCAGGCGCGCGTGCACGGTGCGGCCTTCACCGACGTGCACCATCAGGAAGTTGCCCGCGGAAGGGATCGATGCGAGTCGCAGCTCGTGCAGCCCTGCTTCGAGCCGCACCCGCCCCGCGCTGTTGAGCTGGTAGCTGCGCGCCAGGAAGGCCGCGTCGGCCAACGCCGCCACCGCCGCAGCCTGCGCCGGCGTGCTGACGTTGAATCGCGGCCGCCGCGCATTCAGGCGCGCCGCCAGCCCGTGCTGCGCGACGCCGTAGCCGATGCGCAACCCGGCCAGACCGTAGGCCTTGGAAAAGGTGCGCGCGACGATCAGGTTCGGGAAGCGCCGCACCCACGCGATGCTGTCGTAGCGCTTCGCCGGCGCGAGGTATTCCCCGTAGGCCTCGTCGAGCAGCACCGTCACCCACGGCGGGACCGATGCCAGGAAGGCGAGCAGCGGCCCGGCCTCGATGAACGTGCCGGTGGGGTTGTTGGGATTGGCGACGAAGACCAGCCGCGTGTCCTCGCCGATGGCGGCGCGCATGGCGTCCAGGTCATGGCCGAAGTCCCGCGCCGGGACGCCGGTGCTGCGTGCGTGGGCGTGCGCCGCCGCCTGGCCGTAGACCACGAAACCATACTGCGAATAGACGACATGCTCGCCTGGCTCGACGCAAACCTGGGCCGCGAGTTCGAGGATCTCGCTGGAGCCGCTGCCCAGCACCAGCCAGTCGGCCGGCACGTCGAGCCGCGCCGAGAGCGCATGCTTGAGCGCGGTGCCGTTGCCATCGGGGTAGTTGCCTGCGCCCTGGAGCACCGCCGCGGCGGCGCGGCGAGCGGGCTCGGGCATGCCGAGCGGGTTTTCATTGGAGGCCAGGTGAATCATCGCGAAGGCCGGCTGGATGGAGAGGTGAATGTATGGACCCTTTGCAGCGTGGCTATCAGGGCCTACCCTTTGGCAGGGCCTTCACCGGCTTCGGCGGGCGATTACCTCCAATTTGGTCATTGATCATTCACGCCCGAGGCTCTTACTCGCCACCCAGGTATCGAATAAAGTCGTCGACTGCATTCTTCCGTCTTGATTCAAGGAGTAGCTCACCATGACCGCCCGCACGACCGTCCACGGCCTCCAGGTCGCCACCGAACTCCATCGCTTCATCGAAGACCAGGTGTTGCCGGCCACCGGGGTCGCAAGCGATGTTTTCTGGAAGGGCTTCGACGCCATCGTCGGCGATCTCGCCCCCAAGAACATCGCGCTCCTCGCCGAACGCGATCGCCTGCAGTCCGAGATGGACGCCTGGCACCAGGCCCATCCCGGCCCGATCGCCGACATGCCGACCTACCGCGCCTTCCTCGAGAAGATCGGCTACCTGCTGCCGCAGCCGAAGGGCGCGAAGGCCACCACCACCCACGTCGACGCCGAGCTCGCGCTGCAGGCCGGCCCGCAGCTGGTGGTGCCGATCCTCAATGCGCGTTACGCGCTGAACGCCGCGAACGCGCGCTGGGGCTCTCTCTACGATGCGCTCTACGGCACCGACGCGATCCCCGAGACCGATGGCGCCGAGAAGGGGCAGGGCTACAACCCGCTGCGCGGCGCCAAGGTGATCGCGTTCGCGCGCGAGGTGCTGGACCAGGCCGCACCGCTCGCCAACGGCTCGCACAAGAACGCGACCGGCTACGCGGTGAAGGACGGCCAGCTGATGGTCGCGCTGCAAAGCAGCAGCACGCCGCTGGCGGACCCCTCGCAGTTCGTCGGCTACCAGGGCGATGCGGCGGCGCCCAGCTCGGTGCTGCTCAGGCACAACGGCATCCACCTCGACATCCGGATCGATCGCAACACGCCGATCGGCAAGACCGACCCGGCCGGCATCAGCGACGTGGTGCTCGAGGCGGCGCTGTCCACCATCCTCGACCTCGAGGACTCGGTGGCGGTGGTCGACGCCCAGGACAAGGTGCTCGCCTATTCGAACTGGCTCGGCATCCTGCAAGGGACGCTGACCGAAGAAGTGCAGAAGGGCGGCAAGACCTTCACCCGCGGCCTCAACCCCGACCGCGAGTACACCGGGGCCGACGGCAAGCCGGTCAGGCTGCACGGCCGCTCGCTGATGTTCGTGCGCAATGTCGGCCACCTGATGACCAACCCCGCCATCCTCTACGCCGACGGCAAGGAAATCCCCGAGGGGATCATGGACGCGGTGATCACCACGACCATCGCCACCATCGACCTGAAGCGCAAGGGCAACTCGCGCACGGGCAGCGTCTACATCGTCAAACCCAAGATGCATGGCCCGGCCGAAGTGGCCTTCGCCAGCGAGCTGTTCGGCCGCGTCGAGCAGATGCTGGGCCTGACCGCCAACACCGTGAAGCTGGGCATCATGGACGAGGAGCGCCGCACCAGCGTCAACCTCAAGGCCTGCATCGCCGAGGCGGCGGGGCGCGTGGCCTTCATCAACACCGGCTTCCTGGACCGCACCGGCGACGAGATGCACACCGCGATGCGCGCCGGCCCGATGCTGCGCAAGGGCGACATGAAGACCACGCCCTGGATCCAGGCCTACGAGAAGAACAACGTGCTGGTGGGCCTCTCGTGCGGCCTGCGCGGCAAGGCGCAGATCGGCAAGGGCATGTGGGCCATGCCCGACCTGATGGCCGCCATGCTGGAGCAGAAGATCGGCCACCCGAAGGCCGGCGCCAATACCGCCTGGGTGCCCTCGCCGACGGCCGCCACGCTGCATGCGCTGCACTACCACCGCGTGAACGTGGCCGAGGTGCAGAAGGAGCTCGAGAAGATCGACGCCGATGCGGAGCGCGACAACATCCTCGCCGACCTGCTGAAGGTGCCGGTCGCGCCCGAGGCGAAGTGGACCGCCGCCGAACGCCAGCAGGAGCTGGACAACAACGTGCAGGGCATCCTCGGCTACGTGGTGCGCTGGATCGACCAGGGCGTGGGCTGCTCCAAGGTGCCCGACATCCACAACGTGGGGCTGATGGAAGACCGCGCGACCCTGCGCATCTCGAGCCAGCACATCGCCAACTGGCTGCTGCATGGCGTCGTGACGAAAGAAGAGGTCGAAGCCACCTTCCAGCGCATGGCTGCGGTGGTGGACGCTCAGAACGCCAGCGACCCGTTCTACCAGAAGATGGCAGGCAACTTCGAGACCTCGGCGGCGTACAAGGCCGCGCAGGACCTGGTGTTCAAGGGCGTGGAGCAGCCTAGCGGGTACACCGAACCGCTGCTGCATGCGTGGCGGTTGAAGGTCAAGGCAGGGCAGGCCTGATCGCCATGCCGGCCACGAAGGAAGAAATCGCAGCGTTCATTGCACGCGAGTTCCCGCAGACGAAGTGCACTGTCCTCGAAGCCGGCAATGCCGGCGCGACGGTTGCGCACGAGGTGGGCCCCGCAGAGTTGCGGCCCGGCGGCACGGTCTCCGGGCCGGTGCTCATGGCCACGGCCGATGTGGCGCTCTACGTGGCGATCCTCGCTGAAATCGGCATCGTTCCCTTGACGGTGACCACCAGCCTGAACATCAACTTTCTTCGCAAGCCTGAGGCGAGCGCGCGCGTCGTCGGCGTGTGCAAGCTCATCAAGCTGGGCCGCTCCCTGGCGGTCGGCGAGGTCAGCCTCTATTCGGAGGGGCGCAGCGACGTCGTCGCACATGCCGTGGGAACGTATTCCATTCCGTCGAAGGCACGGTGAGCCCAGCGCCTGGCTGAAGCGCCGCGTCGCCCAAGGGCATTCGACTGCAGCGAGTCAAGCGGCGCCCGGCGTGTCGGCACGCGATCGCTCCGGGCCCAGCGTTCGCTTCACCTCGGCCAGATCCATCCCGTACATCTCCGCGAACTCGGCCACGCTGCGACCGCTCGCCTCGAAGGCCCGGCGCAGCGCCTCGCGCTTCGCGTTGCGCGCGCCCAGTTCGGCAAAGGCCTCGTCGAGAACTGCATTGGCGGTCTCGTCGTTGCTGCGCACGACCAGCATGTAGTCCTCGCGCGAGAGGCCCGAGGCCTCGATGGCGGCCATCAGGCGGGCGCGCAACTGCGGGCGCAGGTCCTCGCTGCTGCGCGCTTGTCGCCTGCGGAACACTTCGAGAATGGCGTGGTGCACATGCTCGGGGGCGACGGGCTCCACAGGCGTGCCGTTCAGGTCATGGCGCGCCTTGCCCGCAGCGACGGCCTCGAGGTAGCGCGTGGAACGCGCATGCAGCCCGAGCGCGACCTTGAGGTCCTCGCGCTTGAACTCGTCCCCGTGCGCCGCGAGCAGGTCCTCGAACACGCCGAGCTTCAGCGGAAGGAAGCGGGCGCCGAACAGGCCTGGGTAGAGCTCGAACAGGCGTTCGAGCACGGGGTGGGTCTTGCGCGGATGCGCGGGCTGCTTGCCTTGCGCCGGCTGCTGCGCCTGCGGATTCTGCTGCGCGGGGCGGGCGCGCCGGTGCTTGCGGCCGGCTCGTGCGTTCGGTTCCTTGTCCGGCTGCGAGGGCTGCGGCAAAGGGGCGGTTTGGGTGTCTGCTGTGTTCGAGGTCATGGATGTCGGGCCCTCTCAGGCCAATGGCGGCACGAAGCGGCGCGGACCCGAACTGTAATGCCGCCGGGCTTGGCCGCGCGGGCCATACAGCCTGCGACCTGCTGCTTTCCCGTCCTACAGGCACGCGCGCGCCATGCCGACCCGGACCGGAACCCATGTGTTTACGTTGGCAAACACTGAGGCCTCAGCACCCGGTCACAACCATCCACCCTCAAGGAGATCGCTCATGACTTCCATCTCGTTTCGTGCCGCACTGAAAACCTCGGCCGCAGCCCTGGCCATTGCCGGTGCAGGCTTCGCCGTGGCCCAGGGCAACCCGCCGACCACGAGCTCGCCCAATCCCGCAACGGGTGCAGGCCAGCAGGCGCAGGGCACGCAAGGCACTCAGGGCAGTACGCCCATGGGAACGACCGGCACGCCATCCACACAGCGCTCCGGGACGGGCTCGGGGACGATGAGTTCCGGCTCCACGGCCAGCGGCAGCACCTCGGGCAGCGGAACGATGTCTTCGAACGACACGACCATGCCGAGGTCTTCAGACAACACGCGCATGGCGCGCGCTGACCGCAACTGATCGTGCGCCGCATCTCGCCGACCCTGCCGGGCGCAGCGCCCGGCTTCCTCGCGCTGGCCCTGGCCGCAGCCGCGCTGGCACTCCCCGTGCCGGCACGGGCCCAGGGCGAGCTCGCGAGCCTGGTCCAGTGGGTGCGAGCCACCGGCGACAACCAGGGGGCGGCCTTTGCCATCGTCGACAAGAAGGGCGCCCGCGTCCATGTCTTCGATGCTGGCGGAAAGGAAAGGGCTTCTGCGCCCATTCTTCTCGGCTTGGCGCGTGGCGATGATTCGGTGCCCGGCATCGGCGAGCGTCCGATGGCCCAGATCCGGCCCGAGGAACGCACGACGCCTGCCGGCCGCTTTGCCACCGAACCGGGCCGCAACCTGCAGGGCGAAGACATCGTGTGGGTCGACTACGACGCAGCGGTTTCGATGCACCGCGTTCGTGCCACGAACCCGGCCGAGCGCCGCCTGCAGCGGCTCGCGACGCCCGGCGTCGAGGACAACCGGATTTCGTACGGCTGCATCAATGTGCCGGCGGCGTTCTACGATGCGCACGTGAAGCCCACGCTTGGCGCACGCCGCGGCGTGGTCTACGTGCTGCCGGAAACCAGGCCACTCGCAGCGGTGTTCGGCTTCGGCACGCGGGTTGCCGCCACCCCGGTCACACAGCGCTGAAGCAGGTCAGGCCCGTTGCGCGGCTTCGGCCTCGGCGCGCAACCACCCGATGAAATCCTGTGCGTCCGTGTTCTGCTCGGCGCGACGGGCGCTTTCGATGAAATAGGCCCGGCGCGAAGCCACATCCGTGCCGAAAGGCGCCACGAGGCTGCCGTTTTCCAACAGGTGCCGCAGCAAGGGCAAGCGGCCGATCACGACGCCCTGTCCGGCCACGGCGGCGGCGACGGCGTCGGTGTAGAGGGTGAAGCGCAGTGAATTCTTCATGCGCAGGCCGGTGAGTCCCATGACTTCGAGCCAGGGCTCCCAGTCGACCGTCGGGGCGTCATTGTGCTTGGGCATGTCGATGGTCAGCAGGGTCTGATCGACGAGGTCGTCGGGCGAATGCAGCTGCGCGGCGACCTTGGGCGCGCAGAGCGGTATCACCGATTCCTCGAAGAGTGCGGGGCCGGTGCCGCGCTCGAGCGGCACGAAGCGCACGGCCAAGTCGATGCGGCTGCGCTCCAGATCCAGCACCTCCAGCGTGGCCGACAGCCGCACGTCGACCCGCGGATGGTCCGCGGTGAAGCGCACGAGCCGCGGGATCAGCCAGAACGAGGCGAAGCCCGGCGTGCAGGTGATCGCGACCTGGCGCAGTGCGGGCGCCGCCCGCAAGCGCGCGGTGGCGTCGCGCAGCCGCTCCAGGCTTTCGACCACGGCGCGCTGCAGCACGCCACCGGCCTCGGTCAGTCCCAGCGCGCGATGGCGGCGCTCGAACAACAGCACGCCCAGGCTGGCCTCGAGCTGCTGGATCTGCCGGCTGACGGCGGACTGTGTCAGGAAGAGCTCCGCAGCCGCCTGCGTAAAGCTCAGCGTGCGCGCCGCTGCCTCGAAGCTGCGCAGCAGCTCCAGCGGCGGCAGCTCGGCCACTGCTTGAGGGGGTTTGGCATTCTCAGGGCGCATGCAACGAGTTCCGTATGACCGTGTGACCTTCTACCTTCGGCTCACTATATTCATTCCACAGCTGAATGCAAAAGGAGCCCGCCATGAACACCGCCGCCGCCCGTTTCCACCTGAGCCTGGCCAAGCGCAGCATCTTCACGCTGCCCGATGCGGCCGGTGTGGGTATCGAATGCCGCAGCGGCAGCGTGTGGGTCACGGTGGACCACGATCCGCGCGATATCGTGCTCGCAGCGGGCGAGAGATTCGAAGGCAACCAGCACCGGCGCGTGCTGGTGTCGGCGCTGGAGCCCTCGTGCATCACGGTGTCGGGCTCGCAGCCGGCGGCGCTGCCGCCGCAAGAGCAACCCGCGCGCGCGCCTTGGCGGCTCCGGTCGCACCGGATGTCCCCGGCTTGACCTTTGCTAGCGCGCCGAGAACAGCTCGAGGATCAGGTCGCGCAACCAGCGCTGCGCACTCGAGACCCGCTCGCCGCCGGGCGACAGCAGCACGATCCGCACAGGATCGATCTCGAACGGCGGCGGCTGCAGCACGATGGCATGGCCCGCACTCCCGTCGAGATCGGAGAACACGCCCCGCGCGAGCGTGGCCACCAGGGCCGACCCCTCCAGCATGGCCGGCACGCGCAGAAAGCTCGGAACGATGCAGCGGATGTCGCGCCGGTGCCCCGACGCCTTGAGCACCGCGTCCACGGCGCTGTATTCGCCCTGCCCCACCGCCACGCGCAGGTGGGGTGCGGCCAGGTAGGCGGGCAGGTCCATGCCGGCGCCATGGGCGCGCCGCGAGAACGCGACCACATAGGGATCGGCCAGCAGTTCGTCGCACTGGAGTGCGGCATCGGCGAGCACCGGGTTGCCGACGATCGCCATGTCGACCGCGTCGCCGAGCAGCATGCCCTCGGCGGCATAGCGATCGATGGCGCGCACGGTCAGGCGCACGCCGGGCGCACGCCGCTCCAGGGCCATCCACAGGCGCGGCGAGAAGACCCGCTCGGCGTAGTCGGTCATTCCGATGCGCAACTCGAAGCCGTCGTGCAGCGGGTCGAAGAGCCGGCGCTCCTCATGCAGCGAGTCGATCAACGCCACGGCCGACTGGATCGTGGGATGCAGCTGCTGGGCGACCTGGGTCGGCCACATCTCGCCGCCGCGCAGCACGAAGAGCTCGTCGCGCAGCAGCTCGCGCAGGCGCGACAGCGAATGGCTCAGCGCCGACTGGCTGCGGCCCAGGCGCTGCGCGGCCAGCGTGACCTGGCGCTCTTCATAGATGCAGAGAAAGGCAAGCAGGTGCTGGATCTCCACGCCGAAGGGCCGGCCGCGCAGTGAGCGCTGGTGTGCAGCCGACGCGCCATTGATCGGTTTCATACTGGGTTTCATCCATATTCATGCCGAGGGACCTGCACGGTGCGCCACGTGCGGATGGCGCCACTAGGATCGGTTGCACACAGGCGGACATGCGCCGCCATTGTCAATCCAACCCAGGAGACCTCGGCATGAGCCTCGTCATGGACAGCATCACCCACGCGATCCCCGTGATCGACCTCCAGCCCTTCTCCCGCGGCTCACCCGAAGGCCGGCGCGAAGTGGCAGCCGCGGTGCAACAGGCCTGCGAAGGCCTCGGCTTCCTGGTCGTGACGGGGCACGGCGTGCCGGACACGGCCGTCGACGCCTTGTACCGGGAAGCGATGGCCTTCTTCGACCTGCCGCTGGAAGAGAAGAACCGCATTCGCAAGCCCGCCGGCACGGCCTACAAGGGCTATGGCGCGATGGGCGTGAAGACGATCGGCAAGCACATCGATCCGACCCTCAAGCCTTCGCTGCACGAAAGCTTCGCCATCGGGCCGCTGGACGTGAGCGACGACCCCTACTACACGCGTCCGGAGGCCGGCAACAACTTCATGCCCAATCTCTGGCCCGAACGGCCGGCGGCATTGCGCCCGGCGATGACTGCCTATTACCGCGAGATGGAGCGGCTGTCCGCCGATATCCTGCGCATCTTCGCGGAGGTGCTGGACCTCGACCCCGCCTACTTCGCATCGCGCATCGACCGCCACACCAGCATCCTGCGCACCATCCACTACCCGGCGCTCGAGCGGCCGCCGGAGAAGGGCGAGGAGCGATCGGGCGCGCATTCCGACACGACGGCGATCACGGTGCTGAAGATCGACGATGCGCCCGGCGGCCTGCAGGTGATGCTGCCCGATGGGGGCTGGCTCGACGTGCCGAAGATCCAGGGTGCCTTCGTGATCAACATCGGCGACATCATGATGCGCTGGACCAACGACCGCTTCGTCTCGACCATGCACCGGGTAGTGAACCCGCCAGAGGGCGCCGGCGCGCGTGCGCGCCGGCTCTCGATCCCCTACTTCTGCATGCCCAACTACGACGCGCTGATCGAGTGCATCCCGAGCTGCATCGGCGAGGGTGCCCGCTACAGCCCGATCGCCTCCGGCAAGCTGCTGGCCGACCGCTACGCGGCGACCTACGCGAACGACAAATAACCGCACGCCCCCTGCCCCAATGCCCATCTGCCTCTCTGGAGTTGCCGCCATGACATGTTCGATCTCTCCGGCCATCCCGATCCGCCGCGCCACGTGCCGGACTCTGCTCGCCGCGGCGCTGCTGGCCGCGGGCACGGCTGCCTGGGGCCAGGGCGCGACGTCGACACCGATTCGCATCGTCGTGCCCTATCCCGCCGGCGGCGGAGCCGACATCGTCACGCGGCGCATTGCCGAACGCGCGAAGGACATCCTCGGGCAGCCCATCGTCGTGGAGAACAAGGCCGGAGCGGCCACCGCCATCGGCGCGCTCGCCGTGCAGAACGCGCCGCCCGACGGCCACACACTGCTGCTCGCGACCTCCACCACGCTCGCGGTCAATCCCAACCTGCAGCGCAGCCTGACCTACGCACCCGACAAGCTGGTGCCCGTCGCCGCGCTGCAGGCCGTGCCCTTCATGCTCAGCGTCAATCCGCTGACTCCGATCTCTTCGCTGCGCGAGCTGCCGGCCTATGCGCGGGCGCATCCCGGCATGGTGAACTACGGCACGCTCGGCGTGGGCAGCTCCAACCACATGCTGGGCGGCCTGCTCGAGAAGCGCGCGCCGGGCCTGGTGCCCATCCACTACCAGAGCTCGGGCCAGGCGATGCTGGCGCTGGCCCGCGGCGACATCCACCTCTACTTCGACGGCATCTCGACCTCGGTGGCGCGCGTCAACGGCGGCGAGTTGCGGGGACTGGCGGTGACCAGCCACAAGCGAGTGCCTGCCGTGCCCGGCATTCCGACGGTGGAAGAGGCCGGCTTTCCGGAGCTCGGCCTGTCGATCTGGTACGGCTTGGTCGCACCGGCCGGGACGCCCGATGCGGTCATTCGCCGGCTCAACGGCGCCTTCAACCAGGTGCTCGCGCAGCCCGAGGTCATCGCCTTCATGACCGCGGACGGCACCGAGCCGATGGCCATGACGCCGACGGCCTTCGGCACGCTGATCCGCGAAGACCGCGCGAGCTGGAAGCGCACGATCGATGCGCTGCAGATACGGCTCGAGTGAGCGTCGCAACGAGGCGGCAACATAGTCCGATTCAGCCACTGGGCATGCGGCTCGCGCAAGCCCCAGGCCTGCGCGAGAATGCATCAGCCGTCGCGCTTGCATCCGCCAGGGCTCGGCACCTTGCAATGGCTGGATTCCAGGAGCTCACACCATGCCCCTCAATGCCTTCTATGCCCAATCCGGCGGCGTCACTTCGGTGATCAATGCCTCCGCTGCCGGCGTGATCGAGACGGCGCGCCGCCACGCCGACCGCATCGGCACGGTCTATGCCGGGCGCAACGGCATCCTCGGCGCACTGGCCGAGGAGTTGATCGACACCAGCCTCGAGTCGGCGGAAGCCATTGCCGCGCTGCGCAAGACGCCCGCGGGCGCCTTCGGCTCCTGCCGCTACAAGCTCAAGTCGCTGGAGAAGAACCGGCGCGAGTACGAACGGCTGATCGAGGTCTTCAAGGCGCACGGCATCGGCTACTTCTTCTACAACGGCGGCGGGGATTCGGCCGACACCTGCTTCAAGGTGAGCCAGTTGTCGCAGTCCATGGGCTATGCGCTGCAGGCCATCCACGTGCCCAAGACCATCGACAACGACCTGCCGCTGACGGACTGCTGCCCAGGGTTCGGCTCGGTCGCGAAGTACGTCGCCGTGTCCACGCTCGAGGCTTCGCTGGACGTTCGCTCGATGGCCGCGACCTCGACCAAGGTCTTCGTGCTGGAGGTGATGGGCCGGCATGCGGGCTGGATCGCCGCGGCGGGCGGGCTGGCGGCGGACCACGGCATCCCGGTGGTGATCCTGTTCCCCGAAGTTCCGTTCGACCAGCCGGCTTTCCTGGCGCGGGTCGATGCGCTGGTCAAGCACCATGGCTATTGCACGGTGGTGGTGTCGGAAGGGGCGCACCATCCCGACGGCAGCTTCCTCGCCGAGCAGGGCAGCAAGGACGCCTTCGGCCATGCGCAGCTCGGCGGCGCGGCGCCGGTGGTGGCGCAGATGGTGAAGGAGGCGCTGGGCTACAAATTCCACTGGGCCGTCGCCGACTACCTGCAGCGCTCTGCGCGCCACATCGCATCGGCCACCGACGCGCGCCAGGCCTACGAGCTGGGCCAGCGTGCGGTCGAGCTCGCGCTCGAAGGAAAAAATGCGGTCATGCCCTGCATCGAGCGCACATCCGACGCGCCCTACGCGTACCGCATCGGGAGCGCGCCGCTGGACCAGGTGGCCAATGCCGAGAAGTTCATGCCGCGCGACTACATCTCGGCCGACGGCTACGGCATCAGCGAGAAGGGGCGCGCGTACCTGCTGCCGCTGATCCAGGGCGAGGACTATCCGGCGTATCGCGATGGGCTGCCGGTGTACGTGACGCTGCAGAACCAATGCGTCGCGAAGAAGCTGCCGGCCTTCGAGATCGGGAAGTGATGGGCGCCAAGCCGGCCGTCGATGCCTCGCGCTGCCCGGTGTGCGGCGAGGCCAACCGCTGCGCGATCGAGCTGGAACGCGAGACCGGTCAGCCGCAGGGGGCCTGCTGGTGCATGCAGGCCAGGGTCGGCCCGGAGGCGCTCGCACGCGTGCCATCCGACGCGCGCGGTGTGGCCTGCATCTGCGCGCGCTGCGCTATGCGTGCGGTTGCGCCAGGGCGCGTGTAGCGCCTTCTCGCTCACTGACGGGTGGGCGCGATCCGGCGCGCTGCTCCGAAATCACCTCGTGGATGAACTGCAGCTTTCCCACTGCGGCGCGAGGCAGCACGAAGGGGTAGTAGTCGGGCTGGCCCATGCTGCGTGACAGCTCGTTGAGCACGTTGGTCAAGCGCACCCAGCCGTTCAGGAAGTCGAGGAATTCGCCAGCCTCGGCATGCTCGGGCTGCCAAAGGTCCGAGCGCTCGAACAAGTCGCTGGTGAGCTCGACGTTCTGCGCGTCGACGCCGAAGCTCATCGCCGTATCGGCGGTGTCGGCCATGTGCAGGTAGTGGGCCCAGGTCTCGGCCCAGTCCTCCCATGGATGCGAGCTGGCGTAGCTGGTGACGAAGCGGTTGGCCCAGTCGGGCGGCGGGCCGTTCTCGTAGTGCGCCTGCAGCGCCGCCGCGTAGTCGGCGCGCTCGTCGCCGAAGAGTTCGCGGAAGGGCTCGAGCCAGTGAGTGGGCTGGACCAGCAGATCCCAGTAGTGGTGGCCGATCTCGTGGCGGAAGTGGCCCACCAGGGTGCGATAGGGCTCGCGCATCTCGGCGCGGATGCGCTCGCGCACGGCATCCTCGGCCTCCTCGGCATTGAGGGTGATCAGGCCGCTGTCGTGGCCGGTCATCACATGCGGTCCGCCTGGCACATTGCCGAGGAAGTCGAAGGCAAGGCCGTGCACCGGATCGGCCAGCCGGGTGACAACCGGCAACTTGAGCGCGAGCAGTTGCGAGATCAGCCGGCGCTTGGCCAGCTCGAGCTTGCGCCACAGCTCGCCGTTGCTCTCGATCGACAAATCAGGGATGGTGCGCGTGACGCTGCAGGCCAGGCAGAGGCCGGGCACCAGCCCGTCGGTGTTGAAGGACGGCTCGTCGCCCTGCCGAGGCGCAGGCACCATCCAGTTGCAGGCGGCAGGCGTCAGCAGGTTGTTGCAGCGGCGGTAGGCCTTGCCTCGCGGATCGCCGAAGACGGTGAAGGTGTCCGGCTCGGCGTCCTCACGCGTGTCCGGCGCGAGCGGCACCACGCCCAGGTGCTCGGCCACGTAGCCCAGCGGCGTGTGGCAGGCCAGGCACTCGCTGTTGCGCAGGAACACGGGCCGGCCGCACTGGCATTGGTAGGCGCGGGTGATCGTCGGCGCCTTCAGCTCGGCGGCAAGCGTGGGCGCGGCCTCGGCGCTGGTGCCTGCGGGTGTGTCGTCGTCGGTGACGGATTCCATTTCCCTCTCTCTTCACCTTGTATGGTCTGCGGAAGCACAACGCACCATTGTCGAGGCGGCGCGCGCCGCGGCCGGGCGTGCAATGCTCGTATGCTTGTAGGACAGCCGAACAGCTGCCGCACGATGATCGACACACCCCCCCCGCCTCTCTCCCTCAGTGCCCGCTACGGGACGCGCTACCGCTGGCTCCTCCTCCTCTCCGTGATGATCGGGGTCATGGCCTCCATCATGTCCTCGACCATCGTCAACGTGGCGATCCCGGGCATGAGCCACTACTTCGGGCTGGGCCAGGAGCGCGCGCAATGGGTCAGCTCGGGCTTCATGGTGGCGATGACGGTCTCGATGCTGACCACGCCCTGGCTTCTCTCTCGCTACGGCTATCGCCGCACCTATGTCGGCACCATGGTCCTGCTGCTGGCAGGCGGCATCACCGGCGGGTTGGCCAACCACTTCCCGGTGGTGCTGGCGGCCCGGGTGGCGGAGGGGCTGGCGGCAGGGGTGGTGCAGCCGATCCCGGCCATCATCATCCTGCGTGCATTCGAGCCGCACGAGCAGGGCCGTGCGAGCGGCATCTTCGGCATGGGCGTTGTGCTGGCGCCGGCCGTGGGCCCGAGCATCGGCGGCGTGCTGGTCGACCTGTTCGGCTGGCGTTCGATCTTCTTCATGGTGGTGCCCTTCTGCATCGCCTCGATCTGGCTGGCCTACAAGTTTGTGCCGGTCACCGCGCCCGGCGGTGCCGTCGCCGCACGCAGCAGCGGCCTCGACTGGGGCGGCCTGGCGCTGGGCACGCTGGGCACGCTGTGCCTGCTCAACGGGCTCGTCGAGCTCCGCGGCGATGCGCCGCTGCAGGCGGCGACGCTGCTCGCCTGCGCGGGACTGGCCTTCGGTGCCTTCATTGCCTGGCAACGCCGGCTCGCGGCCAGCGGCGGCACGCCGCTGATGAACCTGGCGCTGTTCCAGCACCGGCAGTTCGCCATGGGCAGTATCGTGGCCTTCATCTACGGCACGGCGCTGTTCGGCTCGACCTACCTGCTGCCGGTCTACATGCAGGTCGGGCTGCATCTCTCGGCCTCGCTCGTGGGCACCATCCTGTTGCCGGCCGGGATCGTGCTGGCCTTCACCATCGCAGGGGTCGGGCGACTCGCAGACCGGCAGCCGACCTGGCTGCTGGTATGCATCGGCCTCGCGCTGCTGGCCGTCTCCTTCGCGCTGATGGTGGTGCTGCGGCTGGACAGCGCGATCTGGCTGCTGGCGGCGTTCGCGGTCATCGGGCGGGTGGGGCTGGGCTTCATCCTGCCCTCGCTCAACCTGGGCTCGATGCGCCCGCTGGAGCGGACGCTGATCCCGCAAGGGGCCAGCGCGATCAACTTCCTGCGCATGCTGGGAGGCGCCGCCGGCGTGAGCCTGTGCGCGATCGTGCTCGAGTGGCGGCTGGCCGCGCACGGCGATTCGCTGGCGAATGCGGCCACCAGCGCGGCGCGGCTGGCGGCATTCGACGAGGTGTTCCTGCTGCTCGCGGGGCTGTGCGCGCTGGCGATCTGCGCGGCCTGGCAGCTCAGGGAAAAGCGCGCGCCCTGAAGCCTTTGCTGCGTTCTAATCATCCACATGTGCCAGCTTCTCGGAATGAACTGCAACACGCCGACCGACGTGACCTTCAGCTTCACGGGCTTCGCGCAGCGCGGCGGGCGCACCGACCACCATGCCGACGGCTGGGGCATCGCCTTCTTCGAGGACCGGGGCCTGCGGCATTTCGTCGACCACCAGCCGGCCTGCGAGTCGCCGGTCGCCGAGCTGATCCGGCGCTATCCGATCAAGAGCCGCAACGTCATCGCCCACATCCGCAAGGCCACGCAGGGCGCGGTGAACCTGCAGAACTGCCATCCCTTCGTGCGCGAGCTGTGGGGACGCTACTGGGTGTTCGCGCACAACGGCGACCTGAAGGATTTCCGGCCGCGGCTGCACGGCAACTTCCATCCGGTAGGTAGCACCGACAGCGAGCATGCCTTCTGCTGGATCATGCAGGAGCTGGCCAAGTCGCACGCCGGCGTGCCGACCATCGATGAGCTGACGCTCACGCTGCGAGAGCTGGCGCCGCGCTTCGCACGCCAAGGCAGCTTCAACTTCATGCTCTCCAACGGACAGGCACTGTGGTCCCATGCCTCGACGAACCTCTGGTACATCGAGCGGCGCCACCCGTTCCTGACAGCCGAGCTCTCGGACGAAGACCTGTCCGTCGACTTCGCCCAGCACACCACGCCGGACGACCGCGTCGCGGTGGTGGTGACCGCGCCGCTCACCGTCAACGAGACCTGGACCGCCTTCGCGCCCGGTGAACTCGCGGTCTTTGTCGATGGGCGACGCAGGTCCTGAGGGCGGGTACTGGAGTCGGGTCGATGCGGCGCCCCCGCAGCCCGAAGTAAGCCGCGCGAGAGCTCATCAGCAATAGGTATTCATTCCTACACCCTCGTTCTCCTGGAAGCTACACAGGGCCGCGCGCGGCGGCGAGTTACTCGCTTCGCAACAGCAGCAGCACTCATGGGCCTCGATGGCCCGGAACCAGGAGTTTTCATGTCCACAGCTTCATACTCGACAACCGAAGACAGAAACTTCGACACTTCGGACCGGTCGTCCGCGGACGGTCGTTCGACCTGGCCCGAGGGCTCGACGACGCAGGAAGTGAAGGCGCGTGCGGGCAAGTTGCTCGACGACGCCAAGGACAGCGCGCAATCACTGGCCAACGACAAGAAGGACGTGGCCGCCGATGGGCTGCACGACGTTGCCGGTGCGCTTCGACAGGCGGCGCAGAGCCGTTCAGGCGACGATCCGCTGCTCGGGCTGACCGGCTCGGCGGCAGACGGACTGGACCGCCTTTCGAACGCGCTGCGCAACAAGGACGTCAGCGTGATGATGCGCGACATGGAGTCGTTCGCGCGTGCGCAGCCCGTCGCCTTCTTCGGACTCGCGCTTGCGACCGGCTTCCTCGCCGTTCGCTTCATGAAGGCCAGTCACTCGTGAAGGAGCCATGATGAACGAGACACTCGCAAGGCCCGAGGCAGCCACGGCAGACCGGCCACACATTCCTCCTCCGGATCGGGACACCCGCTACCGTCGCACAGGCGATACCGAATCGGTCAGCGGCCTCGTCAGCGAACTCTGGCGCCACTCCACGACCCTGGTGCAGGAAGAAGTCGAGCTGGCGAAGGCCGAGATGTCCGAGAAGACCACGCATGCCGCGGTGAGCATCGGCGCCATCGCGATCGGGGGCGCGGTGCTTTTCGCCGGATTCATCGTGCTGCTGCAGGCGGCCGTGAACGCGCTCGCGCCCCTGCTCCCGCCCGACATTGCGGGGTGGCTCGCCCCGGCAATCGTCGGGCTGGTGGTGATCGTCATCGGCTTCATCATGGTGTCGGGCGGCATCAAGGCGCTCGACATGAAGAAGCTCGCACCCCGTCGCACCATGGATTCGCTTCGGCGCGACACGAACATGGTCAAGGAGCACGTATGAACCACACCGATCGCAGTGCTGAACAGATCCAGGCCGACATCCAGCGCACACGCGCCGACCTCGATCGGACATTGACCCTGCTCGAGCACAGGCTCGAGCCGCGGCGCCTCATGGACCAGGGCGTCGACTACCTGCGCGACAACGGCGCCCGCGAATACCTTTCCAACCTGGGCCGGGCCGCCAAGGAACAGCCGCTGCCGCTGGCACTCGTGGGCGTCGGACTGGCCTGGATGATGATGACCAACGGGCGCTCGAGCAGCAGCGTCGCTGATGGGCGAGCCTTCGGTGATGCGGTGGGCTCGACTGCAGCCGATGCGCGTTCCCGGGCAGCCGAAGGCATGGAAGGACTGCGCAGCCGTGCCGGCGAAATGAGCGGCAAGGTGAGCGATGCGGCGAGCCAACTTGCGAGCCAGACGCGCGATGCGGCCCAACGGACTTCGCAAGGTCTGTCGGAGGCGGCCGATGCGGCCCGGGCGCGTGCGGCGCAGGTCAGCGAAGCAACGCGGCAGGGCGCCCGGAAAGTTCGTTCCGGCTACGACCACCTCGTCAACGAGCAGCCGCTGGCGCTGGGCGCGATCGGGCTGGCACTCGGCGCGGTGCTTGCCGCGGCGGCCCCCCGCACGCGGCAGGAAGACGAATGGATCGGAGGCACCAGCGACCAGCTGGCCGAGGATGCAAAGCGCGCCGGCAAGGAGAAGCTCGGCGAGATGCAAAGCGCGGTCTCCGAAGCGGCTGCGGGGTCCAAAGAGCCCGTGCGCGCGTCTGACAGCGGCGAATGGGACGCCGAGGCGGACCGATGGGCGCAGGACCGCGACACGCAGCAGAGGAACGACTGGATCAAGCCCCAGGAGCAGGCATCCGCCTCGTCCTACGGCGCCGACCCGACGGCAACGACGCCGAGCCCGGCAACCTCCGGCACCATGGGCAACCAACCGCTCTGAAGGCTCAGCGCAGCTCGGCTTCGAGGGTGTCGATAAACATTGCCGGCACGTCGAAGCCGGTCTGCTCCGTGATTTCCTGGAAGCAGGTCGGGCTTGTCACGTTGATCTCGGTCACCGCGTTGCCGATCACGTCGAGTCCGATCAGCAGCAGCCCGCGTTCGTTCAGCACCGGCCCGAGGGCCTCGGCGATGCGCCGGTCCTGGTCGGTCAAGGGCTGCGCCACGCCCTTCCCGCCTGCAGCGAGGTTCCCTCGCACCTCGCTGCCTTGCGGGATGCGGGCGAGGCTGTAGGGAACGGGCTGGCCGCCGATGATGAGGATGCGCTTGTCGCCCTGTGTGATCTCAGGCACGAAGCGCTGCACCATGATCGTCTGCGCACCGTTTTTGTTGAGCGTCTCGACGATCGATCCGAGGTTCAACCCATCGGCCCGCACGCGGAAGATGCCCATGCCGCCCATGCCGTCCAGCGGCTTCAGGATGATGTCCTGGTGCTCGGCATGGAAGGCCCGCACCGCCGCCGCGTCGCGCGTCACGAGCGTGGGCGTGGTGTATTCCGCGAACTCCATGATGGCGAGCTTCTCGGGATGGTCACGCAGGGCTCGCGGCTTGTTGATCACGCGCGCGCCTTCGCGCTCGGCCTGCTCCAGCAGGTGGGTGGCGTAGATGTACTCGGCATCGAAAGGAGGGTCCTTGCGCATCAGCACCACGTCGAAGGCGTGCAGCGGGCGCTCGATCACGGCGTTCTCGTGAAACCAGGGCTGCTGCTCGCCGGTCAGCACGACCTCGCGCACCTTCGCGGTGACGGGGCGGCCGCGCTGCCAGGTGAGGTCCTGCGGCACGCAGGCCGAGAGCTTGTGCCCGCGGCGCTGCGCCTCGCGCATCATCGAGAAGGTCGTGTCCTTGTAGATCTTGAAGTGCTCGAGCGGATCGGCAATGAAGAGGATGTGCATCAGGATGTCTTTCCGGCGGTCGAAGAAGGGCGGGCCCCGTCTGCGGTGGTAGCGGCGGCCCGGTGATCTTGCTTGATCTTGCAGCCAGGTGCGATGTCCCTGCCGGCGGAGGGTTTGCGGCCCAGCTGCTGGATTGCGAGCGCGAGCGCGCCGGCCACCACGCCCCAGAAGGCCGAGCCGATGCCCGCGAGGGTCAGGCCCGAGAGCGTGACCAGGAAAGTGATCAGCGCGGCCTCCCGGTGCGATTCGTCGCGCACCGCGGCGGCCAGGCCGCTCGCGATCGTGCCCAGCAGCGCCAGCCCCGCAATGGCGGCGACCAGTTCCTTCGGGAATGCCGTCAGCAGCCCGGTCACCGCCGCACCGAACAGCCCGATCACCACGTAGATGGCGCCGCAGCTCACGGCCGCGGTGTAGCGCCGAGCCGGGTCTTCGTGCGCCTCGCGGCCCATGCAGATCGCCGCGGTGATCGCGCTCAGGTTGAGGGCGAAGGCGCCGAAGGGCGCAAGCACCAGCGTCGCGAGGCCGCTGATGGTGATGAGCTTCGAGATCGGGAGTTGATAGCCTGCAGCCCGGATCGCCGCCACGCCTGGCAGGTTCTGCGAGGCCATGGTGACGACGAAGAGCGGCAGCGCCAGGCTCACCACCGCCTGCCAGCTGAAGACCGGCCGGGTGAACACCGGCACCGCCGCACTGAAATGCACCGCGCTCCAGGCCAGCTCACCGCGTCCCGCCACGAAGACGACAGCGGCCAGGAGCGTCAGCGGCACTGCGTAGCGTGGCAGCAGGCGCCGCAACACAAGATAGCTCAGGAGCATCAGCAGCACCAGCGGGAGCGCTGTGCGCGCCGCCAGGAAGGCCTCGATCCCGAAGCGCGCCAGCACACCGGCCAGCAGCGCCGAGGCCAGCGCCATCGGAATCCGGTTCATCACGCGCTCGAACCAGCCGGTGGCGCCGGCCACCGTGATCAGCAGTGCGCAGACGATGAAGGCTCCGACCGCCTCACCCATGCCGTAGCCGGAGCCGGCCACGGCCAGGACGGCCGCGCCAGGCGTGCTCCAGGCGATCATCACGGGCTTGCGCCACCACACGGACGTGACCGCCGAGGTGAGCCCCATGCCGAGTCCGAGTGCCCACATCCATGAGCTGATGATCTCGGGCGTGGCACCGAAGGCCTGCGCCGCCTGGAACACGATGGCCACGGAGCTCGTGAAGCCCACCAGCACGGCGACAAAGCCCGCGGTGAAAGACGCGAGGCTCAGATCCTTGAAGAAACGCATGGTGGCGAAGGCAGGCGTCGGATCTCGTCAGATCTCGATTTTCGAACCGAGCTCCACCACCGCGTTGTTCGGCAGGCCCAGGAAGCCGGCGGCCCCGCTCGCGTTGTGGTGCATCTGCGCGAAAAGCTTCTCGCGCCAGGGCGCCATGCCGCTGCCGAGCGTGGGAATGACCACGTCGCGCGAGAGGAAGTAGCTGGTGGTCATCGGCTCGAGCTGGCAGCCGCGCAGGCGCGCATGCTCGAGGGCGCGCGGCAGGTCGACGTCGTTCTTGAAGCCGTAGTGCACGACCACCTGCCAGCAATGGTGGCCGAGCGGCTCCATCTCGATGCGCTTGTCCATCGGGATCCACGGCACCTCATGGTTGCGCACGGTGACGAACAGGTTCTGCTCGTGCATGACCTTGTTGTGCTTGAGGTTGTGCAGCAGCGCATTGGGGACCACGCCCGGCTCGGCGGTCATGAACACCGCGGTGCCCTCGACGCGCGCAGGCGGGCTGACAAACACCGAGTCGAGGAAGCTGCGCAGGTCGATGGCCTCGGCCATCTGCATCTGGCCCATGAGGCGGCGGCCTTCCTTCCAGGTCAGCATCAGCATGAAGATGGAGCCGCCGATCAGCAGCGGGAACCAGCCGCCTTCGAACAGCTTCAGCAGGTTGGAGGCGAAGAACAGGAAGTCGACCACGAAGAAGGCGCCGGTGGCCGCGATGCACAGCGCCAGCGGGTACTTCCAGGCGAAGCGAATCACGAAGAAGGTCAGCACCGTGGTGATCAGCATGTCGGTGGTGACGGCGATGCCGTAGGCCGCGGCGAGATTGCTCGACGAACGGAACATGACCACCGCCAGCACGATGGCGGCAAACAGGCCCCAGTTGACGAACGGGATGTAGATCTGCCCCGTGGTGCGCACGCTCGTGTGCTCGATGTTGAGCCGCGGCAGGTAGCCGAGCTGGATCACCTGTCGCGTGACGCTGAAGGCCCCGGTGATCAGCGCCTGCGAGGCGATCACCGTGGCCGAGGTGGCTATCAACACCAGCGGGATCAGCGCCCATTCGGGCGCCATCATGAAGAAGGGGTTCTTGACCGCCTCCGGGTTCTCCAGCAGCAGCGCGCCCTGGCCGAAGTAGTTGAGCGTGAGCGCGGGCATGACGACCGAGAACCAGGCGATGCGGATCGGCCGCTTGCCGAAATGGCCGAGGTCGGCATAGAGCGCCTCGGCCCCCGTCACGCACAACACGGTCGCGCCCAGGATGATGAAGCTGGTGCCCGGGTTTTCCCACATGAAGCGCAGCGCGTATAGCGGGCTGACGGCCTTGAGGATCGACGGGTGCGTGACGATCTGCGAGACGCCCAGCACCGCGATGACGGCGAACCAGGCCAGCGTGACCGGCCCGAAGAAGCGGCCGATGCCCGAAGTCCCGTGCTTCTGCACTGCGAAAAGGCCGAACAGCACGACCAGCGTGATGGGGATCACGTAGTGCTTGAAGTGCGGCGACACCACCTCCAGGCCCTCCACCGCCGACAGCACGGAGATGGCGGGGGTGATGACCCCGTCCCCATAGAACAGCGAGGTGCCGAAGATGCCGACCACCAGCAGCACCTGGCGCAGCCGCGGCTTGTCGACCACCGCCTGGGAGGCCAGCGCCAGCATCGCGACCAGGCCGCCCTCGCCCTCGTTGTCGGCGCGCAGCACCAGCACCACGTACTTGAGGGAGACGATCACCGTCAGCGTCCAGAAGAACATCGACAGGATGCCGTAGACGTTCTCGACCGTGAACGGGACGTGGCCGTGGCCGAACACCTCCTTGACCGCATACAGCACGCTGGTGCCGATGTCGCCGTAGACGACGCCGATGGCCGCGAGGATCAGCGCGGCGGAGGAGGATTTGGTCGGAGACACGGGAATCGGGTGCACAACGAGGGCGTCCGGCGTGCATGAACGCCCTGGCGCCTCGTCGACCTCATGCGGCCTTCGCGTCGCCCTCCGCCCTCGATTTTTCTGCGTTGCTGTGGGGTCGCTATTTTGCCGCCACCCGGACCTGCCGCAAGGCCGGGACTAAGAAATCATTCGTACGTCTCGGCGTCGGGGTTGGTGGCTTCCATCTCATAGCTGGCCGCGACCATGGCCAGCCGCCCGATCACTCCGTACATGTAGAAGCGGTTGGGCGCGCTCGCGCCCGGCTTGGCGCCTGGCTGTGGTAAGTGCGCACTCTCCGAGAAAGCCAGCGGCACGAAGCTGGCGCCCGGGAGATTGAGGTTCTCGTCCGGGCTGCGCTCCGCGTGCACCCGGTAGAAACCGCCGACCACGTACCGGTCCATCATGTAGACCACCGGCTCGGCCACGCCGTTGTGGACGCGCTCGTTGGTCAGCACGCCTTCCTGCACGATCAGGTCGCTCGCGAGCCGCACCTCGTCGTTGGCAGCGGCCGAGCGGGTGCGCGCGCGGCGGTTGAAGGCCTCCAGGTCCTTGAGGTCGCGCACCGTCATCACGCCCATCGGGTCGGCGCCGTTGTCCGCCTTGACCACCACGAAGGGCTTCTCGTTGATGCCGTATTCCTTGTACTTGCGCCGGATCTTGGTGAGCAGCGCATCGACATGGCTGGTCAGCACGTCGAGGCCCTTGCCCTCCGCCAGGTCGACGCCGCCGGCGCGCGCATACATGGGGTTGATCAGCCAGGGGTCGATGCCCAGCAGCTTGCCGAAACGCTTGGACACTTCCTCGTAGCTGTGGAGATGGTTGCTCTTGCGGCGCACCGACCAGCCGGCATGCAGCGGCGGCAGCAGGTACTGCTCGTGCAGGTCTTCCAGGATGCCCGGCGTGCCGGCCGACAGGTCGTTGTTGAGCAGGATGGTGCAGGGGTCGAAATGCTTGAGCCCCAGGCGCCGCCGGCTGCGCACCACCGGCTCCAGGCACACGCTCTCGCCGTGGGGCAACTCGATCTTCTTGGGCGACTTGATGGCCGGGTCGATGGAGCCCACCCGCACGTTGAGGCCGGCCATGTGGAAGATTTTCACCAGGCGTGCGACGTTGGCCAGGTAGAAGGTGTTCTTCGAGTGGTTCTCGGGGATGACCAGCAGGTTGCGGGCCTCGGGGCAGATCTTCTCGATGGCGGCCTGCGCCGCCTGCACCGCCAGCGGCAGCATGTCGTCGGTGAGGTTGTTCCAGCCGCGCGGATAAAGACTGGTGTCGACCGGCGCCAACTTGAAGCCGGCATTGCGGATGTCCACCGAGCTGTAGAACGGCGGCGTGTGCTCCATCCATTCGAGCCGGAACCAGCGCTCGATGGCCGGCATGGAGTCGAGGATGCGCTGCTCGAGTTCGTTGATCGGGCCGGTCAGGGCAGTGACGAGGTGGGGGACCATGAGGCGGCCTTGTTATGGGTGTTCTGCGACGAAAGGTGGAGTGGAATTGTAGGATTTGGGGGTGCCGGGATGGATGACAAGCCGCCTCTCACACGCCGGATGCCGACAACGCCCGAAACCTTCTCGTGCGGATGCCGGCCTGCTCAGCCCCGCACTTCCCCCTGGCCCAGCACCACGTATTTGAGCGAGGTCAGCCCCTCGATGCCCACCGGCCCGCGCGCATGGAACTTGTCGGTGCTGATGCCGATCTCGGCGCCGAGGCCGAACTCGAAGCCGTCCGCAAAGCGGGTGCTGGCGTTCACCATCACACTGGCCGAATCCACCTCGCGCAGGAAACGCTGGGCATGCAGGTGGTCACGGGTCACGATGGCATCGGTGTGGTGGCTGGAATAGCGGTTGATGTGGGCGATGGCCTCGTCGACCCCCTCCACCACCTTGATGCTGATGACGGCCGCCAGATACTCCTCCGACCAGTCGGATTCGACGGCGTCGACCACGCGGGCGCCCGGCGGCAGCGCACCCTCTGTCCGCAGGATGTGAGCGGCGGCGGCATCGCAGCGCATCTCGACCCCCTTGGCCGCGAAGATGGCACCGATCTCGGGCAGGAAGCTCTCCGCCAACGAGGCCGCCACCAGCAAGCCTTCCGCCGCGTTGCAGGGGCTGTACTTCTGTGTCTTGGCGTTGTCGACGATGCGCACCGCCATGTCGAGCTCGGCCGTGTCGTCGACGTAGACATGGCAGTTGCCGTCCAGGTGCTTGATCACGGGCACCTTGGCCTCGCGGCTGATGCGTTCGATCAGCCCCTTGCCGCCGCGCGGGATGATCACGTCCACGAACTCGGGCATGGCGATCAGCCGGCCCACCGCCTCGCGGTCGGTGGTCTGCACCAGCTGCACCGCCTCCACCGGCAAGCCGGCTTCGGCGAGCGCCTCGCCCACCAGCGCGGCCAGCGCCTTGTTCGACTCGATCGCCTCCGAGCCGCCGCGCAGGATCGCCGCGTTGCCGCTCTTGATGGCCAGGCTGGCGGCCTCGATGGTCACGTTCGGTCGGCTCTCGTAGATCATGCCGAAGACGCCGATCGGCACCCGCATCTGGCCCACGCGAATGCCGCTGGGCTGCTGCCGCATGCCGATGACCTCGCCGATCACATCGGGCATGGCGGCCAGCTGCTCGCAACCTTGCGCCACGGTCTCGATGGTCTTGGGCGTGAGCTTGAGGCGATCGACCATGGGCGCCGAGAGGCCGGCAGCCTGGGCGCGCTCGATGTCGCGCGCGTTGGCGGGTGCCAGGGCTTCGGCACTCTCGCGCAGGCGGCGCGCCAGCGCCCTGAGGGCCTGATTCTTGGTCGCCGCCGGGGCCTTCGCCATCCGGGCGGCGGCCGTCTTGGCCTGCAGCCCCAGCCCCTGCATGTGTTCGTTGACGTTGAAGGCGTTCATGGCTTGCATTTTCCCATGCGAGGGCCTTGGGACAGGGCGGCGGATGGAAACGCCGGATTACCGAAAGAGCAACGCCGCGCGGCCTTCAGCCCCTTGCCGGCGTGGTACAGGCGCGGCACAGCATCAGTGCGAGCCGCTGCAGCGCCTGCCAGCCGCTGGCCGGCCAATCGGGCTGCTTCAGGCCTTTGACGATGCCGTCCACCACATGGGCGGCGCGCAGCAGGCGGGCCAGCGCGCGCTCATCCAGCCGCGGCAGCACCCGCTCGAAGGCGCGCTCGCGCGGCCCCCAGATGCGGTTTTCACGCAGCGCCATCGGCAACGGACGCCCAGCCGACATGGCGTCCTTCACCCGCTTGAGCGCGCGGATGTCCTCAGCCAGCGTGTAGTGCACCAGTACCTCGGCCTCGCCCTCGGCCCGTAGGCCGTCGAGCATGCGCGCCACCCGTTGGGGGTTGCCGCCCAGCACCGCCTCGGAGAGCTTGAAGACGTCGTAGCGCGCCACGTTGTTCACTGCGGCCTCGACCTGCTCCCAGCCCAGCTCGCCCGCGGGGTACAGCAGTGCGAGCTTCTGGATCTCCTGGTGCGCGGCCAGCAGGTTGCCTTCGACCCGGTCGGCGAAGAACTGCAGGGTGCGCTGGCCTTCCTCGCCGCCCTTCACCCGCTGCCCCTGCCGCGCCAGCCGCTGCGCGATCCACTGCGGCAGCGCGGCGCGCTCGATGGTCTCGACCGGCAGGCTGACGCCGTGGTTCTCGAGGGCCGCGAACCAGGCGCCGGTGCGAGTGGCCTTGTCCAGGCGTGGCAGCAGGACCAGCGTGAGGGTGCTGTCGTTGCCCGCTGCGGCTTCGGCGATCTGCTGCAGCGCGGCGCTGCCGTCCTTGCCTGGCTTGCCGGAAGGGATGCGAATCTCGACGATCTGCCGCTCGGCGAACAGGCTCAGCGAGCCGCCGGCCGCCAGCACCGAGCTCCAGTCGAAGTGGGCGCCGGCCACGGTGTACGCGCTGCGCTCGGTGTAGCCCTGCTGCCGCGCCGCCGCGCGGATCGCGTCGGCCGCTTCCTGCGCCAACAGCGGCTCGTCGCCGTGAACGACGTAGAGCGGCTTCAGCGCCTTCTGCAGGTGGGCTTCGAGCTGGGCCGCGGCGAGCTGCATCAGAGGCTCTTGACCGCCGCGAGCCGGCGCAGCGTCTGCTGGGCGATGTCGGCCTGCATGTCGCGGTACAGCAGCTCGGTCTCGCTTTCCTTGGCCAGCGCGGCGGTTTCGTTGTAGGTGATGTCGCGGGTCTGCTCGATCTGGGTCGGCGCCATCAGCTCCTTGCCGCCGGGCGTGCGCAGCCGCACGCGCATCGTGAGGCGCAGCTGCAGCTCGCGCACCTGGCCGGCCGAGTTGGTGGAGAGCACGGCGCTGCCGCGGGACTCGGACAGGACTTCCAGCACGGCGTCGGCGCGCTGCTGCTCCTCGATCGGCACCAGCTCGACATTGCCCGCGGCACGGAACTGGCGGCGCAGCGTGTTCACGAAGGCCGAGGTGCCCGGCACTGCCAGTGACTTGAAGGCGAAGTTCGGTGCCTTGCGCAATTCGAAGCCGCAGCCGGCGAGCGCCACCGCAGCGAGCGCCGCCGCGAGGAGTGCGCGGCGCGACAGGCCGCCGTCGTGCCGGATCGATGTGTTCATGCTGCCCTTCATACCACCACGTTGACGAGCCGGCCCGGCACCACGATCACGCGCTTGGCAACGGCGCCTTCGGCATGCTTGGCGAAGGCCTCGCTGGCCAGCGCGATCTTCTCGATCTCCGCCTTGCTCGCATTGGCGGGCACGCGCAGCGAGCCGCGCAGCTTGCCGTTGACCTGCAGCATCAGCTCGATCTCGTCCTGCTCGAGAGCGATCGTGTCGACCTCCGGCCAGGGGGCGTCGAGCAGTGTGCCTTGCAACTTGTCATAGCCCAGTTCGTGCCACAGCGCATGCGTGATGTGCGGCGTGGCCGGGTAGAGGCAGCGCAGCAGGATGCCGAAGCCCTCGCGCGCGGCGGCCCTGTCACCGGGGCTGCCGTCGGACTTGAAGCCCTCCAGCGCGTTCAACAGCTTCATCGCGCCCGAGACCACGGTGTTGTACTGCATGCGCTGGTAGTCGTAGTCGATCTGGCGCAGCACGGTGTGGATCTCGCAGCGCAGTGCCTTGGCCTCCTTGCCGAAGGCCGAGCGCGGGTCCACCGAGGCGAGGTCGATCTCCTCGCCCTCGGGCACGGCCGCTTGCGCGGTGCCGAGCGCCACGCCGTAGTTCCAGACCCGGCGCAGGAAACGGAAGCTGCCTTCCACCGCGGCATCGTTCCACTCCAGCGTGGCCTCGGGCGGCGCGGTGAACATGGTGTACAGCCGCGCGGTGTCGGCGCCGTACTTCTCGATCAAGTCTTGCGGGTCGACGCCGTTGCGCTCGCTCTTGCCCATCTTGCCGACGCCGCCGTAGTCGACCTTCGTGCCGTCGGCCAGCGTGCCGCCGGTAGTGCGCCCCTGCGCGTCGAGCACCTGCGTCACCTCGGAGGGCGGGAAGTACTCCTTGCCGCCCTTTTCGCTGCGCCGGTAGAAGATGTGGTTGAGCACCATGCCCTGCGTGAGCAGCTTGCTGAAGGGCTCGTCCACCTTCACCAGACCGAGGTCGCGCATCACCTTGGTCCAGAAGCGTGCGTAGAGCAGGTGCAGGATCGCGTGCTCGATGCCGCCGATGTACTGGTCCATCGGCATCCAGTACTGCGCCCCTTCGGCGACCATGGCCTGGTCGTTCTTCGGATCGCAATAGCGCATGAAGTACCAGGCGCTGTCGACGAACGTGTCCATGGTGTCGGTCTCGCGCCGCGCCGCCTTGCCGCAAACCGGGCAGACCACGCCGGCGTGGAAGCCTTCGTGCTTGTGCAGCGGGTTGCCCGAGCCGTCCGGCACGCAGTCGGTGGGCAGCACGACCGGGAGATCCTTCTCGGGCACCGGCACGGCGCCGTGCTCCTCGCAATGGATGATGGGGATCGGCGTCCCCCAGTAGCGCTGGCGGCTCACGCCCCAGTCGCGCAGGCGCCAGGTGGTCTGCATCTCGCCGAGGCCCTTCTGGCCCAGCGCGTGTGCCACCGCCTTGACCGCCTCGGCATGGGACATGCCGCTGAAGTTGTCGGAGTTGATCGTGACTCCACGCTCCTTGTCGGCGTACCAGTCCTGCCAGCGGTGGTAGTCGAAGTGGGGCTCGTCGTCGACCAGCACGACCTGGATGATCTCGATGCCGTATTTGTTGGCGAAGGCGAAGTCACGCTCGTCATGCGCCGGCACACCCATCACGGCGCCATCGCCGTAGCCGATCAGCACGTAGTTGCCGACCCACACCGGCACCGGTTCGTCGGTGATCGGATGCCGCACGTGCAGGCCGGTCGGCACGCCCTTCTTCTCCTGGGTCGCAAGCTCGGCCTCGGTGGTGCCGCCGCTCTTGCATTCGTCGATGAAGGCGGCGAGTTCGGGATTCGTATTCGCGGCATGCAGGGCCAGCGGATGCTCGGGCGCGACGGCGCAGAAGGTCACGCCCATGATGGTGTCGGCGCGCGTCGTGAAGACGTACATGCGGCCGCCCTGGATGAGCTCGCCTCGCTCGTCCTTGATGTCATGCGGGAAGGCGAAGCGCACGCCCTCGCTCTTGCCGATCCAGTTCTCCTGCATCAGCTTGACGCGCTCGGGCCAGCCCGGCAGCTTGTGCTGGGTGTGTTCGAGCAGTTCCTCTGCGTAGTCGCTGATCTTCAGGTAGTAGCCGGGGATTTCGCGCCGCTCGACGGTTGCGCCGGTACGCCAGCCCTTGCCGTCGACCACCTGCTCGTTGGCCAGCACGGTCTGGTCGACCGGGTCCCAGTTGACCACCTGGGTCTTGCGGTAGGCGATGCCCTTGTCGAGCATCTTGAGGAACAGCCACTGGTTCCACTTGTAATAGCTCGGGTCGCAGGTCGCGATCTCTCGGCTCCAGTCGATCGCCAGGCCCATGGCCTGGAGCTGGCCCTTCATGTAGCCGATGTTCTCGTAGGTCCACCTGGCCGGCGGCACGCCGTTCTTGAGGGCCGCGTTCTCGGCAGGCAGGCCGAAGGCGTCCCACCCCATCGGCATCAGGACGTTGTAGCCGCTCATGCGCAGGTAGCGCGTGAGCATGTCGTTGATGGTGTAGTTGCGCACATGCCCCATGTGCAGCTTGCCGCTGGGGTACGGCAGCATCGAGCAGGCGTAGTACTTCTTCTTTTGCGCGTCCTCGGTCACGCGGTAGGCGTCGGCTGCTGTCCAGGCGGCCTGGGCGGCCGACTCGACGTCGCTGGGTTTGTAGCTGGGGTTCATTGGGCAAAGAGCAACAACAGCCCGGCATCGGACGGCCGGGGAACAAGGATTATCGCGGCTGCCAATGCCCCACGACTCGATCAAGGGTGGGAAGCCCCGCCCGGCACCCTCTCCGCAGAGGATCCTCAGGGCTTGCGGGGCGGCGCCTCGGTCACGAAGCCGATGCGGCTGAGGCCGGCCTTGTTGGCGATGCCCATCAGCTCGACGACGCGACCATAAGGGACGGCCTGGTCGGCGCGCAGCTGGACCTCGGTGTCACGGTTGTCGGCGGCGGCCTTCTGCAGCCGGGCCGCGAGCTCGTCGGCGGTCACCGCCTGGTCGTTGAGGAAGATCCGGCCGGCCGTGTCCACCGAAAGGCTCACGAACTTCGGTGTGTCGCCGGGCTGGCCGGCATCGGTGCGCGGCAGATCCAGCTTGATCGAGCTGGCCATCAGCGGGGCGGTGATGATGAAGATGACCAGCAGCACCAGCATCACGTCCACCAGCGGCGTGACGTTGATGTCCGACAGCGGCCGCTGCCCGCCGGCGCCGATCGCGCGCCCGCCGGTGGCGCTGCTGCCGAGGGAGGTGCGACCGAAGGCCATGGCAATGTCCCGGGCTAGGCGGGCATCGGACGGGCGGGCGGCAGCGGCGCCTCGCGCGCCGGGTCCTCGCCCAGGGCGCCGAGCAGGTCGTGCGCGAAGCCTTCGAGTTCGGCCTCGATGCGGCTGACCACCCGGCCGAACACGTTGTAGGCCAGCACGGCAGGGATGGCCACTGCGAGGCCGAACGCAGTCATGATGAGCGCCTCGCCCACCGGGCCGGCCACCTTGTCGATGGTGAAGCCGCCAGTCCCGCCGGCGATGCCCGTCAGAGCGCCATAGATGCCCCACACCGTGCCCAGCAGCCCGACAAACGGCGCAGTGGCACCGACGGTGGCCAGCAGGATCTGCCCGGCCTGCAGCCGCCGCAGGGCGGCGTGCAGGGCATCGCGCAGCACCCGCGTGAGGCGCTGGGCGCGGGCGACCGCGCCGCCGAGCGTGGCCGGATCGGGCTGCGCGCCGAGCTGGCGCACTGCACTCACTGCCGGCCAGACCAGGGCCGCGCGATCGAAGCCTCGCAGCCGCTCCTCGGCGTCGCCCAGGGAGGCAGATTGCCAGAAAGCCGCAATGCTGCGAAGCACGTCGCGCGTGCCGCCGCGCAGCAGCCAGGCCTTCCAGAGGATCACGACCCAGCTGGCAACCGACATCAGCAGCAGCAGCGCCGCCACCGAGCGGCTTACAGCATCGCCGTGTGTGAGCAGCTCCAGGACGGTCATGCCTCGAAGGTCAGCGCAGCCCGAGCACGTCGAACATGTCGAACAACCCGTTCTTGCGATCGGCCAGGAAGCGCACCGCCCGCAGGCTGCCCTGCGCGTAGGTCGCGCGGCTGGCGGACTTGTGGGTGATCTCGATGCGCTCGCCGGTGCCGGCGAAGAGCACCGTGTGGTCGCCCACGATGTCGCCGCCGCGAACGGTCGCGAAGCCGATGCTGGAGGGGTCGCGCTCGCCGGTGATGCCCTCGCGCGCATAGACCGCGCATTCCTGGAGGTCGCGGCCCAGTGCGCCGGCGATCACCTCGCCCATCTTGAGTGCGGTGCCGGAGGGCGCATCGATCTTGTGGCGGTGATGGGCCTCGATGATCTCGATGTCGTAGCCGGTGGACAGGGCCTTGGCCGCCATTTCCAGCAGCTTGAACGTGACGTTGACGCCCACGCTCATGTTGGGCGCCATCATGATGGCGATGTCCCTGGCGGCGGCGGCGATCTCGGCCTTCTGCGCCTCGCTGAATCCGGTGGTGCCGATCACGGCCTGCACGCCCAGTTCACGGCATACGGCCAGATGCGCCAACGTGCCCTCGGGGCGGGTGAAGTCGATGAGCACCTGGGCGTCCTGCAGGCCGGTGCGCAGGTCGGACACGATGGGCACGCCGCTCGTGAAGCCGAGGAAAGCGGCGGCGTCGCCGCCGATCGCCGGGCTGCCCGCGACGTCGAGCGCGCCGGCCAGGCGGCAGTCCTGCGCCTCGCGCACCGCCTCGATCAGCATGCGCCCCATGCGGCCGGAGGCGCCGGCGATCGCAATGCGGCGCAGCGGCGGAGTGGTGATGGAAGAGGAATCGGTCACGCGGGGAGCCTTCGGGAAATGCCGGCAAGTGCGGCCGGCGGAGCGAGCGTACTAGCGCGTCGCTTCAAGCGGCGGATAGCTGGGGGGCAGTGGCGGCAGCGATGCGGACGAGGTGTCGGCATCAGCCTCCTTGCCCTTGTCCTTGGAAGGCTCGAACTTCTTGAGCTGGTCTGCGGTGGCTTCCAGCACCGGCACCTTGCCGGCACGCCCGCGGGCGTCGACCGCGGCGACGAATTCCTGCTCGCTCGGCATCGCATCGCCCTCGAAGCGGTCAAGGACCTCGCCGTTGAAGAACACCGTCAGCCGCCGCTGCTGGGGATCGATGCCCTGACGCCGGATGGTAAAGACATAGTCCCAGCGGTTGGTGTGAAACACGTCGGTCAGCAGCGGAGTGCCGAGGATCTCGCGCACCTGTTGGCGAGACATGCCGGCCTTGAGTTGCTCGACCTGCTCCTTCGAGACGAAATTGCCCTGCACCACTTCGACCTTGTAGGGCGTGATCGCAGAGAGGACACCGCGCGAGCGCTCGGTGAAGCTGCTGCAAGCCCCCAGGCTCAGCGTCGCGGCGACCGCGCCGGCGAGCAGCCAGAGGCGGCTTTCTTGGGAAAACTCAGGCATGGGAAAGGGCCGGAAGGGCAAGCGATATGATCGAGCCATTGTAGCGGCTGGCCCTCCGAGGGCCTCTCGAGGGACGGGCGCAGGAATGACCATGGGCAACATCGACGAACTCAAGAACACCGGCCTCAAGGCCACGCTGCCGCGCCTCAAGATACTCGAGATCTTCCAGAATGGCGGGCAGCGCCACATGACGGCCGAAGACGTGTTCCGGGTGTTGCTCAACGAGCATTCCGACATCGGCCTGGCGACCGTCTACCGTGTGCTCACGCAGTTCGAGCAGGCCGGCATTCTCGAGCGCAGCCACTTCGAGAGCGGCAAGGCGGTCTACGAGCTCAACGAGGGCAAGCACCACGACCACCTGATTTGCACCGGATGCGGCAAAGTGGAAGAGTTCTATGACGCCGAGATCGAGCGCCGCCAGCAGATGATCTCGAAGGACAAGGGCTGGATCCTGCAGGACCACGCCATGTCGCTCTACGGGCTCTGTGCCGACTGCACGAGCAAGCGCTAGGGCCGCTGCGGGCGCTGGGCCGAGCCCCAAGGACCGGTCCCCGCCCTTCCTCTCTAATCGTCGTCCCGCGCGCCTTCCATGGCCTTGTGGTGCCGGGCCACGAAGTCGGCATAGGTATCGATGCCACGCAACTGGAGGATGGAATTGCGCACCGCCGCTTCCACCAGCACCGCGATGTTGCGGCCGGCGACGACCTGGATGATCACCTTGCGCACGGGGATACCCAGCACGTCCTGGGTCAGCGGCGCCGAGGGCATGCGCTCGTAGTCGCGCTCGAAGCTGTCGCGGCGAACCAGGTGCACGATCAGCTTGAGCCGCATTTTCCGGCGTACCGCCGTCTCGCCGAAGATGGCGCGGATGTCCAACAGGCCGATGCCGCGCACTTCCAGCAGGTTCTGCAGCAGCTCGGGGCAGCGCCCTTCGAGCGTGGTCTGGTTGATGCGGTAGAGGTCGACGGCGTCGTCGGCGACCAGCCCGTTGCCGCGCGAGATCAGCTCCAGGCCCAGCTCGCTCTTGCCCAGGCCCGACTCGCCCGTGATCATCACGCCGAGGCCGAGGATGTCCATGAACACGCCGTGCATCGAGGTGCGTTCGGCGAAATGCTTGGACAGGTAGGCGCGCAGCAGGTCGATCACGAAGGCCGAGGATTCACGGGTCGCGAACAGGGGCAGCTGCGCACGCTCGCAGATCGACAGCAGCTGATCCGGCGCTGCCTGGCCATCGGCCAGCACCAGCATGGGCGGCTCCAGCGTCACGATGCGGGCAATACGCCGCACGCAATCCTCGGGTGAGCCGCGCATGAGATAGGCCACTTCGCGCGCGCCGAGGATCTGCACGCGGTAGGGATGGATGTAGTTGAGGTAGCCGACCAGGTCGGCGGCCGATTGGGCCCGGCTGATGACGCCGGGGTCGAACTGGCGCTCCGAGGCACCCAGGCCCGCAAGCCACTCCCAGCGCAAGGAGCCGCGAAACTCCTCGAACATCGCATCGGCGCTGATGACGGTCGGCTTCATGCGCCAGACGCCGGGCGGAAGATGACGCTGCGCTTCAAGCGACCTGGGCCGATTGCCATCCTGCGATCAGGGCATGCAGCTGCGCCGCGTCGTTGCTCGACTTGATCTGCTCGCGCAGGCCGGCATCGCTCAGGAGCTCGGCGATCTCGGAAAGTATTTCCAGATGTTTCTGGGTCGCCGCTTCGGGCACCAGAAGGAAGATCAGCAGCACCACGGGCTGCTCGTCGGGCGCGTCGAAGCCGATCGGGTTGGCGAGCTGGAACACGGCGGCCATCGGGGACTTCAGGCCCTTGATGCGGCCGTGCGGGATGGCCACGCCATGCCCCAGGCCGGTGGAGCCCAGCCGCTCACGGGCAAACAGGCTGTCGGTGATGAGGGCGCGGCCAAGGCCGTGCAGGTTTTCAAACAGCAAGCCCGCTTCTTCGAAAGCTCGTTTCTTGCTGGTGGCGTCAACGCTCACAAGCACTTGAGCGGGCGGCAGGATGGACGCGAGTCGGTTCATGTTGAGGCGGGGCGGGGGCGATTATGCACCCGCACCGCAAAAAGCAAAGAGCCGCCCGAAGGCGGCCCGCAAGAGTGTTTGCCCGAAGAGGCACTACATCACGCGCTTCGGCGCAGCGTGGTAGTGGTCCTTCAGGCACTCCTTGTGGCGTACGACCTGGCGGTCGAGCTTGTCGACCAGCTCGTCGACCGCGGCATAGAGATCAGCGTGGCTCGATTCGGCGAACATGTCACTGCCCTTGACGTGAATATTGCATTCGGCCCGCTGGCGCCTTTCTTTTTCCTTCTGCTTTTCCACCGTGAGGATCACCTTCACATCGACCACCTGGTCGAAGTGCCGGGTGATCCGGTCCAGCTTGCTCGTGACGTAGCTGCGAAGCGCGGGGGTGACGTCGAGGTGGTGACCGCTGATCGTCAGATTCATGAATGACCTCCTGGAATTGACGGTTGGGAAAATGGCCTTGCTTCAAGAAACTGAAGCCTGGCCGGCGAAAAAAAGAGGGGGAGGGGAAGGGACGGGAACGAAGGGAAGGACGAGAAGACGGCGTCGGTTCACTATGCCCATGCTGTCATCGAATTGCAATCCCTCTTGGCGCAAACCCCCCGAGGCCTTTGTGGTCAAGGCCCCGGTGCTATCAATTATGTAGTTCTAAAGACCGCGCGCCGTGCTCAGCGCCACGCGGCGCGCAGGCGCTTGCGCAAGTCGATGACCGCCGCCGGCGGTGGCACCGCGGGGGCTGGGTCGGGCGCCGGCGGCCAGGTGATCTGCTCGAAACTCCGGGCTTCGGCCGCCGAGATGAAGCGCGTGCGGCCGGCGTAGAGATGGCGATCCCCGCGCACTGCCTGCTGGGTGACGTAGAAGCGCTGCGGCACGATCAGGTGCAGGTGGTCGCGCGCACGCGTCATGGCCACGTAGAGCAGGCGCCGCTCCTCCTCCAGTTCCTGGGCGCCCTGCGCGACGTCGGCGGGAATGCAGCCGTCGACGACGTTGAGCACGTGCACGGAGCGCCACTCCTGCCCTTTCGCCGAATGGATGGTGGAGAGGATCAGGTAGTCCTCGTCGAGCAAGGGCGGACCGGGCCGGTCGCTGGTGGCCTCGGGCGGATCGAGCGTGAGCTCGGTCAGGAAGCGCTCGCGCGAGGCATAGCCGGACGCCAGGCGGGCCAGCTGCTCGATGTCGCCACGGCGCAATCCGGCATCGTCATGCAAGCGCTCCAGGTGCGGCAGGTACCAGCGCAGCGCGAGCTCCATGTCGGCTGGCCAGGCGAGTTCGGGGGCACGCAGTTGCACATAGATCTCAGCGAAGCGCGCCCACTCCTCCTTCGCGGCGGCGGGTGGCTGGAAGGCCTGCACCACGGCAGCCGGATCGTCCGCCACGGCCATGGCATCGAGCAGCCGCGTCGAGGTGGCGGGCCCGATTCCCGGAATCAGCTGGGTGACGCGAAAGCCCGCCATGCGCCCGCGCGGGTTCTGCGCGAAACGCAGGACCGCCAGCAAATCCTTCACATGTGCGGCCTCCAGAAACTTGAGGCCGCCGTACTTGACGAACGGGATGTTGCGCCGCGCCAACTCGAGTTCGAGAGCCGCGCTGTGGCTCGAAGTGCGGAACAGGACTGCCTGCGACTTGAGGGCCAGCCCGCCTTCGCGGTGTGCCAGCACGCGCTCCGCTACGAAGCGGGCCTGCTGGGCCTCGTCGGGGACCAGCACGAGTTGCGGCCTACCCATCGAAGGCTTGTCGGTCCACAGCGTCTTGGCATGGCGCTCGGCTGCCGCTGCGATCACGGCATTGGAGACGTCGAGGATCGGCTGTGTCGATCGGTAATTGCGCTCCAATGTGACGATTCGCGCCGGCTGCTTGAACTGGCCCGGAAAGTCGAGGATGTTGCGCACCGTTGCGCCGCGAAAGGAATAGATCGCCTGGGCATCGTCGCCCACCACGGTGAGGCCGCAGCCGTCGGGCTTGAGGGCGCGCAGGATGGCGGACTGCAGCAGGTTGGTGTCCTGGTACTCGTCGACCAGCACGTGGTCGAAGCGCCCGCCCACCTGCGCCGCAAGCGAGGGCTCGGCCACCATCTCGGCCCAGTACAGCAGCAGGTCGTCGTAGTCGAGCACCTGCTGGGCCTGCTTGGCCTCGACGTAGGCGCCGAACAGGCGTTTGAGCTCGGCCTCCCATTCGGCGCACCAGGGGAAGGACTGGGCCAGAACCTGTGCAAGCGGCGCGCCGCCGTTGACGGTGCGCGAGTAGATCGCCAGGCAGGTGCTCTTGCGTGGAAAGCGCCGCTCCATTGAGGCCAGGCCGATGTCGCTGCGCACCAGGCCCATCAGGTCCTCGGCATCGCCGCGGTCGTGGATGGTGAAGCTGGCGTCCAGGCCGATCTGCGCCGCATGGTCGCGCAGCAGCCGGGCGCCAATGCCGTGGAAGGTGCCGGCCCAGGGCAAGGATGGCGGCGCCTCCGAGCGCAGTCCGAGCACCTTCGCCAGCACCTGGCCGGCGCGCCGCTCCATCTCTTGCGCGGCGCGGCGTGAAAAGCTCAGCAGCAGGATGCGCTGCGGATCGGCGCCGCGCGCGATCAGGTGGGCCACGCGGTGCGCCAGCGTGCTGGTCTTGCCGGAGCCGGCGCCGGCGATCACGAGCAGCGGCCTCGGGTCGGGCGACGCTTCCTCGGCCCCGTGCTCGACGGCCGCTCTCTGCGCCTCGTTCAGTTCGGCGAGCACTGCGGCAAGACGCTCTTCCTGGCGCAGGGGGACGGGGATGGCGGCGCTGGACATCGAGCGCGACTTTACTGGATATCCATCCAGACCCACGCAGGAAAATGCAAGAGGCCGGTGACATAATCGCGCCTCGCTGCAACCGGAGACTTCGAATGGACACCGTTCCGCCTCGGCAGCTTTCAACTCCCCCGTGATGTGTCGTTGGCCAGGGATTGAAAGCGCCCCCTGCCCCTCGCCAACGCCACAACACCACCCGGGAGTGAGCCATGCTCAACATCTTCACGCTCGCCAACGGCCGTCTCGTCCAGGAAGAGATCGAAGCGCTCGAGGAACTTTCGAAGTTCCAGCCCATCTGGGTCGACCTCGAATCGCCCACGCTGGAGGAGAAGCGCTGGATCAAGCAGTACTACGGCCTGTCCATCCCCGAAGATGCGATGGACGAGGACATCGAGGAGTCGGCGCGCTTCTACGAGGAAGACAACGGCGAGCTGCACGTGCGCAGCGACTTCCTGATCGATGACGACGAGAACCCGCGCACGGTGCGCGTGGCCTTCATCCTGAACCAGCACAACGCCGAACTGCGCAGCCGCGGCGTGCTGTTCTCGATTCATGACGAAGATGTGCCGGTGTTTCGTCTGCTGCGCATGCGCGCGCGCCGTGCGCCCGGACTGATCGAGGACGCCAAGGAAGTGCTGCTCAAGCTCTTCGACGCCGATGCCGAGTACTCCGCCGACTCGCTGGAAAACATCTACGACGAGCTGGAAGTCGCTGGCAAGAAGGTGCTCGAAGGCAACGTGAGCGACGAGCTTGCCGGCGAGGTGCTGGGCGCAATCGCGCGCCAGGAAGACCTGAACGGCCGCATCCGCCGCAACGTGATGGACACGCGCCGCGCCGTGAGCTTCATGATGCGCAGCCGCATGCTCAATGCCGAGCAGTTCGAGGAAGCGCGGCAGATCCTGCGCGACATCGAATCGCTGGACAACCACACGGCCTTCCTGTTCGACAAGATCAACTTCCTGATGGACGCCACCGTCGGCTTCATCAACATCAACCAGAACAAGACCATCAAGATCTTCTCGGTGGCCAGCGTGGCCCTGCTGCCACCGACGCTGATCGCGAGCATCTACGGCATGAACCTGCAGTTCCCCGAGCTGCACTTTCTCGGCAGCGCCGGCTATCCCTACGTTCTGGGATTGATGGCAGCCAGCGCGCTGGTGCCGATGTGGTACTTCCGCCGGCGCGGCTGGCTCAAGTAACTACAGTTCTTTCTTCTGCGGGGCGGTCTTGGCTTTCGGGCGCCGAAGACTCACCGTGATGCAATGGAGGCCGTAGGGCGGGATATGGTCGATAGCGGGATGGCCAAGCACTTTGTCACCTGCCGGCAGGATCGGCGTCACATGATGCTTCTCCAGTTGTTCTCTCAGTCCCTTGCTGGCGGCCTTGCTGGAGAAGAGTATCTTGCCTGAACGGTCATCCATCGAAAGGGAGTTGGCTACCAGGTTCCTCTGGTCCTCTTCCGAGATTTCGATGACTTTGTAGCCCAGCGCGCCAAGCGCTTGCAAGACATCCTCGCGCCCCATCCTGCCTTGCGAGGCCTTTTCCCTGATGCATGGCTTGTAAACCAGCGCGATGGGCTCACCGCGGACATTGGTCATCGCGTGGAAGGCGAGATCCAAGTCATAGCAAGCGAGCTGCCCATGCGAATTGAGGCGCTCTGCGTTCAGCTCGAGATGAATCACATTGGCGGGATTTCCGAAGACTCTTGTCAGCTCTCGCTTCATCTTGGGGCTGATGATGGATGCCCGATCGCCATCGGCCATGACCAGAAGGTCGTCATCGGGCCTGAACGCACAGTTGGCGAGGTTGGCTTCGCTCTCAAGGCGCCGGTACTCGATCCCCTCTTTCTTGAAGTAGGCCTCTGCGCTGTCTCGCAGCGGACCGTAGCGAATGTCGCTCGACGAAATGCCCGAGGTGAGCATCTCGTACGGTCCTTCGGCGACCACATTTCTGATGAACGGTGTGGCTCCGGTGCTGGGCATGACATGGACGTTCTCCTTGCCCGCGAGTCTTCCGAGCGAACGCACCACATCCTTGTGCGTAGACGCCTCGGTCTGCTGCTCCCTTGGTGATTGGTAGTCCCTAAAGTCGAACTCCGGCACCAGGATGCCCCCCTGGCCCAGCGGCTCTGCCTTGCCCGCACCTTGGGCCGAATCATCGAGGGTGGCACCGACAACGGGCAGCAGATTGACAGCCGGCACGCTTTGCCAAAGCCAATCCGCACCTTGACAGACCAGCGTCCACAAATCGGCATTTGTCGTGTCGGCTTTGGGAAGCGGCTCAATTGTGATGCCGGCCTCTGACTGTCCCTTCTTGATGCGCCTCACCCTTCGTTCAAGGTCGTGCTGCGTCGGCTTGTGCCGACGCGACAGCACGATGCCACGAAGTCGAGTGGTGCCGCCGGATTGCTGCGCTTTGCGGGGCCCGGAAATGTCTGCGCCAACGTTCGAGGCCGGAGGAGGCGTTGATTCGAAGCGTGTCGGGCTAAAGTGCGGGTTGAAAACCAGGTTAGTGCTTGTTCCGTTCATTGCCGTTCTTCCTTGAACGCGCTTCGCCACCGCGTCGGGATGTACGGCATGCGCTCTAGCGCAAGAGGCACCGATGAGTCACCTCGAATTGCGCCGAGTTCCATCCTCGGGCCGCAAATTCGCCGATCGGCTTGGCCGTCGACTGCCGGTACGCCGGCGCTCCATGCGGTCCTTCTACAGCGACTGCCGTGGCGCGCGCGCCAGAGTGCCAAGCCAGCCGTTCATCAGTGCGAGGCTGTATCGGCTCGCGACCGCCGCCACAAAGCGCAGGAAATCGACATGCGCCGCATCATCGGCGCGATCCGAGATGGTTCGCACCGCGGCGAAGGGGATGCGGTAGTCATGGCAGACCTGCGCCACCGCGGCGCCTTCCATCTCGCAGGCCAGCGCGTCCGGCAGGTCACGGCGCAGCGCCTCGCTGTCGGCCGCGCGGGCGATGAAGCGATCGCCGCTCACCACCAGGCCGCGGTGCAGGCGCGGCGCGTGCAGGCCGAAGTCGTCGACCACCTGCTGGCCGAGCAACTCGACCGGATCGCCCAGGAGCCGCTCGGCCACCGTCGCCAGCGCATCGCTGATGCCGGTGTCGGTCGCGAAGCGCGCATGCCCGGTCAGGGGCACCTCGTAGCGCGGAAAGATCGGCGATGCGTCCAGGTCGTGCTGCAGCAGCCGACTCGCCACCACCACGTCGCCCACCCGCACGCCGGGCGCCAGTCCGCCGGCCACGCCGGTGAAGACGATGGCACGCACGCCGAAGCGTTCGAGCAGCACGGTGGCGGTCGTGGCCGCGGCGACCTTGCCGATGCGCGACAGCACCGCGACCACCGGCTGGCCTTGCAGATGCCCGACCCAGAAATCGCGGCCGGCGATGCGCACGCGCTGCTCGTCGGGCATGGCGGCGAGCAGCGCTCCGAGCTCCTCCTGCATGGCTGCCACGATCGCGACCGGCGCCCCCATGAGATGCTCCGCTATTTCTTGTCGCGCAGCTCGCGACGCAGGATCTTGCCCACCGGCGTCTTCGGCAGCTCGGCGCGGAACTCGATCAACCTGGGCTGCTTGTAGCCGGTGAGGTTGGCACGGCAGAACTCGCGCACCTGGGCTTCGGTGAGCTCCGGGCTCTTCTTCACGATCACCAGCTTGACCGCCTCTCCGGTCTTCTCGTCGGCGATGCCTACGGCCGCGCACTCGAGCACGCCCGGGATCTGCGCCACGACGTCCTCGATCTCGTTGGGGTACACGTTGAAGCCGGAGACCAGGATCATGTCCTTCTTGCGATCGACGATTTTGAAGAATCCACGCTCGTCGACCACGCCCACGTCGCCCGACTTGAAGTAGCCGTCTGCCGTCATGACCTTGGCCGTCTCGTCGGGGCGCTGCCAGTAGCCGGCCATCACCTGCGGGCCCTTGATCGCGATCTCGCCGGGTTGCCCGGCCGGCACTTCCTGGCCGTCGTCGTCCAGGAGCTTCAGGTAGGTGCTCGGCAGCGGCACGCCGATGGTGCCGGTGTACGCGGTGCTGGTGGTCGGGTTGCAGGTGGCAGACGGCGAGGTCTCCGAGAGGCCGTAGCCCTCGCAGATCGGGCAGCCGGTCTTCTCGAGCCAGAGCTTGGCGACCGCGCCCTGCACCGCCATGCCGCCGCCGACGGAGACCTTGAGGTTCTTCCAGTTGACGGTGTTGAAGTCCGGGTGGTTGGCCAGCCCATTGAAGAGTGTGTTGACCGCCGGGAAGCTGTGGAAGGTGTGCTTGGACAGCTCCTTGAGCACGGCCGGGATGTCTCGCGGATTCGGAATCAGGATCAGCTTGCCGCCAGTGCGCATGGACAGCATCATGTTCACGGTGAAGGCGAAGATGTGATAGAGCGGCAGCGCGCACACGCTGGTCGGCTGCTCGCCGGCCGGCACCTTCTGCATGACCGGATCGTTCCAGGCCTCGGACTGCAGCACGTTGGCGATCACGTTCCGGTGCAGCAGCACCGCGCCCTTCGAGACGCCGGTGGTGCCGCCGGTGTATTGCAGCACCGCAACGTCATCGGGTCCGATGGCCGCCGTCTGCAGCGTGCGCCCCTTCCCCTTGTCCAGCGCGTCGTTGAAGCGCACGGCGCCAGGCAGGCTGTACGCGGGCACCATCTTCTTGACGTTGCGCACCACGTAGTTGACCAGCGCGCCCTTGAGCAGGCCGAGCCTGTCGCCCATGCCGCTCAGCATCACGTGCTTGACCGGCGTGGCACCGATGCACTGCTGCAACGTGTGGCCGAAGTTCTCCATGATCACGATCGCCTTGGAGCCCGAGTCCTTGAGCTGATGCTCCAGCTCGCGCGGCGTGTAGAGCGGGTTCACGTTCACCAGGATCAGGCCGGCGCGCAGGATGCCGCAGACCGCGATGGGGTACTGCAGGCAGTTGGGCATCATCACAGCGACGCGATCGCCCTTGGCCAGGCCCAGGCCCTGCAGGTAGCTGGCGAAGGCGCGGCTCAGCTTGTCGACCTCGCCGTAGCCCATGTCCTTGCCCATGAAGCTGTAGGCCGTGCGATCTGCGAACTTCGAGAAGCTCTCCTCCATGAGCGCAACCAGCGAGGGGTAGTGCGAAGCGTCGATGTCGGCCGGTACGCCTTGCGGGTAGCTGCTGAGCCAGGGACGGTCTGTCATCGATATGTCTCCTCAACGATTTTTTTGGATTCTGGTTACGGAAACGCCGCCCGGCCTTCTCGGCTCGGGCGGCGTGCACACGGTGCGCCGCCACTCTTACTCGATCGCCTTGCCCATGTCCTCGACCACCTTCTTGGCGTCGCCGAAGACCATCATGGTCTTGTCCATGTAGAACAGCTCGTTGTCCAGCCCGGCATAACCCGCGGCCATCGAGCGCTTGTTCACGATCACCGTCTTGGCCTTGTACGCCTCCAGGATCGGCATGCCGTAGATCGGCGTGCCCTTGGTGAGCGCAGCAGGGTTCACCACGTCGTTGGCCCCCAGGATGATCGCCACGTCGGCCTGCGCGAACTCGCCGTTGATGTCCTCCATCTCGAACACCTGGTCGTAGGGCACCTCGGCCTCGGCCAGCAGCACGTTCATGTGCCCCGGCATGCGCCCGGCCACCGGGTGGATCGCGTACTTCACCGTCACGCCCTTCTCGGTGAGCTTTTGCGCCAGCTCGTTGACCGCGTGCTGCGCACGCGCCACCGCCAGGCCGTAGCCCGGCACGATGATCACCGTCTCGGCGTTGGAGAGCATGTAGGCCGCATCGTCCGCACTGCCGCTCTTGACCGGGCGCTGCTCCTTGGCTGCGCCGGTGGCAGCCGTCGCCTCGCCGCCGAAGCCGCCCAGGATCACGTTGAAGAACGAGCGGTTCATCGCCTTGCACATGATGTAGCTCAGGATCGCGCCGGAGCTGCCCACCAACGAGCCGGCCACGATGAGCATCGCGTTGTTCAAGCTGAAGCCGATGCCCGCGGCCGCCCAGCCCGAGTAGCTGTTGAGCATCGAGACCACCACCGGCATGTCCGCCCCGCCGATCGGGATGATGATCAGCACGCCCATCACGAAGGCCAGCAGCAGCATCAGGAAGAAGGCGCTCCAGCTCTCGGTGGCCATGTAGACCAGCCCGAGCCCGATGGTCAGCAGCCCGAGCACCAGGTTGAGCATGTGCTGGCCCTTGAACTGCACCGGTGCGCCCTGGAACAGGCGGAACTTGTACTTGCCCGAGAGCTTGCCGAAGGCGATGACGGAGCCGCTGAAGGTGATGGCACCGATGGCGGCACCCAGGAAGAGCTCGAGGCGGTTGCCCGCGGGAATGGCGAAGCGCGCGAAGCCGTCGACCAGGTACGCGCCTTCGGGGGTGTTGGCGCCGAGGACCGCGGCGACCGGAGGCGGCGTGATGCCGAAGGCCCAGGGCTCGACCACGGCGGCCACTGCGATGAAGACGGCCGCCAGGCCGATCATGCTGTGGAAGAAGGCCACCAGCTCGGGCATCTGGGTCATCTCGACGGTCTTGGCGCGCCAGGCGCCGTAGCCGCCGCCCACGACCAGGCCCAGCAGCACCCAGGCCATGCCCTGGCCCTTGCCGCCGGCGAGCTGCACGATCAGCGCGGCGGTGGTGAGGATGGCGATGGTCATGCCCGCCATGCCGAAGAGGTTGCCGCGGATGGAGGTGGTGGGATGGCTCAGGCCCTTGAGGGCCTGGATGAAGCAGACGCTGGCGACCAGGTACAGCAGGGTGACGATGTTCATCGACATGGTCAGTGGCCCCCCGCCTTGGCGGCTGCGGGGGCGGCCTTCTTGTCCTTCTTCCTGAACATCTCGAGCATGCGCCGGGTGACGAGGAAGCCGCCGAAGACGTTGACCGCGGCGAGCGCCACGGCCAGCACGCCCATGCCCTTGCCCAGCCAGCTGGTGGTGAGGGCGGCTGCGAGCATGGCGCCGACGATGACGATGGCGGAGATGGCGTTGGTCACGGCCATCAGGGGGGTGTGCAGCGCGGGGGTGACGGTCCAGACGACGTGGTAGCCCACGTAGATGGCGAGCACGAAGATGATCAGGTTGATGACGGTGTGGGAGACGGGGTCCATGGGCTGTGCTTCCTCGTTCTTACTTGCGGGTCACTTGGCCGTCCCTGCTCATGAGGCAGGCGGCGACGATGTCGTCTTCGAGGTCGATCTTGAAGCCGCCCTCCTTGGGGAGCACGAGCTTGAGGAAGTCGAGGACGTTGCGCGCGTAGAGCGAGGAGGCGTCGGCGGCCACGAGGGCGGGCAGGTTGGTCTCGCCCACGAGCGTGACGCCGTGCTTGACGACGGTGCGCCCGGGCTCGGTCAGGGGGCAGTTGCCGCCTTGGGGGCGGCGAGGTCGACGACGACGCTGCCGGGCTTCATGGCCTTGACCATGTCCTCGGTGACGAGCACGGGGGCGGGGCGGCCGGGGATGAGCGCGGTGGTGATGACGATGTCGGCCTGGGCGACGCGCTTGGCCACTTCGATCTTCTGCCGGTCGAGCCAGCTCTGGGGCATGGGCTTGGCGTAGCCGCCGACGCCCTGGGCAGCTTCCTTCTCTTCATCGGTGTCGTAGGAGACATCGATGAACTTGGCGCCCAGGGACTCGACCTGCTCCTTGACGGAGGGGCGCACGTCGGAGGCCTCGATGACGGCGCCCAGGCGCTTGGCGGTGGCGATGGCCTGCAGGCCGGCAACGCCGACGCCGAGGATGACGACGCGGGCGGCCTTGACGGTGCCGGCGGCGGTCATGAGCATGGGGAAGAAGCGCTGGTACCTGTCGGCGGCGATGATGACGGCCTTGTAGCCGGCGATGTTGGCCTGGGAGGAGAGCACGTCCATGCTCTGGGCGCGGGTGGTGCGGGGGGCGGCTTCGAGGGCGAAGGCGGTGAGGCCGCCGGCAGCGAGCCTTTGCAGGCCCTCGGGATCGAAGGGGTTGAGCATGCCCACGACGACGGTGCCGGGCTTCATGAGTGCAACCTCGGCCCCGGAGGGGGAGCGCACCTTGAGGACGAGCTCGCAGGCAAAGGCGCCGGGGGCATCGGTGATCTCGGCTCCAGCGCCCTGGTAGGCAGCATCGGTGATGGACGCAGCAACGCCAGCGCCGGACTGCACGCGCACCGTGTGCCCCTGCGCAACAAGCTTCCTGGCCGTCTCCGATGTGACGGCCACTCGGGTTTCGCCGGGCACAGTCTCGGCCGGCACGCCTAGCAGCATGGGGATCTCCTCGGGGAACGTTGGAATTCGCGCCGAGCTTACATGAAGATGACAGCCGCACGGCACCCGCACTGTCGCCGGGGTGCGCGGACCTGCTGGTGCGCCGTCGCCATGCACGCACACCTGCTTTCAATTCGGCACCCGCATCCTGTACAGTGCGATCCGCGCTCGACCGGCGCCCAGAATGGCCGGCAGCGTGGAACAAGAATCTTCAGGGGGAAGCTATGCGAATAGCGATGCTCGACGATGAGCCGCGCGAGATCGAATCGATCCAGCGCATGATGGCGATCAGCGGTTACGAGTGCCACGGCTATGCCAGCGGCAAGTCTTTGCTGCGCGGGCTGCGCGCGCAGCGATACGACCTGCTGGTGCTTGGCTGGCGCCCCCCTGAAGTCGCAGGAATCGCAATGGTCCGGCGCCTGCGCGAGCGCTTCGGCAACCGGCTGCCGCTGCTCCTCACGGCGGGCCCCGAGCACAAGGCCCGACTGACCTCGGCTCTGCTGGCCGGCGCCGACGACTTCATGATCAAGCCCCTGGGCAGTGCCGAACTGCAGGCGCGCGTGCACGCCCTGCTGCGCCGTGCATATCCCACGCGTTTCGAAAGAGAGCTGGACTACGGGCCCTATCACTTCTCCCCGCTCACCGGTACGATCCGCCTGCGCGGGGAACCGGTGCGGTTGAAACAGCGCGAGTACGACCTCGCGTTGCTTCTCTTTCGCAATATCGGTCGACTGCTGCCGCGCGAGTACCTGATGCTGACCGTGTGGGGGAAAGGGCTCGAAACCGGTTCGCGTTCGCTCGACACGCATGTGTCGCGGCTGCGTGCCCAGCTGGATCTGCGCCCCGCCAACGGCATGATCCTGGCCTCCGTCTACGGCCTGGGCTACCGGCTGGAGTACTTCGCCGGCGGCGAGGCCGAGTCGCCGTATCCCACGGCGGGGGCAGCAGAATGATCAACCAAGGAGTGAAGCCGCGATGAAACAGATGTTCCGAACCCTTCTGGCAGTTGTCCTGCTCGGTGGCTGGCTGCAGATCGCCAGTGCACAGGATGCGGAACCGAGCGACCTGGTCCGCGGCGGCCTGCAGGCGATCCAGATGATCGACCAGAACAAGACCGGCGAACTCTGGGACGGCGCCACGCCGGCGGCCCGCAAGCGCGTGAGCCGCGACGACTTCGTGAACCAGGTCGCCAAGGCACGCACCCCGCTGGGCGCCGCGCAGCAACGCACCTGGGTCGCCATCAACCGGCAGGTGGTCGCCGAAAGCAACCAGGAGCTCGCCGGCCAATACGTGAGCATCGAATACGAGACCCGCTTTGCCAACAAGGCGAACGCCACCGTGCGCGAGCTGGTGACCTTCCAGCTGGGCGACGACCGGGTCTGGCGCTTCTCGGGCTACGTATTGCGCTGATGGTGCGCTGATGGCGTTTCGCTGGAAGCCCAACGTCACCGTCGCGGCGGTGATCGAGCGGGCCGGCCGCTTCCTCGTGGTCGAGGAAGAGACGAGCGATGGCCTGCGGTTGAACTCGCCTGCAGGCCACCTGGACCCCGGCGAGTCGCCGGCCGAAGGCTGCGCGCGCGAGACGCTGGAAGAAACCGCGCACCGCTTCACCCCGACTGCGCTGGTGGGCATCTACATGTCGCGCCAGCGCAGCGCCCGCGGCGAGGACACCACCTACATGCGCTTCGCCTTCTGCGGCACGCTGGGGCCTCTCGACCCGGGCCGCGCGCTGGACCACGGCATCGTGCGCACCTTGTGGCTGACGGCCGAGGAGCTGCGAGCGAACCGCGAGCGGCATCGCAGCCCGCTGCTGTTGCAATGCGTGGACGACTATCTGGCGGGGCGCCGCTATCCGCTGGATCTCATCCACGTCCACCCGTCCGTGAACGGCGGCGGCGACGACTGAGCGGCGCATCGCCGCTCCAGCAGCGACTCGCAGCAGAGCAGGCAGCCAGAATTCCGATGAAGGTCAGCCGGCCCGCGAGATGACCCCGCCGCCCAGGCAAACCTCGCGGTCGTAGAGCACGGCCGACTGCCCCGGCGTTACCGCCCATTGGGGCTCGGCAAAGGCAAGACGGAACGCCCCATTGGCGCCCTCGACCAGCGTGCAGCCGGCATCGGCTTGCCGGTAGCGCGACTTCGCCGCATAGACGCCCGCGGACGGCGCCACGCCGGCAACCCAGCTCGCATCGTCGGCGTCCAGCGCAGGCGACTGCAGCCAGGGATGGTCGTGGCCCTGCACCACCCACAGCGTGTTCTTTTCGATGTCCTTGCGCGCAACGAACCAGGGCGCATGCTCGCCGGCGCCCCGCTGCGCGCCTTTGGGCTTGAGGCCACCGATGCCCAAGCCCTGGCGCTGGCCAAGGGTGTAGAAGCTCAGGCCCTGGTGCTCGCCGATGCGCCTGCCTTGCTCGTCCCGGATCGGGCCCGGTTCCTTCGAGATGTAGCGGTTGAGGAATTCCCGGAACGGTCGCTCGCCGATGAAGCAGATGCCGGTCGAGTCCTTCTTCCTGGCGTTGGGCAGCCCGATGTCATCGGCGATGCGGCGTACTTCTGTCTTGTGCAGCTCGCCGACAGGGAACATCGTCTTCGCCAGCTGCTGCTGGTTCAAACGGTGCAGGAAATAGCTCTGGTCCTTCGCCGGATCGAGGCCCTTGAGCAGCTCGTACCGGCCGCTCGCGGCATTGAAGCGCACGCGCGCATAGTGACCGGTGGCAATCTTTTCCGCGCCAAGACGCATCGCATGATCAAGGAAAGCCTTGAACTTGATCTCGGCATTGCACAGCACGTCCGGGTTGGGGGTACGGCCGGCCTGGTACTCGCGCAGGAATTCGGCGAAGACACGGTCCTTGTAGTCGGCCGCGAAGTTGACGTGCTCGATTTCGATGCCCAGCACGTCAGCCACGCTGGCGGCATCGATGAAGTCGATGTTCGACGAACAATATTCGCTGTCGTCGTCGTCCTCCCAGTTCTTCATGAAGATGCCGATCACCTCATGGCCCTGCTGCTTGAGCAGGTGCGCCGTGACCGCGGAGTCGACTCCGCCGCTCAGGCCCACCACGATGCGCTGCTTGTCCATGGGCCGCGATTGTCCCAGCCCGGACATGCCGTTGCCGGTGCGCGGGTAATCACGGGTCGCGCAACGCGGGCCGCCTCTGCAGGTCCTCCCAGTTGAAAGAAGCGGCGCCAAGGTTCACACTGCAACGCCGATCGGAAGCACAACAACGCCGGCGGGCGCCGAGGCGTCCGCCAAGGAGACACGCATGGATCATCTCAGCGGCATGGACGCTTCGTTCCTGCACCTCGAAACCCCCGAATCGCCGATGCACGTCGGAAGCCTGCATCTGATCGACCTTCCGCCCGGCTACGACGGCGATTTCGCCGAGGATGCCAAGAAGTACCTCAGCGGGCGCCTGCACCTCGCCGCAGTGTTCGTGCGCAAGCTGGCGATGATGCCTTTCGACCTGGCCAACCCGGTGTGGGTGGACGACGACGACCTGGACCTGGACCACCATATCCATCACGTGATCATGCCGAGGCCCGGTACCCTGGCGCAGCTGGAGCGCCTCGTGGGGCGGCTGCATTCCTCGCTGCTGGACCGCAGCCGCCCGCTGTGGGAGATGCACATCATCGAGGGTTTGCAGACCGGCCAGGTGGCGCTCTACAGCAAGATGCACCATGCCGCGATCGACGGCCAGGCTGGTGTGGCGGTAGCCAAGGCGCTGTTCGACATCTCCGATACGCCGGCGCCGGTGAAGGCCCCGCGCGTGACGCGCCGGCCCGATGCGTCGCAGCTCGGCATGGCCGAGCTGGCCACGGCCGCGCTGAGCAACGCGGTGCAGCAGTACGTGAAGCTGATCCAGTCGATCCCGGCCACCGCCAAGGCCATCGGCAACGTGCTGATGCCGGTGTCGGAAGGGACCGGCCAGCGCAAGTTCGAGCTGCCCAAAGCATTGCGCACCGCGCCGCGCACGCCGCTCAACGTTTCGATCACCAACCAGCGCTCCTTTGCCGCGCGCTCGGTCCCGCTGGCGGAAGTCAAGCAGATGTCGAAGGCCACCGGCACCAGCCTCAACGACATCGTGCTGGCGATCTGCGCAGGCGCGCTGCGCCGCTACCTGGCTGACTACGGCTGCAAGCCGGCCAAGCCGCTGATCGCAGCCGTGCCGGTGTCGCTGCGCAGCGAGGGCAACACCGACCTCAACAACCAGGTCTCGGTGATGCTGGTGAGCCTGGCCACGGACATCGCCGATCCGCTGGAGCGCCTCGCGGCGATCCACGAATCTTCGAGCGAGGGCAAGAAGCTCACCGGCAATGTCAAAGCCGCGATTCCGACCGATTTCCCCTCGCTGGGCGTGCCCTCGCTGATGTCGGGCCTGGCGTCGCTCTACGGCCGCTCAGGGTTGCCTGACAAGCTGCCGCCGGTCGCCAACGTGGCGATCTCCAACGTGCCGGGGCCTTCCTTCGCACTCTATTTCGCGGGTGCCAAGGTCGCGTCCTACTTCCCGGTTTCGATCCCGGGCCACGGGCTCGCGCTGAACATGACGGTGCAGAGCTACAACGGCGCGCTCGATTTCGGCCTCACCGCCTGCCGCCGCGCGGTGCCGGATGTGACAGACCTGGGTGACTATGTGGTGGCCGAGCACAAGAAGCTGTTCGGGCTGATCGTGGAGAACGCGGCGCAGGCTGCTGCGGCCGCGCCCGTCGAGATGCCGGTTGCTGCCGTTGTGTCGAAGGCTCCCGCGAAGAAGCGGGCGTCACCGAAGGTGGTGGCGAAGAAAAAGGTGACAGCGAACGCCGTGCGCGCTGCAGTACCGAAAGCACCACGCAAGACCCCCGCCTCCAAGCGCGCTGCCGCGCTGAACTGACTTTCCCTTGGACTTGCTCCCTCTCCGTCCGGGAGAGGGTTGGACCGAGGGCACCGGACCTTCGCTCAGATGCAGCGCTTCAACAACCGCCGAGTGCCCCACCCCCGCCCTCTCACAAGGGAGAGGGAATCAATCCCGGACCCCGGCGAGGATCTCGTAGGACCTCAAGCGCGCTTCGTGATCGAACACCTGCGAGGTGATCATCAACTCGTCGGCTCCCGTCCGCTCGATGAAGGCCTTCACGCCTGAGCGCACCGTCTCCTTCGACCCCACCGCCGCACAGGACAGCACCGAGTCGAGCAGCGCGTTCTCCGCCGGCCCGATACGCGCGCGATAGTTCTCCACCGGAGGCGGCAGTTGGCCCGGTCGGCCGCTGCGCAGGTTGACGAAGGCCTGCTGCCAGGAGCTGGAGCGGAACTCGGCTTCCTCGTCTGTCTCTGCCGCGAACACGTTGAAGCCCAGCATCACATGAGGCCGTGCGAGCTGCTTGGAGGGCTTGAAGGTGTCGCGGTAGATGCGGACGGCTTGCATCAGCTGCTGCGGCGCGAAATGCGAGGCGAAGGCATAGGGCAGGCCCAGGTGCGCAGCGAGCTGCGCGCCGAAGGTGCTCGAGCCGAGGATCCACACCGGCACCTCCAGCCCAGCGCCCGGCACCGCCCGCACGGACTGCTGCGGGTCCTTGGACATGAAGTCCATCAACTCGACCACGTCCTGCGGGAACTGGTCTGCATCGGATTGCAGGTCGCGCCGCAAGGCCCGCGAGGTGCGTTGGTCCGAGCCCGGTGCCCGACCCAGCCCAAGGTCGATGCGGCCCGGATAGAGCGACTCCAGCGTGCCGAACTGCTCGGCGATCACCAGCGGTGAATGGTTGGGCAGCATCACGCCGCCGGCGCCGATGCGGATGGTGGAGGTGCCGGCGCCGATATGGGCCAGCAGCACGGCCGTGGCCGCGCTCGCGATGCCGGGCATGCCATGGTGCTCGGCCAGCCAATAGCGTCGGTAGCCCAGCTTCTCCCCGTGCTGCGCCAAGCCGAGGGAGTTGCGGAAGGACTGCGCGGCGTCGCTGCCTTCGGTAATGGGGGAAAGGTCGAGGATGGAGAAGGGCACCATGGTCGCGCATCATGGCGCGATCACGATGATCGTGCTGGCGCAGGCCATTTCCGGGTTCTGATAAAAGGTCGTGCTGTTGCCATCCACCGAAGCAGATGCCGCCATGTCCAAGTTCTGGTTGATGAAGTCCGAACCCGACGATTGCTCGATCGACGACGCGCTGGCCGCGCCCAACGCCACCGTCCCGTGGACCGGCGTGCGCGGCTGGCAGGCGCGCAATCTGATGCGCGACGAGATGCAGGCCGGCGACGGCGTGCTGTTCTATCACTCGAGCTGCGCGCAGCCGGGCATCGTGGGCATTGCGCGCGTGGCCTCCGGCACGCGGCCCGATCCGACGCAGTTCGACCCCGAATCGCCCTATTACGACCCAGCATCGAAGCCTGAGCATCCGCGCTGGCTGCTGCTGGACGTGCAGGCGCTTCGCAAGACCCGGCTGCTGGGGCTGCCGGAGATGCGCGCGACGCCCGAGTTGGCCGACATGGTGGTGCTGCGCAGGGGCAATCGGCTCTCGATCACGCCGGTCGACGCGGTGCATTGGCAGCTGATCGTGGACAGGTTGCTGGCCTGAGCAAGGCCGGGCGCTCGGCTCAAAGACCTGCGACGGCGAGCTCCGCGCGTTGCTCGAGGTGGACCCAGTCCACCACCTCGCCCCGCGGCCGATAGCCGAGGACCATTTGCTGCAGCTGCTGCCGGATTGAAGGCGCGTCGTTGATCTCGAGGGCAGCCTTCAGCCGCTCCAGCTGCGGAGACAGTTGACCCCACGGCAGGAAGTCATCCCGCGCCTTGAGAATCCGGGAATGCGGCGTGGGCAGCGGGTTGTCGCCGATCAGCAGCTCTTCGTAGAGCTTCTCGCCGGGGCGCAGGCCGACCACCCGGATCTCGATGTCTCCCGCCGGGTTGCCGGCATCCCGCACGGTCATCCCGGAGAGTTCGACCATGCGGCGGGCAAGATCCGCAATCCTGATCGGCTCGCCCATGTCCAGCACGAACACCTCGCCGCCAGTGGCCATGGCACCGGCCTGGATGACCAGTTGGGCCGCCTCGGGAATGGTCATGAAGTAGCGGGTGATGTCGAGGTGCGTCAGCGTGATGGGGCCGCCATTGCGGATCTGCTGTCGGAACAGCGGCACCACGGAGCCCGAAGAGTCCAGCACGTTGCCGAAGCGCACCATCGAGAAGCGCGTGCCCTTGGGCCGGCGCGATGCCTGCTCGGCCAGTGCCTGCAGGCCCATCTCGGCCAAGCGCTTGCTGCAGCCCATGATGTTGGTGGGCCGCACGGCCTTGTCCGTGCTGATGAGCACGAAATCCCGGACGCCGTGCGCGGCCGCAGCGCCAGCCGTGATCAGCGTACCGAAGACGTTGTTGCGAACCCCCTCGGCAGGGTTGTGCTCCACCAGCGGCACGTGCTTGTAGGCCGCGGCATGGTAGACGGTATGCGGATGCCAGGCCGCCATGATCTCGCGCATGCGGCGCGCGTCCGCCACCGAGGCGAGCAAGGGCACGATCCGCGGCGCGTCCCCGCCGCTGTCTTCCAGTCCTCGCAGCAGTTCGCCGTGGACCGTGTAGAGCGCGAACTCCGAGCGCTCAACCAGCAGCAGCGTGGCGACGCCGCCCTTGAGGATCTGGCGGCACAGCTCGCTGCCGATGGAGCCACCGGCACCCGTCACCAGCACCACCTTGCCGCGGATGTTCTTGCCGAGCAGGAGAGGATGGGGTGCGACGGCGTTGCGCCCCAGCAGGTCTTCGACGTCCAGTTCACGAAGATCGCTCACCTGGACCTTGCCCTGGGCGAGCTCCATCAGGCCCGGCAGCGTGCGCACCGAAACCCTGGCCTGCCGTACCTGCTCCAGGATCTCGTGACGCCGCTGGCGCGAGACCGATGGGATCGCCAGAAAGATGTCGCTGATGCGCAGCGCGGATACCTGCGTTTTCAGCGTTGCGGGGTCGTGGACGGGCAGCCCATGGATCAGGCCGCCTTGCAGGTGCTTGCCGTCGTCGAGGAAGCCCAGCAGGCGCAGCTCGCTGGTGGCCGACAGGGCCTGGGCGAGCTTGCGCCCGGCATCGCCTGCGCCGTAGATCAGCACTCGGGGGAGTTCCCGCTTGCTCAGCAGCCCTTGATAGATCCCGCCCAGCCAGCCACGGGCAAGAAGACGCGACGCGCTCACTGCCAGCAGCAGCAGCAGCGGCTGGATCAGGCCGATCGTGCGCGGCACACCCGGCACGCCGATCGCCGCGAACACCAGGCCGTAGCCAGCGGCGTAGATCGCCACCGCCTTCGTGACCGCCGCGACGGCTGGCCACCCGCTGTAGCGGAAGATGGCGCGATACAGGCCGAACTTGACGAACAGCGGCAGGGCCAGCGAGAGAGAGACCCCGACAGCCCATGTGTAGCGGTTGGACAGGACCACCCATGTATCGAACCGCAGCGAAAGTGCGAGCCAGACCGTGAACACGCAGAGGCAGGCGTCCATCCCCAGTACCAGCGCACGCTTGGCGAAGCGGGGCAGCGCCAGCAAGGGGGCCGCGGCCCGTGTCAGGAATTTGGTGTGCTCATTCATCGCTCGACCTCGATGCAAGTCGCCTGGCGATGAGCCAGGCCATCATCTGGCCGAGAGCCCAGCCGGCGATGAGTCCGAGGGCGTCTGCCAGCAGATCCCCCCACTCGGCAAAGCGGGCGGGCGTGAGCGATTGCAGCAGCTCGATCAGAGCGCCGTAAGCCAGGAGGCCGCATGCAAGGAATGCCATGCGACCCGGATAGGCGCAGCGGCCGAGCAACATGAGCACGGCAAATGCGAGCATGTGGTTGCTCTTGTCCCACCCGGTTGTCGGCATCTTGGGCACAGGGGGCATGAGCGACAGGATCAGAATCGCAAGTGCACAGCCCCAGAAAGCAGCGCGCCGCATCTGTTCATAGGTCGACAGGTATTTCATCAGTGACGCACCCCGTCGCGCTTGAGGACCTTGTGCCCCGTAATCCAGATTATTCGGAGGTCAAACCAGACCGACCGTCGTTGCAGGTATTCGACATCGAGGGCCACCTTCTGCGGAATCGGGAGCTCGTCCCGACCATTCACCTGTGCCCACCCTGTGAGACCAGGCATCAATTCATGGACTCCGTACTGGGCACGCTGTTCAATGAGGTCCCCCTGGTTGAACAACGCGGGACGGGGACCGACGAAGCTCATGTCACCCTTCAGAATGCTCCACAGCTGAGGCAACTCGTCGATGCTGCTTCGGCGCAGGAAGCTCCCGATCGGAGTGAGATGTTTTGTCGCGTCACTCAACATGTGCGTGGCCACGGCGGGCGTGCCGACTCGCATGCTGCGGAACTTGGGCATCCTGAATAGCCTGTTATGGCGCCCCACGCGATCCGACCAGTACAAGGCCGGTCCTTTCGAGGTCCAACGAACCAGGAGCGCCAGCAACAACAGCGGCACGGCCAACACCACGGCAGCAGTGACGGCCAACGACAGATCGACCACTCGCTTCACGCCAGCACCCCTGCTGCCCTCTTGAGCCCCTCATCCAGACTCAGCGGAGGGCGCCAGTCCAAAAGTTCGCGCGTTCGACTGTCGTCCACTTGCAGAGAACCCAAAAGACGCTGTGCGATATCCGATCGGCCGACCATCGCGGCAGCCAACGTCAACCAAGTGCAGGGCATGGGAAACAGGCGCGCGGGCCGTCCCATGGCGCTTCCCATGCGGCGCAGCAACTGGGTCGTCGAAACATCCTCGCCGTCAGAGACGAGAAGCACCTGTCCAGGGGCAGCGTCGTGCGTCAGACAGGTGACGATCAGATCGACCAGGTTGTCGATCCCAACCAGGCTGCGACGGTTGTGGACGGCAGCCAGCGGCAATGGCCAACCGCGCCGTACCCAATTCATCAGCGCCGCAAAGTTCGCCCTGACGCCTGGGCCGTACACCAATGGGGGTCGGATGACCACCAGCTCCATTCCCGTGCCTTGCGTAAGCCTGCGCAACCCCGTCTCGGCCTCGAGCTTGCTCAAACCGTAGGCATCTTTCGGATGGCACGCATCGTCGTGCCGCAACGGTGATCCTGCGACTGTCGCCTCACCGTGGACCTTGATCGAGCTGAGAAAGATGAAGCGCTTCACACCCGCGGCGGCTGCGCAGCGAGCAAGATGCAGCGTCCCGTCGACATTCACCGCGCGGAATGCAGCCAGAGAATCGCCGGCTGGACCGACCACATGCGCGCGCGCTGCGCAATGCACAACGATTGAGACCCCTTCAATGGCCTCTTGCCAGTTCGTATCGCCGGAAAGATCGCCCACCAGGTGCTGCGCCGCACCCGCAGGCAAGGCCCTTTCCGGCCGCCTTAGTGCCACGTCGACACGCAGGAGGTGCGGTGATTCGTGAGCTACGAGGCGTCGCACGAGTGCGCCACCTACGAAGCCAGTCGCTCCTGTCACCAGGATCTTCACGCTGCCACCTCGCGCCATACATGCATCGTCTGATCCGCAACGCGTTCCTGCGAGAACTGCCGCTCCGCCATCAGGCGACCTTGCGCCCCCATCCTTCGTCGCAACGGGGCGTCCGCCACCAGCGCTTCAATTGCGTCTGCCAACGCTGCGACATCGCCCAGTGGCACCAGCAGCCCATTGCTGCCGGGCACTACGGTTTCACGGCATCCCGGGACATCGAAGGCAACGATCGGCCTTGCACAACTGGCTGCTTCGAGTAGGACCTTGGGCAAACCTTCGCGGTGAGAAGGCAGGCAAACGATGTGTGCCTGAGCCAGGATGGCGGGCATGTCTTGGCAGTGCCCCCAGCATTCGACAATGCCTTCAGCCTCCCAAGCGCGCAAGCTGTGAAGCGGCACGCATGCGGGATTGTGCTCGTCGCGATCTCCAACCAGGGCAAAACGGGCGTCGACGCCGCGCTCGCGCAAGATGCGCGCAGCCTGGACGAACTCACCAACGCCCTTGTCCCAAAGCATGCGGGCCGGAAGTACCACCAGTACCTTGCCCTGCGGTTCCGTGGTGACGGCGAATGCTGCCACGTCGACTCCAGCGCCTCTGATCAGACGCACCTTCTCAGGCGCAATCGACGTGGCCTGCAACAACAGCGCGGCATCGTCCGGGTTCTGCAAGATCAGTCGACTCAATGCCCCGCGAAACGCCATGCGAAGTGCCATCGCGATTACGGGCCGCAGAGTCCGAGCCAACAGTTGGCGCGACGAGAACACGAACCCCAATCCTCCAAGCGCGAACACCTTGCCGCAGGGTCGCCCCAACGCGGCAAGCGCGCTGTAGAGGACAGGCTTCAGCGCTACGGCGTGGACGAGATCCGGCTGGAAGCTGCGCAGCACTGCGCGCACTTCGCACACGGCGCGCCACTCGGCCAGAGGATTCCTCGACCGCCGCTGCAGCGTCCAGGCGAACACCTCGAGGCCGATCTCTTCGAGAAACGCCCGATGACTGGACACCCGGCACAGCACGCCCACCCGATAACCGTCACGCGCGGCACGCACCGCCAGATGCAGGCGATGCGACACGAAGTACCAATCCTCGGACACGATAAACAGCAGATGCTTCGTGTGCCGTTCGCCGACCAGCTTCATGCAGACACCCCCCCATAGCCTGCGGCGCCGAACAGCATGTCGCAAAGGCGAGGTGCAGTACGTTGAAGACAGTGTTGAGATTCGACGCGCTGTCGGCCGGCCGCACCCATTGACCTGCGGATGGCGGCGTCGTTGATCATTCGCCAGAGCGCACTAACCCACTCGTCGGGCGACGCCGCAAGATAGCCGTTCTCCCCCTCCTGCACGAGGGCGCTGTTGACGCCGATGGGCGATGCGACCACTGGCAGCCCACAGGCCATGTACTGGATCAACTTGTACCCGCATTTGCCCTTCTCCCACGGCGTATCGGCCAGCGGCATCAGGCCGATGTCGCATTCGGCAATTGCCTTGACCTCCGTCGCTTCCGTCCATGTCACGCACTCGACGCTGACGCCTGGCAGATCGACATTGCTGCCGATGACCCTCAGCGTGTAGGCGCAGCGACTTGCCAATTCGGTCAATGGCTGCCTGAGGTCCTCCAGATAGCGGGCTGTCGAGGGCGAGCCCACCCATACGAACCGCGGGTGAGTGCCGCATGCAGGGTCCGGGACCACGTAGCGCTCCAGATCGACCACAGTGGACATCGTTTCCACCCATCGGGCGCCCGCTTCGCGCGCGCGGCGAGCCAGGTACTCGTTGCCGCCGATCACCAGCCGCGCGCCGTTCATCAATCGGTCGATGCGACGCCCCAGTAAACGCCGGACGATCGGGGACCGATGGTTGTCGTAGTTGTGGAAAATCGCATCGTCGAAATCGAGTACATACGGTGTGCCACGCAGCAAGAGGCGCTCGGCCCAGGCCGGCAACCATGGCAAGGCTTCTTTCTCGATCCATACAAGATCGAATTCGTGCCGCTCGAGGAGCACCTTCAGGCGAGCCCCATACGCCGACAGCACCGCTGAGAGCCGATACCCACCAGCCTGGTACTTGGCCTGAAGCATTTCGTCCGAGAAAAGCGCCTGCACCGTGCAGGTCATGCCCGCCGCTTCGAGCCACGGCACATACTGCAACGTGCGCAGTCGGGAAGACGCACCCATGCGCCCATATCGAGTGAGCAGAAGAACATTCATCGCCGCTCGGAGCCGAGAAGTCTCGGCAACGCCCGCCACAACATGACATACCCGCGCAGGGTGTCGCGCGCATCGCCCGCGCTTCCCCGCAAGAGAGACCAAAAGAGGCGGGGAACAGGCTCCAGCAGCAAAGTCACACCCACCACGGTCCATGCTTGCGGCGGAGAGAAGTGCTTGAAGCCGTAGAGCAGGCGGCTGCGTAGCGAGTAGAAGAGGCGTGTCGCCTTGACCTGCCGTGAAGTACCGCCGCCGGCATGAAAAGCCTGGGCCCCGACGTAGTAGACACAGCGCCAGCCTGCTCGACGGGCCCGAAGCGAAAGATCCAGATCTTCCAGGTAGACAAAAAATCGCTCGTCGAAGCCGCTCAGGGAGTCGAACAAGTGCCGTCGAATAAGATAAAAAGCGCCGATGACATGGTCCACCTGACGCGTGCTGGTATGGCGCCATTCGGTCATGTGATGGCCGAGCGAGTGAAGTCCGGGAAATTTGCTCAGCCCGACAGCCTCCGCCACAAAGGCGGCCGCGCTCGGAAACCGGGCACAGCTGCGAGCCACGACCTGCCGCTCATTCAAGAGCTGCACGCCGCAGATGCCAACATTACTGTTCTCGGCGCTTTGGATATAGGCCAGCGGCGCCGCCAGAGAACCGACAAACAGCTTTGCATCGGGATTGAGAAAAAGCAAATAGTCCCCATTGCATAGCCGAGCGCCTCGGTTGCACGCCGCGCCAAACCCTTCATTCACGCGATTCTCAACAAACTGCAGGCAAAAAGGAAGGGCATGCAATTGCTCCTTTAGTGCCTCCAATGATCCGTCGGTCGAATTATTATCCACGACGACCACGTTGGTAACCAGCCCTGCATGATAGTTGACAATGCTGAGAACAGCATCCAGAAGTTGGCGCCCGGAATTCCAGTTGACCAATACAATATCAAGCATAGCTAGGCCGCAAGTCTTCCTGCAAGTTGTTGTCGGGCACAAGGAATATCCAAAACCAGAACCCTATTTGAATCCAAATTGACAACAGAGAGAAGTATTGGTCCTGGAAAAATTGAGTTGCAAGCGGGTATACCGAACCCGCGTAATAAAACACCCACTTTCCTCCAACCGTACGCGCCCGGCTATACAGCCACCAATGAAGTGTCAGAAGCAATGGCGGAATCAAGATTCCGACATAGGAAAAGTCACGAAAATAGACGTCGTAAACGGTATAGACGTTGGTCGGATCCGGAACAAGCACATAGTCCCGAATCAGCGCAGGAGGCGGCATTTCGCTCCCTCCCACAGCATACAAGACAGAGATGAGAAACCGGAACGTGTTTGCACCCCACTCCATCGGGCGGTCGGCCTGCATGAGTTCCGACATTGCCACGAAAGGGGCTACTGTGTACGCCCTCAGGTTTTCAGCAAGCGAAGCTGCATTTTCCGAAAATTCCGCATCCACGGAAATTCCTTTAGCGGTCATGGTCGCAATAAGAACGAAACTTGCACCTGTGAAAAAGAATGCAATCAACAGCCCCTTCAGTCGAACAACCTCAAGCATGATCAGCGGCATCAACGTCAAGGAAAACAAAAGCAGAACATGGGTTCTTCCAGTGCTCACATAGACATAGAACAAGCTTACTGCCGCCGAGATCATCAACCGAGACAGGCTCGCCGCATGGTTCTTGCATGCAAGCACAGTGAGCGAAGTCACTGCATAGGACAGTATTGAGAAATAGGCCAGAAATCCAATTTGCCCACCGCCCTCCGTCATCGCGGATCGGAGGGTGATATATCCAACTACCGTAAAAATGTCCGCCCCGCCGGCAAGCTCTCTCGCGCGCAGGTAGGTCAACGGCGCTGCCAGACAGACCAGCACCTGAGCGACGGCAAGCAGGTGCGTCCGAATACCGAAATGCGGACACCCGTCGGCGCATGCTTGACTTGATGATCTAGTGCGAACCACCAGCAGTAACAGCAGTGCCAACGCTTTAGCCGTTAAAATCAGCAGCAGGTATTCAGCCGGGACGGGGACAAAGGTGGCGCGAAAAAGATAGTATGCGGCGAGGATTGAAAGCCACACCAAAAAATAGATTTGAAATGGATTTCCAAATCCGAGGCGTCGATCGCACGCCAGCGCCAGACCGGCAGCCGTCAAAAACAACAATGCCTCAAGCACGCCCGAACCTCGCAAATCCCGCCAGCAATCCTGCGTCCAGTACCATGCGGCCGACCCACGCCCATGCCGCGCCGATGACGCCGTGTGAGACGACCATGAAGGTCAGGAAACCGATAAATATCGGCAATTCCGCAAGGTGCAGTTTAGCGGTGATATCTGCTCGCCCTTTTGCGTGGAGCAATGCGTAGAACATCGAACCGATGGCGTTGGCAAAAACGCCGATGCACAACACCTGGCCTATTACGACGGACTCGGGCCTCAGATCGTCCTTGATCCAGAGCGACAAGAACTTGGGCAATAGGAGTAATAGAGCGGAACAGACGATGGCCATTGTCACGGCAATCCTCCACAGCCATTTCTTGAAATAGGAAGGCCATTGATCTGGCTTCTCTCGAATGAGCTGGCTCAATCCAGGAAACATGACAGATGACACCGCCCCCGCCAGGACCAGGCTTTGGACCACCACCTCGTAGGGCAAGACATAGATGGACACCGCCGCCGCCGAGATAGCTGAAGCAATGAGGAACCGATCTGCCTGAACCAATATCGGACTCACGACGCCGCTCAGGGTGACCCAGGCGCCAAAGGAAAAGAGAGACGCGGCAACGCGGTTCGAATAAGCTCCATGCCGTTTCACACCCCCACCGGACTCCAGGCATCCGATGGCCAGGTGGCGAAATACGACGAGTGCGAGCCAACGACTGACAACGAGCGTCGAAACGAGCCACGGCAATTGCGTCGTCAAGAGAGACACAAGATAGGGGCCACCAAAATTGATGACGCCCAATCCCGCGCGCAGAAGGCTGATCTCTTTGAACTTCAGGAAGCCTTCATTCATGCCTCGGTACGTGGCCGTCATGGCTTGTGCAGGCAGGGCGATCGCTAGCAGCAGGATCGCGTCCCTGATTTCGCCGGTCGGTGTGCTGTCGGTACGGACCCAGGCGCCTACTCCCAGCGCTGCGGCCAAGGCGATCAAGATGCCGCCCAAGAGGCCGGCGAATAGCGTGATTCGCCCCGCAGTTGCCAGCACGTCGGGGATGCTGCCGAACTCCCCCATGCCGCGCAGCCCGGCGACCCTCTGAGTCAGGGCCCGGCCAATTCCGAGATCCATGGCGCCGGCATACCCGATCAGTCCCCAAGCGAGCGTCAGCAGGCCGAACCGCTCATGACCCAGTCGTTCGAGCATTTGAGGAACGGTGAGCGCTGCGACGGCCAAGGGGAGCAGCAGGCCACCGGCGTTCCAGGCGACATTCGACAAACGCATGCTCAGTGCCTTGCTTCTGCACGGACGCGATGGTCGGTGAAGGGCCACCCTCTCCAAGGACGCACGGCCCACATCATCATTCGCATGCCAGGTACCACTGAATAGCCTCAGGCAGACCCCGCGCGACGGTGTGGGTCGGCTCGTAGCTCAATAAGTTTCGGGCTTTTGAAATATCGGCGAGGCTGTGGCGTACGTCACCCGCGCGGAAGTCGCGATAGAGCGGCCGAGCATGAGGAGAGAGACCGAGTTCGCCCAGGTTCTTGCACAGGAGGGCGAACAACGAGTTCAAGGTAGTGCGAGCACCCACGGCCACGTTGTAGATCTGGTTCTTCGCTGCCGGGTCTTCCGTTGTCGCGGCCAGCAGATTGGCCTGGACAGCATTGACGACGTAGCAAAAATCGCGGCTTGTTTCGCCGTCCCCATTGATGTACACCGGCTCGCCACGAACGAGCGCCGCGGTCCATCTGGGAATCACGGCGGCATAGGCGCCATTCGGATCCTGGCGTTTGCCGAACACGTTGAAGTACCGCAGGCCGACCGTGCTGAAACCGTAGCACCTGTAGAACACATCGGCGTAGAGCTCGTTCACGAATTTCGTGACGGCATAGGGGCTCAGTGGTTTGCCGATGACGTCCTCCACCTTTGGCAGTTGCGGATGGTCACCGTAGGTGCTGCTGCTGGCGGCATAGACGAAGCTCTTGACTTGCGCCTGGCGCGCCGCGTCGAGCATGTTCAGGAAGCCGGTGACGTTAACGGCGTTCGTCGCCACAGGATCTGCCAGGCTGCGTGGAACGCTGCCCAGCGCGGCCTGGTGCAGGACATGCTGCACGCCCTCGCATGCCCGTCGACAGTCGTCCGGATTTCGGATATCTCCCTCCAGCAAGCTGAAGTTGTTCCACTGCCGGGAAAGGACCGAGGTTTCCACTTCACGGAGGTTGCGCTGGTGGCCGGTGGTGAAGTTGTCCAGGCCCACCACGCGCTGTTCGAGCCTGAGCAAGCTCTCCAGCAGGTTGCTGCCGATGAAGCCGGCCACACCCGTGACGAGCCAAGTGCGAGGCTGCGCAATGAGGCGCTGCTGCAGGCGCTCGTACGCGCTCGAGCCTGAGGAGCCGGCCATCCTATGCCTCGCCCTCTCAAAGTCGTCCGTCGGCAACGCCTGCCGGAAGGACACCCTTTACATCGAACAACACGGCACCGGGTTGGCCCAGCGCCCTGACGCCGGCTTCTCCGAGCGCGATGAACTGGCGATGGCTCACTGCCAGCACCACGGCGGAGTATTGGCCCGGAGCAGGTATCTCACTCAAACAACGCAGACCATGCTCCTGCTCCGCCTCGACCACGTCGATCCACGGATCGAATACGCTCACCTGCATGTTGTAGCCCTGGAGGGTTCGAACGATGTCGATCACCTTGGTATTGCGCACGTCCGGACAGTTCTCCTTAAAGCTCAGGCCCAGCACCAGCACCTTGCTGTTCAGCACTGGAAGGTTCTTGCGCAGCATGAGCTTGACGACTTCGTCGGCCACATGGACGGCCATGTGGTCGTTGATACGGCGACCAGCCAGGATCACCTGGGGGTGGTAGCCCACCTGCTCCGCCTTGTGCGTCAAGTAGTAGGGGTCCACGCCTATGCAGTGCCCCCCGACCAATCCCGGCCGGAACGGCAGAAAGTTCCATTTGGTGCCTGCAGCCTGCAGGACCTCCAACGTGTCGATCCCGAGCTTGCGGAAGATGAGACTCAGCTCGTTCATGAGGGCGATGTTCAGATCTCGCTGGGTGTTCTCGATCACCTTCGCGGCCTCGGCCACCTTGATACTGCTGGCCATGTGAGTTCCGGCGCTGATGATCTGGCCGTACAGCCGGTCAACTGCATCTGCCACCTCGGGCGTGCTGCCACTGGTCACCTTCTTGATGGTGGACAGGCGGCGCTCCTTGTCGCCCGGATTGATGCGCTCCGGGCTGTAGCCACAAAAGAAGTCGACATTGAACTTCTTGCCCGACACTCTCTCCAGCGCCGGCACGCACACCTCCTCGGTCGCACCGGGAAACACAGTCGACTCGTAGATGACGATCGCACCACTCGACATGACACGGGCCACGGTCTCGGTGGCAGCGATCAAGGCGCTGAGGTCGGGCCGGTTCGCAAGGTCCACAGGCGTGGGCACCGTGATGATGTAGACGCGGCACCCCGCGATGTCCTTGACGCAACTACTGAACCGAAGTTTGCTCGCGGCGCGCATTTCGTTGGGGCCGACTTCCAGCGTCGCGTCCTTGCCGGACTGCAGCTCTGCAATGCGCGATGTAGCGATGTCGAATCCAATCACTGTGCGCACCTTGCCGAATTCGACGGCAAGCGGCAGGCCCACATAGCCCAGGCCGACGATGGCGATCGCTTCGCTCTCGGCGATCAGCGACTGCGCCGTTTCGACGACCGCGCTCTTACCGGCACCTTGGCGCGCCCCGCAGGCCACATCGAACACTTCATCCCGTACATGTCTCATCATTTCCTCGATTCCCGCTGGGCGACAGGCTGCGGACTTTGCGTGTCTGTGAACATGGGCTGTATCAGTATTGATAGTTGACATAGCGGTACGCCCCGAATTTCGAACCCCCGTACCGGCGCCTGGTCGTATCGAGGTCGTTGAAGATCACCCCGTTGACCGTGGCGCCGGCACCAAGCAGTCGCTTTGCCGATTCCTGCAGCTCGCCTGCACTGCTTGCATCGGCTCGCGCCACCAGAAAGATTGCGCCGGCCATCGGCGCGAGAATGGCGGTATCGGACGCTGCCAGGACCGGCGGTGTATCGACGATGACCCAGTCGTAGTGCCTGGCGGCCTGTTGCAGAAATGCCTGGACCGAAGGCTTCATCAGCAGTTCGGCCGCATTCGGCGGCAACACCCCGGTCGAAAGGAAATCCACGTTGGGCGCTATCTCACGATGCACCGCCTTGTCCCACGGCAAGCTGCCGCTGATAACTTCGCTCAAGCCTTCCTTGCGATTTACGCCGATGTCGTGGTTCAAACGACCCTTACGCAAATCACCGTCGATCAGCAGGACCTTCTTGTCGGCTGCGCCAAGGACGGCCGCCAGATTTGCGCTCACAAAGGACTTGCCGACTCCCGGCGTCGGGCCGCTGATCAGGATGATGTTGACGGCTGAGTCCAGCATGGTGAACTGCAGCGCCGTTCGGAAACTTCGAAGGCTTTCCACCACCGCGTCCTGGGGATTCGCCGTGGCGAGCATCGGACGCCTGGTGACGGATTTGCTGGCTTCACGCACGAGCTTCGCCTGCGCATCGGAATGCGGCACGGTAGCAAATACATGCAGTCCGGTGCGTTGCTCGATCTCGGCCGGGTCCTTGAGGCCGGGCCGCAAGCTGCTGCGCACGAAGGCCAATGCGAAGCCACCCATCAGGCCAAGAGTGGCTGCAAGCAGGACCGACAGAGCGCGCAAGGGCTTCGCCGGCTTTCTCGGCGAAGCGGCCGCATCCACGATGCGCACATTTGCGACCTTGCCCTCCTTCACCAGCCGCAGCTGCTGCGCGTTGTCGAGCAGCTTCAGGTATAGCTCGCTGTTGACCTTCACGTCTCGCGTGAGGCGCAGAAGTTCCTGCTCTACGTCGGGGAGCGTCTTGATACGCTTGTTCACTTCAGCCAACTCGCGTTGGAGACCGGCGATCTGCGCATCGATCGTACGAATGCTGTAGTGCTCCGCGGTGTAGCGCGCGCGCAATTCGTTGCGCTTCTGCTGCAGTTCGACTACACCCGCCTGCAGCTTGACCGCCTCCTCAAGGATCAGCTTTCCCTCGGTGTCCAGGTCGAAGCTATTGTTGCGATTTCGGAACTGGCTGAACTTGGTCTCGGCCGCCTCCAACTGCTTGCGCAATTCGGGCAGGAAGGTGCTCAGAAAGCCCAACGACTTTTCCGCCTCGGCGACCTTGCGCTCTACGTTCTGCCGCACGTAGAGCGTGCCGATCTCATTGAGCACGCGGGCAATCTCGCGGGAATCTCTACCTTCGAGACTGACCCGGATCACGCCGGACTGCTTGCCCTCTTCCGCGATCACGAGGTCCTTTTGGAGCTGTTCGATGATCTCCAGGCGGACATGGCGCGTGAGGTCGAATTCAGCGCCCGGCTTGCCCTGTGCAGCGCTCACCAGCAACAGGCCTTGCTCGCCGACCATCGAAAACGCCAGCGGCTGCCCGATTCGCTGCGCGCCCAAACGCTCGTTGTCAGGCGACAGCAGCTCGTAGCCTTGCGCAGTCAGTCGCACACGAAAGCGCTCGCCTTCCAGCGCCTCGGGCACCTCGAAGCGGTCAACCCGCAACGACTCGTTGCCGCTCACATAGCCCGCCAACATCAGGAAGCCGGGGTCGGATGGCTCGCTTGCATGACGCGCCAGCCAGGATCCGAAGATCGGCAGATATTTCGGGCTCACCTCCACGTCGAGTCCCAGGTTTTCCACCGTCTGCCCGAGCACCAGGCGCGAGCGAAGGATCTGCATCTCGGCCGAGGCGGGAGAGCGGATATCGAACAGGCTGGCAGCGTCGCCTAGCAACGTGCCAGCGCCACCCTTGCTTTCTTCCACCTGCACCATGGTGCTGGCTCGAAAGACGGGCGTGGCGAGCAACGCATAAGCCACGCCGAAGAGGAGACCCAGCACGGTCACAGCTGCGATGAGCCAACGGTTGTCGAGAACCACGTCAAGCAGCTCGAGCAGGCTGATCTCGTCTTTCGGCCGCGATAGCAGCGGCGCGTTTCCGGTGATGGGAGCAGGGGTGTTCATTCGCAATGGACGACGGGCTGTCGTGGCAGACCGCGGCTGCAATCCAGCTCTCGGATGCGCCGTACCCACGCGGTGACGCCGGCGGCGACGTCGATACAGGCTGCTTCGAAGGTTTTGCGGGATTTGCGGTACGGATCAGCGATGTCGGAGCCGGCTGCCTCGCCCAGCCTGAACACCTTTCCCCATACCTGGGGATATCGCCGCCTGAGCTCGGCGGCATGGCGTTGCTCCATCACCAGCACGAGGTCGGCGGCCCGGCACATCGCAAAGGTCACGAGCTGGGCGCGATGAACGGAAAGATCGAGCCCCCGTGCTGCCGCGAACTCGATCGCCAAGGGATCGGCTGGCGCACCGACCGGAGCGGCAAGGCCCGCCGATCTGATCGTCTTTCCGGGAAGCTCATGCGCCAGCAGCGCCGCGGCAACCGGGCTACGGCAAATGTTGCCCGAGCACAGGATGAGGATGTGTCGCGTCATTTGACGTTGTTGGCCACGTTGACCACCTGCGCACTCGGAAGGATCAGACTGATGACGCGGTTCCAGCGCACGAGAGGCACGGGATCGACATATACGACGTCGCGCGCCTTGAGTTCGAAGCCCTCCGCCAACGCGTAGGCCACCGGGGCACTCGCATCAAGGTGAAAGATCTCCGGCGCGCCGGCTGCAGCGGCCCGCACCACATAGATCTGCCGCGGATTCCCTGTCGTGGTGCTGACACCGCCCGCTTCGCCGAGCGCCTGGTTGAGCGTGAGTCGTCCGTTGCGCAGCGGCTGGGCGACGGGGCGCGTAACCTCACCCATCACATAGACCTTCGCATCCTCGCGGCTGAGCACCCGCACCAGGTCGCCGGCGACAAGGAGGATGTCGGTCGGGTTGACCCCCAGAGCCGTCAGCCGCGGCAGGTCGATCACGGTCGTAGCGCCGCCGCGTGAGACGCTGAGGGAGGAGCGATCGGCCTCGGCCGTGAAACCCCCGGCCCGATGGATTGCCTCCGGCAAAGTCATCGGGATGTCGTTGATGGCCTGCAGGCCTGGCGCGCGCACCTCACCATCGACATACACTCGGCCGGCCCGGTAGGACTGGATGCGGGCCGTGACCTTCGGCTCGCTGAAGTACTTGGCCAGACGTGTGATCAGGCGGTCGCGCACCTCTGTTTCAGTGAGTCCAGCGACCTTGAAACTGCCCACATAGGGAAACTGGATCGTCCCGTCCGGCGCCACGTTGTAGCCGTTGCTGACGGGAGAGCCAGTGATGGCGTCGGTGGTGAGGGAACCCGCAGGCGCGAGCACCAGGTCGGGGTGGTCCCAAACGACGATGTTCAAGATGTCACCGCTGCCGATACGGTACGGCTGTGCGATACCGAACAGGCGCTTGACATGTGCGCTAACCGCTGTCGCCTGAGCAGCGCGTTGATTGCGGAGCAGTTCGGGTGTGATGCTTTGCAATGCTCCGGGCGGCGGCAGGTCTGCAGCATCGGTGGACGGGGAACCTGAACTCGCGGACGGCCCTGCGACAGTCCCACTGAAGTCCACACCCGGTGCGAGCGCGCAGGCACTCAGCACTGCGGCCGTGCAAATCAATGCGCATCGGAGAGACGGAGTCATCGCTGAAGTCGTTAAGGGTTGTAGCCAAGCGATGCGTATGGTGCTTAAGAGTCACGGTTGGAAACAATTGCCGTGACAATTCATCAGGATCTGCGCGACTTGCGCTCGCCCTTCGCGCCCCTGCTGCACGAGCGCGACCGACTCCTGGCCTGCGCTACCGCCGAATGGACGCAACAAAAAAGGCGCAGGGCCGTCAAGCCCTGCGCCTTAGGAGGCGAAGTGGAAGGATCTCGTCAGAAAGGAATGTCGTCGTCCATGTCGTCGAAGCCGGACGAGGACTTGGCAGGCGTCTGGCGTGCAGCCGGCGAGGCGGCCGGTGGGCGCGGTGCCGCGGCGGGTGGGCGCGAGTAGCCGCCACCACCACCGCCACCCTGCGAATACCCACCGCCATAGCCGCCGTCGTCCTCGCCCGAGGGTGCACCCTGCCCCTGGCGGCTGCCCAGCATCTGCATCTGGTCGACGCGGATGTCGGTGGCGTACTTCTCGACGCCGTCCTTGTCGGTGTACTTGCGCGTGCGGATCTGGCCCTCGACATAGATCTGCGAGCCCTTGCGCAGGTACTGCGCCGCGATCTCGGCCAGACGGCCATTGAATACGAGGCGGTGCCACTCGGTGGCTTCACGCATTTCGCCGCTCTGCTTGTCCTTCCACTTGTCGGTGGTGGCGAGGGTCACGTTGCAGATCTGGTCACCGCTCGGGAAGGTGCGGGTTTCCGGGTCCCGCCCGAGGTTGCCGACGAGGATGACTTTGTTGACCGATGCCATATGTGTTGCCCCTGGGGATGAGTGGACGGAAGACGGGTAACGCGACATTGTGCCGCATGAAAGCCGGCATCCGTCTGGCCGCCAATGCCGGCACCGCTGCTGCGAGAATGAACGGCTTCGATGAACCGCGAACCTGATTTCCTCGAGAACCTGCGTGCCGAGCTGTCCAGCGGCCGCCTTTGGCTCGATCGCGCCATCGTGCTGGCCTATGCGGTGGCCGCAGGCCTGTTCGTGGTGGGCTTCACCCTCGGAAGCGACGCGGCCTTCGGCCTTTTCCGTCGGCTGCACCAGGCGCAGCCCTGGGCATTGCTGCTGTGGACGCCGGGCCTCACCGTCGCCATCGTATGGGCCACGCGCCGATGGTTTCCGGGGGCGGCTGGCTCGGGCATCCCGCAGGTCAAAGCCGCGCTGCACCCGGCCTTTCCGCCGGAACGGCGTGGCCGGCTGGTGTCGCTGCGACTCACCATCGCCAAGATCGGACTGGCGATCGCCGGCCTGGCGGCGGGCCTGTCGATCGGCCGCGAAGGGCCTTCCGTGCAGGTGGCGGCCGGAGTGATGCAGCATGCGCGCCGCTGGCTCTCGCCCTCGACCAACATCGATGCGCGCGCGTTGCTGGTCGCCGGCGGCGCGGCCGGGATCGCAGCCGCCTTCAATGCACCGCTGGCGGGCGTGGTGTTCGCGATCGAGGAACTGTACGGGCGGCTGGAGACGCGCGCCAGCGGCCTGATCATCACCGCCATCGTGCTGGCGGGCCTGGTGGCGGTGTCCGTATTCGGCAATCTCAGCTACTTCGGCATCATCCGGGTGCCTTATCTGGGCTGGTCGGCACTGGGGCCTGGCCTGGCGGTCACGCTGGCGAGCGGCGTGGCCGGCGGCCTGTTCTCGCGCCTGATGGCCGCCTCGCTGACCGGCGCGCCGGGGCAGCTGAACCGCGTCCGCGCGCGCTGGCCGCTGCGCTTCGCCGCAGCAGGCGGCCTGCTGATAGCGCTGATCGGCCTGGTGACAGGCGGCGCAACCTTCGGCGCCGGCTCCGAAACCGTGAAGGGCATGCTGGCCAGCCACGAGGAACTCTCGCCCCTCCATACTCTGCTCAAGTTCATCGCGACCTGGCTGACCGCCTGGTGCGGTGTGCCCGGCGGCATCTTTGCGCCGGCGCTGACCATCGGCGCGGGCATCGGCAACGGAATCTCGCAGCTTACCGGCGCCAGCCTCGGCCCGGCACTGATCGCTTTGGGCATGGCCGGCTTCCTCGCAGCGGTGACGCAGACCCCGCTCACGGCGTTCATCATCGTGATGGAGATGGTCGATGGCCATTCGATGGTGCTGAGCCTGATGGCCTCGGCCATGCTGGCCAGCCTGGTGTCGCGCATGATCAGCCACCCGCTGTACGAGTTGCTCGCCGAGCACATGGTGGCAGGAGCGATCGGCTCCCCATCGCCGGTGGTGAAGCCGTCCGAATCCTCGCAGCAGTCCGCCAAAACCGCCCACGCGCCCTGACGAGCCCGGGGATTTATCATGCTCGGTTGTCCAAAATCGACCGTCCTGTGAATTCCACCCTCCTGGATAGCGCCAGCGGCGCCTCTCTCGGCGACAGCGCCAGCGGCGCCTACTTGGGCGCCGCGCTCGCGCAGCAGCGCATCAGCATTCGCGGCGCTCGCACGCACAACCTGAAGAATGTCGACCTCGATATTCCGCGCAACAAGCTGGTGGTGATCACCGGCCTTTCAGGCTCGGGCAAGTCCAGCCTGGCCTTCGACACGCTCTACGCCGAGGGCCAGCGCCGCTATGTGGAAAGCCTGTCGGCCTATGCGCGCCAGTTCCTGCAACTGATGGACAAGCCCGATGTCGACATGATCGAGGGCCTGTCGCCTGCGATCAGCATCGAGCAGAAGGCAACCAGCCACAACCCGCGCTCCACCGTGGGCACGGTGACCGAGATCCACGACTACCTGCGCCTGCTGTATGCCCGCGCCGGCACGCCTTACTGCCCCGACCACGACCTGCCGCTGCAGGCGCAGACCGTCTCGCAGATGGTGGACTCGGTCATGGCCATTCCGGACGAGCCGCGCCTGATGATCCTGGCCCCGGTCGCCCGCGAGAAGAAGGGCGAATTCCTCGAACTCTTCGCAGAGATGCAGGCCCAGGGTTACGTGCGCTTCCGCGTCGATGGCCAGACGTACGAGTACAACGACCTGCCGAAGCTCAAGAAGACGGAGAAGCACGACATCGATGTGGTGATCGACCGCCTGCGCGCCCGCCCCGACATGCAGCAGCGCCTGGCCGAGAGCTTCGAGAACGCGCTGCGCCTGGCTGAAGGCCGCGCCATTGCGCTGGAGATGCACGAGGACGGCAGCACGAAGGAACACCTGTTCAACGCCAAGTTCGCCTGCCCGGTCTGCCACTACTCGCTGGCCGAGCTCGAACCGCGCCTGTTCTCGTTCAACTCGCCGGTGGGCGCCTGCCCGAGCTGCGATGGCCTGGGCCACCGGGAGTTCTTCGATCCGCAGCGCGTGGTCGCCTTCGCTTCGCTGAGCCTGGCCAGCGGCGCCATCAAGGGCTGGGACCGGCGCAACGGCTACTACTTCAGCATGCTGGAGAGCGTGGCCAAGCATTACAAGTTCAGCGTCGACACGCCTTTCGAGGAACTGCCGGCCTCGGTGCAGCAGGCGGTGCTGCACGGCTCGGCCGAGGAGGAGATCAAGTTCTCCTACACCATGGAAAGCGGCCAGCAGGCCGGCAGGAAGCTGGTGCGCAAGCACCCGTTCGAAGGCGTGATCCCCAACATGGCGCGGCGCTACCGCGAGACCGATTCGGCCATGGTGCGCGAGGAGCTCTCGCGCTTTCGCAACCTGCAGCCCTGCCCCGAGTGCGCCGGCACGCGGCTGCGGCGCGAGGCGCGCCATGTGTACCTGGTCGACGATTCGGAGGGCGGCGCGCAGCGCATGGCGATCTACGAGATCAGCCACGCCACGCTGCGCGAGAGCCTGGCCTATTTCCAGAAGCTGCGCCTTCACGGCGCCAAGGCCGAGATCGCCGACAAGGTGGTGCGCGAGATCGGCCTGCGGCTCAAGTTCCTGAACGACGTGGGCCTCAACTACCTGAGCCTCGACCGCAGCGCCGAGACGCTCTCGGGCGGCGAGGCGCAGCGCATCCGCCTGGCCTCGCAGATCGGCTCCGGCCTGACGGGCGTGATGTACGTGCTCGACGAGCCCAGCATCGGCCTGCACCAGCGGGACAACGACCGGCTGATCGGCACGCTCAAGCATCTGCGCGACATCGGCAACAGCGTGATCGTGGTCGAGCACGACGAGGACATGATCCATGCCGCCGACCACGTGATCGACATGGGCCCGGGCGCCGGCGTGCACGGCGGGCGCGTGATGGCGCAGGGCAGCTACGCGCAAGTGGCGGCAAATCCCGATTCACTGACCGGCCAATACCTCTCGGGCACCAGGAAAATCGCGGTGCCCAAGCGCCGCACGCCCTGGCTGCCCGTGCTCGCCAAGGCGGCGTCTCCCGAGCCGAAGAAGGCCTCGCGCTTCCCCATGAGCCCGGCCGCCGAGCGGCGCGCGGCCCGCGAAGCCGCGCACCTCGCCAGCCAGACCGACCTGCAGGAGATCCGTGTGGTCGGCGCGACCGGCAACAACCTGAAGAACGTCAGCGTGGCCTTCCCCGTCGGCCTCTTCACCTGCGTGACCGGCGTGTCGGGCTCGGGCAAGTCGACGCTGGTCAACGACACCCTCTACGCCGCAGTCGCGCGCACGCTCTATCGCGCACACGAAGAGCCGGCCGCGCACGAGACGGTGGAGGGCATCGAGTACTTCGACAAGGTCATCAACGTCGACCAGTCGCCCATCGGCCGCACGCCGCGCAGCAACCCTGCCACCTATACCGGCCTGTTCACGCCGATCCGCGAGCTGATGGCCGAGACCAACACCGCGCGCGAGCGCGGCTACGGTCCCGGCCGCTTCAGCTTCAACGTCGCCGGTGGCCGCTGCGAGGCCTGCCAGGGCGACGGCGTGGTCAAGGTCGAGATGCACTTCCTGCCCGATGTCTACGTGCCCTGCGAGGTCTGCCACGGCCAGCGCTACAACCGCGAGACGCTGGAGGTCCAGTACAAGGGCCGCAACATCGCGCAGATCCTGGACATGACGGTCGAGGCCGCGCACGAGTTCCTGAAGGCCGTGCCCACCATCGAGCGCAAGTTGCGCACGCTGCTGGACGTCGGCCTGAGCTATATCAAGCTCGGCCAGGCGGCCACCACGCTTTCGGGCGGCGAGGCGCAGCGCGTCAAGCTGGCGCTGGAGCTCAGCAAGCGCGACACTGGCCGCACCCTCTACATCCTCGATGAGCCGACCACCGGCCTGCACTTCGCCGACATCGAGCTCCTGCTCAAGGTGCTGCACCAGTTGCGCGACGCGGGCAACACCATCGTGGTGATCGAGCACAACCTCGACGTGATCAAGACCGCCGACTGGCTGATCGACATGGGCCCCGAAGGCGGCGCAGGCGGCGGCTCGGTGGTGGGCGAGGGCACGCCGGAAGCGCTGGCGGCCAACGAAGCCAGTCATACGGGCAGGTACCTGAAGCGCTTGTTGCCCGGCTGAGGCCGCCACCCTTCCAGCTCATTCTCCCTGCGCCGATGCGCCGCGGCGGTCAGCCGCCTTGACCTCCGAGGTCATCGACGCCACGCACCGGCTCCGCGACATTGGAGGCAGGCCGGAACCGCGGTGGTGCCGGCAGCCACCGGGCCGAAATCTCAAGGCCACGAAAGAGCAACATGACCCAAGGCTTCGACATCCTCCCCCTCGCCGTCGCGCTTCTCATCGGCATCGCCGCCGTAGGCTCCTGCATCGGCATCGGTATCGTCGGCTCGAAGCTGCTGGAAGGCACGGCACGGCAGCCCGAGCTCAAGGACCAGCTGCAGACGCTTTTCTTCCTGATCGCGGGCGTGACCGATGGCGCATTCATCATCGCCACCGGCATCGGCCTCTGGTTCGCGACGGCGAATCCCTTCCGCTGAGTGCACCGGCGGATGCGCCTGCACGCCGCAGGCGCCAGGCCCGATGGCCGCCCTGGCTCCTCAGATCGGCGCCGCGCCGCCGCTGATGGCCCAGGGGCTTCCTTCGGGCATCACGCGGATCATCCCTTCCTGCACGGCCGAAGCGACCAGCCGGCCGTCGCGGGTGAACAGGCTGCCGCGCGACAGGCCGCGTGCGCCGCCCGCGCTGGGCGAGTCGATCACATAGAGCAGCCAGTCGTCCATGCGGAAATCGCGGTGAAACCACATCGCGTGGTCGAGGCTGGCCGGGCGCACCCGGCCGCTCATGAAGCTCAGGCCGTGGGGCAGCATCGCGGCGCGCAGCAGGCCGTGGTCGGACGCATAGGCGAGCAGCGCGCGGTGCACGACAGGATCGTCGGGCAGCGGTGCGATCGCGCGCATCCACAGTGCGGCCTGTGGCGGTCGCGGTGCCGGCGTGAGCAGGTCGTCGGGATCGACGCGGCGGTATTCGATGCCGTGTGGCGCGATGGCGGCGTTGCGCCAGCGCTCGGGCAGCCGGTCGCCGAGCGCACGGCGCTGTTCCACTTCGCTCAGCAGGCCTTCGGGGCCGGCCTCCGCGGGCATCGGCAACTGGTGCTCGATGCCCTCGTCCACCGTCTGGAAGGAGGCCGACATCTCGAAGATGATGCGATTGCGCTGGCGCGCCACCACATGCCGCGTGCTGAAGCTGCGCCCATCGCGCACGCGGTCGACCGCGTACTCGATGGGCGCATGCTCGCCGGGCAGCAGGAAGTAGGCATGCATCGAATGCACGGGCCGGTCGGCGGCCACGGTGCGGCTGGCCGCCACCAGCGACTGGCCCAGCACCTGGCCGCCGAACACGGCCGGGGTGCCGATGTCCTCGCTCTGGGCGAGAAAGTGGTCATCGCCCAACGGCTCCAGCCGCATCAGTTCTACGAGTTCGCCGACGAGGCGGGCGGCAGTGGCAGGGTCGGTCATGGTGGGGAAATCGCGGCAAGGGAACAGCGACGATAGCAAAGAGCTTGCCGCGCATCTGTCCCGCGGCTGTCATCCCGCCAATTCGGAACGTTCAGTTCAGGTCACCGCATGCGCGCTGTCATGCAGCAACCCGGGCCAGGCCTTTGGCAGCTGTCCCGTGTTCACGGCCGAGTCTTTCATCCACAGGAACACCAGCAGGATGCCGCCGAGGATCAGCGCGACCGCAAAGATGGCCATGCGGCGGAACGCGCGCTTGGCTGCCGGGTCATCCTCTCGCTGCTTCATGGATACCTCCCGCTGGGAAGGCTCCACGCTAGGACCGAAACGCCCCGGGCGGTGTCGGACGGCAGCGCTCGCAGCTGAAGCGAAAACCGCCTCCCGAAGATCCGGACGGGACTCGCTCAACGATCGAGGTCGACGCCGTCCGTGGCCAGCGTCTTCTGCAGCGCCGCCACGTCGACCGCGGCGAAGCGGGAGGTCCCCAGCGAAGCCGCCGCCGTGCCTGCCGCCTGCCCCATCACGAAGCAGCCGCCGCTCGCGCGCGCAGCCGACTGGCCCTCGTGCGTCATCGACGCGCAGCGGCCGGCCACCAGCAGGTTGTCGACGCCGCGCGGCACCAGCATGCGCCACGGCAACTGGTTGTAGGTGCGCTGCTCGTCGCGCGGGAAGGCCCACTCGATCTTGCCCGCCGCATGCATCTCCATCGGCCAGGCATTGATGCCGATGCTGTCGTCGAAGCGCGCCGACGAAAGGATGTCTTCGCCCGAAAGCGCATAGAGGCCTTCGATGCGCCGCGTCTCGCGGATGCCCACCTGCGGCGCGATCTCGACGATGGCCGACTGCTCGAAGCCCGGCACCTCGGCCTTGAGAAAGCGGAAGTACTCGCCGATCTGGCGCCGTCCCTCGATCTCGCCCGCGCTGAGCTCGCGCGCGTCCACGCCGTTCATCGCATCGCCCCTGGCGTTGCGGATCTGGGTGACGTTGGCGCGCCATTCGCGCGGATCGATCTGCGGCCGGAGGATCGCGCCCTCGCGCGGGAAACGGTAGGCCCCGGGACTGCGCTCCAGCGCCTTCGCCATCAGGTCGTTGATGGCCTTGAACTCGCCCACCGCGGCCAGCGCACGCGGCGCATCCACATGGCCGACGCGGAACATGGTCGAGGGAAAGAGCCCGCTGCCGTGCCCATCGCCGACCGCGAAGGGCACGCCTGCGAAGGCGGCCACATCGGCGTCGCCACTGGCATCGATGAAGGCGTTGGCGCGGATCGCGACGCGGCCGGACTTGGTCTCGACCGCCAGTGCGGCAATGCGAGCGCCGTCCATCACCACCTGCGCGGCCAGCGCGTGGAACAGCAGCTCGACCCCGGCCTCGAGCAGCAGTTGGTCGGCTGCGCACTTGTAGACCGAGGTGTCGTAGGAGCGCACGCGTATGCGGCCCTGCATGCCGTCCTGCGGCTTGTTGAGCCCGCCCATTGCGTCCATGCGCGCCAGCAGCTCGTCGACGACGCCGTGGACCAGCTGGGTCATCTCGCCGCCACGCTTGCCGTAGAGGCCGGCAAAGTTGGTCACGCCGCCGGCCGTGCCCATGCCACCGAGAAAGCCGTAGCGTTCCACCAGCAACGTGCGCGCGCCGTGGCGTGCCGCGCTCACCGCCGCGGCCAGGCCGGCAGGGCCACCGCCGACCACGACAACGTCGTACTCGCCGAAGACCGGCAATTCGCGCGCAGGTTCATGAAGAGTCGAATTCATCTGATGCCTCGATGGGGTCGGCCCCCTTACGGGAACACCGCGGGACCGGCGTTGCCGGGCCGCTGGTGTCGCCCCCGGAAGGGGGTTGGCGAAGCGACACGAAGTGCGCGAAGCCTGGGGGGATCTATTGAATCTTGATTCCTTGCGTGGAGATGATCTTGGTCATCACCGCCGCTTCTTCCTTCACGCGGGTGCGCATGCCGTCAGGCGAGGTGCCCACGGCCTGCCAGCCCTGCTCGAACAGCTTCTGCCGCACCTCGGGCGACTTCATCACAACGGCCAGCTCGCGCGTGATGCGGTCCTGCGCCGTCTTGGAGAGATTGGCAGGGCCCAGCAGGGCGGTCCAGACCTCGAGGCTGAAGTCCTTCACGCCGGCGTCGGCCAGCGGCGGCAGCTCGGGCACCAGCGCGCTGCGGCCGCTGGTGATGCCGATGGCTTTCACCTTGCCGGCCTTGACCTGGGGCATGGCGATGCCGGGCGGGATGAGCGCCATCTGGATCTGGTTGCCGATCAGGTCGGTCATGACCTGCGGGTTGCCCTGGTAAGGCACGTGCACGGCCTTCAGGCCCGGCACGCGGCTCTTGAGCAGCTCCATGCCGAGATGGCCCACGGAGCCGACGCCCACCGAGCCGTAGCTCCATTTGTCGCCGCTCTTGCGGCCGGCCTCGAAGAAGGCGGCGCCCGTCGGCAGGCTGTTCTGCGCCACCAGCACCAGCGGAGCGGTGGTCAGCAGCGAGAGATAGGTGAAGTCCTTGGCCGGGTCGTAGGGCAGCTTCGGGTAGAGCATCTTCGACGAGGTCAGGTTGCCGTTGATCACCACGCCCAGGGTGTGATCGTCGGTCGCCTTGGCCACCTGGTCGGCCGCGATATTCCCTGAGGCGCCCGGCTTGTTGTCGACCACGACCGGCTGGCCCAGCGCCTTGCCCAGTGGCTCGGCGATAGTGCGCGCGGCGATGTCCGGCGTCGAGCCGCCCGGGAAGCCAACGACCAGGCGAATCGGCTTGGTGGGCCAGGCAGCGGTCTGCGCGGCCGCGGCCAGCGGCAGCACGCAGGCGGCGATCAGGAGGACGCGTTTTGAAGTTTGCATTTGGAGACAGTGAGATGGATGAGAAACCCTCGAGGATACGTGCCCCTTCCAGGGAACCGGCTTTGCCGGGCCGCTGCCATGGCTCCTCGCAGGGGGTGGGCGGCTACACGAAGTGAGCCAACCTGGGGGCGAGCGACAGTTACTCGAGACTGATGTTCCCGCGCCGCACGAGTTCGCCGTAGACCTTGGATTTGGCTTCCGCCTGGCGCCGGATCTCCTCGGGCGACCAGGCCAGCGGCTCGAAGGCGAAGGTGTCGAATCGGGCGCGGATCTCCGGGTCGGCGATGACCTTGGCGACGTCCGCGTTGATCTTTGCCTGGACGGCCGCCGGCACGCCCTTGGGCGCGAGCAGCGAGACGAAGGACGTGACCTCCAGGCTGGCGGGGCCGCCGGCCTCGGCCATCGTGGGCACGTCGGGCATCTGCGGGACGCGCTTGGGCGTGGCGACCGCGATGTAGCGCAGCTTGCCGGCCTTGTAGACGCCCTGGCTCGAAGGGATGCTGGCGAAGGCCCACGGCACTTCGCCCGAACCCACGTTGGTGTAGAGCTGCGAGACCTCGCGGTAGGGCACGTGCTGCATCTGCACCCCGGTCAGCGCCTCCAGCTGCTGCGCCCCGAGGTGCCCCGGGCTGCCGACGCCCCAGGAGCCGTAGCTCAGCGGGGCGGCCTTGGCGGCGGCGACCAGGTCGCTCATGTTCTTCCACTTCGAGTCGCTGGGCACCGCGACGAAGAAGGGCGTGCGGAACAGCGAGGCCACCGGGTCGAAGTGCTGGAGCGTCACGAAGTTGCGCGACTTGTACAGGTGCGGCAGGGCCGCGACATGTTCGCTGTCGAGCTGCAGGAGGGTGTAGCCGTCAGGGGCCGCGCGCCGGGCCTGCTCGATGGCGATGAACCCGCCGCCACCCGGCTTGTTGTCCACCACCACGCGCTGGTTCCACAGGCGGCCGAGCTTGTCGGCCACCAGGCGCAGCACCGCGTCGGGGCCGCTGCCCGCCGCGAAGGGCGTGACCAGGGTGACGGGCTTGCTCGGGTACTCGGCAGGCTGCGCGAGCGCAGTCGTCGTGACCAGGGCCGCAGCCAGCGAGAGGATGGTTTTCATGGCGATTCGTCTCCAGTTTGAATAAATATCTGCGCAACATCATTGGCCGGCGAAGCCAGGCCCGTTCGGTGAGCCAACCTGGGGGTGAGTCATGCCTCCAAGCACGCTGCGGGGTTCCATGCGTAGAGCCATTCCACCGCATCGTAGAAGCGTTCCTGCGTGCGGCCGACCCACAGGCTGTTGCGCACCAGCCGCTCCACGCCCTTGGCGTGGTAGAGCCGGCCCATCTCGCGCACCGACAGCACGACGCGTGCGGTGCGCGCCACGCGCGCAGCCGAATAGAGCTGGAACGCCGCAGGCAGGTCGAAGTCGCAGGCCTCGACGGCAGCGCCCAGCGTCACCGCGTCCTCGAGGGCCATGCAGGCGCCCTGCGCGAGGTACTGCATCATCGGATGCGCCGCGTCGCCCAGCAGCGTGGCCGCGCCCTGGCTCCAGTTCGCGACCGGCTCGCGGTCGGCGGTGCTCCAGCGGCGCCAGGAGGTGGGCCGGTCCAGCAGCTGGCGAGGGCGCGCGTGCACGCCCTCGAAATACGAGAGCACCTCCTCCTTGCTGCCGTCGGTCACGCCCCATTCCTCGTCGTAGCGGCTGTGAAAGGTCACCACCAGGTTGTACTGCTCGCCGTGGCGCAGCGGATAGTGAACGAGGTGGCAGTTCGGGCCGGCCCAGACCACCGGCGCGTTCCAGCGCAGGTCCTCCGGCATGTCGGCGGCCGGCACCACGGCGCGGTAGACCACGTGGCCCGAGACGCGCGGCGCATCGCCGATCAGCTTGCTGCGCACCACCGACTTGACGCCGTCGCATCCGACGATGGCGTCGGCCTGGAAGCGCCGCCCGTCGCGGGTGACCGCCGTCACGCCCCGCTCGCCGATGTCGAGCTGCTCGACCTGCGCCGAGGTGTGGAAGCGGATCAGCGGGTGCTGCTTGACAGCCTCGTGGATCGCACCGTGCAGGTCGGCGCGGTGGCTCACCGCATAAGGATTGCCGAAGCGCGCGCGGAAGGCTTCACCGACCGGGACCGAGGCGACCTCGCTGCAGTCGACCGCATCCATCATCACCAGCCGGTCGGTGAACACCGAGCCACGGCGCACCGCCTCGCCGACGCCCAGTGCATCGAGCGCGGCGAAGGCATTGGGGCCGAGCTGGAGGCCGGCGCCGATCTCGCCGATGGCAGCGCTTTGCTCCAGCAGCTCGATGGTCATGCCCAGCCGCGCCAGCGCCAGCGCCGCCGCCATGCCGCCGATGCCGCCGCCGACCAGCAGCACGGAGGGCTTTCCTTGTCGTGGGGTGCTCATCGATCCACGCGCACGGAGATGGGATCGAGGCCGTCGATGCGCACGTGCATGGTCTGGCCGCGCTGCACCGGGCCCACGCCCTCGGGCGTGCCGGTGAAGATCAGGTCACCGGGCTGCAGCGTGAACAGCGTCGAGAGATTGGCGATCACCTCGTTGACCGACCAGATCAGGTTGCGGATGTCGCTCTTCTGGCGCGTCTCGCCGTTCACCTCCAGCGTGATCGCGCCGCCGTCGATCTCCCCCGTGTCGGCGCGCCTGCGCACCGGCCCGACGGGCGCCGAGAAGTCGAAGGCCTTGCCGATCTCCCAGGGCCGGCCCTGCTCGCGCATCCTCATCTGCAGGTCGCGGCGCGTCATGTCCAGGCCGACCGCGTAGCCATAGATGTGCTGCGCGGCGTCTTCGACCGCGATGTCCCGGCCGGCCTGGCCGATCAGCACCACCAGTTCGGCCTCGTAGTGGTAGTTGGCGGTCTGGCCCGGATAGGGGATGCCCACCGTCTCGCCGGCCGGCACCGGCACCACCGACGCATCGTCGTTGGGCTTGCAGAAGAAGAAGGGCGGCTCGCGGTCCGGGTCGAAGCCCATCTCGCGTGCATGCGCCGCGTAGTTGCGGCCCACGCAATAGACGCGGCGCACCGGGAACAGGTCGGACGTTCCGACAATCGGGAGACCGACCGTCGCCGGCGGCGTGATGACATAGGACATGGAAGCTCCCGCCGCAGTGCGGCACGTGGTTCGGGAAAGAAAAAGATGCCGCCGCGCGGACGGCGCGATGTCAGGCGTCCTGCAGGAAGGCCTCGCGCAGCACGCCCATCGCTTGCTGCACCGGACGGTCGGAGAAGCTGAACAGCACGGCGTCCTCGGCCGCCGAGAGGCGCAGCGGCGCCCACGAAGGCACGACGAAGGTGTCGCGCGGTCCGAAGTCGAAGCGCTGGCCGCCGATCTCGGCCGTGCCGCGCCCTTCGACCACGCTGTAGACCGTTCCGTCCGTGGCCCGGTGTGTCTTGCCGGCGAAGCCCTTGGGCAGCAGCTGCAGGTTCGTCCCGATGGTGGGCATCGGCGCGCCGCCGGTCAGCGGATTGACGTAGCGCAGCTTGTGCCCCATCCAGGCGTCGGGCGCCTCCTGCTTCTGCAACTGGGCCAGCGCCTCGCGGCTGCGCGCATAGGGGTAGTTGAAGATCGGCGAGGTCGGCGCGACATGGTCGTGCCGCACCGGCACCATGTTGTGGCCGAAGCGCGCCAGGCTGTTGCCTTCGGGCCGGGCCACGTGCTGCACCTTGGCGTCGTCGTTCTCGGCGAAGCCGGCGTCGAAGAAGCGCAGCATCGGAATGTCGAGGCCGTCGAGCCAGACCACCGGCTCGCTCACGCCGCCGATGCCCTCGTTGCCGTGGTCGTGCCAGGCCCACGAGGGCGTGATGATGAAGTCGCCCGGGAACATGGTGGTGCGCTCCCCACCCACCGTGGTGTAGGCCCCCTGGCCGTCGACGATGAAGCGCAGCGCCGACTGCACATGGCGGTGCGAGGGCGCGACCTCACCGGGCATGATCAGTTGCAGGCCGGCATACAGCGACTGGGTGATCGAGGAGCGGCCGGGGATCGCCGGGTTCTCCAGCACCAGCACGCGGCGCACCGCTTCCTCGGCGGTGATGAGTGCGGCCGATTCCATCAGCAGCGGGCGGATCTCGTCGTAGCGCCAGAGCGCGGGGACGCAGGGCGTCTGCGGCTCGCGCGGCACCAGCGCATGCAGCGATTCCCACAACGGCGTGAGGTTCAGCGGCCGGATGCGCTCGTAGTAGTCATGGCGCTGGGCGGCGTCGCCGCGGGTCGCCTGGGAGGCGGTGTTCATGGGGTGTGTCTCCGGGCGACCTGCGCCTTTGGAGCCATTGTTCGCCTGGACCACTATTTCTTCAAGACCTGCGGCCAATACTCCGGATCTTGTTTTTCGATAATGGGCGCACTCGGAGGAAAGGAACACCCATGGCCAAGCTCGATCTCGAATGGCTCGCCGTCTTCGACGAGATCTACAAGACCGGCAGCGTCTCGAAAGCCGCCGAGCGCCTGGGGCTGGCGCAGGCCGCCGCCAGCACCATGCTCAACAAGCTGCGGGCGCACTTCGACGACCGGCTGTTCGCGCGCACCGCGCAGGGGATGCAACCGACGCCCTATGCGCAGCGCATGCTGCCGCACGTGCGCGAGGCGCTGTCGCAGATCGAACAGGCGCGCGGCAGCCGCAGCAGCTTCGACCCGGCCCGGGCGCAGCGCAACTTCCGTATCTGCATGACGGACATCAGCGAGGTGGTGCTGCTGCCCGGCCTGCTCGATCACCTGCGCCGAACGGCTCCCGGGGTGCGCATCGAGACCGAGATCATCTCCACCGACAGCGGCAGGCGGCTGGCCGATGGCGAGGTGGACCTGGCGGTGGGCTTCATGCCGCAGCTGGACGCGGGCTTCTACCAGCAGACGCTCTTCATGCAGAAGTTCGTCTGCCTGGCAGCGCGCAACCATCCACGCATCGGCGAGCGACTCACGCGCAAGCGCTTCGAGGCCGAGGCGCACGCGGTGATCTCTTCTTCCGGCACCGGGCACGCGATCGTCGACAAGACCATCGCTCGCCTGGGTGTGAAGCGTGAGGTGGTGGTGGCGCTGTCCAGCTTCCTGAGCGTGGCGCGCATCGTGGCCCACACCGAGCTGATCGTGATCGTGCCGCGCATCCTGGGCGAGGTGCTCGCCACCCAGGAGCCGGTGAAGCTGCTGGAGCCGCCCTTCGCGCTGCCGCACTATGCGGTCAAGCAGCACTGGCACGAGCGCTTCCACGCCGACCCCGGCAACGCCTGGCTGCGGCGCACGGTGGCGCGCCTCTTCGGCCCGGGAAAGGCAACGGGGCTCGCATAATCGCCGCACTCCCGCCGCCCACCTTCCTCCTCACCACCGAGACGCCCCCATGAACAGCATCACCCTGCGCTTCCTCGCCGAGCCCAGCACCGTCAACTTCGGCGGCAAGGTCCACGGCGGCACTGTCATGAAGTGGATCGACGAAGCGGGCTACGCCTGCGCGACCACCTGGTCCAAGCGCTACTGCGTGACGGTGTTCATCGGCAGCATCCGCTTCCACCACCCGATCATGATCGGCGACCTGGTCGAGGTCGATGCCCGGCTGGCCTACACCGGCACCAGCAGCATGAACATCGTGGTGGAGGTGCGCAGCGGCGACATGAAGGGAGGCGAGATGCAGAAGACGGCCGAATGCCTGATCGTCTTCGTGTCGGTCGACTCGCACGGCCGGCCGCTGCCGGTGAGCCCCTACGTACCCGGCACCTCCGACGATACGGTCCTGGCCGAGCGGGTGCGCGTTCACCTCACCGCCTCGCGCGCCGCATCCGGCCAGAGCTAGCTAGCTGGCTGGCGGGCGGGTCAGGGACGGGCGAGCAGCGCGCCCGTTTTGTGCGATCTGTCTGACGTGGACTCAGGACGGCCGTCGATACACTGCCCGGCACATCTGCGTTTGACGCCCCTCACATGGCGGAGAAAAAGAATGAACGTCCTGGACAAATCGATCGCGACCGGGTCGCTGGAGGAAATGGCCATCCTGCTCGATGCGCTGACGCGCTTTCGCAAGGGTGACGCCGAGATCCGCCTGCCGCAGCACTGGACCGGCCTGTCCGGCAAGGTGGCCGATGTCTTCAACGACGTGGTCGAGCAGAACGCGATGCTGGCCGCCGAGCTGGTGCGGCTGCGCCAGGTGGTCGGCAAGGAGGGCCAGCTCAAGCAGCGTGCGGCCATGTTCGAGACCCGCGGCTTCTGGGGCGAGTCGATCGAGTGCGTCAATGCCCTGATCGACGACCTGGTCCACCCCACCACCGAGGTCGCGCGCGTGATCGGGGCAGTGGCGCAGGGCGACCTGTCCAAGAGCATGGCGCTGGAGGTGGACGGCCGGCCGCTGGAGGGCGAGTTCCTGCGCACCGCCAAGACCATCAACAAGATGGTGGAACAGCTCGGCAACTTCTCCGCCGAGGTGACGCGGGTCGCGCGCGAGGTGGGCACCGAGGGCAAGCTGGGCGGCCAGGCCAAGGTCAAGGGCGTGGCCGGTACCTGGAAGGACCTGACCGACTCCGTCAACTCGATGGCGGGCAACCTGACCGACCAGGTGCGCAACATCGCCGACGTGACCACCGCCGTGGCCAAGGGCGACCTGTCCAAGAAGATCGACGTGGACGTGAAGGGCGAGTTCCTGACGCTGCGCAACACGATCAACACCATGGTCGACCAGCTGCGCTCGTTCGCCTCCGAGGTGACGCGGGTGGCCCGCGAGGTGGGCACCGAGGGGTCGCTGGGCGGCCAGGCGCGGGTCGAAGGCGTCTCGGGCACCTGGAAGGACCTGACCGATTCGGTGAACTCGATGGCCGGCAACCTGACCAGCCAGGTGCGCAACATCGCCGACGTGACCAAGGCGGTGGCGGCGGGCGACCTCTCCAAGAAGATCACGGTGGACGTGAAGGGCGAGATCCTGGAGCTGAAGAACACCGTCAACACCATGGTCGACCAGCTCAACTCCTTCGCCGCCGAGGTGACGCGGGTGGCGCGCGAGGTGGGCACCGAAGGCAAGCTGGGCGGCCAGGCCGACGTGCAGGGCGTCGCGGGCACCTGGAAGGACCTCACCGAGTCGGTCAACTTCATGGCCGGCAACCTGACCTCGCAGGTGCGCAACATCGCCGACGTGACCAAGGCGGTGGCCGCGGGCGACCTGTCCAAGAAGATCACGGTGGACGTGAAAGGCGAGATATCCGAGCTGAAGAACACCATCAACACCATGGTGGACCAGCTCAATTCCTTCGCGGCCGAAGTGACGCGGGTGGCGCGCGAGGTGGGCACCGAAGGCAAGCTGGGCGGCCAGGCCGACGTGCAGGGCGTCGCCGGCACCTGGAAGGACCTCACCGAGTCGGTCAACTCGATGGCCGGCAACCTGACCGACCAGGTGCGCAACATCGCCGACGTGACCACCGCCGTCGCCAAGGGCGATCTCTCCAAGAAGATCACGGTGGCCGTGAAGGGGGAGATCCTGGAGCTGAAGAACACCGTCAACACCATGGTGGACCAGCTCAATTCCTTCGCCGCCGAAGTGACGCGGGTGGCGCGCGAAGTGGGCACCGAAGGCAAGCTGGGCGGCCAGGCCGATGTGCAGGGCGTGGCCGGCACCTGGAAGGACCTCACCGACTCGGTGAACTCGATGGCCTCGAACCTCACCTCGCAGGTGCGCAACATCGCCGACGTGACCAAGGCCGTGGCCGCGGGCGACCTCTCCAAGAAGATCACCGTGGACGTGAAGGGCGAGATCCTCGAGCTCAAGGCCACCATCAACACCATGGTGGACCAGCTCTCCTCCTTCGCCGCCGAGGTGACGCGGGTGGCGCGCGAGGTCGGGACCGAGGGCCGGCTGGGCGGCCAGGCCCAGGTGCGCGACGTCTCCGGCACCTGGAAGGACCTCACCGACAACGTCAACTTCATGGCCGGCAACCTGACCGGGCAGGTGCGCGGCATCGCCAAGGTGGTGACAGCCGTGGCCAACGGCGACCTCCAGCAGAAGCTCATGGTCGAAGCCAAGGGCGAGATCGCGGCGTTGACCGAGACCATCAACAGCATGACCGACACGCTGGCCACCTTCGCCGACCAGGTGACGACGGTGGCGCGCGAGGTGGGCGTCGAGGGCAAGCTCGGCGGCCAGGCCAAGGTGCCCGGCGCCGCCGGCACCTGGAAGGGCCTGACCGAGAACGTGAACCAGCTGGCCGCCAACCTGACGACCCAGGTGCGCGCCATCGCGGAGGTGGCGACCGCCGTGACACAGGGCGACCTGACGCGCTCCATCACGGTGGAGGCGCGCGGCGAGGTCGCGGCCCTGAAGGACACGATCAACGAGATGATCCGCAACCTGAAGGACACCACCCAGAAGAACACCGAGCAGGACTGGCTCAAGACCAACCTGGCCAAGTTCAGCCGAATGCTGCAGGGGCAGAAGGACCTGCTCACGGTGGGGCAGCTGATCCTCTCCGAGCTGGCGCCCGTGGTGGGAGCGCAGCAGGCGGAGTTCTACATGCTGACCACCAACACGGCGACGCCCCGGCTGAAGCTCTTCGCCAGCTACGCCTCGGGCGGCCAGGCGGTGCACGGGAAGGAAATCGACCTGGGCCAGGGCCTGGTCGGCCAGTGCGCCGTCGAGAAGACCAAGATCCTGCTGACCAACGTGCCGAGCACGGCGTTCCGTATCGCGACCGGCCTGTCGGAAGGCGCGGCCATGGACGTGATCGTGCTGCCGGTGATCTTCGAGGGCGAGGTGCGCGGGGTGCTGGAGCTGGCCTCGCTGGAGCGCTTCAATCCGTCGCACCAGGCCTTCCTGGACCAGTTGACCGAGTCGATCGGCATCGTGATCAACACGATCTCGGCCAACATGCGCACCGAGGACCTGCTCACGCAGTCGCAGTCGCTGGCCGAGGAGCTGCAGAGCCGCCAGCAGGAGCTGCAGCAGACCAACGAGGCGCTGCAGGAAAAGGCGCGCCTGCTGGTGCACCAGAACCAGGAGGTGGAGCGCAAGAACCAGGAGGTGGAGCAGGCCCGCCAGGCGCTGGAGGAAAAGGCCGAGCAGCTCGCGCTCACCTCCAAGTACAAGTCCGAGTTCCTGGCCAACATGTCGCACGAGCTGCGCACGCCGCTCAACAGCCTGCTCATCCTGTCGGACCAGCTCTGCAAGAACAGCGAGGGCAACCTGACGGCCCGGCAGGTCGAGTTCGCCAAGACCATCCACCTCTCGGGCAACGACCTGCTGATGCTGATCAACGACATCCTCGACCTGTCGAAGATCGAGTCGGGCACGGTGGCGGTGGAGCTCAGCGAGCTCAGGATCGACGACCTGCAGCGCTCGGTGGAGCGCAGCTTCCGCCATGTGGCCGAGGCCAAGCACGTGGACTTCGACATCCGTTCCGCGGGGCCGCTGCCCGAGACCCTCGTGACGGACGTCAAGCGGCTGCAGCAGATCATCAAGAACCTGCTGTCCAACGCCTTCAAGTTCACGCACCAGGGCTCGGTGGCCATGACGGTGTCCATGGTCGACAGCGGCTGGTCGGCCGACAACGAGAGCCTCAACCGTGCCGGCCGGGTCATGGCCTTCTCGGTCGCCGACACCGGCATCGGGATTTCCGCGGACAAGCAGCAAATCGTGTTCGAGGCCTTCCAGCAGGCGGACGGCTCGACCTCCCGCAAGTACGGCGGCACCGGGCTGGGCCTGGCGATCAGCCGCGAGCTGGCACGGCTGCTGGGCGGCGAGATCCGGCTGGCGAGTGCGCCGGCGCAGGGCAGCACCTTCACGCTGTACCTGCCGCAGAGCTACAGCTCGCCGCGCGGCGCCCGCCTGGGCCGGTCCGCCGCCTCCGGGCACGACCGGCGGGCCGAGGCGCGCAAGCCTGCGCGCCGCGCGCACCCGGCCGACGAGCCGGTCCCCACGCCGCACGTCGAGCCGGAGACCACGGGCGAGCTGTCCTCGCTCAATATCGCCAACGACGATCGGGACAACATCCTGCCGGGCGAGAAGGTCCTCCTGGTCGTGGAGAACGACCTCGCCTTCGCCAGGATGCTGCTGCAGGCAGCGCGCCGCGCCGGCTACAAGGGCCTGGTAAGCCCCAGCGGCGCAGGCGCGCTGGCGCTGGCGCGCGACCACCGGCCGATGCTCATGACGCTCGACATCTACCTGCCCGACATGGAGGGCTGGCGCATCCTGGAACGCCTGAAGGCGGACCTGGCGACAAGGCACATCCCGATTTGCGTCGTGTCGACCGACGACTCGCGCGAACGGGCGATGGCGTCCGGCGCCGTCGGCTTCCTGGCCAAGCCGCTGCAGTCGATCGACGAGGTGGACGCGGCACTGGCGCAGTTGAATAGCTTCGTCGAGGCCCCGAGCCGCAAGCTGCTGGTCGCGATGCAGCCGAGTGCCCAGCGCGACAGCTATGCTGCCGCCCTGCCCCGCGGCGACATCGAGATCGTGATCGCGGAAAGCGCCGACGCGGCTCGCCGCGCGCTCGCGTCCGGCGACATCGACGCTCTCGCGACAGACGGCTGTCTGGATGGCCTCGGCCGCGCGGACGTGGCGGAGTTCGTTGAAGGTCGCCCCGCGGCTCTCCGGCAGTTGCCGGTGCTCCTCTTCAAGCCGCCGCCTGGCCACCCCGTGCCGGGTTGGGAGCGCGGTCCCGCCGGCGCCGTGATGCGGGTTGCCGATTCGCTGGAAGCGCTGATCGACGCCACCGCCTTCAGCCTGCATCGCGACATGGCCCGGATGTCCGAGCGCGAGCGGCGCGCCGTGGAAGCGACGCACCAGGCCTCTGATTCCCTGGCGGGCCGGAAGGTGCTGATCGTCGACGACGACATGCGCAACATCTTCGCGCTGGCGGCCGTGCTGGACGCACAGGGCATGGCCATCGTGTCGGCGGAGAACGGCCGCGATGCGATCCGCCTGGTGAAAGAGGACCCCTCCATCGACATCGTGCTGATGGACATCATGATGCCGGAGATGGACGGCATGCAGACCATGCGCGAGCTGCGCAAGCTGCCGCGCGGCAAGCAGTTGCCGCTCGTGGCCGTGACGGCCAAGGCCATGAAGGGAGACCGCGAGAAGTGCATCGAGGCCGGCGCCTGGGACTACCTGTCGAAGCCGGTCGACACGGCCTACCTGCTGATGGTTCTTCGGGGTTGGCTGTGCAAATAGGCGAATCCGTCCCGCTCCCCGACGACGCGGACCTCGACCCCATTGCCGGCGAGGAGAAGGCCGACATCCTGGTGGTGGACGACCTGCCCGAGAAGCTGCTGGTGTTCCGCACCGTCCTCGAGGAGCTGGACCAGAACCTGGTGCTCGTGCGCTCGGGCGCCGACGCATTGCGCGAGATCCTGCAGCGCGAGTTCGCGGTGATCCTGCTGGACGTCAACATGCCCGGCATCGACGGCTTCGAGACCGCAACGCTGATCCGCCAGCACCGCCGCTGCGCGCACACGCCGATCATCTTCATCACCTCCTACGCCGACGAGATGCAGACGGCGCGTGGCTACTCGCTGGGCGCGGTGGACTACATCCTGTCGCCGGTCGTGCCGGAGATCCTGCGCAGCAAGGTCTCGGTCTTCGTCGCGCTGCACCAGATGCGGCGCCAGGTCCGGCGCCAGGCCGATGCGCGTGCGGCCGTGATGGCGGCGCAGGCGGCGCGTCGCGTCGCCGAGGAGAGCGACCGGCGCTCGGCCTTCCTGGCCCATGCGAGCCGGGTGCTCAGCGGCTCGCTGCAGATCGGCGTCGCAATGCGCCAACTGGCCGAGCTGCTGGTGCCCGGGCAGGCGCCGCTGGCTCTGGCGCTGCTGGTCGACCCCGACCTCGGCGCCGGCGAGATGGTGGCCGCGGCCCAGGCGCAGGGCGCGAAGTTGCAGTTGTCGAGCGGACTCGAATCCCGCCTGGACGAGCACCTGCGGGCCGCCCTGGGCAGCGCAGCGCACGAGCGTCGAGCCGTCCGCCTCGACGAAGCGGCGCTGGCTGCACTCACGCCCGCGGCCCTCGGCTTCACGACGGGAGGCGACGCCTTGCCGCCCTTGCGCTCGGCGCAGGCGGTGCCGCTGGTCTTCGGCGAGCGCGTGCTGGGCGTGGTGCTGGTCGCCTGGAGCGACGCGGGCGAACGCGGCGCCACCGAGGACGGCCTGATCGAGGAGCTGGCCGGGCGGGCCGCCACCGCCTTCGAGAATGCCCGCCTCTATCTCGTGCTGCAGCGGGAAATGCTGGAGCGGCAGGCCGCGCAGGAGGAACTCCAGCGCACCAACCAGCGCAAGGACGAGTTCCTCGCGATGATGTCGCACGAGCTGCGCAACCCGCTGGCGCCCATCCACACCGCGGTTCAGGTGATCCGCCGCGTCGCGGCGCCGCACCCCAAGGTGACCTGGGCACTGGACATCGCCGAGCGGCAGCTCAAGCAGCTGACCCGGCTGATCGAGGAGCTGCTGGACGTGGCGCGGATCAGCCAGGGCAAGATCGTGCTGAAGCACGAGACCCTGGACCTGAACACCGTGGTCGCGCAAAGCGTGGAGACGGTACAGCCCTTCATCGACGGCCGCCGGCAGGCCTTGCGGATGGTGGTGCCCCAGCAGCCGGCCTGGCTGCTGGGGGACATGGCGAGGCTCACGCAGGTGATCGCCAACCTGCTGCACAACGCCGCCAAGTACAGCCCCGAGGGCACCGGCATCGAGCTGGTTTCCTGGCTGGAGGAGGACGAGGTTGTCCTGTCGGTGCGCGACCAGGGCATCGGCATCGACGCCGAGCTGCTGCCGCGCATCTTCGAGCTCTTCGAGCAGGGCGAGCGCGGCCTCGACCGGGCGCAGGGTGGGCTGGGCATCGGCCTGACGCTGGCGCGGCGGCTCACCGAAATGCACGGCGGCCGGATCGAGGCCTTCAGCGAAGGCCGGGACCGGGGCTCCGAGTTCAGGCTGCGGCTGCCGCGCGTCGGCGCGGTGCAGCTTGCCGACCCGGCAGCGCCCCTGCCGACAACGGCAGCCTCGCGCAGCGAGCCCCTGCACATCCTGGTCGTCGACGACAACCGAGACGCAGCCATCGGCATTGCCACGATGCTCGAACTGGAAGGCCATGTGGTCCGGACCGCCCACGACGGCGAAGAGGCGCTCGGCGCCGCCACGACGCACAGCCCTGCCGTGGTGGTGCTGGACATCGGCTTGCCGCTGCTCGATGGCTACGAGGTCGCACGCCGGATGCGCGCCATGCCCGACTTGGCCGGCGCCCTTCTGATTGCGGTGACGGGCTATGGGCAGAACGAGGATCGCGCGGCCGCAATCGGCGCCGGCTTCGACCACCACTTCGTCAAGCCGGCCGACCCTGAAGTCCTGCTGGGCTGCATCCGGGCGTGGTCCAGGCTGCGTGCCCAAGACGGCGCGGGGAAGCGGCAGGCCTCCACGGCCGCACCTTAGGGCTGGATGGAAGGGTCTCGGGCTTCTGGCGGCGCCGCCCTATCGAGCGGCGGACGGCACCAGGATACGGTCGAGCACCTCGAAGTCGATGGGCTTCTGCAGGTGGTGGTCGAACAGACCCGGCGCGGCGGCGTCGCCGGAGTCCTCCTTGCCATACCCCGAGACAGCTACAAGCAACAGTTGCCTGTCGCCCTTGTCGGCGCGCATGCGCCGTGCCACCTCTGCGCCCGAGAAATCCGGCAGGACCAGATCGACCAAGGCTGCATCGAAGTCGGTCGCCGCGGCAGCGTCCATCGCATCCTGCGCGCAGTAGCTGCAATGCACCTCGTGATCCTGCAAGGTCAGCAGTTCGCGCAGCAGATCGGCTGCGGCCTTGTTGTCGTCGACGATCAGCACATTCACGGCAAGGGTCCCCCAAATTCACGGCGCCCCAGTATCGGCAGCTGCCCAGGGGATGCGCGTAGGAGAGGGCCCCGTCCGACGGCTGCAGCTGCACGGGTCGGCGCGCTCAAGCGCCGGCCGGCTCGATGGTCGCGCTGACCTCGCCCAGCCCGATGCGTACCGCGCCTTCGCGCTCGCACCAGCCGCGCAAGGTCAGCGTGTCGCCGTCTTCGAGAAAGCTGCGGCGCTCGCCGTTCGGCAACTGGATGGGCTGCTTGCCGCCGAGGGTGAGCTCCAGCAGCGAGCCGGCTTCGTCGGGCTTCGGACCCGAGAGGGTGCCGGAGCCCAGCAGGTCGCCGGCCTGCAGGTTGCAGCCATTCACGGTGTGGTGCGTGACCAGCTGTGCCGGTGTCCAGTAGGCGGCCTCGCGGGCGTTGCCGCGCGTCAGGCGGACGGGCGCCTCGCCCGCTTCGCGCATGCGGGCGGTCTGCAGCCAGGCCTCCAGCACGACGTCGAGCGCGCCCGCGGCGCGGTTGCCGGGCGCATCCAGGTATGGCAGTGGCTGCGGATCGCCGGCCGGGCGCTCGAACGGCGCGCGGAAGGGCGCGAGCGCCTCCAAGGTGACGATCCAGGGCGACAGGGTGCTGGCGAAGTTCTTGGCCAGGAAAGGGCCCAGCGGCTGGTATTCCCAGGCCTGGATGTCGCGCGCCGACCAGTCGTTGAGCAGGGTGACGCCGAACAGGTGCGCCTCGGCATCGGCGATGGCGATGGGCTCGCCCAGCGCATTGCCCTGGGCCACCAGGAACCCGAGCTCGAGCTCGTAGTCGAGCCGCTTCGAGGGCCCGAACGCCGGCGCGGCGGCGTCGGGCGCCTTGGTCTGTCCCTTCGGCCGCTTGAAGTGCTGGCCGCTCACCCCGATCGAGGAGGCGCGGCCGTGGTAGCCGATCGGCACCCACTGGTAGTTCGGCAGCAGCGGCGCGTCCGGGCGGAACAGGCTGCCCACGGTGCGGGCGTGATGAATGCCGGTATAGAAGTCGGTGTAGTCGCCGATGCGGCAGGGAACGGCCATCTCGACGGCCGACTGGGCCAGCAGGGCCCTGCCCCAATCGGTGGCCTGCGCGCTTCCTTCGGCCAGGCCGGCGGAAATGGCGGCGCGCAAGGCCTGGCGCTCGGCCGGGCCCTTGGCCATCAACACATTCATGTCGTCGGTGTGGATGAGCCCGGTGGCCTTGAGGTCGAGCACCTGGTCCCCGATGGCGACGCCGATGCGGAAGGCCTCGCCGCTGCCGGTGGGCCGAAAGCGGCCGTAGGGCAGGTTCTGGATCGGGAAGTCGCAATCGGCCTGGTTGGCGGAAGCGACCCAGCTGCGCAGCTGGGGGTCATGGGTGGTGTTCAGTGCGTTGTTCATGGCTTGAATCGGTCCTGCAGGCCGGCCCAGCAGTCGGCGTAGTCGTTGTCGAGCGCCGGGCTCTGGAGGGCCCAGGCGGTGGGGATGAAGCGATAGCGGCTCTCGAACATGAAAGCGAGGGTGTTGTCGAGCTTGTGCGGCTTGAGGTCGGCGCCACTGGCTTTCTCGAAAGCCTCCTCGTCGGGGCCGTGCGGCACCATCGCGTTGTGCAGGCTGGCGCCGCCGGGCTTGAAGCCGCCGGGCTTGGCGTCGTATTCGCCGTAGACCAGGCCCATGAACTCGCTCATGAGGTTGCGGTGGTACCAGGGCGGGCGGAAGGTGTCTTCAGCCACGAGCCAGCGCGGCGGGAAGATCACGAAGTCGCAGTTGGCGGTGCCGGGCGTGTCCGAAGGCGAGGTCAGCACCGTGAAGATCGACGGGTCCGGGTGGTCGAAGCTGATCGAGCCGATGGTCATGAAGTGGGCTGTGTCGTACTTCACCGGCGCGAGATTGCCGTGCCAGGCCACCACGTTGAAGGGCGAGTGCTTCATCGGCGCGCGCCAGAGGCGGCCGGCCGATTTCTTGACGAGCTCGTAGCCGCCCGCCTCGCCCTCGAAGGCGGCGACAGGCGCCTGGAAGTCGCGCGCATTGGCCAGGCCGTTGGAGCCGATCGGCCCCAGCTCCGGCAGGCGGAACTGCGCGCCGTAGTTCTCGCAGACATAGCCACGCGAGGGGCCCGCGCCAGCTTCCGAATCCGGCAGCGCGACCTTGAAGACCACGCCGCGCGGCAGCAGGGCGATCTCGCCGGGCTTGACGTCGAGCACGCCCATCTCGGTGGTGATGACCAGCCGGCCCTGCTGCGGCACGACCAACAGCTCGCCGTCGGCATTGACGAAGGCACGGCGCTGCATCGATTTGCTCGCGAGGTAGACGTGGGCGGCCACCCCCTGCTGCGCCTCGACGTCGCCATTGGCGGCGAGGGTGTGCATGCCGTCGACGAAGTCGGCCTCGGCGCCGGTGAAGGGCATCGGGTGCCAGCGCATGGGCTCGGGCGCCAGCGCGATGCCGCGGTCGGGCCCGGTCTGCCAGGTGGGCTGCGCGTAGGCCTCGTAGCGGCCCGAAACCACCGAGGGCTGGCGACGGTACATCCAGCTGCGCCGGTTCTCGTGGCGCGGCGCAGTGAAAGCGGTGCCCGAGATCAGCTCGGGGTACAGGTCGAAGGGCGCGCGCTGCGGGCTGTTGCGGCCCTGCGGCAAGGCACCGGCGACGGCCTCGCTCGCGTGCTCGTTGCCGAAGCCGCTCAGGTAGCGGCGCTCGGCCGCGGAATCGTTGCTCATGGGTGAGGTGTCCTCTTCAGGTGCGGGGCGCGTCGCCCCGCGGGGTTTTCGCGGCGGCCGCGAGCGCGCGCTTCAGCACGGCAAGCGAGCCGATGTGGTTGGCCAGCACCAGCACCAGGCGCGCATTGAAGTCGTGGCTTTCGTCGGTACTGAGGCCTTCGTGCGCCGCCAGCAGGGCTTCATAGAAGTCGTCCGCGGCGCCCAGGTTCGGGGCAGTGATCAGCTCGTCGTCCTTCTTCATGCGCGGCTCCTCGCGCCCTTGGCCAGCGCCCGGTCGAAGGCGTCGCGCAGCGCCTGCGGCCCGGGTGCACGCCAGCGCGCGCAAACATGCTGGTCAGGGCGCAGCAGGTAAACGGTGCCCGGCTGCGCGTCGTAGCGCTGCGCGGCGAGCTCGCCCTCGCCGCAAGCGGCCACGCGCACGACCTGCAACGGCCGGTCGGCCGCGGCGATGGCCGCAAGGCTGCGCTCTGCCGTCTCGTCCTCGCCGAAGACCAGGGCTGTAAAGCGGCCCGGCAGCGCGCGCAACAGCCAGCCAGTGCTGCCGTCGGCACGCACGATGGGCGCGTCGTCGGCCGGCGAGCCGGGCACCATCTTGCCTTCGAAGGCATCCACGTCGGCCGTGTTCAGCGGCGACCCATGCAAGGTGGTCGGGACCGAGAGGCGGCCGCTGTTGACCAGCGCGCGGGCAAAGGGCTGGGTCTTCGACAGCTCGAGCACCGCGTCACGGAACAGGCGGCTGACCGGGCTCTTGGGCGTGATGAAGTCGGTGGCCCGGGTGGAGTTGCGGATGTTCTCGTCCGCGGCGTACTCGCGCTCGCTGCCGTAGCTGTCGAGCAGCGCGTCGGGGGCCTCGCGCTTCACGACGGCCGCCAGTTTCCAGGCGAGGTTGTCTGCGTCCTGCACGCCGGAGTTGGCGCCGCGCGCGCCGAAGGGCGAGACGCCGTGCGCCGAGTCGCCGGCGAACAGCACGCGGCCGTGCCGGAAGCGCTCCATGCGCTGGCAGGCGAAGGTGTAGACGCTGGCCCAGCCGATGCTGAACTGGACCCGCTCGAGGCCGATGCTGTCGAGCAGCGCACGCACGCGCGGGATGATGCGCTCGTGCCTGCGTTCTTCCACGGGATCGGCGTCCCAGCCGAGCTGGAAGTCCACGCGCCACATACCATCTGCCTGCTTGTGCAGCAGCACGCTCTGGTTCGGATGGAAAGGCGGGTCGAACCAGAAGCGGCGCTCGGTGAGGGCTTCGGCCCCCACGCTCGGCACTTCGTGTCCCCCAAGGGGGCGCTCGCCCGTCTGGGGGCGGCCCGGCGGCGGGCGGTCGGCATCCATGCTGATATCGGCGATCAGGAAGCGGTCGCGGAACACGCGGCCTTTCGCCTCCTGGCCGAGCAGCTGGCGCAGGTTGGAGCGCGAGCCATCGCAGGCCGCGACGTAGTCGGCGGCGAGGCGGTAGCTGCCCTCGGGCGTCTCGATCTCCAGCAGCACGCCGGCGGCACCGTTGTCGATGCCCACCACCTTGTTGTTCCAGCGCAGGTCCACCAGCGGCAGCTCTGCGGCGCGCTCCGCCAGGTAGCCTTCGACGTAGTACTGCTGGAGGTTGATGAAGGCAGGCCGCTCATGGCCGGGCTCCGGCAACAGGTCGAAGCGGTAGATCTGCTCGTCCCTGAAGAAGACCTTGCCGACATTCCACGACACGCCCTTGGCCACCATGCGCTCGCCGCAGCCGAGGCGATCGAAGACCTCGAGCGTGCGCTTGGCGAAGCAGATGGCGCGCGAGCCCGTGGACAGCGTGCAGTCGTTGTCGAGCAGGACGACAGGCACCTGCTGCTGGGCGAGGTCGATGGCGAGTGCGAGGCCGACCGGCCCGGCGCCGACCACCACCACCGGATGGCGCGCGGGCGGCACGGCGTCCTGGTCGGGATGGCGGTGATAGTCGAACCGCAGCGATTGGTAATCGACGGGAGCAGTTGCGTCCACGGTCTTGTCTCCGCGATGCCTCAGCCTTCGAGCGCCTTCCACATCTCGACGTCCCGCTCGGCCGTCCACACCCGCGGATCGCGGTGGCCCGAGGCTTCGTCGTAGGCGCGGCTCACGTCGAAGGGCATGCAGTGGTCGAAGATCACCCACTGGCTGTACTTGGGCTTCAGCTTCACGTAGGTCTCCTGGTAGACGGCGTTGAGGTCGCGCCCCGCCTTCACGCCGACCTGCACGCTCTCGTAGACATCGGCGATGAAGCTGCGCGTGCCCGCCAGGCCCCTGGCCACTTCTTCCGGCGTGGTGAGCGCGGCGCCGCGGCCGGGCACCAGGGCCTTGGGCTCCAGCGCGGCGATGTTGTCCAGCGTCTTCGGCCAGTCCTGGAAATAGGCGTCGCCGGCATACGGCGTGGCATCGAACTCGACCAGGTCGCCCGACAGCAGGGCCTTCTCGCCCGGCAGCCAGACCACCGTGTCGCCCTTGGTATGGCCGCGGCCGAGCTGGATCAGCTGCACCTCGAGCTTGCCCAGCCACAGGGTCATCTTGCCGCTGAAGGTCATCGTGGGCCAGGTCATGCCCGCGGGCACCGTCTCGACATTCTGGAACAGGCGCGGGAAGCGACCGATCTCGCTCGCCTTGTCGGCCTCGCCGCGCTCGACGATCAGGTCGTAGGTGTCCTGGCTCGCCAGGATTTCCTGCGGCTGGTACGCGCTCGCGCCCAGCACGCGCACCGCGTGGTAGTGGGTGAGCACCACGTACTTGATGGGCTTGTCGGTCACCTCGCGGATGCGCCGCACCACGTCGGCCGCCATCGCGGGCGTGGCCTGGGTGTCTGCCACGAGCACGGCGTCGTCGCCAATGATGATGCCGGTGTTGGGGTCGCCCTCGGCGGTGTAGGCCCAGGCGTGTTCGGAGATCTGGCTGAAGGTGATCTTCTTTTCTTCGAGGTCGGCCTGGCTGGCGAAAACCTTGGTCTGGCTCATCGGGGTCTCCTTTTTCGGAATTCGTCTAAGTTGAACTAATTCGTATGGAACGAATGAAAGCGCAGTGTAGTCCCGCTTTCCGTTCATGTCTAATGCCTTCTGCATGAACAAACGCGAGACGGTCATGGCCACTGACAACAGCGATCGCGCGCAGCGCGGCATCCAGAGCATCGAGGTGGGCGGCCAGCTGCTGCGCGCACTGGTGCACCACGGCCAACCCATGGCCCTGAAGGACCTGGCCCGCGAGGCCGACATGTCTCCCGCCAAGGCGCACCCCTACCTGGTCAGCTTCAGCCGGCTCGGGCTGATCGAACAGGACCGCGCCAATGGCCACTATCTGCTCGGTCCGCTTGCCTTGCAACTGGGATTGATCAGCCTGCAGCAGGCCGACCCGGTGCACGTCGCAACGCCGCTGGTGGCCGGGCTCGCGCAGGAGATCGGCCACACCACGGCGATCGCGGTGTGGGGCGATCGCGGCGCCACCATCGTGCGGGTGGCCGAATCGCCGGCCGCCCTGCATGTGAGCATGCGGCACGGCACGGTGTTCTCGCTGACGAGTACTGCGTCGGGTCGGCTGTTTGCCGCTTACCTCGAGGCCGACGAGGTCAGGCGCATGCTGGACAAGGAGCGCCGCCGCGAGAAGAGCAGCGCCCGGCCGGAGCGCCACGTGGGCATGCCGCCGGCGCCGCCGCTGCCGGACTGGAAGGCCTTCGAGGCCCAGCTGCACGCGGTGCGCGAACACGGCATGAGCCGCTCCGATGGCGAGATCGTGCCGGGGGTGAGCGCGATGTCGGCGCCGGTGTTCGACCACACGGGCGCAATTGCGCTGGCGATCACGGCGATAGGAACCACGGCGGTCTTCGACGCCAGCTGGGAGGGGTCGGTTGCGCAGGCGCTCAAGCGCTGCGCCGGCGAGGTCTCGCAACGGCTGGGCGCGGCAGGGCGCTGAGGGGCCTGCATCAGCTTCAGCCGCCGGCGGCGGCGCGCGCGGCCTTCAGGGCCCGGCCGCGCTCCAGGCTCTCGGCCGGCCAATGCTCCGCGCTGCGGTAGTACTCGGGCACTGCAGGCACGCCGGGCGGCAGTTGCACCCAGGGCTGCTTCGACGATGTGAAGATGTGGATGTCGGGCGGGAGCTGGTCCGGCCTGTCGAGCGTGCCGACGCGCACGAAGCACACCGCCTCGCCCGCGCCCGCGTAGTGGCTCCACAGCGCGACCCGGCAATGGGGGCAGCGGGCGATCTTCTGTCCCTTGCCGCTCAACGAGGGCGTGAGCACCATTGCCGGCTCACCTTCCAGCAACTGAAGGCGGTCGGCCTCGATCATCGCGTTGAGCGCGAAGGCGCTGCCGCTCTCGCGCTGGCACCAGCGGCAATGACAGCAATGGACGATGAGGGGGCGCGTCGTCATGCAATAGCGCACGGCGCGGCAGGTGCAGCCGCCTTCGAAGGGGAAAGAAGGGATGGTCATGGTCGGTCTACTGTGGCGCGCCGGCCGACGGAAGGCAACGGCCGTTTCAGCCCGCCGATGCGCCGAGCGCCACAAATTCGCCTTCGAGGCGGCCGACCTCGCGGCCCTTCTGTTCCAGTACCGCTCCCACTGCGATGCGACCCCGCGCCTTGCGCGTCAGCATGCGCAGGAAGGCCGGCCAGGTCTCGACCTCTTCGGGGACGAACGATCGCGCCGTGAAGTCCCCGGTGATGGGCAGCCCATAGTCCATGCTGTTGCGCTGGATCACCAGCCGGCTCGCAATGCCGGCGCGCTGGAGCCGGGTGTGCAGCAGCGACCATGCGGCGAGGATGGCCACTGCCGAGGCGCTGCCGCCGAACACCGTCTCGCGGTGGTTGATATTGGGTGCCAGCGGTGCCGCGAGCACGACGGCCGCCTCGTCCGCCATTTGCACGCTCACCTGCATGGCCTTCGACAGCGGGATGTGTGCGTGCAGATAGGCCTCGAGCTCGGGTGGGCTCACTTGGAGCGCCCGTCGAAATGCTGCACCGGCACCGCATCAAGGTCGATCCCCTCGATGCATCGGATGTTGATGGCCGCCATCTTGTTGCCCTTGGGGTCGGTGCCCTCGCCGAAGGGGTGGATGCCGCAAACCGGGCAGAAGCGGTGCGAGATGACGTGCTTGTTGAACAGGTAGGTGCTCATGTCCTCGGGCGGGGTCTTGAGCACCAGCTTGTCGTGTGGCACGAACCACATCAGCGAGCCCTTGCGCTGGCAGATCGAGCAGTTGCACGCCATCGCGCCCTGGATCTCGCCCTCGACCTCGAAGGCGATCCGGCCGCAATGGCAGCTGCCTTGGTAATTCATTGGAGTCTCCGTTGGAAATGCGGGAGCTCAGTATGGCAGCGCCTCGTATCACGGTTTCATGGCTGACGATGCCATGGAAAACTGCCGATCGGTCTTCTACGTACCGAGTACGAATCGTACGGTGCGGGCTACTAGATGTTCATTTTTCCAAGCGGCGAACGACCCCGCAGGCCGCGAGAAAGGTGGCTTCAGTTCTTCGCCTGCTCGAGACCGTCGCGAGTACGAAACGCCTCTTCCCGTGCGGCTTGTGCAAAGTCCTCGCCGGCCGATGCATAACAAATGGCGCGCGAGGAACTGACCACGATCGGTGCATCGGCGCGCCAGCCCGCGCGCACCGTCGCGACCGCATCCCCGCCCTGGGCGCCAACGCCGGGAATCAGGAGCGGCACGGTCGGCGCAAGCGCGCGGACCCGCTCGATCTCGGCGGGATAGGTGGCGCCGACCACCAGGCCCAGCTGGCCGTTCAGGTTCCACGGGCCCTGCACCAGCTTCGCAATGTGTTCATACAGGAAGGGCTCGCCTTCCACGCTGGCGAGACGCTGCGCCTGCAGGTCGTCGCCGCCGGGATTGCTGGTGCGGCACAGCAGGAAGGCACCCTTGCCCTCGTGGCGCAGGTAAGGCTCGACCGAATCGAAACCCATGAAGGGCGAGAGTGTGACCGCGTCGGCGCCGTAGCGCTCGAAGGCCTCGCGCGCGTACTGCTCGGCGGTGGAGCCGATGTCGCCACGCTTGGCATCGAGGATGACCGGCACCTGGGGGGCGTTGCGGCGCAGGTGCTCCATCAGCTTTTCGAGCTGGTCCTCGGCCCGGTACGCGGCAAAGTAGGCGATCTGCGGCTTGAAGGCGATCACCAGGTCGGCCGTGGCATCGACGATGGCGGCGCAGAAGTCGTAGATCTTGTTGGCGTCGCCCTTCAGGCGGGCGGGGAACCTGGCGGGTTCGGGGTCGAGGCCGACGCACAGCAGCGAGCCGTTGCGGCGCTCGGCGGCGCGCAGCTTGTCCAGGAAGATCATGGGGCGGAATTCTAGGCGCCCACCCGGCAGGCGCTCAGTTCGGCGGCGGCGGCAATTGCGCTGCAGCCAGGCATAGGTCGGCCCACGCGCGGGCCTTGTCGGCCGGATTGCGCAGCAGGTAGGCCGGGTGGTAGGTCACGACGACGGGAACGTCCTCCCACCCCGGCGTGGCAATGCGCGCCGGCTGGCCGCGCAGGCGGCCCAGCGGCTCGCCGCTTTGCAGCAGGCTCTGCGCGGCCAGTGGTCCCATCGCCAGGACCACCTGGGGCGCCGGCCCGACATCGGCCAGGCCCTCGGCGATGGGACGCGGGCTGCCCGGCTGGCCCGAGGCGACGCCGCGGTGGGTGCGCATCAGGCGCACGGGCGCGCCACCGCCATGCAGTTGCAGGGCCCGCAGCATGGCCTCGAACAGACGGCCGGCATCACCGGAGAAGGGCTCGCCATGACGGCCGTCGAGCTCAGGGGGCATGTCGGCGACGATCAGCCAGCCGCCCTTCTTCTCGGGGCCGTAGAGATGGCGCGTGGCCTCGATCAGCACGCTCGCGCCGGAGGGCGCGGCCAAGGGACGAGGCGCAGCAGGTGGCGCGGAGCTCGGCGTTGGCACGGCGGCGCGAACGGGCACCGGCGCAGCGATGGCCTCCTCGGGCGCGCTTCGCTCCGACGGCGCTTCCACGGCCGGCGGCGCATCCATCCGTGCCGCTGCGGGCCACCAGAGCTTGATGCCCATCTCTTCGAGCATCGCGCGCTGTCGCGCGTCCAGGTTCAGGGTACCGTTCATGTCCTGTCTTCTACTTCAAGCTGCCCCAGGCGCTGCCGGATTCATTGAGGCGCAGGCTCATCACCACCGCGTCCTCGCGCGCCTGGCCTTCGGCCGGGTAGTAGCCTTTGCGCACGCCGACCCGCCGGAAGCCGTGGCGCTCATAGATGGCCAGCGCTCGCAGGTTGCTGGCTCGCACCTCGAGCCAGAGCCACTGCGCGTTCTGGCCGCGCGACCAGCCCGACAGCGCCTCCAGCATCAGCGGCGCCCAGCCCTGGCCCTGGAAGATTGGCGCCACTGTAATGTTGAGGAGATGCACCTCGTCGACGCCCTTCATGGCGACGAAATAGCCGATCAGCGTCTCGCCGGTCTGCCCCGCCAGCCGGCTCCAGAGCGCGCGCGGCCGCCGTGGCGGCACGGCCTCGTCCGGCAGGACGGCCGGGGCTACCAGGCATTGGCAGTGGTAGCCCGCGATGATCGAATCGCCGAAGTTGGCCGGCGTCCAGGGGTGGGTGTAGGCGCTGCGTTCGATCGCGCATACGGCCTGAATCCGCTCGATCGTGATCGGTTCGAGGCGGGCTTCACGCGGCTGAAGGACTGCGCTCATTCGATCACCCCCGCGCTGTGGGCTGCGGTGCTATTGACCTTCAAAACGACCGTGCGGCTCATGTCGATCAAGTGGTTCGTGCCGCCTTGAGGGCGGCGCGCTCCTGGGTGGTTTGTGCGACTTTATCGCGAACATACAGCGGCCATGCCTGCGCGGGAGCGACCGCCCCACCGGCGGCAAGCAATCCAGGCGCAAGCCTCAACATTGCCTCGGCAGTGGGGAGCACCTCGTGGTACGCCGCGGCTGTCGGCAGGCGCTCGCCATAGGCGGCGAAGACATTCCCGGCGAGCACCCAGCCCGGCGGCACCTGCACCTGCTCAGGCGCCAGGAGCCGCGGCTCGGCGTCCGCTTGCGCGGGCGGCCCAAAATCGTAGTCGGCGGCGTAGAGCTCATCCATGCGCGCATCGAGCAACGCGACCACGCGCGTGGCGCCGAAACGGTGGCGCGCCTCCTCGGCCACCGCGTGCAGCGTGTCGACGGGCAGCAGCGGGACACCCGCGCCATAGCCCAGGCCCTGCGCGACCGAGCAGGCGGTGCGCAAGCCGGTGAAGGAACCGGGGCCGCGCCCGAAGGCGATCGCGTCGAGCTCGGCCATGGCGAGGCCGGCTTCGGCAAGCAGTTCCTGGATCAGCGGGATCAGGCTGCCGGAGGCTTGGGGGCCGCCCGCGCTGGTGCGCGAGACCAGGCATTCGCCGTGGCGCACCGCGACCGACAGCCACTCGGTGCTGGTGTCGAACGCCAGAAGCTTCGTTTGTGCGGCCATCACGCGATTATCCCGGTGCGACCACGCGCCATGCCGTACGGGGGCATGCGGGTCGATGGCTCCGGATAATCGCGCAATGCCTCACGCCCCGAAGCTTCTGGCGCAGCGCGCCGCCCGCCTGCTCATCCTGTTCGCCTCACTGGCTTCGGCGCCCGCGCTGGCCCAACCCCTTCCGGGCGACGTGGAGGCCGCGCTGGCGCGTGCACGGGTGCCGCGCGACGCCGTCACGATGCTGGTGGCCGACGCCGACGGTGTGCGCCCGCCGAGGCTTGCCTGGCGCACACAGGTGCCGGTGAATCCGGCCTCGGTCATGAAGCTGGTCACCACCTACGCTGCGCTCGACCTGCTGGGCCCGGCCTTCACCTGGAACACGCCGGTGTACGTCGACGGACCCGTCCGGGACGGGGTGCTGGCCGGCAACCTCTACATCCAGGGCCAGGGCGATCCCAAGCTGGTGCTGGAGCGGCTGTGGCTGCTGCTGCGACGCGTGCAGGGGCTGGGCATCCACACCATCGCCGGCGACATCGTTCTCGACCGCAGCGCCTTCGAAGTGCCCGAGACCGACCCGGCCGCGTTCGACGGCGAAGGCCAGCGCCCGTACAACGCCGCGCCCGATGCACTGCTGATCAATTTCAAATCGGTGGTGATGACCTTCCAGCCGAACCGCGACGGGCAGACGGCGCAGGTCAACTTCGAGCCCTTCCTGAGCGGCGTGAGCACGCCGTCCACGGTACCGCTTTCGGCCGGCGAGTGCGGTGACTGGCGTGCCGCGCTGGCGCCGGCGTTCGGCGATCCGGCGCGCATGGGCTTCGCAGGCAGCTACCCCGCGGCCTGCGGCGAGAAGACCTGGGCGGTGGCCTACGCGGACCCGCGAAGCTATGCGATGCGTGCGGTCGGCGGGATGTGGGCCGAGATGGGTGCCCGCCTGAAGGGCCAGGTGCGCGAGGGCCCTGTTCCGTCCGGTCTCAGGCCGGCCTTCGTGTTCGAGTCGCCGCCGCTCGCCGAGGTGGTGCGCGACATCAACAAGTACAGCAACAACGTGATGGCGCAGCAGCTCTTCCTCACGCTCGGGCTGCAGCAGAAGCGGCGCGGCACGCTGGAAGGCGCGCGCGCAACGCTGCGCCAGTGGTGGAACGATCGCATCGGCACCGGTGAAGGCCAGCCCGTGTTCGACAACGGTTCGGGCCTGTCGCGCGAGGAGCGCATCAGCGCGGCGGCGCTCGCGAAGATGCTGCAAGTGGCCTGGCGCTCGGCCCAGATGCCCGAGCTGGTGTCCTCGCTGCCGGCCATGGGCGTGGACGGCACGCTGCGCAAGCGCACGCTGCGCCGTGGCGGCGCGGCTCACCTGAAGACCGGGAGCCTGCGAGACTCCGCAGCCATCGCGGGTTATGTGCACGGCGCAAGTGGCCGGCGCTGGGTGGTGATCGCGATCGCGAACCACGCCAGCGCGGGCGCCGCGCGGCCAGCCTTCGATGCGCTGGTCGAATGGGCAGCACAGGACAACTGAGTGGGCCCGCGTCGCCGAGGTGACCGGACCCATGCCGCGCTTGGGGTTTCCCTTGTCCTGGTTCGAAGGGCGCGGGCCTAGGATCGGGCGCTTCGTGCCTCCTCTTACCAGCGAACACATCCATCGGAGACAGCCCATGAATCCTCGTCTGCATCTTCTGAGCGCCTTGGTGGCGGCCAGCCTGCTCGCCGCCTGCGGTGGCGGCGGTGACGGCGGCGGTTTCGCCTTCGTCGGCGCGGGGACGGGTGGGGGCAGCGCCGGTCCAGGCACCGGCGCGCTCAAGGAGCCGCCCGTCATCGTCACGACACTGACGACCTCACAGATCGACGGCGGCACCGCCCAGAGCGGCCTGCAGGCGCTGAGCGGCAAAGCGCGGTGCGATGTCAACGTGATTTCGCTCAACTACAGCACCGTGGGCCCGAAGGGCGAGGTCACCAACGCGTCGGGCGTGCTGCTGATGCCTGCGGGAACCTGCGCCAACGCGGTACCGCTGGTGGCCTACGCCAAGGGCACCGACGTGCAGAAGCCGCGCACGCTCGTGAACCCGCAGGACCCGGAGACCTTCATGCTGACCGCGATGTACGCGGCACAGGGCTACGCGGTGGTGGCCACCGACTATCTTGGCTATGCCAAATCCACCTTCCCCTACCACCCGTATCTGCATGCCGACTCGGAAGCCCGCACGGTCCTCGACTCGGTGAGGGCGGCCCGTGCCGCCGTGGCGAGCGCGGGCGGTTCGCTCTCGGGCAAGGTGATGTTCACCGGCTATTCGCAGGGCGGGCACTCGTCGATGGCGGCGCACCGGGCTGCCGAGCGCGACAACGCCACGGAATTCAACGTGGTGGCCGGGGCGCACCTGGCGGGGCCCTACAACATGTCGGGCTCGTTCAAGCTGCCCCAGGCGATCGCGGGCTACCAGTTCTTCGTGCCCTTCATCGTCAATTCTTACCAGAAGGTGTACGGCGACGTCTACACGGACGTGAACACGGTCTACAAGCAGCCCTACGCCAGCTACATCGAGAACCTGCTGCCCAGCCCGACGCTGAACTACACCACGCTCGTGACCAGCGGCAGCCTGCCCGGCGCCAATGGCGAGACGCCGAACCAGGCACGCGACGCGCTGTTCCAGAGCGCCTTCCTCGTGGACGTCCAGACCAATCCGAACAACGCGCTCTTCCTCGACGCCAAGAAGAACGACCTGCTCGGCTGGAGCCCCCGCGCGAAGACGCTGCTGTGCGGCGGCGCCGGCGATCCGACCGTGCCGCCGGCGGTGCACATGGTGCCGGCGAAGGCGGACTTCGATGCACGCGGCGTGACCACTGTCACGACGGTGGACGTGGATGCGCAGATCCAGGCAACGTATGGACCCGGCGGCAAGGCGCCGACCGATCCGACGACGGCCGCCTACGCAACCTACTTCGGCGCCTACCACGGCACCTACGAGCCGCCCTTCTGCCACGTGCGCGCACGGGCCCTGTTCGACACGGTGAAGTAACGAAAGGGGCTCAGGCTGCGGCGGCGCGCTGCAGCCGGTCGCGAACGCCTTCCCACTCGGGACCGGTGGGTGGCGTCTCCACCCAGATCAGCTTGGTGCCTTCGGCATCGAAGGTGCGCAGCACCGCGAACAGTTGCTGGGCGACGGCCGCGGCATCGTCGGGCATGCGCCGCAGCAGCACACGCTGCGAGCGGCACTTGAGCGGACTGCGCGACCACACGGCCAGGTGCGCAGCGTTGGCGCCCAGCACGTCGAGGCCGGCCTGCAGCGCCCTGGCGTCCATCAGCCGCAGCTTGGCACTGGGCGCGTAGTGCGCCTCCAGCGTGCCCGAAGCGCGCGGATCGGGAGCCGCCAGCGCGTGCCTGTCGCGCAGCGGCTCGCCGCAGGCGGCCTCGATCTGGGTGCGGGTGATCGCACCGGGTCGCAGCAGCACCGGCTGCCCGCGGCTGCAGTCGACGATGGTGGATTCGATGCCCACCTCGCAGGGGCCGCCATCGATCACCAGCAGCGCGTCGCCGAACTCCTGCTGCACATGCAAGGCGGTGGTGGGGCTCACGCGGCCGAAGCGGTTCGCGCTCGGCCCCGCCACGCCGGACACGCCTTGCTCGGCACAGGCAACCAGCAGGGCCTGCGCAACGGGATGGGCTGGGCAGCGCAGGCCGACGGTGTCCTGCCCGCCGGCCGCGGCGGCGGCGACGCCGGGCTGGCGCGTGACAATCAAGGTGAGCGGACCAGGCCAGAAGGCCTGCACCAGCTTTTGCGCGAAGGGCGGCAGCGGCTGGGCGAAACGCGACAGCGCCTCCGTGCCCTTGACGCCGGCCGCCACATGGACGATCAGTGGATGGTCGCTGGGCCGGCCCTTGGCCGAGAAGATGCCGGCCACCGCATCGTCGCTCGCCGCATCGGCGCCAAGCCCGTAGACGGTTTCCGTCGGAAAGGCGACCAGGCCGCCGGCGCGCAACACGCGAGCGGCTTCCTGGATGACTTCGGGCGAATGGCCGTCGCGGATCGTCATCGCGATCAACTATTCGGAGAGTGGAATCGGCAGGCCCAGCAGCGCGGCGGCGAAATCGGCCGTGCTGCGGATCGCCTCGATGTCGTCGCCGGTGATGGTGAGATGGCCCATCTTGCGGCCACGGCGCGCTTCGGCCTTGCCATAGAGGTGCAGGTGCGTGCCCGGCAAGGCCAGCACGTCGGCCCAGCGGGGCTGCATGGGCTTGGGTTCGTCCTCCGGGAACCAGAGGTCGCCCAGCAGGTTGAGCATCAGTGCGGGGCTGTGCTGGCGCGGTGGATTGAGCGGCAGGCCGGCGAGGGTGCGCACCTGCAACTCGAACTGCGAGACGTCGCAGGCATCGAGCGTCCAGTGGCCGCTGTTGTGCGGGCGCGGCGCCATTTCGTTGACGACGAGGGCCCCGTCGGCCAGCACGAAGAACTCGACGCACAGCACACCGACGTATTGCAGGCCTTCCGCTATGGCCACGGCCGATTCGACGGCCAGCCGTGCGGTCGCCTCCGGAATGTTGTTCGCGTGCACCTCGGTCACCGCTAGGATGCCGCCACGATGCAGGTTGCGCTGGGGCGGGAAGTGCACGATCTGCCCGTCATGCCCGCGCGCGACGATGACAGAGCACTCGAAGTCCAGCGGCAGCAGCTTCTCCAGCACGCAGGGCACCTGGCCGGCGCGTTCCCAGGCGGCGGCCAGTTCGTCGCGGTTGTCGACACGCTGCTGGCCCTTGCCGTCGTAGCCGAGACGCGCGGTCTTGAGGATGCCCGGCAGCAGGTTCGGCGGCACGAGTACGATCTGCTCGGCCGACTCGATGACCGCGTAGGGCGCGCAGTCCACGCCGCAGCCGACAAAATGGCTCTTCTCGCGCACACGGTCCTGCGCGATCGCCACCGCGGTGGCGCCGGGCCGGACCGGCCTGGCCACCGCGAGATGCTCCAGCGAAGCGGCCGGCACGTTCTCGAACTCGGTGGTGATGGCATCGGCCAGGCCGGCGAGCCGCGCGAGGCCGTCGACGTCGGCGTAATCGGTGTGGATGTGATGATGGCTCACGCGCCCGGCGGGGCTGTCGGCATCGGGGTCGAGCACGGCGGTGAGATAGCCCATACGCTGCGCCGCATGCACGAACATGCGGCCGAGCTGGCCACCGCCCACCACGCCGAGCGTGGCACCGGGCAGGATAGGGGTCACAGTGCGCCTCCGCCCTGCGGCGAGAAGGGGGACACCGCCGCAGCGTCGGGCGGCGGCAATGTCATCGCTCTTGCGGCTTCGGTCTGGTTTGCCCGGAAGGCATCGAGCCGCTCGCGCAGGCCCGGATCGGCCACGGCCAGCATCGCGACCGCGAACAAGGCCGCATTGGCCGCTCCGGCATTGCCGATGGCGAAGGTCGCGACCGGCACGCCCTTGGGCATCTGCACGATGCTGTAGAGCGAATCGACGCCGTGCAGGTGGCGGCTCGCGACCGGCACGCCCAGCACCGGCACCGTCGTCTTGGCCGCCAGCATGCCGGGGAGGTGCGCCGCGCCGCCGGCGCCCGCGATGATGGCCACCAGGTTGCGGGCTGCGGCGCTCTCGGCGTAGGCGAAGAGTTCGTCCGGCATTCTGTGGGCAGAGACCACCCGAGCCTCGTGGGCGATACCGAATTGCTGGAGAATCTCGACCGCGCTGCGCATCGTCTCCCAATCGGAGTTCGAGCCCATCACGACGCCGACCTGTATGGCTTGCTTCATGGTTTCAATTTTACGTTTCACCCCCAGCTTCTCGCGATGATCGACATCACCCTCGAAAACTTCCAGACCGAGCTGATCGAAAGCTCGATGACCACCCCGGTGCTGCTCGACATCTGGGCCGAGTGGTGCGGCCCCTGCAAGCAGCTCGGGCCGGTGCTCGAGAAGCTGGAGGCCGAGTATGGCGGGCGTTTCACGCTCGCCAAGCTCGACGCCGACAAGGTGCCCCAGATTTCCCAGCAGCTCAGCCAGATGTTCGGCGTGCGCAGCATCCCGTTCTGCGTGATGTTCAAGGATGGCCAGCCGATCGACGGCTTCGTCGGCGCCATTCCCGCCGACCAGATCCGCGCCTTCCTCGACAAGCACGTGCCCGGCGAGGACGAGCTCGAGGCCGCGGAGCACGAAGAGGCCGCGCAGGACGCGCTGGCCGAGGGCGACACCGAGGGCGCGCTCGAACGGCTGCAGCAGGCGCTCGCCACCGACCCGTCCAACGACGACGCGCGCTTCGACTACATCAAGCTGCTGCTCCAGCAAGCGCGCATCGACGATGCCAAGGTGGCTTTCGCGCCGGTGATTGCCAAGGCGGCGACGGTCCGCCGACTCGACGCCCTGCAGCGTTGGATGGATGCGATCGATTTCTCGGCACCGGGCTCGGGCACGGCACCGGCGATCGCCGATGCTGAGGCGCGCATCGCCGCCAACAAGCGCGACTTCCAGGCCCGCTTCGACCGGGCGCGGCTGCTGATGGCCGGGCAGCGCTGGACCGAGGCGATGGACGAGCTGCTCGACATCCTCATGCGGGACAAGAACTGGAACGAGGAACTGGCGCGCAAGACCTACATCGCGATCCTCGAGATCATCGAGCCGCCCAGGCCCAAGGTGGCGGACGGCCAGATCCCGCCGGACGATCCGACGGTGGCGACTTACCGGCGCCGGCTCAGCAGTGTGGTGCTGAGCTAGTACGCAAACCCGCGAGCAGGTGCCCCCGTCAAAGTGAGCGCAGGCTCATCCTCGCCGTCGGCGATCCAGCCTACCGGCTGCCGATGACATTGGCGCGCTGAACGGGCTCGCATACGATGGGCGGGTTTCGACATGTTGCAAAGAAAGTCCGGCCATGCGCTTCCTCTTCTTGACGACAGCCCTGTTTGCATCGCTGCTGGTGAGCGGCTGCGGCAGCGGCATCACCCTCGACGAGCCGATCGAAGGGCCGGTGTGGCAGCTGGAGCAGCTCGGCAGCGAGCTGATCGAGCCGAGCAGTGATCCGGCGCGCAATGCCCAGATCCAGTTCGACCGGAGCAGCGGAAGGATGACAGGCTCGGGCGGCTGCAACCGCGTCACCGGCACTTACGAGCGCAGCGGCAGCACGCTCAGGGTGCGACAGCTGGGCGCCACGCGCATGGCCTGCCCCAACGAGGCCAGCACCATCAACGAGACCCAGTTCTTTGCCGCGCTTCAGGCGACGGCGAGCTACCGGCTGCAGGGGATGTCCAAGCTGTCGCTGCTGGACGCGAGCGGGCGAACGGTCGCAACGTTGAGCAGTGGCGGAGCGCGCTGAGCCGCGCCGCACTCACCATTTCGCCGGCAGAGGCTTGAGCAGGACCAGCAGCCCCCCGAGCACCGCGACGTAGCCGCCGCCCTCCAGGTCCTTCAGCAGCCGGCTCACCATCTCGCGCGAACATCCGATTTCGCTGGCCATTGCCCGGTGGGTGAGCCTCTCCATCTGCAGGGTTCCGTCCGGCTGCGGCTGCGATCGGTCCTCCAGCAGTGCCCGCAGGCGGCTGTAGACATCCAGCAACCCCATGCTCCTGGCACTCTCCGTGGCCAGTCTCGCGCGACGGATCAGCCGCATGATGAGCTCGCGCGCCAATTCCGGGTCGAGCGCCAGATGCCGAAGCATGGTCTCTCGCGTCACGACCACGCACACCGTCGGCCCCACCGCCTGAACGCTGGCCGAGCGAGGCCCGCCATCGAGCGACATCTCGCCCACATACTCGCCCGGGCCGTGCAGGGCCAGCGTTACCTCGCGCCCGCGCGCATCGGAGACGAAGGCGCGCAGTTGCCCCGAGAGCACGATGTAGACGGAGCCGCCCTGGTCGCCCTCCTCGATGAGCATGGCGTGGGCCCGGTAGCGGCGCTGAACGCCAACGGCGGCGAGCTTCTGCAGCGGGGGCCGCAAGTCGGCGAGGGGGTCGGCGCGTGGTGCAGCGGGCGTCGGCGGCATGCGCGGACTATACGGCCCGCACCCGCTGCGGCGCGATCGCCGGCGCGACGGGCAAGGCGCCGCGCGCCAGCCGTTCAGCCGGCCAGCCGCAGTGACGACACGATCTGGGGCATGCGCGACAGTTCGCGGACGATCTCGCGGACGCTGCCGCGGCCGGTCTTCTGCCTCACGTTCTTGATGTGGGTGCGAACGGTGGACACGCGAATCCCCTGCTCGCAGGCGATCTCCTGCGCGCCGCGGCCCGCGCACAGCTGCGTCAACACGGCCTGCTCTGCCGGCGTCAGGCGCTTGGCACGGGCGAACATCTGCACGGTGAGCGTCTCGCAGTTGGCGCGGCGGCTGCAAATGATCAACACCGCGTCCACCCTCGCGCTGCCATGCGCCAGCGGCACGAAGGCGAGCGAGAGCGTCTCGCCCTCGGGGTCGAGCTCCACGATGCTGCGGCAGTCGCGCTCCGCGTCCTTCAGCGCCTGCCGCAGCTTGGCCTGCCAGGCGGGCAGCGCCGCACACAACAGCCCATCGACGGTCCGCAGCGCGCGGCCACCCGCCAGCTCGCGTCGCGCGGGCTGGTTGGCATGCAGCACCCGGCCACTCAGATCGACGAGCAGCAGCCCATGGTCGATCTCGTCGAGCGCGCGTGCGAGCAGGGTGGCCTGCAACGCCTCTGACAACGGGGCTGCGGCGCGGACTTCGTCTTGGGGGGTGGGCAGTTCGGCAATCGTCGCGTTCATGGCACTTTCCTCATCCGTTGGAATGAGGACAAGTGTGTGAAATCGTGGCTTCGCCGTGCGGTGACTATTGCCCGTGGATTTGTGACTTATTCACCTTCGGCGGCCGGCCGGCGCTCCAGGCGACTCGCCTGGTCAGCCGGTCAGCCGGTCCAGCGCTTCGCGGTACTTGGCGGCCGTCTTCTCGATCACCCCGGCGGGCAGCCGCGGCGCCGGCGGGGTCTTGTCCCATGGCTTGCCATTGACCTTGACCCCCTCCAGCCAGTCGCGCACGAACTGCTTGTCGTAGCTCGGCGGGTTGGCGCCTGCGGCGAGCGCGGCCTGATAGCCCTCGATAGGCCAGTAGCGCGAGCTGTCGGGGGTCAGCACCTCGTCCATCAGCACCAGCGTGCCGGCCTCGTCGAGGCCGAACTCGAACTTCGTATCGGCGATGATCATGCCCCTGGCCAGCGCAATGGCGGCCGCCGTCTCGTAGATGGCGATGCTGGTGTCGCGGATCTGCTGTGCCAGCGATGGGCCGACCACGTCGACGACGCGCTCGTAGCTGATGTTCTCGTCGTGCGCCCCCGCTGCCGCCTTGGCCGCGGGGGTGAAGATCGGCTGGGGCAGCTTGCTGGCGTTGCCCAGCCCCTCGGGCAGGGGCACGCCGCAGACCGAACGGTTCTCCTGGTATTCCTTCCAGCCGCTGCCCGCGAGATAGCCGCGGACCACCGCCTCGACCGGGATGGGCTTGAGACGCTTGACCAGCATCGAGCGGTCGCGCACCTGCGGCACCTCGGCGGCCGTCACCACGCTCTCGGGCGCCTCGCCGGTCAGGTGGTTCGGGCACAGGTGGCCCAGCCGGTCGAACCACCACAGCGCCATCTGCGTCAGGATCACGCCCTTGCCCGGGATCGGCTCGCCCATGATCACGTCGAAGGCCGAGAGGCGGTCGCTGGCCACCATCAGGATGCGGTCCTCGCCGACCGCGTAGTTGTCGCGCACCTTGCCGCGCGCAAGCAGGGGCAGGCTCTGGATGGAGGAAGTGTGGACGGTGGTCATGGCGATGATGGAACGGCGGATACGGGACGAGCGAGATTGTGCGCGTGAAAAATGCCCCCCACGCTGCCTCACTTCGCGTGGTCGCTGCCCCCCGAGGGGGTTTTTCACCTTGGGGCGGCCCGGCGATGAAAAAAGCCACCGCGAGGGTGGCTTCGGCAGAAAAGCGAAGCGCTCAGACCACTTCTTGCGCGAGCTCGCCCTTGGCGTACTTGGCGGCCACGACCTGCAGGGTCTCGCCCTTGATCTTCGCGCCCTGGCCTTCGCAGCCGAATTCGATGTAGCGCTGCTTGCAGATCTGCTTGGCGGCCTCGCGGGCGGGCTTGAGCCATTCGCGAGCGTCGAACTTTTCAGGGTTCTCGGCCAGGAACTTGCGTACCGCGCCGGTCATCGCCAGGCGGATGTCCGTGTCGATGTTGATCTTGCGCACGCCGTACTTGATGGCTTCCTGGATCTCCTCGACCGGCACGCCGTAGGTTTCCTTCATGTTGCCGCCGTACTGGCGGATGATGGCCAGAAGGTCCTGTGGAACGGAAGACGATCCGTGCATCACCAGGTGGGTGTTGGGGATGCGGCGGTGGATTTCCTTGATGCGGTCGATTGCCAGGATGTCGCCAGTGGGCTTGCGGGTGAACTTGTAGGCGCCGTGGCTGGTGCCGATGGCGATCGCGAGCGCGTCGAGCTGCGTCTTCTTGACGAAGTCGGCGGCCTGCTCCGGGTCGGTCAGCAGCTGCTCGCGCGTCATGGTGGCGTCGGTGCCGTGGCCGTCTTCCTTGTCGCCCTTCATGGTCTCGAGAGAGCCCAGGCAGCCCAGCTCGCCCTCGACAGTGACCCCGACCTTGTGCGCCGTGTCGACCACCTTGCGCGTGACCTCGACGTTGTAGTCGTAGCTGGCGATGGTCTTGCCGTCGGCCTCCAGTGAGCCGTCCATCATGACCGAGGAGAAGCCCAGATTGATCGCGCCCTGGCACACGTCGGGGCTCTGGCCGTGGTCCTGGTGCATCACCAGCGGAATGTTCGGATAGGCCTCGACGGCGGCGAGGATCAGGTGCTTGATGAAAGGCTCGCCCGCGTACTTGCGCGCGCCTGCACTGGCCTGGAGGATCACCGGTGCGCCGGTTTCCTTGGCCGCTTCCATCACGGCCTGCACCTGTTCCAGGTTGTTGACGTTGTAGGCCGGGATTCCGTAGCCGTTGGCCGCGGCGTGGTCCAGCAGTTCGCGCATCGAGACAAGTGCCATGGGTGTACCTCGCGGGGAAGATTAAGAAGGAAAAACTACCGCGATTCTACTGAGCACCCCTGTCGGACGGCTCCGACGCGTCGCCCGGAACGCTACGCTTCACCCGACTCTGCAGATCTTGAGCATGTTGGTGCCGCCCGGCGCCCCCATGGGCTCGCCGCAGGTGATGGCGTAGATGTCGCCCGTCTGCACGATGCCCCGCTTCTTGAGGTGGGCCTCTGCCTGCAGCAGCGCCGTGTCGCGGTCGCTCTCGGCGTCCATCAGCAGCGGACGCACGTTGCGGTAGAGCGCCATCTTGCGCTGGGTGACCAGGCGCGAGGTCAAGGCGTACATCGGGATGTGCGCGCGGTGCCGGCTCATCCACAGGGGGGTGGAGCCCGACTCGGTCAGCGCCACGATGGCCTTGGCGCCCAGGTGGTGCGCGGTGAAGAGCGCACCCATGGCGATCGACTGGTCGATGCGGCTGTAGGCCTGGCCGCTGAAATCCGCATCGAGGTGCGGGTCCTCGGCGGCTTCGGCGGCCTCGCAGATGCGGCTCATCTCCTGCACGGTCTCGAGCGGGTAGCGGCCGGAGGCCGTCTCGGCCGAAAGCATCACCGCGTCGGTGCCGTCGAGCACCGCATTGGCCACGTCGCTGACCTCGGCGCGGGTGGGCACCGGGTTGCTGATCATCGACTCCATCATCTGGGTTGCCGTGATGACGACCTTGTCCATCTCGCGCGCCATGCGGATCATCTTCTTCTGCAGCGCAGGGACGGCGGCGTTGCCGACCTCGACCGCGAGGTCGCCGCGCGCGACCATGATGCCGTCGCTGGCACGCAGGATCTCATCCAGCTTGGGAATCGCCTCGGCGCGTTCGATCTTGGCGATAAGCCCAGGCTTGTGGCCGAACTCGGCCGCCGCGACGTTGCACAGCTGACGTGCCATTTCCATGTCGGTCGCGTTCTTGGGAAAGCTCACGGCCACGTAGTCGGCCTGGAAGCTCATGGCGGTCTTGATGTCCTCCATGTCCTTGGCCGTCAACGCTGGCGCCGTGAGACCGCCGCCTTGCTTGTTGATGCCCTTGTTGTTCGAGAGCTCGCCGCCCAGGCGCACCGTGGTGTGCACCGCGTCACCCTTGACGGCATCGACGGTGAGCACGATGAGGCCGTCGTTCAGCAGCAGGCTGTCGCCCGCCTTTACATCGCGCGGCAGGTCCTTGTAGTCCAGGCCCACGGCGTGGACGTCGCCGAGTTCGGTGCGCGCGCCGTCGAGCACGAACTTCGCCCCCGGCTCGAGCCAGATCTTGCCCTCCGCGAACTTCCCGACCCGGATCTTCGGTCCCTGCAGGTCGGCCATGATCGCCACCTCGCGGCCCACCTTGCGTGCGGCCTCGCGCACCATGGTGGCACGGCTGATGTGGTCCTGCGCCGTCCCGTGGCTGAAGTTGAGCCGTACCACGCTGACCTTGTGGTGGATCATCTGCTCGAGCAGCTCGGGCGTGCTCGAGGCCGGGCCGAGCGTGGCGACGATCTTAGTGGCGTGGCGGGGAAGGCGGGTCGTGCTCATGCTCATGCTGCGGGTCTCCGGTTTGTATTCCATACTGTATACACTTTGTAGGTCCGGCGATAGTCCCCCGGGGCGCGACTTTCGCCGCTGCCGCGCGCCGAGCTCAACCGACCGCCCGCTTCTCCAGGATTTCGAAAGCGGGCAGGGTCTTGCCTTCGAGCACTTCGAGGAAGGCGCCGCCGCCGGTCGAGATGTAGCCGACCCGGTCTTCGATGCCGTACTTGGCGATGGCGGCCAGCGTGTCGCCGCCGCCGGCGATCGAGAAGGCACTGCTGTCGGCAATGGCGCGAGCGATGGCCTCGGTCCCCTTGGAGAAGGCGTCGAATTCGAACACGCCGACCGGGCCGTTCCAGACGATCGTCCCTGCCTCGCGCAGCTGCGCCGCCAGGATCTCGGCGGTCTTGGGGCCGATGTCGAGGATCAGGTCATCGTCGGCCACCGCGTCGGCGTCCTTTACCGTGGCGGGTGCATCGGCGGAGAAGGACTTCGCCGTGACCACGTCGACCGGGATCGGCACCGCGGCGCCGCGCGCACGCATGGCGTCGATCACGGCCTTGGCCTGGTCCTGCAGGTCGGCCTCGGCAAGCGACTTGCCGATCGGAAGGCCCGACGCCAGCATGAAGGTGTTGGCGATGCCGCCGCCCACGATCAGCTGGTCGACCTTGCGGGCCAGGCTCTCGAGGATGGTGAGCTTGGTGCTGACCTTGGAGCCCGCGACGATCGCCACCAGCGGCCGCTTGGGCTGCGCCAGCGCCTTGGTGATGGCGTCGATCTCGGCCGCCAGCAGCGGGCCGGCGCAGGCGATCTTCGCGAATTGGGCGATGCCGTAGGTGGTGGCCTCGGCGCGATGCGCCGTGCCGAAGGCATCGTTGACGTAGATGTCGGTGAGCGCGGCCAGCTTGCGGGCCAGCGCCTCGTCGTTCTTCTTCTCGCCCTTGTTGAGGCGGCAGTTCTCCAGCAGCACGACCTGGCCCGGCGCGACCTGCACGCCGCCGACCCAGTCCGCCACCAGCGGCACCTCGCGGCCCAGCAACTCGCCGAGACGCCTTGCGACTGGCGCCAGCGAATCCTCCGGCTTGAACTGCCCCTCGGTCGGGCGGCCGAGGTGGGAGGTGACCATCACCGCTGCGCCAGCCTCCAGCGCCTGGCGGATACAAGGCACCGAAGCACGGATGCGGGTGTCCTCGGTGATGTTGCCCGCATCGTCCTGCGGCACATTGAGGTCGGCTCGGATGAACACGCGCTGGCCGGCGACTTTGCCTTGCGCGACAAGATCGGTGAATCGAAGGACGTTCATGGGTAGGAAGGGGGATGAAAGCGGCGGAAGAACCTCGACAGGCGGCGAACGGCGATTGTAGGTTTGGCGGCGCGGGAATCCGTATCAACGCGACTGCCGGGGCTTCTGCGCGAAGCGCTCGAGGATCTGGACGAAGCCTGCCGCCGCAGGCGACAGCGAGCGCCGCGCAGCCGCGTAGACGCAGACTTCGCGATGGAAGTCGGGCCGGTCGAGCTTGACCATGCGCAGTCCGTGAGCCTCCACCAGGGAGGCCGAGTAGGTCGGACAAACCGTCAGTCCCAGCCCCGACGCCACCATGCCCAACGCGGTCGTCATGTACGACACCTCCTGCGTCGAAGCCCGCATCAGGAAGGCGCGCGCGTCGGCCTCCAGTTCGGGCAGCACGCGCTGGCGGAAGTCGCGCGTGGGTGCGATGAAGGTGTAGGGGCCGAGCTCGCTCCAGCGCACCTGCCGCCGCCGCGCGAACGCGTGATCCTGCGGGCAGATCAGCCAGTGGCGATCACGGAACAGCGTGCGGCGCTCGATGGCCGCGGCGTCCACATCCACGTCCTGGCCCACCGCGAGCTCCGCTTCGCCCGAGGCCAGCCCGGCCAGCAGGTGCTCGGGCAGCGTGTCGATCAGCCGCACATCGACGCCCGGATGGCGCGCGCGGTAGGCCGCGATCACGCGGGGCATCAGCGTGCAGGCCATCAGCTGCGGCGCGGCCAGCCGGAGCACGCCGCGCTTCTGGTCGCGCAGATCGGTCACGCCGGCCACCGCACCGGCGAGGTCGCCGAGCAAGCGCTGCACCGAAGGCTGAAAGGCGCGGCCGGCCTCCGATAGCAGCACACGCCGGGTGTGCCGATCGAAGAGCTGCACACCCATCTCGCGCTCCAGCTCGCGCACCAGCACGCTCAGCGCCGACTGCGTGAGGTGCAGGCGCGCGGCCGCTGCGGTGAAGCTGCCGATCTCGGCAACGGCGTCGAAGGCGCGCAGTTGGCGCAGGGTCAGATTCATGGTCCCACTTCATCAATCGATGAATTTATTTCGATTGAATCATGAGAAGAAGAAGGGCCCAATCCGGTCTGTTCCCCACGGAGACAAGCCATGCCCCCTGCCGAGACCGCGCCGCTCGCCGATCCGCCCTTGCCCGCGCCCGTGCCCGTGCGCGGCCTGCACCATTTCGCCTGGCGCTGCCGCGACAGCGAGGAAACACGGCGCTTCTACGAGGACCTCCTGGGCCTGCCGCTGGCACACGTGATCAAGAGCGACCATGTGCCAAGCACCGGCGAGTACTGCCCCTACGTGCACATCTTCTTCCAGATGCGCGACGGCTCGTACATCGCCTTCTTCGACCTGGGCGACGACGTGGCCGCCCTGCCCTCGCCCAACACCCCGGCCTGGGTCAACCACATCGCGCTTCGCGTCGATTCAGTGGCGGACCTGCTCGCCGCCAAGGCGCGGCTCGAGGCTGCCGGCGTGGAGGTGCTCGGCGTTACCGACCACCACATCATCGAGTCGATCTACTTCTTCGACCCGAACGGCATCCGCGTGGAGCTGACCACGCCGACTGTTCCACAGGCCGAGATGGAGGCACACGCGCTGCGTGCCCGCGCCGAGCTCGACGCCTGGACGCTGCGCAAGGCCGAGCTGCGTGCAAAGGCGGCGGCATGACGGAACTGCAGCTCGCCGTCATCGACGTCAAGCCCGGCGCCGCGCTGGAAAGCCAGTCGGGCCTGCAGATGCTGCGTCCGCGCATCTACGGCGCTTACCGCGCGCCAGCCGGGCCGAAGAAGATCGCCGCGATCGTGATGCACCCCACCAGCAACTTCATGGGGCATTACCTGATCGGCCCGCTGGCCGAGCGCGGGATCTGCTGCATGGGCCTCAACTCGCGCTACATGGGCAACGACACGGTGCTGCTGATGGAGCGTGCCATCCAGGACCTCGGCGCGGGCGTGCAGTTCCTGCGCGGCCTGGGCTACGAAAAGGTGGTGCTGATCGGCAACTCGGGCGGCGCGGCGCTTTCGAGCTTCTACCAGGCGCAGGCCGAGCAGCTCACGGCCCAACACTTTCCCGATGGCGACCCCACGCACCTGCACCCTGACGACCTGCCGCCGGCCGACGGCATCGCGCTGTGCGCGGCGCACCAGGGTCGCTCGAAGCTGATGCGCGACTGGATCGATCCGTCCGTCACCGACGAGCACGATCCTCTGTCGGTCGACCCTGAGCTCGACATGTACGACCGACGCCATCGGGTCCCCTACGACGCCGACTTCCTCGCTCGCTTCAGTGCCGCGCAGAAGGCGCGCCTCGACCGCCTCGAAGCCTGGGCGCTGGAGCGTCTGCGCCTGCTGCGCGGCACGCCGGGGGCGCCGCGCGACCAGGCTTTCATCGTCTACCGCACTCATGCCGATCCGCGCTGCGTGGACCTCTCCATCGATCCCAACGACCGAGCCCCGGGCAGCGTCTGGGGCGATGCCCGGCAGGTCAATTATTCGGCCAACGCGATGGGTCGCACGACCTCGCTGACGGCCTTTCTCTCGCAATGGTCCTCGCGCTCGCAGTCCGACGGTCCCTCGAACCTCGCGCGCACGCGCGTGCCGAAGCTGCTGCTGACGTACACGGCCGACCAGTCCACTTTCCCGAGCACGCGCGATGCATGGATGAAGGCGGGCGGCGACCGCATCCGCAACGTCGATATCGTCGGCGGCAACCACTACCTCGCGGCCCAACCCGAGCTGGTGCCGCGCGCGGCCGATGCGATCGCGGATTGGGCGCGCGCCTTGTGAGGACAGGAATGGAAGAGTTGCGCCTCGCACCCGGGTACGAGCTGCCGCGCTGGCCCTTCGTCCCGCCGCCAGAGCTCGACAGCGGTGCCGTCGTGCGCCATCCGATCGTCATCGTCGGCGGTGGCCTGGCCGGCCTGACGCTGGCCTGCGACCTCGCAAAGCGGGGCGTGCGCGCCCTGTTGCTGGACGAGGACGACACGGTGGGCGTGCGCGGCGCGTCCTCGCGCGGCATCTGCTATGCGCAGAAGAGCCTGGAGATCTTCGAAAGGCTGGGCATCTACGAGCGCATCGCGGACAAGGGCATCACCTGGTCCTTCGGCCGCACCTTTTCGGGCGACACCGAGGTCTACAACTTCAACCTGCAGGCCCACAGCGTCTCGGCGCAGCCGCCCTTCATCAACCTGCAGCAGTTCTATGTCGAGTGGTTCCTCGTCGACCGCATCCTGGAACTGGGTGGCGTCGAGCTGCGATGGAAGAACCGCGTGACGCACGCTGTGCCGCGCGATGACGGCGTGCGCGTCGAGGTCGAGACGCCCGCCGGCCAGTACGCGATCGACGCCGACTGGCTGATCGACGCGACCGGCGCCAACAGCCCGATCCGCACGCAGCTGGGGCTCGAGGCCCACCCGTCGCGCAGTACCGACCGCTGGTGCATCAGCGACGTGCGCTTCAAGAAGCCGCTGCCGGTGGAGCGCTGGACCTGGGTGGATGCCCCCTTCAACGAAGGCCGCGCGGTCTGGCAACACCTGATGGCCGACGGCGTCTGGCGCATCGACTATCAGATGCCCGAGGATTGCGACACGGCCCACGTCAGCAAACCGGAAGTCGCGGGAGCGCGGCTGCGCGAGCAGCTCGGGCCCGGCGTGGAGTTCGAGTTTGTCTGGATCGGGCCTTACGGCTACCGCGACCACCTGCTCGACCGCTTCCGCCATGGGCGCCTTTTCTTCATCGGCGATTCTGCGCATGTGGTGAGCCCCTTCGGCGCGCGCGGCGGCAACAGCGGCATCCAGGACGCGGCCAACCTCGGCTGGAAGCTGGCCCTGGTCGCGCAAGGACACGCGGGCGGGGCGCTGCTCGACACTTACGACGCCGAGCGCAGGCCCGCCGCGGCGCAGAATCTCCAGGTCACGAGCCGCTCGGCGCGCTTCCTGGCGCCGCGAACGCCCGCCGAGCGCACGATCCGCCGCGCGGTGGTCGCCTTGGCCTCTCACCACCCGTTTGCACGCGCGCTGGTCAACACCGGGCGCATGTCGGTGGCCAACGACTATCCCGCGGGGCCGCAGCTGCCCGAGGGCGGGCGCTGCGTGCAGAACCTGCCGATGCGCTGGCGCGACGGCCGGCCGTGCACCCTGATGCAGCTGCTGGCCGATGGCACGCGCTGCCTCGGGCTGTGGTTCGCGCCGGCGCAGGAGCAGGTGCGGGCAATGGCCGACACGGCGGGTTCGCTGCCACTGCAGCTCGTCGCCGTCGGCGGTGACAGCGACCTGCCCACGCTCGAGCCCACAGAGGCACTGGCGAAGCACCTGGGCGCGCACGCCGCGGGAAACCTCTGCCTGCTGCGCCCCGACGCCTATCTCGCCGCGCTGTTGCGCGACCCCACGCCGGCGGATCTCGCCGCCGCCATTCACATCGCCCTGGCACACGACTGAGGCGTCACACGACCCATGATCACCGAACCCCGAATCCACGACCCCGACGGCTTCTACGCCGAATGGCTGGCCGCGCACGAAGGCTTGACCGAGCAACAGAGCGCGGACCTGAACGCCCGCCTGGTACTGCTGCTGGCCAACCAGTGCGGGGATCAGGCGACGCTGCTGCAATGCATCGCCGCCGCGCGAGAAGCCGGGAACATCGCATAAAAGCAAGTCTCCTTCGCTTCCGCGTCCCACACGCGCGAGCAGAAGCCGCAGCACACGGAAGTCGGCCTGCCCGGGCGTGCAGCTGGATTGATCACCACCCAAGGCCGAGGTGCAGCGGGAGGTAGACCGCCATGCCGGCGAGCATCGTGCCCAGCACGCCGCCTCGCCAGAAGAAGTAGGCGGCGCCGGCTGCCGCACCGTATAGCCGCGCATCGTGCCAGGTCGAGATCAGCTGGCCCTGCGTCATGACGATCTCGGGAATGATCACCGCCGCAAGCGCCGCCACCGGGGCGTAGTGCAGCGCGCGGTGCGCCCAGTCGGGCAGGCCCCAGGGACGGTCGAGGATGAAGAAGAAGCAGCGTGTGAGCACCGTCACGCACGCCAGGCCGAGGATCACGGCCAGGGTCCAGGGGTCGGTGGTGCCCCCTGCGCCCAGGTTCATTGGTCATCCTCCGCATCGGGGTCGAGCCCGAACTGCTTCTCCAGCCAGAAGCACAGCAGCACCGCCACGCCGATGCCCGCGACGATGTTGAGCTTGAGCGGCAAGGCGTAGGCGGCGACCGCGGTCGCACCGGCGATCAGGGCCGCGAGGATGCGCAGGCGCGTGGTGGCCATCGAGCAGACCACCGCGACCAGGCAGAGCACGCCGGCGAAGCCCAGCCCCCAGCTCTGGGGGATCAGGTTCGCGAGCAGGATGCCGATCAGGCTCAGGCCCATCCACGAAGACCAGACCACGAAGTAGTTGCCCGTCAGGTAGGCCTCTTGCGCACGCTGCTCGGCCGTGTTGGAGGGCGGCTGCGCGTAGCGGCGGGTAAAGACGGCGTAGGTCATGTCGGCCGTGAGATAGCCGTGCGTCATGCGTCGCCAGCGCGGCATGTGCAGGAGGTATGGCCGCAGATGCAGGCTGAACACCACGAAGCGCAGGTTGACGCAGAAGCCGGTGGCGAGGATGACCCACGCCGGAGCGCCGGCAATCAGCAGTGGAATGGCGGCCAACTGCGAGCTGCCGGCATAGACCAGCAGCGTCATCGCCATCGCCTCGAAAACGCTCATGCCCGCCTTGACCATCGCCACGCCGGTCATCAAGCCCCAGGCGCCGGTGCCGAGGGCGACCGCGGACATGTCGAGCGCGCCCTGGCGGAACTCGGGGAGCCGGCGAATGGAACCGAGAAAGAACATCAGCCGAGGACCTGCCCCGGCTTCAGATCGAAGCCGCGCAGGAAGTCGGCCACAGGCAGGCGCTTGCCGCCGGGACGCTGGAGTTCGGTCAGCATCACCACGCCTTCTCCAGCTGCTACGACGACACCGGTCGGCTCGACGGCCAGCACGGTTCCGGGCGGCTGCGCCCGCGAACCGGGCTGCGCCTGCGCGGCCCAGAGCTTGAGGGTCTCGCCATCCAGTGCGCTGCTGGCGCCGGGAAAGGGGTCGAAGGCGCGGATTCGACGCACGATGGCAGCTGCGTCGTGCGTCCAGTCGATCTGCGCTTCGTGCTTCTCGACCTTGTGCGCGTAGCTCACGCCTTCGGCAGGCTGGGGCTCGGGACGCAGCGTTCCGGCCTCGGCCTGCTCCAGCGCATCCACGATCAATCGACCGCCCAGCGCGGCCAGCTGGTCGTGCAAATGCGCGGTGCTGGCGTCGCCGATCGGGAGCGATTCGCGCAGCAGCATATCGCCCGTGTCGAGCCCGGCGTCCATCTGCATGATGGTGATGCCGGTCTGCGCATCGCCGGCTTCAATCGCGCGATGGATCGGGGCGGCTCCCCGCCAGCGGGGCAACAGGCTGGCGTGGATGTTCAGGCAGCCCAGCCGGGGCGCGTCGAGTACCCATTGCGGCAGGATCAGGCCGTAGGCCGCGACCACCATTGCATCCGGGTTGGCGTCGAGCATCGCGGCTTGCGCCGCAGCCGCGTCTTCGGGGTACTTGCCGTCAAGCCGTAGACTGCGCGGCTGCGCCACGGGCCAGCCGCGGGCGACCGCGAGTTGCTTCACTGGCGAGGCCTGCAGCTTCATGCCGCGGCCTGCAGGGCGGTCGGGCTGTGTCAGCACCAGCACGATCTCGAAGCCGGCCGCTGCAATTGCCTCCAGCGCGACGCGGGCGAACTCGGGCGTGCCCGCGAATGCGATCCTCATGCGGCCCTCACAACGGCGCCAGCAACTCGAGCATCAGGTCGTCACCCGTGTGATAGCGCTGCACGACGCCGGTCGGATCGATGTAGATGTAGAGCAGCCGCGGCGAGTTCTGCCACTTGTAGCGCCAAGTCCAGATATTGCCGTCGAAAGAGCTCACCCGCGTGATCTCGAAAGGGCGGCCGTAGGTGCGCAGCACGTCGGCCTCGCGCCAGCGGCCGACATTGGGCTCGATGGTGCGGTCGAAGAGGCGCTCGTCGAGCTCTTGCCGCACGGCGACCACGTGCCGGCTTGCATCGAGATCGACGTTGTTGACCTCGAAGCCCGCCGGCGCGCGCGAATACTGCAGCCGCTCGCCACCGCCTGGAAGCGCGTAGACCGCCGTCGGCGCGCCCAGTTCGCTCAGCGTCTGCTCGCGCGAGCTGCCCATGGCCAGGCGCGTGGGCTCGCCGGCGCAGCCAGCAATCAGCGCCGCCGCTAGGAGCGCCGCCGGTGCGGTGCGCAGGGACAAAGTCAACGCCGGCCTTCCCGCTCATCGAGGCGCTGGTCCTCGCGCTGCTGCTTGAGCAGCTTGCTCTTGATGCGGTTGCGCTTCAAGGGCGAAAGGTATTCCACGAACACCTTACCCAGGAGGTGGTCGAGCTCGTGCTGGATGCAAACCGCCAGCAGGCCCTCGGCCTCGATGGTGCGCGGTTCGCCCTCGGCATCGAGTGCCGTCACGCGCACTGCGGTGGAACGCTCCACGCCGTCGTAGATGCCGGGCACTGAAAGGCAGCCCTCCTCATTGAGGACTTTTTCATCACTGGCCCAGACGATCTCGGGGTTGATCAAGACCACCGGTTCGTTTCGCTCCTCGGACACGTCGATCACGACGAGGCGTTCGTGCACATCGACCTGCGTGGCCGCCAAGCCGATGCCATTGGCGTCGTACATGGTTTCGAGCATGTCGGCCACCAGAGTCTTCATGCGTGCATCGACCCCTTGCACCGGCTTGGCCACCTTGTGCAGGCGCGGGTCGGGATAGCTCAGGATGTTTCGTTTGGCCATGGACGGAAGGAAATATTGTCGTTATTTTCGCCATTTCCGCGACGCCCAGAGGCTGGGCAGCTCGAAAACGTTGCCCCATCAAGGGCTTCAGCGCAAAATTGGTTTCAAATTGTGAGCATCCGTTCGCCCAGCGGGGGTCCGTGCGCTTACACCCTCCGACCATGAAGAAACACCGCATGAACCACAGCCTGCGTCCGAACCTCCTCGCCACGCTGGCGGCGATCACCATGGCGGGCCTGGGGGCGACGGCCCAGGCGCAGAGCTACCCCGTGACTCCGCAGCAGCGCACGACGGCGCAGCAGGCGGCTCAGGCCGGCGTACCTCTGTCCGAACTGGCACCGAACGCACCCGACGAGTACACGGTCAAGCCGCGCGACACGCTCTGGGCCATCTCCCGCCTTTATCTGCGCAGCCCATGGCGCTGGCCCGAGCTGTGGGGCATGAACATGGGCGAGATCCAGAACCCGCACCGCATTTATCCCGGCCAGGTGCTCTACCTCGACAAGAGCGGCGGTCGCGCGCGGCTCGCGATGCGACGCGGCGGCAGCGGCGCGCCCGAAGGCGGCACCATCAAGCTCTCGCCACGCACGCGGTACGAGTCGCTGGCGGACATGGCACTGCCCACGCTGAATCCCAGCGTGATCGAACCTTTCCTGGCAGAGCCTGTGGTGGTCGACGCCGCGACACTGGCAACCGCCCCGCGCATCGTCGCGGGCAACGACAGCCGCGTGGTGCTGGCGCGCGGTGACCGCGCCTATGCACGCGGTGAGCCCGACGCACCGCTGATGGAAGCGCCCGGCCCGATCCGGACCTACCGCGTTTTCCGCAATGCGACACCGCTCAAGGACCCCGGGACGGGCGAAATCCTCGGCTACGAGGCGCAGTACCTGGGCAAGGCCCAGCTGCAGCGCGGCGAATCGAGCGCCAAGGCAGAGGTGGAGGGCAAGGAGGTCGTGTACCCGGTGCCGGCCACCATCGACATCGTCGCTGCACGCGAGGAAATGCGCGCTGGCGACCGCCTGCTGCCCGAGCCGCCGCGCCAGCTGCTGAGCTACGTGCCGCGCGCGCCGGCGCAAACCATCGCCGACGGCCGCATCGTCTCGGTCTATGGCAACGCCGTGCAGTTCGCCGCCCAGAACCAGGTGGTGGCCATCAACAAGGGCACCATCGATGGCATCGAGAACGGGCATGTGCTCGCCATCCTCAAGAACGGCGACACCATCGTCGACAAGACCGGCGCCGCCAAGGAAATGCTGAAGCTGCCGAACGAGCGCATCGGCCTCCTCATGGTGTTCCGCCCCTTCGAGCGGGTTTCGTATGCACTGGTGCTCGAGATCAACGACGCGCCGCGCATCGGCGACCTGCTGATCAACCCCTGACCCGGCTCAGCCTCGCGTGGAACGCGCCGAACTCGCGGGCTGGCTGCGGCTCACGCTGACGCCGGGCATCGGCAACACGGCTGCGCGCAAGCTGCTCGCGGCCTTCGGCCTGCCCGCGGAGATCTTTGCCCAACCCGCCACGACACTCCGGCAGGTCGTGACCGACGTCCAGGCCGGCGCGCTGCTCGATGCGCCGACGGAACTCGGCGCATTGGTCGACCGCACCCTCGAGTGGCTCGGGAGCAACGGCCCGCAGGGCGCGACGCACCGCGTCATCGCGCTGGGCGATCCTGCCTATCCGGCCTCGCTGCTCGAGATGGCCGATCCCCCTCTGGTGCTCTACCTGATCGGGCCGGCGCCGCTCGAGCTCGCACAGTTGGTGCGCAGCATCGCGATGGTGGGCAGCCGCAATCCGACGGCGCAGGGCACCTCGAATGCGCGGGCCTTTGCCCGAGCTTTCGGCGATGCTGGCATTTCGGTGGTGTCAGGGCTGGCGCTCGGCATCGACGGCGCGGCGCACGAGGGCGCATTGGACGCCGCCACCGATGCGCTCCGGCCGGCGACCGTCGCCGTGGTCGGTACCGGGCTGGACCGTGTCTACCCCGCGCGGCACCACGCGCTGGCGCAACGCATTGCCGAACGCGGGCTGATCGTGAGCGAATTCCCGTTGGGCACGCCGCCGCTCAACCAGAACTTCCCGAGGCGCAATCGCATCATCGCGGGCCTCTCGCGCGGCACGCTGGTGGTGGAAGCGGCGCTGCAGTCGGGCTCGCTGATCACTGCGCGGCTCGCGAGCGAGCAGGGCAAGGAGGTGTTCGCCATTCCGGGTTCTATCCATTCGCCTCAGTCGCGCGGCTGCCATGCCCTGATCCGGCAGGGGGCCAAGCTGGTCGAGACGGTTGGCGACGTGCTCGAGGAGCTGCGCTTCGACGCGGCCCCCTCGCCAGCCATGCCGCCGCGGGAAGAAGAGTCCGCTTGCCCGGACGGAGGCTTGCTGCAGGCGATGGGCTACGACCCGGCAAGCCTGGATGCACTGTGTGCGCGCACGGGCCACACGGTTGCCGCCCTGCAGGCGCAACTGCTGGAGCTCGAGCTCGCCGGCCACGTCGCCCGGATGCCCGGCGGCCTGTTCCAGCGAGTCGCCCAAGGCTGAGCGCTTCTTGCGTCGCGCTGGGAAGGCAACCGCGCCGACTCGAACCTGGGCTATATTGGCTCCATGTTCGAAGTGCTCGTGTACGTGTACGAAAACTACTGGCGGGGCGATGCCTGTCCCCAGGCCGAGCAACTGGGCCGCAAACTCAGCGCCCAGGGCTTCGATCCCCAGGAGATCCGCGACGCCTTGCACTGGCTCGACGGGCTGAGTCTCGCCACCCAGGGCATCCAGCTCACCCGACATACCGAGGGCACCAGCGCCACGGTGAGCCTGGAAGGTCCGGCGGCGATGCCCGAATCGCCGGGCTCCATGCGCATCTATTCGATGGCCGAGCAGGAACACCTGGGCGCAGAGTGCCTCGGCTTCGTCAGCTTCCTGGAGTCCTCGGGCGTGCTGCCGACTGGCTTGCGCGAGATCGTGATCGATCGCGCCATGGCCACGACAGGCGATCCGCTGGAGCTCGGCGAGCTCAAGATCATCGTGCTGATGGTGCATTGGAGCACCGGCGTCGAGCCCGACACTCTCGTGCTCGACGAGCTCTGCGACAACACGGTGGACCGCGTCGCCCATTGAGCTGCTGGCCTCAGTTCAAGAGCCGCTCCGGATTCGCGTCCAGCTTGGCCAGCGCTTCACGGGTAGCCCGCACGGTGAGGGTTTCTTCCTCGGCGGGCACCAGCAGTCCGGCCTGCAGATAGGACGCCAGCCGCCCCACCTGAATCAGGAAGCTTCGCCCGTCGCTGGAGGCGAACAGGTGCAGCTGCTTGCGCTCACTGCGCCAGACGAACTGGACCTGGCTGACCCGGTCGTTGTGGTCGAGCATGAACCAGGTGCCGACCTGCAGCTCGTGTGCCCACTGGAGCATGTCCTCGCCGACCTTGGTGCCGGTATCGGGGACAACCTCGAGGGAGGCGGCGTCCACACCCAGCAGCAGTTCGATGCTCGCGGCATCCAGCGGCAGGTCGGTTGCATCGCCCGCGTCCGTGACGAAATCCTCGAGATTGGCCAGGCGCTTGGCCATGGCTTCGATCTTGGCCGGCGGAATGGCCTCGGTCTTGGACAGGAATGCATCGGAAAGCGTCGAGCCGATGACCTTGATCTGCGCCTCCTGCGGCTCGCCCTCGATGCCCAGCAGGCTCATGCCCTGGCGCAGGCGCTGCAGCAGCTGGGGCAGGTCCTGGATCACACGGGCGCGATCGTTGCGGTTGGGCTTGGCACTGGCAGCCCACACCAGATCGGACGCAGCGCGCTTGAGGGTGACGGTCTGATCGTCCTGGGCGCCATAGCGCAGCGCCGCGATCGCCAACACCTCAGCCCAGATCTTGAACAGGAACTCACGGATCTCCTCGCGCACCGGCATGTCGTTGAGCATCTTGCGCAACTCGATGGTGTACTGGATCGCCATCGTCTCCTTCTGCTCGACCTGCTGCGCCACGCTCATCACGCGCTGGGTTGCATCGCTTTGCGTCAGGTACTTGTTGAGGAAGGCGACGAATTCGTCGAACACCAGCTTGAATACCCGCTGGCCGGTCTCCGGGTATTGCTCGATCACCTGCACCACGCGGCGGATCTCGCCCTCCAGCGCACTGCCCGAAATGGCTGCGGCATCGAAACCCATCACGCAGGAACCCATGCGGTCGATCAGCATGCGCGCCGGATGCTGCAGCGTGCCGAAGAACTCCGGTTCGGCGATCGCGACTCACAGCACCGGCATCTGCAGGCGCGCAAACCAGACGCGCGCCGAAAACGGGATGCGCTCCTCGGCCAGGATGGCCTGGAACATCAGCGCCACGATCTCGACCGTGGCCTTGTCGGCGGTGGTCGGCGCCTTCTTCTTGAGCTCGCTGGTACGCCGGCGGAGCTCGGCCGCCGTCTGGTGCATCGCCGTGGCCTCGTCGCCGACCACGTACTGCGACGCCATCGCCTGGTAAGCGGCCTCGGCGTCGGCGATGGCGGCGGCAAAAGCCGGCGCGGCCAGGCCGACGCCAGCGCCACGACCGCCCGGACCTCCTGCGGAGCCGGCAGCCGGCCCCTGGGTGCCCGGCGTGCGCATCTGGCTCAGGTCGCCGCCGATGCGAGCAGTCACGAAACGCTTGAGGTTGAGCAGCACGCCTTGCGCGCGCTGGCGTGCCATTACCAGTGGGGAGCCGCCGGTGGCGACCAGGGTGTCGCCGCCCGCCGTGCCTGGCCCGCGACCCGCACCCACGCCGATCGCCGCCGGGGCGAAGCTGCCCGGGGCCGCGCCGAAACCGCCCGGCATCGCTTGAGCACCGCCCATGTTGAAGGAGGCGCTGCCCGGCTGGGAGGAGCGTGCAAAACTGCCGCCCAGCGGCGCGCTGTTGGAACCCGCGCTACCGGTTCGCTTGACGAAACTTTTCAGATCGATCTCAGGCATCACGCCGCGTTCGATCAGGAAGGCATTGGCGTCTTTGTAAGCCGCCACCACCACCTCGACCAGGCGCTGCTGCACCACATCCTGCACGCGGGCCCAGGTCTCACGGCTCAATCCGGCGGCCAGCCACTGGTCGACCAGAGTCCGGGCCAGCGCCTCGGGCTTGAGCACGTCCTTGGGGTCCAGCTCGCCGGTTCCTTCCAGGTGCTGGATGCGCAGGCGCAAGTCGTTGAGCTCGAACTGGGCCTTGTCCTGGATGGACTGTGCCAGGCGCGACGACAGGATGTTGGTCTCCACCACCTCGTCGCCGATCAGCTCAAGGCGCAGCCCACCGGTGGAGCCGCTCTGGACGACGCCAATCAGCGCCTTGCGCCATGCGCTCTGCGACATCGGCACCCAGCTGGAGCCCTGGGCCTGGTAGGCCAGGTAGTCGTCGCGGTGCTGCTGCATCTCGCGGACGCTGGCGGTCATCCCGGCCAGCGCTGCCAGCCGCTCGCGGACCGCAAGAGCGATGGGTGCGATCGCCCCTTCCGTGGCGGCAACGAACCGCTCGCGGGTCTCACGGGCGAGCTGCTGGGAAGAGGCGGGTGACCGCGAGATCATGTGAGAGGCGAAGACGGCAATTGGAACGGCTCAACAACTTCGAGCTTGCATCGTGAAGCGTAACCGCACAAGGGCACCGGATGCATCTCGCCAACCCGAATTCGCACAGCCCGGCCAGCCAGGTGCCGCGCCGGTCACACCGTGGCGCCGGCGTTCGGGTCGTCCGGATCGCCTTGCTTGGATGCCGTCTTGACCAGGTCCTCGCGCTTCACGCCCAGCCACATCGCGATCGCGGCCGCCACGAACGCGGAAGAGTAGATGCCGAACAGAATGCCGATGGTCAGCGCCAAGGCGAAATAGTGCAGTGTCGGGCCGCCGAAGAAAAACATCGACAGCACCACGAGCTGCGTCGAGCCGTGGGTAATGATGGTGCGGCTGATGGTGGAGGTGATCGCGTTATCGATCACCTCGCGAGTCGTCATCTTGCGGTAGCGCCGGAAATTCTCGCGCACCCGGTCGAAGATCACGACCGACTCATTGACCGAGTAGCCCAGCACCGCCAGCACCGCCGCCAGCACCGCCAGGGAGAACTCCCATTGGAAGAAGGCGAAGAACCCCAGGATGATGACCACGTCGTGGAGATTGGCCAGCACCGTGGCGAGCGCGAACTTCCATTCGAAGCGGAAGGCCAGGTAGATCATGATGCCGACCACCACCATGCCCAGCGCCTTGAGGCCGTTGGTGGTGAGCTCCTCGCCCACCTGAGGGCCGACAAATTCGTTGCCGCGCAGGGTGGCGGAGGCGTCGACCGCCTTCAGCGCCCCGATCACCTGCTCGCTCTGCTGCGCCGAGGTCTGGCCCTTCTGCACCGGCAGGCGGATCTGGATGTCGCGCGAGGTGCCGTAGTTCTGCACCTGCACGTCGGGGTAGCCGAGCTTGGCAATGGTCTCGCGCACCTTGCCCACGTCCACCGACTGCTGGTAGGCGACCTCCATGACTGTACCGCCGGTGAACTCCACCGACAGGTGCAGGCCGCGGTGGAACAGGAAGAAGACGGCCAGCAGGAAGGTGAGGACGGAGATCGCGTTCAGCACCAGCGCATAGCGCATGAACGGGATCGTGCGGTGGATTCGGAAGAACTCCATGGTTCAGTGCTCCCTTACTTGGCCGCTGCGGCGGCGTTGTCGGCGCCTGGCTTCCAGACCGTGCCGATGGACAGGCTCTTGAGCTTCTTCTTGCGGCCGTACCAGAGATTCACGAGGCCGCGCGAGAAGAACACGGCCGAGAACATCGAGGTGACGATGCCGATGCAATGCACGACCGCGAAGCCGCGCACCGGCCCCGAGCCGAAGGCCAGCAGGGCAACGCCGGCGATCAGCGTGGTGACATTGGAGTCGAGGATGGTGCCCCAGGCGCGCTCGTAGCCCGCGTGGATGGCGGCTTGCGGCGAGGCGCCATTGCGCAATTCCTCGCGAACGCGCTCGTTGATCAGCACGTTGGAGTCGATGGCCACGCCGATCGCCAGCGCCATGGCGGCGATGCCAGGCAGTGTGAGCGTGGCCTGCAGCATGGAAAGGATGGCCACCAGCAGCAGCAGGTTGACCGCCAGCGCGACCGACGAGAACAGGCCGAACAGCATGTAGTAGACGCACATGAACACCATGATCGCGGCGAAGCCGTACATCACGCTGTCGAAACCCTTCTGGATGTTGTCGGCGCCCAGGCTCGGGCCGATGGTGCGCTCCTGGATGATCTCCATCGGCGCAGCAAGCGAGCCGGCGCGCAGCAGCAGTGCCAGGTCGTTGGCTTCCACTACGTTCATCGAACCCGAGATCTGGAAGCGGTTGCCCAGCTCGCCATTGATCGAAGGCGCCGTGAGCACCTCGCCCTTGCCCTTCTCGAAGATCAGCATGGCCATGCGCTTGCGGTAGTTCTCCCGGCTGACGTCGCGCATGATGCGGCCGCCCTTGGCGTCCATGGTCAGGTCGACCTTGGGCTGCTGGGTCTGGGAGTCGAAGCCGGGCTGGGCGTCGGTGAGGTTCTCGCCGGTCACCAGGACCTGCTTCTTGACGATCACCGTGCGGCCCTCGCGGTCGAGGAATTTCTCGGAGCCGAAGGGCACCGGGCCGCTGCCGGTCTCGGCTGCGCGACCCTCGGCGGACTCATCCACCAGGCGCATCTCGAGGGTGGCGGTGCGCCCCAGGATGTCCTTGGCCTTGGCCGTGTCCTGCACGCCCGGCAGCTGCACCACGATGCGGTCCAGCCCTTGCTGCTGGATCACCGGCTCGGCCACGCCCAGCTCGTTGATCCGGTTGTGCAGCGTCGTGATGTTCTGCTTGAGCGCCGCGTCCTGCAGCCGGCGCGCCGCCTCGGGCTTGATCGTGGCCGTGAGCCGCCACTCGCTGCCATCCTGGCTGTCGGTGGTGGCGAGGTCGGGGAACTGGTCCTGGATCAGCGCCTTGGTTGCCGCCAGCGCCGCGGCGTCGCGGAAACGCACCTCGATGGCCTGGCCGTTGCGTGTGACCGCGGCGCCGCGGATGTTCTTGTCGCGCAGCCCCGAGCGCAGGTCATTGGAGAAGGATTCCGCCTTCTTGTCGATGGCGCCCTTCATGTCGACCTGCAGCAGGAAGTCGACGCCGCCGCGCAGATCCAGGCCCAGGTACATGGGATAGGCATGCAGGGCGGTCAGCCAGGCGGGCGAACGCGACACCAGGTTGAGGGCCACGACGTAGGGCGGATCGCTCGGGTCCGGCACCAGCGTGCGCTGCAGCACGTCGCGGGCCTTCAGCTGGTCGTCCGTGGTGGCAAAGCGCGCCCGCACCGAGTTGGCGTCGAGCGTCAGCAGGTCCGGCGTGAGGCCGGCCGCCTTCAATGCCTCGGCCACGCGAGCCTGAGTCCCGGCGTCGATCTTGACGATCGACTTGCCCGAGGACACCTGCACCGCAGGCGCCTCGCCGAAGAAATTGGGAAGGGCATAGATCAGCCCCACGAGCAGCACGACGACGATGATCGCGTACTTCCAGACCGGGTAACGGTTCATCTAGTCAACCTCGAAGGACGCGGCGCGAAGCACCCACGTTTTCTCCTTACTTAATTGCACCTTTGGGCAGGACCTGGACCACCGCGCTGCGCTGCAGCTGCACCTCGACGCCCTTGGCGATCTCCACCGTCAGGTACTGCTCGCCGATCTGCGTGATCTTGCCGAGCAGGCCCCCGGCGGTAGCGACCTCGTCGCCCTTGGCCAAGGCATCGATCATGGCGCGCGATTCCTTCTGGCGCTTCATCTGCGGGCGGATCATCACGAAATACAGCACCACGAACATCAGCACCAGCGGCAGCATGCTGCCGAGGGAGGACATCATGTCGCTGCCACCGGCAGCAGCAGGCGCGGTCTGGGCGAAAGCGGAGGAAATGAACAAGGGAAGTCTCCAGCAGAGAGGAAGGTATGAGTGCGGCCCCCTGGGGGCTCGCGATTCTGCGCAGTGCATGGCATGGGCCATGGAACAGACGCGCTGAGGCGGGGCTGGGCCCCGCAGAACATCGCGCATTGTATTCGGCGGCGCTCACCCCGCCGGAGCTAAGCCGGCAGGGTGAACAGGGCTTTGAGTGCCGCCTCGCCGGTCGCCCTCCTGCAAGCCTCAGGCGGCGACGAGGGCAGCTTGCGGGTTGCGCCACTTGGCCATCAACTCGGCCCAGCGGATGCGCGCCGCCTTCAAATTGCGCTCCTTCACATGGCCGTAGCCGCGGATCTGCTCGGGCAGGCTTGCAATCTCGAGGGCCAGCGCATGATTGCTGGCGTCGAGGCCGGACAGCAGCTCCTCGATGCTCGCGCGGTACTCGCCGACCAGCGCGCGCTCGGTCCTGCGTTCGTCCGTGCGGCCGAAGGGATCGAGAGCCGTGCCGCGCAGGCCCTTGAGCTTCGCGAGCAGGCGGAAGCCGGTCAACATCGCCGGACCGAACTTCTGCTTCTGCAACTCGCCCTTGGCGTTGCGCTGGGCAATCATCGGCGGGGCGAGGTGGTAGTTGAGCTTGTAGTCGCCCTCGAACATGCCCTCGACCCGTTCCAGGAAGCCGCGGTCGCTGTGCAGGCGCGCGACCTCGTACTCGTCCTTGTAGGCCATCAGCTTGAACAGGTAGCGCGCCACGGTTTCGGCGAGGCTGGACTTGCCCAGCGACGCCTCGGCCTGCTGCACCTTGGCCACGAAGGCCTTGTACTGCCCGGCATAGGCCGTGTTCTGGTAAGCCGTGAGGAACTCGACGCGGCGAGCCACCAGGTTCTCGACCGTTTCACGCTTCTTGAACTCGACCACCTGGCCGGGAGCGACGCGCTTGCGCAATTCCTCGGGGCGCTGCGCCGCCTGGCGGCCCCATTCGAAGGCGGCCTTGTTGTTCTCGATCGCTACCGCGTTCAGTTCGATCGCGCGCATCAGCGATGCGTGCTCGAGCGGAATCCAGCCCTTCTGCCAGGCATAGCCCAGGAGCATCGGGTTGACGTAGATGGTGTCGCCCATCAGCGAAGTCGCGGCGGCGTCGGCATCGAAGGCACCGAGGCCCTCGGCGCCCACCGAGCGCGCGATCTCGGCGGCGCAGGCGTCCTGCGGGTTCTGCCAGTTGGCGTTGCGCACGAAGGCCGCAGTGGGAGTGCTGTGGCTGTTGAGCGCCACGTGAGTGCGGCCCTCGCGCATGCGCGCCAGGGTCTCGGCGTTGACGCTGACCAGCGGATCGCAGGCCAGCACCAGGTCGGCGGCGGCAGTGCCGACGCGGGTGGTGCGGATGTCGTCCTGCGTGTCGCCGATCAGCACATGGCTCCAGGTGGCGCCGCCCTTCTGCGCGAGGCCTGCGGCGTCCTGCGTGACGATGCCCTTGCCTTCGATGTGGGCCGCCATGCCCAGCAGCTGGCCGATGGTGATCACGCCGGTGCCACCGACGCCGGCGACCACGATGCCCCAGACCTTGCTGCCCGCGAGCGAAGGCAGCGCTGGCTCGACCAGTGCGCCCAGCTCGACCGGCATGGACGCCTTGTTCTTCGCCTTCTTCTTGAGCTGCCCCCCCTCGACAGTCACGAAGCTCGGGCAGAAGCCCTTGAGGCAGCTCATGTCCTTGTTGCAGGTGCTCTGGTTGATGGTGCGCTTGCGGCCGAACTCGGTCTCCAGCGGCTCCACCGACAGGCAATTGCTCTTCACGCTGCAGTCGCCGCAGCCTTCGCACACCAGCTCGTTGATCACAACCCGCTTCGCCGGATCGACCGCCGTGCCGCGCTTGCGGCGGCGGCGCTTCTCGGTCGCGCAGGTCTGGTCGTAGATGATGGCGGTGGTGCCCTTGATCTCCCGGAACTCGCGCTGGAGCTCGTCCAGCTCATCGCGGTGGCGCACCTTCACGTCCTGTCCGGGGATGTTGACACCTTCATACTTCTCGGGCTCGTCGGTCACCACCACCACCTTGGCCGCCCCCTCGGCATGGAGGCTCTCCGCGATCTGCAGCACCGAATGGCCCTCGGGGCGCTCGCCAATCTGTTGTCCGCCGGTCATGGCGACCGCGTCGTTGTAGAGGATCTTGTAGGTGATGTTGACGCCGGCTGCGATGCTCTGTCGGATCGCCAGCAGGCCGCTGTGGAAATAGGTGCCGTCGCCGAGGTTGGCGAAGATGTGCGGCTCGGTGGTGAAGGGCTGCTGGCCTACCCATGGCACGCCCTCGCCACCCATCTGCGTGAAGCCGAGCGTCGAACGGTCCATCCAGGTCGCCATGAAGTGGCAGCCGATGCCAGCCATGGCGCGCGAGCCCTCGGGCACCACGGTGCTGGTGTTGTGCGGGCAGCCCGAGCAGAACCACGGTTGGCGCGCAGCGTCGGCCACGCCCACGGTCTGCGGTGCAGCCATCGCGCGCTCCTTGGCCTCGAGGATGGCGAGCTGCGCGTCGATGCGCGCCGCCATGTCCGCTCCGGCGGCCGCGAGGATGCCGGTCTTCTTCAGGCGCGTGGCGATGGCCTTGGCGATCAGTGCGGGGTTCAGGTCGGCATTGGCACGCAGAAGCGTGTGGGCCGTCGGATTGGGCATCGACCATTCGCCCCCTGAGTAGCCTTCGACCTCGTGCACCTCGCCCTCGTCGAACTTGCCGACCACGTTGGGCCGCACGTCGGCCCGCCAGTTGTAGAGCTCTTCCTTGAGCTGGTACTCGATGACCTGGCGCTTTTCCTCCACCACCAGGATCTCCTGCAGCCCGGTGGCAAAGTCGCGCGTGAGCTGGGCTTCGAGCGGCCACACCACGGCCACCTTGTGCAGCCGGATGCCCAACTGGCGGCAGGCCGCGTCGTCCAGTCCGAGGTCGATCAGGGCCTGGCGCGTATCGTTGTAGGCCTTGCCGCTGGCCATGATGCCGAAGCGGTCATGCGGCCCCTCGATCACGTTGTGGTTGAGCCGGTTTGCACGTATGTACGCCAGCGCGGCATACCACTTGTAGTGCATCAGCCGTGCTTCCTGCTCCAGCGCATGGTCCGGCCATCGGATGTGCAGGCCGCCGGGGGGCATCTGGAAGTCGGTGGGCACCACGATCTCGACGCGCTCGGGGTCGATCATCGCGGTCGCGCTGGATTCGACGATCTCCTGGATCGTCTTCATGCCCGACCAGATGCCGGCAAAGCGGCTCATGGCGAACGCGTGAATGCCGAGGTCGAGGATCTCCTGCACATTGGCAGGGAAGAAGACCGGCGTGCCGCAGGCCTTGAAGATGTGATCGCTCTGGTGCGCCGCGGTGGAGCTCTTGGAGATGTGATCGTCGCCGGCGACTGCGATGACGCCGCCCCAAGGCGTGGTGCCTGCCATATTGGCGTGCTTGAAGACGTCGGAACAGCGGTCCACGCCCGGGCCCTTGCCATACCAGATGCCGAACACGCCGTCGTACTTGTTGGTGCCCGGCGGCGCGAAGCCCAGCTGCTGTGTGCCCCAGAGCGCCGTGGCTGCGAGCTCTTCGTTCACGCCCGGCTGGAACACGATGTGCCGTTCCTTGAGGTACTTGCTCGCCTTCCAAAGCGCCTGGTCGTAGCCGCCGAGCGGCGAACCACGGTACCCGCTGATGAAGCCCGCCGTGTTCTTGCCGGCCTGCTGGTCGCGCAGGCGCTGAAGCATGGGCAGCTTGACCAAAGCTTGCACGCCGCTCATGAAGGCGCGGCCATAGTCCAAGCTGTATTTGTCGTCGAGCGTGACCGTTTCGAGAGCCTCGCGAATGTGCTGGGGCAGCGGTGCGTTCATCGTCGTTGTCTCCGTGGCTGTGCCTTGTGGGCGTGGCGGTTTGGGTAGAGGCGAAGCGTTCGGGTAGGAACACTCCCGAGCCATCATGCTCGCAAAGTGTATGCCTGGCGTCTTGATAGGTGTTTGCGTTTTTTGCCCGTTCAACACCCCTGTTTGAAAGGATCTTGCTTAAGATACCGTCGGATGGAAAGCATCGACAAGTTTGACCTCGCTATCCTGCAAGAACTGCAGGCGGATGCCCGGCTCACCAACGCCGAACTGGCTCAGCGGGTGGGGCTGTCGGCCGCGCCGTGCTGGCGCCGGGTGCGCGCGCTGGAAGCGGCCGGCTACATCCGCGGCTATCACGCCGAGATCGACCGTCACAAGATCGGCCTGGGCGTGCTGGCCTTCGTGCGCCTGGACACCGACCGCGCCACCGGCGAAGTCACGCGCAAGATCGAGGAGGCGATCCGCAAGCTGCCCGAGGTGGTGGCCTGCCACTACATCAGCGGCACCGGCATGTTCGAGCTGCAGGTGGTGGCCGAGGACCTGGATGGCTTCTCCCGCTTCGCACTCAACAGCCTCATGCACCTGCCCAACGTGAAGGATCTGCACACCAGCTTCTCGCTCGGCGAGGTCAAGGCCAGCCGTGCGCTGCCGCTGGGACATCTCGCGCGCAAGACTGGCAAGCCCGGCAGGCCAGGGACCGGACAATAACGGCACATGCCACCCATCTCGACCGAGGAAACCCCCGTCGCCCCGAAGCGCGTGCAGCTGCCGCGCGTCGGCCCCTTCGAGCCGCTCAAGCTGCCGGTGTTCCGCATGCTGTGGAGCACCTGGCTGGTGGCCAACATCTGCATGTGGATGAACGACGTGGCGGCGGCCTGGATGATGACCTCGCTGACCACCTCGCCGATGTGGGTCGCGCTGGTCCAGTCGGCTTCCACCCTCCCGGTATTCCTGCTCGGGTTGCCCAGCGGCGCGCTGGCAGACATCCTGGACCGGCGGCGCTGGCTCGTCGCCACCCAGTTCTGGCTCGCCGGCGCTGCCATCGTTCTTTGCGGTGCGGTGGTGATGGACCTCATGAATGCGCCGCTGCTGCTGGCCCTGACCTTTGCCAATGGCATTGGGCTGGCGCTGCGCTGGCCGGTGTTCTCGGCCATCGTGCCCGAGCTGGTGCCGCGTACCCAACTGCCGGCCGCGCTCGGTCTCAACGGCGTCGCCATGAACGCCTCGCGCATCGTCGGCCCGCTGTTGGCCGGCACGCTGATTGCGAGCGCGGGCACGGTGTGGGTGTTCGGGCTCAACGCGGCGCTGTGCCTGATTTCCGGCTTCATCGTGCTGCGCTGGCGGCGCGAGCACAAGCCGAACCCGCTGGGCCGCGAGAAGCTGATCAGCGCCATGCGCGTGGGCGTGCAGTTCGTTCGACAGTCGCAGCGGATGCGTGCAGTGCTCACGCGCATCTCGATCTTCTTCCTGCATTCCACCGCGCTGCTGGCGCTGCTGCCGCTGCTCGCGCGCAACCTGCGCGGCGGCGGCGCCGGCACCTTCACGCTGCTGCTCGCCGCGATGGGCTCGGGCGCGATCCTCGCGGTGATGTTCCTTCCGCGGCTGCGCCAGGCGCTCACGCGCGACCAGCTGGTGATCCGAGGCACGATGCTGCAGTCCGCCGCCACCGCAGTGATGGCGGTGGCGCCCACCGCCTGGGTCGCGGTTCCGGCGATGTTCCTTGGCGGCATGGCCTGGATCACGGTCGCCAATTCGCTCTCGGTATCCGCCCAATTGGCGCTGCCGGACTGGGTGCGCGCGCGTGGCATGGCCACCTACCAGATGGCCATCATGGGGGCCAGCGCCTTCGGCGCGGCACTCTGGGGCCAGGTGGCGGAGCTTTCCTCGCTCTACGTCAGCCTTGGCATTGCAGCGGCGAGCGGCACCGTCGCCATGCTGCTGGCCATCCGCCACGTGACCGACGGCGTCGGCGAGGAGGACGACACCACGCCCGCCCACAAGGGCTGGACCAAGGGCCCGCCAAGCGAGGCGCCGGGGGAGGAAGGCCGCGTGGTGGTCACCATCGAATACATGATCGATCCGGCGCGCGCCGCCGCCTTCCACGTGGTGATGCATCAGACCCGCCGCGCTCGCCTGAGCCAGGGTGCGATCGGCTGGGAGCTGCTGCACGACATCGCCGAGCCCGGGCGCTATGTCGAGGAGATCGTCGACGAGTCGTGGACCGAGCACCTGCGTCGATTCCACCGCGCCACCGCTGCCGACATGGCACTGCGCGAGCGGCGCCTGGCATTCCACCAGGGCGAGACGCTACCGGTGGTGACGCGCTACGTTGTGCGGCGCTAAGCTGCTGCCGGCGAGCAGAGGCGCTGGAAGAGGGTGATCGCCCGCACCAACATCAAAGCCCGGTCGAGCACCAGGAGCGCATGGCGGAAAAGTTGGGGCTGCGGCGCCGGGCGCGGTAGCATCAGGTGCCTGCCCGGGCTGGGAACCTAATCCGTGACTCAGACTCCCAAGGCATGATCGGCTGCATACAAGGACCCCGCGTCCACCACGACAACAGCAGCCCGGACCCGCACAACAAACAGGAAGCCCTTCCATGCGACTGACCACCAAAGGCCGTTTCGCAGTCACAGCCATGATCGACCTGGCGCTGCGTGAGCGCACGGGACCGGTGACGCTGGCGGCCATCAGCCAGCGGCAGCGCATCTCGCTGTCGTACCTGGAACAGCTGTTCGGCAAGCTGCGCCGCCACAAGCTGGTCGAATCCACCCGAGGCCCAGGCGGCGGCTATTCGCTGGGCCGCAAGGCATCCGACATCACGGTAGCCGACATCATCTTCTCGATCGAGGAGGAGCCCTCCGAGAAAGCCCGGCCCGACGCGGACGCCGACGGGCGCTGCAGCACCGAGGAACTCTGGGCCTCGCTGAATCGCCGCACGGTGGAATTCCTCGACTCCGTCACGCTGCAGAGCCTGGTCATGGAACAGCTGGCCAAGGGCGTGAAGGTCGAAGACGGCTCTGCCGTCAAGCGCGTACCTGCCGCCGCGCCGGCCACGAAGCGACCGCGGGTGAACGCGCCCAACTCGGTGTTCGCGCTGGGCCGCGCGCTCGCGACGAAGCGTTGAGCCCCTTGCGCGTTCAGCTCACGGGCAGGAGCAGGCGCAGCAGCCCGCGGGCCGTCACCAGTTGGCGAGGGTTGTAGCTCTCGTCGAGCACCCCGCTGAGCCTGCGGACGATCCCCGGACTGCGCTGGGCGCGCCAGATCACGAAGTCGGCAATCAAGGGATGGTTGTTGACGCGATTGGCATGCTCGTAGGCGGCGAAGCGCGGCTTGAGTGCCTTCAGAGCCGTCTCGTATCGTTCGCCGACTGCGGCATCGGCCGCAAAGCCGGGCCCCGCGATCGCCTCGGCCGCCAGCATGCCGGTCTCCAGTGCCTTCCCGATGCCTTCACCGGTGAACGAATAGGTGCTGCCCGCCGCCTCGCCCGCCACCAGCAGGCCGGGCCGCGACCAGCGCGCGCCTTCCAGCGAGCAGCGCAAGGGTGCGCCCTTCAGCTCGCCGTTCAGGCAGCCGCCCTGCATCAGGTCGCGCGCGGGCGCGTGCTCGCGCGTGAAGGTGGCGAACAGCTCGCGCAGGTTGAGGTCCGGCTCGATGCCTTTGTGGCCGTCCAGCAAGCCCACGCCGACGTTGAACCCGCCTGCGCCGCACGGAAAGATCCAGCCATACCCGCCCCGCAGCGCGCGATGCCAGACCACTTCGAGCTGGCGGATGCGGCCGGTGGCGGCTTCGTTCCTCACGTAGCCCCGCAGGGCGATGCCGCTGGGCGCGCGCCGGCTGCACATCCCCGCCGCGAGCAGCGGCGGCGCTGCCGCCCCGGTGGCCAGGACGGTCCAACGCGCGCGCAGCGCACGCACGGTGCCGTCACGCAGCCGTAGGCGCGCACCCGCCACGCGCCCGGCCGCATCGGGCAGCGGCGCCTCGAAGCGCGCCGGCGCGAACCAGCGCGCTCCCGCCTCCAAGGCAGCACGGCGCACGATCTCGTCGAGCTCGCGGCGCCGCAGCACTGCCAGGCTCGCCGGCACTTCCACCCGCAAGCCACTTGGCGCGACACAGGCCACGTGGCCGGCCACGGTGGCGCGCGCCAGCACGGCATCCAACACACCCAGGCGGGCCAGCGCGCACTGGGCATCGGGAATCAACCCGTCGCCGCAGACCTTCTCGCGCGGGAACTCCTGCCGATCGACCAACAGCACATCCAGCCCCGCGCGCGCCAGCATCTGGGCGCAAGCGCTGCCGGCCGGGCCAGCGCCGACGACCAACACCTCGCAATCCGCCGGCTCAGGTATCACTGCCCGGCCCGGTGATGATCTCGAGCCGATGGCCTGTCACGTGGTTTCGACTGGATGCACATGGTGTTCCTCCTCGAACAGGGAAGGCGCGAACTGTGCAGATCGTAGGCCCACGGCGCCAACGGTGCAGTTGCGCAGACCCCACGCGTTCTACCCCGTTTTACTTCGACGCATTAGGATCGACCCCAGCCAGGAGGGGCGAACATGCACAACAAGAGCGAGGACATTGGCGGCTTCGGCAGCAGCCCATCGGATGGCGGCGAGCCGGTCTTCGACGCGCTGGACTGTGACGGCCCGCTCGTGGTCCAGGCCCTGTCCTCGATGCTGGAGCTCATTCGCGAACAGCTCGGCATGGACGTGTTCTTCATCTCCGAGTTCGTCCAGGGTCGGCGCGTGTTCCGGCACGTCGCCACCGCCCCGGCGAGGGGCATCATCCACGTGGGCGGCTCCCATGCCATGGAAGACAGCATCTGCCAACAGGTACTCGACGGCCGCGTGCCCCGTCTTGCGCACGATCTGCGCGTGCTGCGCACTCGTCAACTCCTCCCGGAGGTAACCAAGCCGATCGGCACCCACATCAGCGTGCCGGTGGTGATGCCGGACGGCAGCATCTATGGGACGCTGTGCGGCTTCGCGGTCGAACGCACCGTCGACCTGTCCGAACGCGACGTGCGGCGCCTCGAGGTGGCAGCCCAGGCAACGGCGCGGGTGCTGGCGCAGGCGGCAGGGCACGCGGCGGTAGGCTGACCCGTCATCCGCCCGAACCAACGGCATCAGCCCATCAAGGTCGGGTTCCGCCGCGCTTCGTCCAGCCTTTGCTGCCGCACCGTCTCGACACACGAGGCGCTGCGACGCATCTCGGGGCGAGCGCACTGGTTGTTCATGCAGACCGCACGGGCGATGAAGTTCAGGCCTCCGCAGCGGGCAAGAGGACTCTCGACGCCAGCGTTTCGCACCGGGCGCGGCTTCGCGGGCACGGGGGACGACGTCCGCCCCATCCGAGGGGCAACGAGTGACTCAGGTAACAGGTCTGGGGCGGCGGCCTCGAGTGTCGGCAACAGCGGCATCGCATCGGTCGGGGTTGCCGACACCGGCACGAGCCTCTGCGCCAGCCGCGCAGTCTCGGCTGCGGCCGGCGGATCGACAAACGCCACCGCGCGTTCGATGGGTGCCGGCAGCGCCGCGTGCTCCAGGGGCCGCGATGGCACACCCGCATCGCGCGGGCCGTGGGCGAGGAGCAACGCAACCGCGGTCACGGTGCCCCACAGCCCGACCAGCGCCAGGATGCCGTAGCGGGAGCTGCGGGACTGGGCATCGTTCCCCGCGATCAGTGGCGAGGGATGGGCCTCGCCTTCGACCATCGCGAAATAGGCCGGCAGCTTGCCGTCACAGCCTTTGCAGAAGCGCGCGTGGCGCGCATTGATGGTCTGGCAGGCGTCGCAGACTTCGGCTTGCGCGGGTGCGCTGCGCAAGCGCACCAAGTCCAGCAGGCTGCCGAAGACAATGGCGGGCATCGGCCTCTGCCGATCGGGGAACACGAGGGCGACGGCGCTCATTTCAGCGCTCCAAGCCAACGGCGGCCAGGGCCGTTGTGCTCCGACGAGATGATGGCGGCACACGAGGCGGTCGCCTGCGCGGGCGTCGGAATGTTCATGTCGGACTCCTTGCGTCAGCAAGGCCCAGGGGCGTCTGTTCGGTCGAACCATGCAGCCCGCGAGCCTTCGGAAGCGGAAGGTCTGTTGTTGCCGGAGGGCCTCCTTTCCCTTGTCGGACAACACCTGATGCGCCCGTCGTCATCAGCAGCTGGCCGGCTGCGACGAAACGGACCGTCAAATCGCGTCAGCGATCTGACGGTTTGGTCATTTGCGGCTCAGTGAGGCTCGCGAGGCTGGATGAAGGGCGTCGCGTACTCGCGCCCGATCATCCCGCGAGCGAAGAGATAGTTGTTGCGCGCCCTCTCGCTCATTGCGTCGAGGTTGACCACGCCCGTGCTGTCGCAGGGAAAGGCCAGCGCGCGGCCGTGGTTGAACAGCGACTGAAACCGGATCTCGAACGCGGCTGCAGTCTGCATCGAAGAAGAACTGTGCGACATGATCGTCTCCTGCGGGCGGCAAAGCTTGGTGCCCTGAATCGATAAAGGTGGCGCGGAACCCCGCTCGCCGATGCAATGCATCAATCGTGCCGGGCTCATCCGGATAACGATTCGCAGCGCTCAGGGTCTTAGGGGATTACGCAAGAACGAGGGCGGCAGTTGTGCGGAATGCCACGATCTGCGAGATTTGCGCGCAACTTTTCGATGCGCTGTCGACGGCTTGGTTGGCCATCGCCGGGCCTGTGCTCATCCGCCTTGCTGGAGGCGTTGGCCGGCGCGGATGACGGTGCGCCGCCGTCCGGCCGCGTCCAGCAGTTCGTACTCGTTGCGCGCCGCCAGCAGGACGAGGTCGGCCGGGCAGCCCGGCGCGATGCGGCCGTCCCAGGGCAGTCCCAGTGCACGCGCGGGGCTGACGGTGACTGCGTCCAGCCAGTCGACAGCCGGTGCCAGGTGTGCCACTTGAACGCCGAGGCCGAAGGTCTCGACCAGGTCGTAGCCGCCGTAGGGATAGAAGGCATCCTGCACGTTGTCGCTGGCCAGGCTGGCGCGCAGACCCAGCGCTGCCGCCTCGCGGATGCGCGTGATGCCGCGTGGCACCGGCGTGCGGTCCCAGGCGCCCTGCAAGTAGAGGTTGGTGGTGGGCAGGGCCACCAGGTGCAGCCCTGCTTCGGCGCACTTGGCGAGGGTGTCGCGGGCGAATGCCTCGTCCTGGATCGACAGCGAGCAGGCATGGCCGCAGACGACGCGCCCGTGCCATCCGCGCGAGATCGCCAGCTGCGCGATGCTGCGCAGGCCGGTGGCGTCGGCATCCAGGCCTTCGTCCACGTGGAAGTCCAGCGCAAGGCCGTACTGCTGCGCCAGGTCGAAGACCCGCCCAAGCTTGTGGACGATGCCCTCGTTGCGATAGACGAAGGCGCCCAGCACGCCGCCCGCGCCATGTACGGCCTGCGCGATGCGCTCGCCGGCAGCGGGGTCGGCGTACGCATCGAGCGGCACGAGCGCGACGAACTGCAGCGCGATGCGGTCCCGCCACTGCGCGCGCAGCGCCTCGAAGACGGCGAGCGAGGCTGGCGCGTCGTCGCCGAACCAATCCAGGTGCGTGCGCAGCGCACGCGTGCCGGCACGCCAGGCCTGGTCGAGTGCGCGCGTCATGCGCGCACGCAGCGCCTCGGCGGTCCATCCGGCGCGGTGCGCGGCCGTTCGGTCGATCGCGGTGAACAGGCTTCCCTCAGCTGCACCGACGTCTTGCACGGTGTAGTTCTTGTCGATATGCACGTGCGCATCGACCAGCGCGCTCAGCAGCGTGCCGTGCGCCGGCTGTCGGCTGGGCGCGATGGCGGCGACCCGGGCGCCGTCGAGCACCACGTCGAAGACTTCCGCCCCCTCCGCCACGAAGCCGCGCAGCCGCGGCGGGATCCGTACCGCGTCGAGCTTCATGCGTGCGGCAGCGCCCGCAGCCAGCCCAGCCCGTCGGAAGTGCCGCGGGCTACGGCGCCGCGCGCCGGCCGGTATTCGCAGCCGACCCAGCCCTCCCAGCCGCATTGCGCCGCCACCTCGTCGATCACCCGGAACAGGTAAGGATGGTTCAGCTCGCCGACGTCAGGCTCGTGACGCTCCGGCACGCCCGCGATCTGGAAATGGCCGACACGTCCGGTGGGCAGGTACTTGCGGATCTTCATCGCCACGTCGCCTTCGACGATCTGACAGTGGTACAGGTCCATCTGCACCTTGACGTTGGGCGCGCCCACCGCCTCGGCGATCTCGTGCGCATGGTCCTGGCGGTTGAGGAAGAAGCGCGGTATGTCGCGCGTGTTGATGGGTTCGATCAGCAGGTCGCGCCCCGCTTTCGCCGCCTCGGCCGCGGCCCAGCCCAGGTTGTCGATGTAGGTGGGCTGCACCGCCTCGCGCTCCACGCTTTCCGGCACCAGGCCCGCCATCACGTGCACGCGGGGGCAGCCCAGGGCCTCCGCATAGTCCAAGGCCTTCAGCAGGCTTTCGCGGAACTCGGCCTCGCGCCCTGGAAGACAGGCCAGACCGCGCTCGCCGCCCTCCCAATCGCCGGGCGGCGCGTTGAAGAGCACCTGCTGCAAGCCGTTGGCCGAGAGCCGCGCTGCAAGTTCGCGCGGGTCGCAGGAATAGGGGAAGAGGTACTCGACAGCCTGGAAGCCATCTTTCGCTGCGGCCTCGAAGCGCTGGAGGAAATCGAGCTCGGGATAGAGCATCGAGAGGTTGGCGGCAAATCGCGGCATGGGATGTGTCCTTCGTGCTCTTACCAGCGCGCGCCCAAATGACGGCGCAGCTCTTCGATCCGGGGCGGCGCGAGCGGGAGCGCCGACTGCTTGTTCAATAGCCACAGCCGGGCAGTCTCTTCAAGCTCTTCCAGCACGGCCATGGCGGCGGCCGGCGTGTCGTGCCAGACGTTGGGCCCCAGCCGCTCCAGCATCACCGCGCGAATCGGGGTGCCGCGCTCGCCGTAGCGCCCGATGGCCTGCGCCACCTGCTCGGCCGCTTCGGGCGCGCCTGGGCGGTGGTAGGCGATCAACGGCACATGGCCGACCTTCATCACGAAATAGGGCGTGAGCGCCGGCAGCAGCTCCTCGCCCGGCGCATCCAGCGTGAGCGCCACGCAGTGCGTGCTGTGGGTGTGGATCACGCAGCGCGTGGCGGGATCAAAGCGCGTGGCGGCGGCGTGAATGCGCGCGTGCAGCGCGATGGTCTTGCTGGCCCGGTCGCCGCTGGTCTGGTTCAGGCCGGCGTCGAGCCGGGCAAGTGTCGCAGGATCGAGGAAGCCCAGGCAGGCATCGGTCGGGGTAATGAGATAGCCGTCGTCCAGCCGCACGCTGATGTTGCCGGCGGTGGCGTGCACATGGCCGCGCTCGAACAGGCTGCGGCCGATGCGGCAGATCTCTTCGCGCGCCTGGTTTTCATTCATTCGAGCAATGTAAATGCTTTGGTGAAGAAGTCGTCGGTGCCGAAGTTGCCGGACTTCAACGCGATGTGCAGGCCGGCGCCGCCCTCCACTTGGGCGTGGCACCAGGGCACCCCCGGATCAATCTGCGCGCCGATCTGCAGCTGCCCGATGCCCAGCGCCTGGACGCAGGCACCGGAGGTCTCGCCGCCGGCCACCACCAGCTGCCGCACGCCCTGCGCGACGAGGCCGCGCGCGACGGCGGCGAGGGTGCGCTCCACCATCGCGCCGGCCTCGTCGACTCCGAGCCGGCCCTGAACCGACTGCACGGCTGCGGATTCCGCCGTCGAGTAGACCAGCACCGGGCCGTCTTCGATCAAGGGAGCGGCCCAGGCCAGGGCCTCGGCCACGACATCGACGCCCTCCGCGATCCGCAGCGGGTCGATCGCCAGCGCCGGCCGGCCGGATTCGATGAAGTGGCGCACCTGCCGGTTGGTGGCCACCGAGCAGCTGCCGGACACCACGGCGCGCAAGCCGCCTGCCGGGGGCAGCACGCCGGCCTTCGCGGAGGGCGCGATACCGAAGTTGCCCGGCAACCCGATGGCGACGCCCGAACCGGCCGTCACCAGCGGCATGTCCGCCAGGGCTGGCCCGAGCCGCAGCAGGTCTTCGTTCGAGACCGCGTCGACGATGGCAATGCCTACGCCCTCTGCGCGCAACGCTCCGACGCGCTCCCGGATCGCGTCCGGCCCGCGGGCGACCACTGCATGGTCGATCAGCCCGACCTTGCGGCGGGTCTGCGCCTGCAGCACCCGAACGAGGTTGGGGTCGGTCATCGGCGTCAGCGGATGGTTCTGCATCCCGCTCTCGTTGAGCAGCACCTCGCCCGCAAACAGGTAGCCCTTGAACACGGTGCGCTTGTTGTCCGGGAAGGCGGGCGTGGCGATGGTGAAGTCGCAACCCAGGGCCTCCATCAGGGCTTCGGTCACCGGCCCGATGTTGCCTGCCGGCGTGCTGTCGAAGGTGGAGCAGTATTTGAAGTAGATCTGACGCGCGCCCTCCGCCTGCAGCCACTGCATGGCGGCCAGCGACTGCGCAACCGCCTCTGCCGGCGCGATGGTGCGCGACTTGAGCGCCACCACCACCGCATCCACATCGGCGGCAAGCGGCGCACTCGGCACGCCGATGGCCTGGACCACGCGCATGCCGGCGCGCACCAGGTTGTTGGCAAGATCGGTGGCGCCGGTGAAATCGTCGGCGATGCAGCCCAGCAGCAAGGTCATGGCTTGTTCTTGTCGGTATTGGAAGGCGTGGGCAGTTCGATGCCTGGAAAGATCTTGATCACGGCGCTGTCGTCCTCCCGGGCGAAGCCAGCGCTGGAGGCCTGCATGAACATCTGGTGCGCGGTCGAGGCGAGCGGCAGCGGAAACTTGCTGGCCCGTGCCGTGTCGAGCACCAGGCCGAGGTCCTTGACGAAGATGTCGACCGCCGACAGCGGCGCGTAGTCGCCAGCAATGACATGGGCCATGCGGTTCTCGAACATCCAGCTGTTGCCGGCGCTGTGCGTGATGACCTCGTACAGCGCCTCGGCGGCCACGCCCTCCCGCAGGCCCAGCGCCATCGCCTCGGCCGCAGCGGCGATGTGCACGCCGGCCAGCAGCTGGTTGATGATCTTCACCTTGCTGCCGGCGCCCGCACGGTCGCCTAAACGGTAGACCTTGCCCGCCATCGCGTCGAGCAGTGCATCGGCCCTGGCATAGGCCTCGGGCCTGGCCGAGCTCATCACCGTCATCTGGCCGCTCGCGGCCTTGGCGGCGCCGCCCGAGATCGGCGCGTCGACGTAGTGGATGCCCGCGGCGCCGAGGCGCTCCTCGAGCGCCATCGACCAGTTCGGGTCCACCGTGGAACACATCACGAACACGCTGCCAGGTTTCATCGCGGCAGCCGCGCCCTGCTCGCCGAACAGCACGGCCTCGGTCTGCTCGGCGTTGACCACGACCGACACCAGCAGCTCGCATTCGGTCGCCACCTGTGCCGGCGTGGCCCAGGCGACGCCGCCCTGCTCGGCAAAGGCGATGGCAGCTCCTGGACGCGCATCGCACACATGCATTTCATAGCCTTTGCCGCGCAGCGTGGCCGCGATGCCAGCGCCCATGGCGCCCAGACCGACGAGTCCTGCTTTTTTCATGGGGATTCCCAAGGAGAGTGTCGAGCGAAGGCTCGGCCTTTGTCTCCGCAGGCGCATGCTAGCAACTGCTCTTGTCCTCGGCCCACCCGCATGATAAGGATCGTCAGCGCCTCAACCACGGAAAACCTTGCGAGCGGGCCTCAGTGGCGCGTGGGCGGCTGCTCGAAAGGCTCGCCGTTCCAGCCGAGCAGTTCGGCCAACCGCCGGACGATCCAGAGGGCTTCGGCAGCGGACACGCCGGCCTCCGGCGTGCTCAGGCCGTCGTGGATGCGTGCGAGGATCTCCGCTTCCGATGGCACCTCGACATGGTTCAGCACCTGCGCATGCGAGACGAGGTGGTTGGACAGGTCCTCGCAGACCTCATAGCGCTCCCGCACGGTGGCAATGGGTTGCGACAGCCGCTGCCGCGCGTCCGTGTAGAGCGCGAAAAAGGAAGGCGGGATGTGGATCTGGTAGTCGTCGGACATGTGCTGGCACCCAAGAAAAAACGCGCCCTTGGGCGCGTCGTTCGTGTGAAGGAAGAAGGCGGTCGGGCTCAGCCGCCCTTCTTGGCCCGCTTGCCCGGATTCTTCTTGCTGCGGGTCGCGGTGCCGCGCTCCAGGCTCACCTTCTGGCCTCCGCCCGTCCTGGGCAGAGTGTAGCCGGACGCTGGAACGGGCTTGGGGGTGGCCTTGCGGTCGGCCTCGGTGCGGATCTTCTGGGTCATGGAAGGCTCGGTCAAAAAAGAGGGAAGGGCGACATTAGGCCACATCGAGCAGCCGAACCTTGACGGAACGGCCCTTGACGCGACCCGTCGAAAGCTTGTGCGCGGCCTCGCGCGCGATGCGCCGGTCGACTGCAACGTAGGTCGAAAATTCGTTGATGCTGATCTTGCCGACCTGCTCGCGGGTGAAGCCGGCCTCGCCGGTCAGCGCGCCGAGCACATCGCCAGCGCGGATCTTGTCCTTGCGGCCGCCAGTGATCTGCAGCGTGGCCATGGGCGGCTGCAGGGGGCCTTCGGCATCGCTCGCGGCTGCGGCCAGCTCGGCCAGCGGGTGCCACTCGGAAGCACGGTCCTGGAGCTGCTCGATCTTGCCGACGCGGCCCATCTCGTCCAGGCTGGCCAGGTTGAGCGCCAGACCTTCGGCGCCGGCTCGGCCGGTTCGGCCGATGCGGTGGACATGGACCTCGGGGTCGGGCGTCACGTCGACGTTGATCACGGCCTCGAGCTGCGCGATGTCCAGCCCGCGCGCCGCGACGTCGGTGGCGACAAGCACCGAGCAGCTGCGGTTGGCGAACTGCACCAGGACCTGGTCGCGCTCGCGCTGCTCGAGCTCGCCGAACAGGGCGAGTGCGCTGAAGCCCTGGGCCTGGAGCACCTGTGCCAGGTCGCGACACTGCTGCTTGGTGTTGCAGAAGGCAAGCGTGCTCTGCGGCCGGAAACTGTTCAGCAGCAGGCCGACGGCGTGCAGCCTCTGACTGTCTTCCACCTCGTACCAGCGCTGGCGGATCTTGGCTTCTTCATGCTGCGTCGCCGCCACAGCGATCTGCTGCGGGTTCTTCATGAACTGCGCAGCGAGTTTGGCGATGCCCTCGGGATAGGTGGCGGAGAAGAGCAGCGTCTGGCGCTCCTTCGGGCATTGGCGCACCACCATCGCTATGTCGTCGAGGAAGCCCATGTCGAGCATGCGGTCGGCCTCGTCGAGGACCAGCGTGCCGAGTGCGTCGAGCTTGAGGCTGTCGCGCTCCAGGTGATCGAGCACGCGGCCGGGCGTGCCGACCACGACGTGAGCGCCGTGCGCGAGGCTGGACAGCTGGCCGCGCAGCGCCACGCCGCCGCACAGCGTGACCACCTTGATGTTTTCCTCGGCGCGGGCCAGGCGACGGATCTCGGCCGTGACCTGGTCGGCCAGCTCGCGCGTCGGACACAGCACCAGGGCCTGCACCTCGAAGCGGCGGGGGTCGAGCCGCGCCAGCAGCGGGAGTGCGAACGCGGCGGTCTTGCCGCTGCCGGTCCTGGCTTGGGCGATGAGGTCCGCGCCGCCGAGTGCCGCCGGCAGGCTGGCCGCCTGGATCGGCGTCATCTGCAGGTAGCCGAGCTGCCGCAGGTTCGCCAGCACGGGCGGCGAAAGCGGCAGCGTCGAGAAGTCGACGGCGGGACCGGTCACGTCAGTGCTCAGCGGCGCGGGCCGTTGTTGCCGCCGGTCGGCGGCGGGCCACGGCGCTCCAGGTGCCGGAACGTGATGCGGCCCTTGGTCAGGTCATAGGGCGAGAGCTCCAGCGAGACCTTGTCGCCGGCCAGGATGCGGATGTGGTGCTTGCGCATCTTGCCGCCGCTGTAGGCGATCAGTTGATGACCGTTGTCCAGGGTCACGCGATAGCGGGAGTCGGGCAGCACTTCGGTGACTGCACCGTTCATTTCGATCAGTTCTTCCTTGGGCATGAGGACCTCTGAATGTTGCGTGGATGATTGCGAATGGGCGCCTGCGCAAGGCGACACCGCCTTGCGCCTGAAACAGTGAGAAGGGCGCGGGCCGACCGGATCTGGCGCCCACCGGAGCGGACAGCGCGCTCTATTCGCTTCAATGGAGTACGAAGGCAGTGGCGGCATTCATGGGCACCCGGTCTGGTGCACCAACACACTGCGTGTGCCGGCCGAGAGTGAACCTGAGGAACCCAGGTCGGCCGGGGAGTGACGAATGCTTCGTCGACTATCGAAGCGAACCCCACATTCTAACCGCTGTGGCATGACTGTTGCTCGAGCCGTCAACCGCCGGCGCCAAAGCCCATGGACCGCGGAACGACATCGCGGAGCAGGCTTGCGAGGGTGCAGTCCGCGGCGCACCATCGCATCAACCATCGTTCCGAGGAGCGCGGCCATGAAAGATCCAGCGTCGTCCCGGCGGCTCCAGATGCTCGTTGCCGGGATCTTCTGGCTGCTCCTGCTCTCCGCAGCGCCACTGGCCCTGGCCGCCTCGCCGCCCCGGCCCTACGCTTCCTCCGCCCAGCTCCAGGCCCTGCAGCGCGCGGGCGATGCCGTCGTGGCGCTGCGCGTCACCGCAACCGAGGGCGCCACCTCGGCCGAAAGCCTGGGCGCGCGGCGCTCCGGCTCCGGCGTGGTGATCGGTCCCGACGGGCTGATCCTCACCATCGGCTATCTGCTGCTCGAAGCCGAGACCATCGAGGTCGTCACGCAGGACGATCGCACCCTGCCCGCGCGCCAGGTCGCATACGACCTGGCGACCGGCTTCGGCCTTTTGCGGCCATTGGTGCCCTTGCGGGGCATCGCGCCGGTGCCCCTCGCCGGCGTAGGCGGCCTGAGCCCCGGCGAGCCCCTGCTGGTCGCCACCGGCGGCGACAGCGGCACCGAGGTGGGCTTCACCCAGCTGGTGGCCGTGCGGCCCTTCTCGGGCTACTGGGAATACCACATCGAGTCGGCCCTCTTCACCAGTCCCCCTGTGCCCAACCACAGCGGGGCTCCTCTTTTCAATCGCAATGGCGAGCTGCTGGGCATCGGCAGCCTGTTCGTGCTGGAGACGGCGCAGGGCCAGGAGCAGCGGGTGATCCCGGGGAACATGTTCGTGCCGGTCGAGCTGCTGCGGCCGGTGCTGGACGAAATGCAGGCCACCGGCCGCAGCCGCGCGAGCATTCGGCCCTGGCTGGGCCTGTCGTCGTCGGAGCGCGACGGCCATGTCGAGATCGTGCGCGTCGACCGCCAGGGGCCCGCGCTGGCGGCCGGGCTCCACCCGGGGGACGTGGTGCTGGAGGTGGACGGCGTCCAGGTGGCCACGCTCGAGGCGTTCTACAAGCAGCTCTGGAAGCGCGCGGCGCCCGATGCCGAAGTGGAGCTCACGGTGCAGCAGGGTTCAGAGACGCGCAAGGTGCGCGTCCACGCGGTGGACCGCATGAAGACGCTGCGCAAGCCAGCAGGGATTTGAGGGCTTCCGGCAGGCCCTAACTTCGGATGCCCAGCATCCGGCGATTGGCGGCGCTGTCGACGGCACCGGCCGCGAAGTCGTCGAAGGCCCGGTCGGCCACGCGGATGATGTGGTCGGCGATGAACTGCGCGCCCTCGCGCGCGCCGTCCTCCGGGTGCTTGAGGCAGCACTCCCACTCCAGCACCGCCCAGCCGGGGAAATCGTACGCCGCCATCTTCGAGAAGATCGCGCCGAAGTCGACCTGGCCATCGCCCAGGGAGCGGAAGCGCCCGGCACGGTCGATCCACGGCTGGAAGCCGCCGTAGACGCCTTGCTTGCCGGTCGGATTGAACTCCGCATCCTTCACATGGAAGATCTTGATCCGCTCGTGGTAATGGTCGATGTAGGCGAGATAGTCGAGCTGCTGCAGCACGAAATGGCTCGGGTCGTAGAGCAGGCACGCGCGAGGATGCTGGCCTACGCGCTCCAGGAACATCTCGTAGCTCACGCCATCGTGCAGGTCCTCACCCGGGTGGATCTCGTAGCAGACATCGACGCCTGCATCGTCGAAGGCGTTGAGGATCGGCAGCCAGCGCCGCGCGAGTTCGGCGAAAGCCTCCTCGATCAATCCCGGCGGGCGTGGCGGCCAGGAGTAGAAGTAGGGCCAGGCGAGGGCGCCCGAAAACGTGGCGTGTGCCGTGAGCCCGAGGTTCGCCGAAGCCTTGGCCGCAAGCCGCAGCTGCTCCACGGCCCAGACCTGGCGCTTCACCGGATCGTTGCGTACCTCGGGTGCCGCAAAGCCATCGAAACCTGCGTCGTAGGCCGGGTGCACCGCCACCAACTGCCCCTGCAGGTGGGTCGAGAGCTCCGTGATCCGAACGCCGTGCCGTGCCAGCGTGCCCTGCACCTCCTCGCAGTAGGTCTTGCTCTCCGCAGCCAGGCGCAGGTCGAAGAGCCGGGAGTCCCAGCTCGGGATCTGCACGCCCCTGTAGCCCAGGCCAGCGGCCCAGCCGGCGATGGCGTCGAGCGAATTGAAGGGGGCGCTGTCGCCCGCGAACTGGGCCAGGAAGATGGCAGGGCCCTGGATGGTCTTCATTCGGTCACTCCTGTGTGTCGAGTCGCACGCCAAAGACCGCGATCCTATCGCCGGGGCCGTGTCCGACGCAGCGGCGGGTGTGCTGTCCACGGCGAGGGGCTTTGGAACGTTTCACAATACTCTCACTGTTACCGAAGCCGCGGCGGTCCGCGCGGCGCCTTGATGCGATGCCACAAACCGTTTCCGGCCGATTGAAGATCGGCTTGTCCGCCTGCTTCTCCCACGCCGACCCGGCGCGCTCGCTGTTCACCAACAAGACGCTGCAGTATGTCGAGCAGTCGATCACGCACTGGCTGATGTCGGCCGGCGCGATGGTGGTGATGGTGCCCTGCCCCACCGGCGAGACGGCGCGCGGCGACACCAAGCTCTCGCACTATGCCGAATGGCTCGACGGCGTGGTGATGCACGGCGGTGCGGACGTCTGGCCCGGCAGCTACGGCGAGGTGCCGCTGAAGGACGCCTGGGTCGGCGACCGCGTGCGCGACCTCTACGACCTCGCGCTGGTCGAGGCCTTCGAGGAGGCGGGCAAGCCCATCTTCGGCGTGTGCCGCGGCCTGCAGCTCATCAACGTCGCCTTCGGCGGGACGCTCTACCAGGACATCGAGGCGCAGCATCCCAACGCACTGCGCCACCGCGACCCCGTCACTTACGACCAGAACTTTCACGAAATCGGCGTCGCGCCCGGCTCGCGGCTGGCGAAGCTTTACCCGGGCATGGAGCGAGCGCGCGTCAACAGCATCCACCACCAGGGCGTGAAGGATCTCGCTCCCGGGTTCGAGGTCGAAGCCTGGAGCATTCCCGACCACGTACCCGAAGCCATCCGCCGCAAAGAGGGGCGTGGCCGAAGCTACATCGCCGCCACCCAGTGGCACCCGGAATTCCACAAGTACGGCAGCACCGAGACGGTGGACGACACGCCCATCCTCGAAGACTTCCTCTGGGCCTGCGCGACCGCGAAGGTGAGCCCGAAGGGACCGCTGCGCACCGCCCCCGGGCGCATTCGCAACCGCGCGGCGCGGCTGCTGCGGCAGGCGCTGCTGATGCGTTAGCGCGGCGCTAGTCGCGCGACGAGCGGTTGCGCGTGCCGCTGACGGCCGCGTCGATGGTGCCGAACACCGTCACCCCGCTGCTGCTGCCGATGGTCGGGCGCTCGCCGTCGGCCGTTGCGGTCGTCGAGGCACACCCCGCGACGGCGCCCAGCGCCACCATGAAGCACAACGCAAAAACGAGCTTCTTCACTGGATCTTCCTTTCGTCGGTTCGTCAGCTCAGGTGCTTGCCCACGATCCCTGCGATCTCGAACATGGTGACCTGGTCCTTGCCGAACACCGGCCTGAGCTTGTCGTCGGCGTTGATCGCCCGCTTGTTGGCCGCGTCCTGCAGGCCATGGGCCTTGATGTAGTCCCACAGCTTCTTGATGACCTCGGTGCGCGCAACGGGTTCCGCGCCGATCACCGCGGCCAGGGCACCGCTCGGCTTGAGGCCCGCCGCCGGTTTGCGCGGCGCCTTCGGTGCGGCGGCCTTCTTCGCCGCGGGCGCCTTCGCCTTGGCCGGTGAAGCAGCCTTCTTCGCGGCTGCCGGCGGTGCCTTGCCAAAGCTCTTGCGCGCCGGGAACTTGCTGTCGCGCGGCTCGAACTCGAAGCTCACCTTGCCCTCCTCGGCATTCCAGGCCAGGAAGGCCTTGAAGGGCCGGCGCGTGCGCATCGACACGAACTTGTCCAGCAGGTCGGTCTTGCCGGTGGCCAGCAGCTTCTCGATCTGTGCGCGCTCGATCGGCTGCTGCAAGATGATCTTGCCAGTCTTGAAGTCGCAGCTCGGCGTCGGCTGGGCCTCGGTGGGCACCGACTTCTCGCAGACGTAGTTGCTGGCGTTTTCGAACACGCGCGCACCGCACTTCGGGCAAGGCCCCAGCGGCTGCTGGTCGCTGAAATCGACGATCTCACCGGTCTCGCCGTTCTTGTCGTCGCCGAAATCGAACTCGAGCTTCCAGTTCTTCGCTTCCTCGTCGTACTTGAGGATGATCTCGGAAGTAAAGGGCCAGCCGGCCTTGGAGCGGAAGCCTTCCAGCGGGCCGATGTGCTTGTCGCGCAGCAGCTGCTCGGCCTCCGCGACCTCGAAGGTGCGGCCGGCCGGGGACTTGCCAAAGGAGAAGCCGCACCCCTCCTGCCCCGGCTTGCCGGTGCAGGCATAGCGGCGGTAGTTCTCCTTCACCACGCCGCCGCAGTTCGGGCACGGCGTGGACAGGGTCGCGTAGTCTCCCGGAACGGTGTCGCGGTCGTATTCCTTGGCCTTCTTGACGATGTGCTCCGTCATTCGGGCGATCTCGCGCATGAACTCGGCGCGGCTGAGCTTGCCGTGCTCCATCTGCGCGAGCTTGTATTCCCACTCGCCGGTGAGCTCGGCCTTGGACAGCTCCTCGACGCCAAGCCCGCGAAGGAGCGTCATGAGCTGGAAGGCCTTGGCCGTCGGGATCAGCTCTCGACCTTCTCGCAGGATGTACTTCTCGGCCAGAAGCCCTTCGATGATGGCAGCGCGCGTGGCCGGCGTGCCCAGGCCTTTTTCCTGCATGGCTTCGCGCAGCTCGTCGTCGTCGATGGTCTTGCCCGCGCCTTCCATCGCACCGAGCAGCGTGGCTTCGGAGTAGCGCGCCGGCGGGCGGGTCCTGAGGGCCTTGAGCTCCGCCGAATCGACCCGCACGATCTCGCCGGGCTTGACCGGCACAAGGCGCTTGCCGTCCTTGTCGTCTTCCTTCTCGTCATCCTGGGCTTCCTTGCCATAGATCGCGAGCCAGCCCGGCTTCACCAGCACCTTCCCGTCGGTACGGAACGGGTACTTCTTGCCGCCCTGCTCCACCGTGCTGATGCGCGTGGTCACCTGGTACTCGGCGCTCGGGAAGAACACCGACAGGAAGCGCCGTACCACGAAGTCGTAGAGCTTCTGCTCGGCATCGGACAGGCCGCTGGGCGCCTGCAGCGTGGGGATGATCGCAAAGTGATCGCTGACCTTGGCGTTGTCGAAGATGCGCTTCGAAGGCTTCACGTAGTTGTCGTCCAGCGCTTGCCTGGCGAAGGGCGCCAGGTGCTTCATGCCGCTGTTGGCGAGCATGCCCATGGTCTGCTTCACCACCGGCAGGTAGTCCTCAGGAAGCGCGCGCGAGTCGGTCCGCGGGTAAGTCAGCGCCTTGTGGCGCTCGTAGAGGCTTTGCGCCAGCGCCAGCGTCGTCTTGGCGCTGTAGCCAAAGCGGCTGTTGGCCTCGCGCTGCAGCGAGGTCAGGTCGAACAGCAGGGGCGAAGCGGTGGTGGTGGGCTTGCTTTCCTCGGTGACGGTGGCCGGCTTGCCGCGTGCGGCGTCGGCGATCTCGCTGGCTTCCCGTTCGCTCCAGACGCGATCTGCGCGCTGCTCGGGATCGGCCAGCCCGTCGGGGCCGGGCGGCGGCTTCTTCCAGGTCGGGTCGAACCACTTTCCGGGGTAGGTGCCCGCCTCGGCCAGGAAGGCGCCATGCACTTCCCAGTAGTCGCGGCTCACGAACTTGCGGATCTTCTCCTCGCGCTCGACCACCACCGACAGCGTAGGCGTCTGCACCCGTCCCACCGTGGTGAGGAAGAAGCCGCCGTCGCGCGAGTTGAACGCGGTCATGGCCCGGGTACCGTTGATGCCGACCAGCCAGTCGGCCTCGGAGCGCGAGCGCGCAGCATCGGCCAGGCCCTGCATCTGCTGCTCGGTGCGCAACTGCTCGAAGCCGTCGCGGATCGCCTGCGGCGTCATCGACTGCAGCCACAGACGCCTGACCGGCTTGCCCAGCGGCGCCTTGCCGCCCGCGTACTGCTCGATGAGGCGGAAGATCAGCTCGCCCTCGCGGCCCGCATCGCAGGCATTGATGAGCTGGGTTACGTCCTTGCGCTTGGCCTGCTTCACCACCGCGTTGAGCCGGGTCTTGGTCTTGTCCACGGGCTTGAGGTCGAAGCGCGGCGGGATCACCGGCAGGTTGGCGAAGCTCCACTTCCCGCGCTTGACGTCGAACTCCTCCGGCGCCTGGATCTCGACCAGGTGACCGACGGCACTGGTCACCACGTAGTGCTCGTTCTCGAAATGTTCCTCGTGCTTGTCGAACTTGCCGGCCACCGGCGTGAGCGCGCGCACGATGTCCTGCGCCACCGACGGCTTCTCTGCAATTACCAAAGTCTTCATCAACAGTTCCTCGTATCAGGCCTGACGCCGGCCGCCGATGACCGCAGTGCGGCAGCGTGGGGCCCACATCTACAATCTGCGGCTTCTCGCGTGCGCACGCGCACGCGCATGCGTACATATTCAAACTAACAGACTTCGGCGATGGCTTCCAAATCCCCCACAACCGGCGGGCGCCGCATCCAGACGCGACGCTCCGGCGTTCACGGCAACGGCGTATTCGCCGTGCAGGACATCGCGGAAGGCGAGACGCTGATCGAGTACAAGGGCGAGCTGATCTCCTGGAAGGAGGCGCTCCGACGCCATCCACATGATCCGTCCCAGCCCAATCACACCTTCTACTTCCACATCGATGACGAGCGCGTGATCGACGGCGGCGTGAAGGGCAATGCGGCGCGCTGGATCAATCACTCCTGCGAGCCCAATTGCGAGGCCGACGAGCACGAGGGACGGATCTTCATCAAGGCGCTGCGCAACATCGCGGCCGGCGAGGAGCTCAGCTACGACTACGGGCTGATCATCGACGAGCCGATGACCAAGAAGCTCAAGTCCGAGTTCCCCTGTTGGTGTGGTTCCGACCAGTGCCGCGGCACCCTGCTCGCGACCCAGGAGGATGGGAAGAAAGATAAGAACAAAAAGAAGAAAAAAAAGGACAAGAAGGCCAAGAAGGCCGGAAAGAAGGACATCAAGCACTGACCATGGCTGCCCCCTGGTTCGAAGAGGAAATCGCCACCGCCGTGTCCCCCCTTTTGCCGGGGCTCACGGTCGAGGTCGTCGACGAGATCGACTCGACGAGCACCGAGCTGATGCGGCGCGCCCGTGAAGGCCGTGCGCAACCGGTGCTGCTGATCGCCCGGAGGCAGACCGCCGGCCGCGGCCGCATGGGCCGGCCCTGGCAAAGCGCGCAGGATGCGCGCGAGCCCGCCTCGCTCACCTTCTCGCTGGGCCTGCCGCTGCTGCCGCGCGACTGGTCGGGGCTTTCGCTCGCAGTTGGCGTCAGCGTGGCGGAGAGCCTGGACCCATCGAACCAGGCGCGCGTCGCGCTCAAGTGGCCCAACGACTTGTGGGTCGAGGACCGCAAGCTCGGCGGCATCCTGATCGAGACGGCTTTGCCTCAGGACGGCACGGCCGAGCGTTACCTGGTGATCGGCGTCGGCATCAACATCGGCGCACGCGAGGCAGCGGGCATGAGCGTTGCGCCCGCCTGGATTTCGCAATGGCGCCCACAGGCGACCGCCCCCCAACTGCTGCGCGAGATCGTGCCGCCGCTCGTGGCGCACGTGCTTCTGTTCGGCGAGCGGGGCTTCGTGCCCTTCGCCGAGCGCTTCGCCGCGCGGGACGCCTTGCGCGGGCGCGAGGTGCAGCTCAGCGATGGCAGCGCCGGCCAGTGCGCGGGCGTCGGCTGGGGCGGCGAGCTGCTGGTGCAGACGCCCTCGGGCATGAAGACCATCACCAGTGCCGAGGTCAGCGTGCGGCCGGCACCACCGAACGATTGACCATGCGGCTGCGCGCGCTCGTGGTCCTCCTGCTCATGGCGAACCTGCTTTATTTCGCCTGGGCGCGCGGCGGTCTCGCCATGTTCGGCATCGTGCCCGCGCGCCTCAGCCAGAGCGAGCCGGAGCGTCTGGCCCAGCAAATCCGGCCGCAGCTGCTGCAGATTCGCAAGGAAGAGAGCCCCGCCCCCGCGAGTTCAAGGCCCTAGCAGGCGCCTGAACTCGCTCACTCGCAGGCTCCCGGTCGGTGGAGCCTGGCGCGATTGTCTCGCCGTCAGAACCCGAAGCTCTCCCGAGGCACTCCCTTCGCCCGCTCACACGCCTGCCGAAAATCGTAGGGCACCTCGTCTGCGCAATCGGGCCACTGGCCGCTGGCGAGCCAGAACTCCACCAATCCCAGTCGCGCGCACAGCCCCGGGAAGCGTCGGTCGTTGCGCAGCTCGGGCATGCTGGCCTGGAACAGCAGCGCGGTACGGTAGCCGTCAGGGCCCATGATGTCGGCGCTGGTGCCCACAGGGCCCAGGCGCGCGCCCTCGGCAGCACGGAACGCCTCGTCGACCAGGCCCAGGTGCGCGGCGTAGACCAGGCGCGCCACGTCCACACCGCCGGTGATCATCACGTGCGCCTCGAATTCGCTGCGCCAGGCGCCGATGTGCTCAGGTGTCGGGTCGCGCTTGGCGCGGACAAAAGGGATGGTGTCCTGGAACTCGCGCAGCGGGCGCGTGGCCGCGAGCGCGAGCAGGCGATCGACCGCCGCCCAATCCTGCAGGAAGGCATGGGCCCGCAGCAAACTCGAGATCGGAAAGCTCATTTCGGGGATGCGCGCCACAAGGTCTTCGTACACGGGCACCGCCTCGGCGACCTGCCCCGTGGCCATGCGCGCCAGCGCCACCAGGTTGGCCGACATCGGATCGAGCATGTCCAGGCGGTAGATGCGTTCGGCCTCGTCGAGGCTGGCACGCAGGCGGCCGGTCAGGCGCAGCAGCCAGCTGATGTAGCGCCGGCCGTCGCCCGAGCCGGGCGCCTGGCGCAGCCGTTCGAGGAAGCCCTCCGCCTGGATGAACCGGCCGAAAGGCGGCATCACGAAACATCGCGCGAGGAGGGCATCGTTGTTCTGCGGATCGAGCGCCAGCGCATGCGAGGCCTCGCGAACCGCGTGCCCGGCGCTGGCTGCTCGCTCGGCAAATGGCAGGTACATGTGCAGGAAGCTGCGCACGTAGGCGAGCCTCCCCCAGGCCTCCACGAAATGAGGTGCGCGCTGCGTCACCACCTCGAGCACGCCGACGCTGGTGCGCAGCTCGTCAGGGGCATAGGCTTTGGGGCTGGATCGCAGGTAGAGGTCGTAGACCGCAGGATCGACTGCGCGCGTCGCAACACCGAAAAAGCCCTGGTCGAGCGCGCGCGCGATGCTTTCGGCGATGTCGTCCTGGACGTCGAATATGCCTTCCAGCGCACGGTCATAGTGGTCGGACCACAGCGTCGTGCCGGACGCGGCCTCCATCAGATGGGCGCTGATGCGTACCTGGCCGGCCGCACGGCGGATCGAGCCGTCGAGTACGTAGGCGCAATGAAGCCGTTGCGCCGCCTCGGCCTTTCGTTCGCCACGGAACTGGAAGCTCGTGGTGCGGCTGATCACCCGCAGCTGGGTGCCGCGCGCGAGGCGCTGAATGATCTCTTCGCTGACGCCATCGGAGAAGAACTGCATCTCGGGCTCGTTCGACAGGTTGTCGAAGGCGAGCACGGCGATCACGGGGCGCTCGCCCGAAGACGACGGCTCGGCCGGCGAGGCGGGAGCGTCGTCGTCGAGCAGGGGCAACGTGAACCGGTAGCCGCGCCCCGCCACGGTGGCGATGGCGTCGGGCCCGAGAACCTTGCGCAGCGACGAAATCTGCACGGTGAGGTTGTTCTCTTCGACGACCGTGCCAGGCCAGACCCGAGCCAGCAGCTCGTCCTTGGCGACCACGCGGTCGCGCAGCTCGATCAGCGCCAGCAGCAGGTCGAACGCGCGCCCACCGAGCGGAACCGGCTGGCCAAAGGCCAGCAGGCGGCGCTCGGCCGGCCGCACTTCGAACCCCTTCGCCTTGAAGTCCAAGACCTGAGCGCCTCTCTTGCTTGTCGGGCCCGATTGTCGGGCCATGCGCCGGGCTTTAGCAACGTTTCACATCGCTTAAAGACGCCGCCGGCCCCCGGCGCGCACAGTGCCTGCACCCCGCGACAGGGCCGTACCCATCCACCATCCGCAAGGAGATCCATCGTGAGCCAAGCATCCATCAAGATCGGCCTCGTCACCGACCAGACCGGCCCGCTGTCCTTCCTCGGCATTGCCAACGCCAACCTCGCTCGGCTGGTGGTCGACGAAATCAACGCCGGCGGCGGTCTGCTCGGGCGACCGATCGAGCTGATCACGGAAGACAGCGCCACCGACGACCAGGTGGCCGCCGTCAAGGCCGCCAAGCTGGTCCAGCGCGATCGGGTCGATGTGATCTTCGGCGGCATCTACAGCTCCACCCGCCAGGCGATCAAGGGCCCGGCCGTCGTGCAGGGCAAGAAGCTCTACATCTACCCGGAGCAGTACGAGGGCGAGGAGAGTGACCCGCTCATCTTCTGCACCGGCCCGGTGCCGGCGCAACAGGTCGATTCGCTGATCCCCTGGTTGATGAAACACACCGATGCTCGCAGCTTCTATCTCCCCTCGGCGGACTACATCTGGCCGCACGTGATGAACAAGCGAGTGCGTGCCGCGGTCGCCGCGCACGGCGGCTCGATCGTCGGCGAAGAGTACTTCCCTGTCGATCAGGAGGACTACCGCAGCACGGTCGACAAGATCATGTCCAGCGGCGCGCAGGTGGTCTTCAACACCACGGTGCCGCCCGGCGTGGCGCCGTTCCTGCAGCAGCTGTACGAGGCCGGCTTCACGAAGCGCGCTGGTCGGATCGTGTGCCCGTACTTCGAGGAGAACCTTGCGAGCCTGCTGCCGGCCGAGCATGTCGAGGGACTCTACAGCTGCCTCGACTACTACCAGGCCGTGAGCGACCCGTTCAGCACGGCGCTGCTGCGCCGCTACGACGAGCGGTTTCCGGGCAGCGCAAAGTTCACAGCGGGCAGCGCCAGCACGGGCCTGTATCGCGGGCTGAAGCTCTGGGAGGCGGCCGTGCAAGAGGCCGGCACGCTGGACCAGGCGGCAGTGATCCGCGCGCTCGACCACGCGCGCATCGCAGAAGGACCGGGCGGGGGCGCCGAAATGGTGCCCGGCCAGCATCACCTGCGGCTTACGATGTACGTCGGCCAGGTGCGGTCGGGGCAGATGAAGGTCATCGAGAACCTCGGCGTGATAGATCCCAACGAGCGCGTGCAGGGCGCGCAATGAGCCAAGCGCGGCCGCTCCGAAGGGGCTCGCACCGCAGTGCGCAGCACGGAGCTTGTCTGATGAACCAGGAGACCTGAGATGAAGCTCTACTACCACCCCGCTTCCACCGCGAGCCGGCCCGTGCTGCTCTTTGCTGCGGAGACCGGTATCGATCTCGACCTGAAGCTGGTCGACATCTTCAAGGGCGAGCACCTGCAGCCCGCGTATCGTGCGCTCAACCCGAATGCGCTGGTGCCGATGCTCGAGGACGGTGAGTTCCGCCTCACCGAGAGCTCGGCGATCCTGAAATACCTGGCCGACAAGATCGACTCGCCGCTGTATCCCAAGGGCCTGCAGCAGCGGGCCCGCGTCAACGAACGCATGGACTGGTTCAACACCCAACTGAGCCGCGACTACTGCTTCGGCCTGGTGTTCGCGCAGCTGCTGCCGCACCACAAGCGGCGCAGCGACGAGGCGCAGGCCGGCACGGTGCAGTGGGGCCAGGAGCGCTCGAAGGTGTGGCTGCAAGTCCTCAACGACCACATCCTCGGCCCCGGGCACAACTACGTGTGCGGCGATGCGATCAGCATCGCGGACCATTTCGGCGCCGGACTGCTCACCTTGGGCGAGGTGATCGGTTGCGATTTCACGGACTATCCGTACGTGCAGGGCTGGCTGGCGCGCATCAAGGCGCTGAAGAGCTGGAAGTCGGTGAACGCCACGCTCGACGGGGTCGCCGCCGCGCACAAGGGCGAGTCGTTCGTGACTGTGTGAAGCGCCCGGCGCGGGCGCTCAGAAGCCGAAGTCTTCTTTCGGCACGGCCCGTGCCTGTTCGCACGCGCGCTGGAAGTCGTAGGGCACTTCGCTCGCGCAGTCGGGCCACTTGCCGCTCGTCAGCCAGAACTCGACGAGTCCGAGCCGCGCGCACAAGGGCGCGAACCGCCGGTCATTGCGCAGTTCGGGCATGCTGGCCTGGAACAGCAGCGCCGTGCGGTAGCCGTCCGGCCCCATGATGTCGTCGGCACGGCCGGCCGGCCCGAGGCGTGCGGCGTCGGCGGCGTCATAAGCCTCGTTCACCAGGCCCAGGTGGGCCGCGTACACGAGGCGTGACACGTCGACCCGGCCCGTCCGGCGAACATGCGCCCCGAGCTCTTCGCGCCACGCACCGATGTGCGCGGGCGAGGGGTCGCGCTTGGCACGGATGAACGGCAGCCCATCCTGGAACTCGCGCAGCTGGCGCTGCTCGGCCAGCGCGAGCAGCCGGTCCACCGCGGCCCAGTCGTGCTGGAAGGCATGGGCTCGCATCAAGCTGGCCACCGGGAAGCTCATCGTGGGCATGCGCTCCACCAGTTCCTCGAACATCGGAATCGCTTCGGCGATATCGCCGGCCGCCATGCGAGCGAGGGCGAGGAGGTTGGCGGACATCGGATCCAGCCTATCGAGCCGGTAGGCCTGTTCGGTGGCCGCCAGCGCCTCACGCATCCAGCCGAAGTGGCGCAGGGCCCAGCCGGTGTAGCGCTGCCCGTCGCCGCTGCCAGGCGCGCGGCGCAAACGCACGAGTGCGGCATCGGCCTCGACGAAGTGCCCGAACGGCGCGATCACGAAGTACTGCGCGGCCAGGGCGTCGAGGTTCTGTGCATCGAGCGACAGCGCGCGCTCGGCTTCGCGGCTCACCTGTGCCGCGATGGCTGCGCGTTCGGCAAATGGTTGGTAGAAGCGCAGGAAGGCGCGCAGGTAGGCCAGCCTCCCCCATGCCGCAGCGAACTGCGGCGCACGCGCAGTCACCAGTTCCAGCACGCCGACGTGCGTGCGAAGTTCGTCCGGCGCGTAGCCCTTGGGCCTCGATCGGAGATAGAGGTCATACACGGCCGGCTCCAGCGTCGGTGCCGGCGGGCTGGCGAACGCCTGATCGAGTGCGCGGGCGATGTTCTCGGAGATCTCGTCCTGCACGGCGAAGATGTCTTCCAGCCCGCGGTCGAAGCGTTCCGACCATAGCGTGGTCTGTGATGCGGCCTCCATCAGGTGCGCGCTGATCCGTACACGCGCCGCTGCGCGGCGGATCGAGCCGTCGAGCACGTGGGTGCAATGCAAGGCGTTCGCCGCCTCGGCCTTGCGATCGCCGCGGAACTGGAAGCTCGACGTGCGGCCGATCACCTTGAGCTGGCTGCCACGCGATACGCGCTGAATGATCTCCTCGCTAACGCCGTCGGAGAAGAACTGCATCTCGGGGTCGTTGGACATGTTGTCGAACGCGAGCACGGCGAGCAGCGGCCCGGCGGACGGCGACGATTTGGTGGCCTGGGCGACCCGCTGCGCCTTCTCCGCGGTTTCAGGCGGCGTCAGCGCGTCAGGGCCAGGGGCCGCCACTTCGCAGACCTCCACCGGGTCGTCGACACCGGCCATCCGGTAGGGCCCATGCACGGCCCAGCGCAGCGCGGCCTCGTCGGCATGGCCCACCGCACCCCGGCGCGCGAAGTCGTAGGCTGTGCGCGTCATGAGGATGCGCCCCTGGTCGGCAAGCGACATCACGCGCGCGGCGATGGCCTTGGCCAGGCCCTCGACTTCCAGGGGCTTGGCGCCTCTCGCGATGTCGGCGGCCGCGTTCTCGCGCAGCACCACCTCGCCGAGATGAATGCCCACGCGCGAGGCGAGGGCAGTCTTCCATTCGGCGCCGAGTTCGAGCAGTTGCATCTGGTAGGCAAGCGCGAAGCGCACCGCCTCGACCGGCCGCTCGAACAGCAGGAGGAAACCGTCGCTCTTGTCGATCTCGCGCCCGCCATGGGCAACGAGAAGATCACGCGCGATGCGGTCGTGGCGCGCCATCAACTCGGCCGCAGCGGCGTCGCCCAGGCGCTCGATCAGGTGGGTGCTGGCCACGAGGTCGCACAGCAGCAGCGCGCGAATCGCTGGGGAGGATGGGCCGGGTGCGAGAGTGGGCATGCGGAGTCCCTCGATCGAGACCACCGCGCGGTAGCCGCGTGAGGGCACATCATCGCACGAGGGAAGCCTGCCGGGTCAGCAGCGCATGGCCATTGAGGGCGATTCGACGTGCGAGTCAGGTGTCTGTCAGACCTGGCTGCGCTCGTTGGCGTCGAAGCGCAGGCTGAAGCGTGCGCCGGGCGGTTGCCGGCCGGGGTGTGCGTCTTCCAGGACCACCGTCGCATAGTGCTGCCGCGCGATCTCGAGCACGATCGGCAGGCCCAGGCCCGAGCCGTCGGCCTCGTTGCCGAGCACGCGGTAAAAGGGCTGGAACACCAGCTCGCGCTCGCCCTCGGCGATGCCCGGGCCGTTGTCCTCCACCTGCAGCACGATGATGCGGCCGAAGGGGTCGCCCAGCACGCGCGCGGTGATCACGCCCGGCCGGCCTGGCACCGAGGGTGTGTAGTTGATCGCGTTGTCCACGAGGTTGCGCACCAGTTCCTTGAGCAGCGTGGGATTGCCTTCAAGCACCACGCCCGGCGCGCCCGCCTCCGCTCCGTCGTAGCCCAGGTCGATGCGTTTCTCGATGGCGCGCGGCACCGCCTCGCGCACCACCTCGATGGTGAGCTTCGCCAGGTCGCAGGGCTGGCGCGCAACGGCCGCGCCGCTGCCCTCCGCGCGTGCCAGCGACAGCAGCTGATTCACCGTGTGGGTGGCGCGCACGCTCGCCCGGCCGATCTGCTTGAGCGACTGCTTGAGCTCGTCGGCATTGGCGCCCTCGCGCTGCGCCAGGTCGGCCTGCATGCGCAGCCCGGCGAGCGGCGTCTTGAGCTGGTGCGCCGCATCGGCCAGGAAGCGCTTCTGCGTGCCAATGGACTCGTTGAGCTTGTTCAGCAGCTCATTGACCGACAGCACCAGCGGCACCACCTCGAGCGGCACCGAGGACTCGTCCAGCGGGCTCAGGTCCCCGGGGCGGCGCTCGCGGATGCGCGCCTCGATCACCGACAGCGGCTTGATGCCGCGCACCAGTGCCAGCCAGATCAGCAGCACCGCCAGCGGCAGGATCGCGAATTGCGGCAGCAGCACGCCCTTGATGATCTCGGTGGCGAGCACGGATTGCTTCTCGCGCGTCTCGGCCAGCTGCAGCAGGGCCGGTGGCGCGTCGGGCGTGCTGCCGGCGATCCACAGCGAGGCCACGCGCACTGGCTGGCCGTGGATGTCTCCGTCGTGCAGGTAGACCACACCTGGGGTTGGCTGGTCGTCGGTGTTCGGCTGCGGCAGATCGGCCTCCCCGGCGAGCAGCCGGCCATCCCCGTCCTGCAGCTGGAAGTACACGTGGTCCGCATCGTGTGCACGCAGGATCTCGCGCGCCGAAGGGGTCAGCACCAGGTGCTCGCCATGCTGCGACGCATCCACCAGCTTGGCCAGCGCGTGGATGTTGTATTGGAGCGTGCGGTCGAAGGGCGCGTTGGCAATGCCCTGCGCCACCAGCCAGGTCACGCCGATGCTGACCGGCACCAGCAGCAGGAGCGGCGTGAGCATCCAATCGAGGATCTCGCCGAAGAGGGAGCGCTGCGCGCGTTGGAAGAGCTTCACCGAGCGCTTTGGGAAGGAGGACGAATCAGGGGATTTTTTCGAGGCAATAGCCGAGGCCGCGCACGGTCGCGATGTGGATCGGGCCCTTTTCGATCTTCTTGCGCAGGCGGTGGATGTAGACCTCGATGGCGTTGAGGCTCACCTCCTCGCCCCATTCGCACAGGCGCTCGACCAGCTGGTCCTTGCTCACCAGCCGGCCCGCGCGCTGCAGCAGCACCTCGAGCAGGCCCAGTTCGCGCGCCGACAGCTCGATCATCTTGCCGTCGATGGTCGCCACCCGGCCGGCCTGGTCGTAGACCAGCGGGCCGTGCTTGATGGCATTGCTGGTGGCGCCCATGCCGCGCCGGGTGAGGGCACGCACGCGCGCCTCGAGCTCCTGCAGCGAGAAGGGCTTGGCCATGTAGTCGTCGGCGCCGTAGTCGAGGCCCTTGACTCTTTCCTCCACGCTGTCGGCCGCGGTCAGAACCAGCACCGGGAGTTGCGATCCGCGGGCGCGCAGGCGCTTGAGGATTTCGAGGCCGTGCAGGTTGGGCAGGCCCAGGTCAAGGATCAGGAGGTCGAATTCGCTGTTGGTCATCAGCGCGGCATCGGCTTGCGAGCCGGTGGCGACGTGATCCACCGCCGAGCCCGAGGTGCGCAGGCTGCGCAGCAGCGCGTCGGCCAGCACCTGGTCGTCTTCTGCTATCAGTATTCGCATGCCGCGTCTCCAGACATGGCGGGCTTGCGCGGGCCGCCGGGCCGTCTCCCGCATCAGATTCTAGGCGGCCGCATAGGCTTCGAGCCCAATGGAAACCACGGTGGCGATCTCGTCTCCAACGCTTGCACGGAACTCGCGTTCGGCCTGCGCCACCGCCTTGCGGAAGGCCTCGAGCCAGGCGAGGCCGTCGGCAGTGAACAGCACGCGCCGCGCCCGGGCGTCGTGGGCGTCCGGACCGCGCATCACCAGTCCCCAGGCCTCGCACTGGTCGACCAGCTTGCCCATGGCCTGCTTGGTCATGCCCGCGCGAACGGCCAGCTCGGTCAACCGCGAGCCTTCGCGTGCCAGGTGGCGGGTGATGTGTATGTGAGCAGCGCTCACCTGCGCGCGCGCCGCAAGGTTGGACAGGGCGAGTGGCACGTCGGCATCGTGCGCCATGAGGGCCAGCACACGCTCGTCGAAGCGGCGCGCAGCGTGACCGAGGAGGCGGCCCAGATGCGTCTGGCGCCAAGCGTCGGGGTCGACCGGGAATGCGGGGTCTGTCATGAAGCCAGCAATCGTAAGCCAAGCTGACCAAAAAATGGGTTTACTCCGATCTATCGACCTCTACACTACTGTTCAGGCATCCAGGCTGTTGTTAAAAGCAGTTTGCATGAACCCCGTACAACCCATTGATCTTCAAGGACTTCCACATGGACGCACTCGTCAAAGGCAGCAGCATTTCGGTCGCAGGCAGCGAAAAGGCCAAGGCTCTGCAAGCCGCCCTGGCCCAGATCGAAAAGCAATTCGGCAAGGGCACCATCATGCGGCTCGGCGAGGGGGAGGCGCTCGAAGACATCCAGGTGGTCTCCACGGGCTCGCTGGGCCTGGACATCGCCCTGGGGGTCGGCGGCCTTCCCCGCGGCCGCGTGATCGAGATCTACGGGCCGGAATCCTCGGGCAAGACCACGCTCACGCTGCAGGTCATCGCCCAGATGCAGAAGCAGGCCGGCACCTGTGCCTTCGTCGATGCCGAGCATGCGCTGGACGTTCAGTACGCTCAAAAGCTGGGCGTGAACCTGTCCGACCTGCTGATCAGCCAGCCCGACACCGGCGAGCAGGCCCTGGAAATCGTTGATTCGCTGGTGCGCTCTGGCGCGGTCGATCTGATCGTCGTCGACTCGGTGGCCGCGCTCACGCCCAAGGCCGAAATCGAAGGTGAAATGGGTGACTCGCTGCCCGGCCTGCAGGCGCGGCTCATGAGCCAGGCGCTGCGCAAGCTCACCGCCACTATCAAGAAGACCAACTGCATGGTCATCTTCATCAATCAGATCCGCATGAAGATCGGCGTGATGTTCGGCTCGCCCGAGACCACCACCGGCGGCAATGCACTGAAGTTCTACGCCTCGGTGCGCCTGGACATCCGCCGCATCGGCACCATCAAGAAGGGCGACGAGGCGATCGGGAATGAAACCAAGGTCAAGGTGGTGAAGAACAAGGTCTCGCCACCCTTCAAGACGGCCGAGTTCGACATCCTGTTCGGCGAGGGCATCAGCCGCGAAGGCGAGATCATCGACATGGGCGTGACCGCCAAGATCGTCGACAAGTCGGGCGCCTGGTACGCCTATAACGGCGAGAAGATCGGGCAGGGCCGCGACAACGCGCGCGAGTTCCTGCGCGAGAACCCGACGCTCTCGCGCGAGATCGAGAACAAGGTGCGCGAGTCGCTGGGCATTCCGCTTCTGCCCGAGGACGCGGGCGAGGGCGCCTCCGGGGCCTGATCACCGGTGATGGCTACCAGTGCTCCTTCCCTCAAGGGCCGCGCACTGCGCCTGCTTGGGCAGCGCGAGCACTCTCGAAGCGAGCTCGCGCGCAAACTGGCGAGGTACGAGGAAGAGCCGGGCTCGCTCGCACGCGCGCTCGACGAGCTGGCCGCCAAGGACTTCATCAGCGAAGCAAGAGTGGTGCAGTCGGTACTGCACCAGCGCGCGGCCCGCCACGGCGCGGCGCGCGTGCGCCAGGAACTGCTGCACAAGGGTGTCGCGCCCGAGGCTGTGGCCGAGGCGGTGGCCAGCCTTGCGGGCAGCGAGCTCGACCGGGCGCGCGGCGTCTGGCGGCAGCGCTTCGGCACACCGCCGCAAAACACGGGCGAGCGGGCTCGGCAGATCCGCTTCATGTTGGCGCGCGGCTTCGCCGCGGCCGTGGTGGCCAAGGTGATGCGCGAGGACTTCGACGAATGAGGGCCTGAACAGGCGCGGCTCAGAGGCCCAGCATCAGCTTCAGGTTCTGCACCGCGGCGCCGCTGGCGCCCTTGCCCAGATTGTCCAGACGGGCGATAACGACCGCATGGCGGTGGTCCTCGTTCGGGAACACGCGGATCTCGAGGTCGTTGGTGTCGTTCAGGGCAAGCGCATCGAGCTTGCCGTCCTCTGTGGGCGGCAGCACCTTCACGAACTGCTCCGGCGTGTTGCTCTTGGCGTAGTGTGCCGCCAGCGCCTCCTGCAAGTCGCCGGCCTTGGGCTTGCCGGGAAGGTCGTCCAGGTGCAGCGGCAGTTGCACCAGCATCCCCTGCTTGAAGTTCCCTACCGAGGGGATGAATACCGGCCGGCGCGTCAGGCCGGTGTACTTCATGATTTCGGGAATGTGCTTGTGCTTGAGGCCCAGGGCATAGGTCTCGAACAGCGGTGCTTCGCCCTTTTCGTGGGCCTCGATCATGGACCGGCCGCCGCCCGAATACCCGCTGACGGAGGGCAGGGCGATTGCATGACTGGCTGGCAGGAGGCCGGCATCGACCAGCGGGCGGACGATGGCGATGGCGCCAGTCGCATAGCAGCCGGGATTGGCCACGCGCTCGGCCTTGGTCACAGCGTCTTTCTGACCGGCCACCAGCTCGGGAAAGCCGAAGACCCAGCCGTCCGCGGTGCGGTGCGCCGTCGAGGCGTCGATGATCTTGGGGCGGCGGCCCTGGCCCTCGAGCTGGTCGATGAGCGCCACGGATTCGCGCGCCGCGTCGTCGTGCAGGCAGAGCACCACCAGGTCGACGCCCGCTATCAGTTCTCGCTTGGCAGCCAAGTCCTTGCGCAGCTCGGGGGCGATGCTCACGAGTTCGACCTGCGGCATCTTCTGCAGCCGCTCGCGGATCTGGAGGCCGGTGGTGCCGGCCTCGCCGTCGATGAAGACCTTGGGCATGGTGGAAGCCTCAAATTGCCTGAGAAGGGCGTAAGAAAAACTACGTAGTGACCGCAGCGGCCGCCCGCCATTGGTGCGGCGCACCATGATACAGTCGCCTGCTGTCCTCCGCCCGGCCACCCCCCGGCGCGCCGTGGCCCGAGGGCAACACGAAATCTCCCGTTCCCCAAACCCTCGTTCCCGAGAGACACCCTCATGAAGATTCACGAGTACCAAGGCAAGGAAATTCTTGCCAAGTTCGGCGTGCCTGTGCCGCGAGGCATCCCAGCGTACACGGTGCAGGAGGCGGTCGAGGCCGCCCAGAAACTCGGCGGCCCCGTGTGGGTGGTCAAGGCCCAGATCCATGCGGGCGGCCGCGGCAAAGGCGGCGGCGTGAAGGTCGCCAAGAGCATCGACGACGTCAAGAAGCTCGCCGGCGAGATCCTCGGCATGCAGCTCAAGACGCACCAGACCGGCCCCGAAGGCCAGAAGGTCAGGCGTCTCTACATCGAGGACGGCGCCGACATCCAGAAGGAGTACTACGTCTCCGCCGTGACCGACCGCGCGACGCAGAAGGTCGCCTTCATCGCGTCCAGCGAAGGCGGCATGGACATCGAGGAAGTGGCGCACTCCTCGCCCGAGAAGATCATCACGGTCTACGCCGACCCCAAGGACGGCCTGACCGATGCGCAAGCCCGCCAGATTGCCGACGGCATCGGCATCCCGGCCGACTCGACGGCGCAGGCGGTCGACGTCTTCAAGAAGCTCTACACCTGCTACATGGAGACCGACGCTTCCCTGGTGGAGATCAACCCGCTGAACCGCGACGGCAAGGGAAACATCGTCGCGCTGGACGCCAAGTTCAATTTCGACAGCAACGCGCTGTACCGCCATCCCGAGATCGTGGCCCTGCGCGACCTCGACGAGGAGGACCCGGCCGAGATCGAGGCCAGCAAGTTCGACCTCGCCTACATCAGCCTCGACGGCAACATCGGCTGCCTGGTGAACGGCGCCGGCCTCGCGATGGCCACCATGGACACCATCAAGCTGTTCGGCGGCGAGCCGGCCAACTTCCTCGACGTGGGCGGCGGCGCCACCCCCGAGAAGGTGACCGAGGCCTTCAAGATCATGCTGAAGAACAAGAACGTGAAGGCCATCCTGGTCAACATCTTCGGCGGCATCATGAAGTGCGACACCATCGCCACGGGCGTCATCGCAGCCTGCAAGGCGGTCAACCTGCAGGTGCCGCTGGTGGTTCGCATGAAGGGCACGAACGAAGCCGAAGGCAAGAAGCTGCTGGCCGACTCCGGCCTTCCCATCATCAGCGCGGACACCATGGCGGACGCGGCCCAGAAGGTCGTGGCAGCGGTCAAAGCAGCCTAAGGAAAAGACATGTCGATCTACATCAACAAAGACACCAAAGTCATCACCCAGGGCATCACCGGCAAGACCGGCCAGTTCCACACCGAGAAGTGCCAGGAATACGCGAACGGCAAGAACTGCTTCGTGGCCGGTGTGAACCCGAAGAAGGCCGGCGAGTCGATCTTCAACATCCCGATCTTCGGTTCCGTGAAAGAAGCCGCGAAGCAGACCGGCGCCACCGTCTCGGTGATCTACGTGCCGCCCGCCGGCGCCGCCGCCGCCATCTGGGAAGCAGCCGAAGCCGACCTCGACATGGCCATCTGCATCACCGAGGGCATTCCGGTGCGGGACATGCTCGAGGTGCGCAACAAGATGAAGGCCAAGGTCGCCGCGGGCGGCAAGGAAACGCTGCTGCTCGGGCCGAACTGCCCCGGCCTGATCACGCCCGACGAGATCAAGATCGGCATCATGCCCGGCCACATCCACCGCAAGGGCCGCATCGGCGTGGTCAGCCGCTCCGGCACGCTGACCTATGAAGCCGTGGCGCAGCTTACGGAAATCGGCCTTGGCCAGTCGAGCGCCGTGGGCATCGGCGGCGACCCGATCAACGGGCTCAAGCACATCGACGTGATGATGGCCTTCAACGACGACCCCGACACCGATGCCGTCATCATGATCGGCGAGATCGGCGGCCCGGACGAGGCCGATGCGGCCCGCTGGTGCAAGGACCACATGAAGAAGCCCGTGGTCGGCTTCATCGCCGGGGTGACCGCCCCTCCGGGCAAGCGCATGGGCCACGCGGGCGCCCTCATCTCCGGCGGCGCGGACACGGCGGAAGCCAAGCTCGCGATCATGGAAGAATGCGGGTTCAAGATCACGCGCAACTTCTCGGAGTTGGGTAAGCTCCTCAAAGCACAGATCTGATCTGCCGTCTTCCCGGCCACACAAGAAGAAAAGCGCTCGCAATTCACATTGCGGGCGCTTTTTCAATACATAACAGTGGAAAAGAGACATGGAATATCTGCAAACTGCCGACTTCTGGATTGGCCTTGTCAAGATTGTCTGGATCAACATCATCCTTTCGGGGGACAACGCGGTGGTGATCGCGATGGCCGCCCGCTCGCTGCCGCCGGTGCAGCAGAAGAAGGCCGTACTGTTCGGATCGGGTGCCGCCGTGGTGTTGCGTATTGCGCTCACCGTCGTTGCGGCCAGGTTGCTGGCGCTCCCGTATCTGCAGATCCTGGGCGGTGCTTTGCTGCTGTGGATCGGCGTGCAGTTGCTCAGCGACGAGGACGATGGCGGCGGCGAGGAAAAGCAGTACGGCAGCATGTTCGCGGCCGTGCGGACCATCTTGCTGGCCGACCTCGTGATGAGCCTGGACAACGTGATTGCGGTCGCCGCCGCTGCGCAGGGCAGCATGCTGCTGCTGGTCCTCGGCTTGGCCATCAGCATCCCGTTGGTGATTTTCGGCAGTACCTTGATGATCAAGCTCATGGAGCGCTTCCCCATCATCATCACGCTCGGTGCCGCCCTGATCGGCTGGGTCGGCGGCGAGACCATCGCGAGCGACACCGCCCTGAGCGGCGTGCTCTCGGCGCACCCGTGGCTGCACTACGCGGGGGCGGCCGCGGGTGCGTTCTTCGTCGTTGCCTACGGCAAGTGGCAGCAGCGGCGTGCTGCCGTGGCTGTGCAATGATCGCGGCCCACTGATTCTCAAGCTCATCCATTCATGGCGAACCTAGGCGCATCCGTTTCTCCCGGCACCGGCGCGCTCACCTGGGATTTCGCCGCGCTCACCGACCCGGGCCGGGTGCGCGCCAACAACGAAGACACGATCGCCTTCGACGCAGCGCTGGGGCTGGTGCTCCTGGCGGACGGCATGGGCGGCTACAACGGCGGCGAGGTGGCCAGCGGCATGGCCGTCGCGTTGCTGCAGGCCAGCTTCGGCCGCTGGCTCGCCCATGCGGGTCCCGGCGCGAACCCCCGAGCCTTGCGGCGCGCGCTGCAGGCCGGCACCGACGAGGCCAATGCGGCCGTGCTGGAAGCCGGCGCGGCCAACCTGCAGCTGCAGGGCATGGGCACCACGCTCGTACTGGCTGCCTTCGGCTCGGAGCGCGCAATCGTCGGCCATATCGGCGACTCGCGCTGCTACCGCCTGCGCGACGAAAGGCTGGAGCTGCTCACACGAGACCATTCGCTGCTGCAGGAGCAGCTCGACGCGGGCGCCATCACGCCCGAGCAGGCCAGCCTGTCGCCTCACCGCAACCTGGTGACCCGTGCGCTGGGCATCGAGCGTCACGTCGAGCTCGAAATGCACGAACACGACGTACAGGCGGGCGACCTTTTCCTGCTATGTTCGGACGGCCTTAGCGAGATGGTGCCCGAGGCGCAGCTTTTCACGGTTCTGGTACAAGAAGCCGACCTATCTGAAAAAGCAACACGTTTGGTTGCAACTGCGAACGAGAATGGTGGCAAGGACAACATCTCGGTTGTCCTGGCCAGGGCCCGCTCGAGCAACGCGCCAGAGGCATCCGGATAGCAGGGCTCGATCAAGTACCCGCCGCAGGTGACCGCCGTGACACAACAAATGAGATGCAGGAGTCGGCCATGCCGAAAATGATCGTTTCGATCGACGGCGTCGTCATCAAGGAAGTGACGCTCGCCAAGGACCGCACCACGCTCGGCCGGCGTCCGTACAACGACATCGTGATCGATAACCTGGCGATCAGCGGCGAGCATGCCGTGCTGCACATGATCGGCGGCGATGTCTACCTGGAAGATCTCAACAGCACCAACGGCACCTACGTCAACGGGCGTGCCGTCAAGAAGCAAGCGCTCGAGCACAACGACGTCGTCGAGGTCGGCAAGTACAAGATCCGCTACCTGGTGGGTGGCGGCACGGCCGAAGGCGCCGGGCACGGTCCCACCATCGTGGCAACGTCCTCGGAGCCGATCCCTCTTTCATCCGCGCCCACGGTCCATACGCCCCTGGGTGGGTCCACCGGCGTGGCGGTTATCCGGGTTCTCTCGGGCAGCGGCGCCGGGCGCGAGCTCTCGCTGCAGAAAGTCGTGACCACCATCGGCAAGCCCGGCGTCGCCGTGGCAGCGGTCACCCGGCGCCTGCACGGCTACGTGGTGGCGCCGATCGACGGCGGGACCGCCCTCAATGGAGAGCCCCTGGGCAACGAGGCGGTCGCCCTGCAAGACGGCGACGTGCTCGAACTCGGCGGCACCCGGATGCAGTTCGTCGCCAACTGACCGCGTGAAGCGCGAGCGCCCCTCGGCCTGCCAGTCCGCATGAATGGACTGCGGCGGCACGGTGCCCGCATCGCCATCACCCTGTTGCCGGTCGCGCTCATGCTGCTGCATGCGGCGGGCGTTTGGCGCCTCCCTCCGCTGGTGCGGCTGGACCAGTTCATTTACGACGCCCGGCTGCGCGCCACCATGCCCGGCACGCTCGACCCGCGCATCGTCATCGTCGACATCGACGAACCCAGCTTGCAACAGCTCGGCCAATGGCCGTGGAGCCGCGACAAGCTCGCCCGCCTCACGGACGAGCTGATGGGCCGTCAGCGAGCCGCCGTGCTGGGCTTCGATGTGCTCTTTGCCGAGCCCGACACCAGTTCGGGGCTGCCAGTTCTCCGCCAGCTCGCCGCCGGACCCTGGCACGATGATCCGAAGTTCGCCGCCGAGGTCGAGCGGCTCGCACCACGGCTCGACCACGATGCCTTGTTCGCGAAGGCGCTTGCCGGTCGACGCGTGGCGCTCGGCTACTACTTCACCCAAGCGGCGGAGGCGCGCGCCACCGGTCGGCTACCGATGCCGGCGCTGGCGCCCCAGGCCTTTCCTCGGGAGCTGAACAATGCGGCGCGCTGGAACGGCTTCGGCGCCAACATCCCGCTCCTGGCGACGGCTGCGCCGGCAGCCGGCTTCTTCAATGTCGTGCTCGATTCAAGCGAGGATGGGGTCGTGCGCTCGGTGCCGCTGCTCGCACGGTACGACGGCCCAGACGCGCGCCCTGGCTACTACGCGTCGCTCGCGCTGGTCGTGCACCGGTTGATCGAAGGATCGCCGTCCGCACTGACGCCCGTATTCGCACCGGCCGTCAGCTCGACCGATTCTCCGGCGTTCGAAGCCCTGCAGCTCGGCGCGGGCGAGTCCCGGCTGAGCGTGCCGATCGACCAGAGCGCCAGCATGCTCGTGCCCTTCCGCGGCCCCGGCGGTGCGCGCGGTGGCTCCTTCCGCTACTTGGCGGCGGCCCAGGTGCTGGCCGGCGCGCTCGCCCCCCGCGAGCTCGAAGGCAAGGTGGTGCTGATCGGCACCACCGCGCCCGGCCTGCAGGACCTGCGATCGACGCCCGTCGGCGCCGTTTTTCCTGGCGTGGAAGTGCACGCCAACATCATCTCGGGCCTGCTGGACCATCGCCTGTTCGTGGTGCCCGACTACGCGGCCGGGTACGAGCTTGTCACAGTGCTCGCCGCGGGGCTGCTGCTGGCGATCGGGCTGTCGCTGTTGTCCGCGCCGCGGGCCTTCCTGCTCGGCGCGCTCACTGCTGCTGCGTTGGCCGGGCTGAACAGCTGGCTCTACCTCGATGCCGGGCTGGTGCTGCCGCTGGCGGCCGGGCTCGTCATGGTGCCGCTCGCCTTCGCGTTCAGCATGAGCTGGGGCTACTTCGTCGAGGCTCGCGCCAGTCGCAGCCTGGCCGAGCTCTTTGGCACTTATGTGCCGCCGCAGCTGGTCGAGGAGATGCGCGCGGATCCCACCCGTTACAGCATGCGCGCGCAGGGCAAGCAGCTCACCGTGATGTTCTGCGACATGCGCGGCTTTACCCGGCTGTCGGAACAGATGGCGCCCGTCGAGCTGCAGGCCTTCCTGAATGCCGTCTTCAGCCGCCTGACCCACATCATCAGTGCGCAGCGGGGCACCATCGACAAGTACATGGGCGACTGCGTCATGGCGTTCTGGGGCGCACCGGTCGACACGCCCGGCCATGCCGCGCTTGCCGTCGAGGCCGCCCTGCAAATGGCAGCCGCCGTACGAGAGATCAACGGCACGCGAAGCGACAGTGGACGGCCGGAGATCAGCGTCGGCATCGGCATCAATACCGGCCTCATGAGCGTCGGGGACATGGGCTCCGCCGTGCGGCGCAGCTACACCGTTGTCGGCGATGCGGTCAACCTCGCTTCGCGGCTCGAAGGATTGAGCAGCCATTACGGCATCGAGATCGTCGCCAGCGCCGCCACCCAGAGCGCCGCCCCCAACTTCGTCTGGCAGGAACTCGACCTGGTGCGCGTCAAGGGCAAGGCCAGGGCCGTACGGATCTTCGCGCCCTTGGCCCTGATGGGCGATCTGGCAAAGGGGTCGCACGAGGCGCTCGTGCAATGGGCTCGTACACTGGACGCTTACCGCGCGCAGGATTGGCATCGAGCGCAACACCTGCTGGCGCCGCTGCTCGCTGCCGATGCCAAAAAAGTCCTTTACCAGTTGTACGCCGAACGTTTAGCCTCGCTGGCGTTGCGGCCCAAGGACCCCGACTGGGACGGCGCAACCCGGTTCGACAGCAAATAGAAATTAAGGGCTCTCGCAAAATGCAGGTGCGCGTGTTGGGGTGCTCGGGCGCCATCGCCAAGGACTGCCGCACGACCTCGTTCTTGGTCGACAGCGATCTGCTGGTCGATGCCGGCACCGGTGTCGGCGACCTGAGCCTCGACGAGATGGGCGCCATCGACGACGTGGTGCTCACCCATTCCCACCTCGACCACGTGGCCGCATTGCCACTGATGCTCGACTCGGTGGCCAGCCGCCGCAACAAACCGCTGCGCGTGCATGCCTTGCGCGCGACCATCGAGGCGCTGCGAGCCCATGTTTTCAACAACGTCATCTGGCCGGACTTCTCGAGCATTCCGAGCCTGGAGGCGCCGTTCGTGAGCTTCCACGACATCGTGGTCGGGCAGGAGCTCCAGCTGGGCACGCGCGCACCCAAGAACATCGAGGTGCTGCCGGCCGTCCACACCGTGCCGGCCTGCGGCTATGCCGTGCGCTGCGCCAAGGGTGGGCCGCACTGGGTCTTCAGCGGGGATACCGAGCGGAATCCTGCGTTCTGGCGGCGGGTGAACCAGTTGGACGTGGCGATGCTGGTGATCGAGACGGCGTTCAGCAACCGGGAGCAGGCGCTGGCGAGGCGCAGCCTTCATTTGTCGCCGGCGACACTGGCGGATGAGTTGGCGCACATCGGGGTCGACAAGGGCTATCCGATCTACATCACCCATACCAAGCCCGCCGAGACCGAGGAGATCATGAGCCAGATCGCCGGGCTGGCGGACGGGTCGCAGATGCACGGGGGTGGGCGGGGGTGGGATATTCGGTGGTTGGAAGCGGCGGGGGTGCTGCAGGTCTGACTCGGAGCGTCGGGGCCTGACAAATTTGTCGGGCAGTCGTCCTTCGTGGGCAACAGGATCTGTCACGCGCTACAGCTCAAATGCGGAGTTGTAGTTACTTCTACTGCAGTCCGTTGCTTGTAACGGGGTGGCACAGATGCTGCGAAAGGTTGAAAGCACCGGGGGCTCTCCTCGGGCCCTTAACCAACCAGGAGTTTCTTGAATGAACCGTCGTTCCATTGCACGCAACGTGCAAAAGGGTTTCACCCTTATCGAGTTGATGATCGTTGTGGCGATCATTGGTATTCTCGCTGCAGTCGCGCTGCCTGCCTACCAAGACTATGTGAAGCGTGCCAAGGTCACCGAGGGACTGTCGCTCGCCTCGTCTGCCAAGACCACCATCGCCGAGAACGCCGCAAACGGCAAGAAGTACGATGCGGGCTGGACTGCTCCGTCTGCTACTGCTGCTGTGAAGTCGGTCGCGATCGACAACACCACGGGCGCCGTGACGATCACGTTCGACAAGCCCGTCGAAGATGGCAAGACCCTGATCCTGCGCCCCTTCACCGGCCCGAACACAACGCCCGTCGCGCTGCCTGACTCCAGCTCTGGCACCTACGACGCGCCTACCGGCAATATCGCCTGGGCTTGCGGAGCCGCTGGTGCTGGTGCCCCTGCAACCGCTGGCACGCTGGACGCCAAGTACGCACCATCTAGCTGCCGTTAATCGCTCCTCCTTCTGCTCCAAGCCGCCTTCGGGCGGCTTTTTTCATGTGCGCCCAGGCACGGGCGCACTCTTCGGGTGTAAGTCCCCGGCCCGACTAGCCACATGGATGGCATGGCCAAGTCGCGGTTGAGCACCTTGAACGCTGCTCAACCTCGGTAAGCTGGATGTAGAAAGTTCGCAGCTGTGCGAGGCTCGTGTGCCCCGAAGCTGGCGCAGCAGCTTGCGTCCTTCGCTGCGCGCCCTTGGCACATTTGAGTGCTATCGAGCTCGAACTCAAAGGCCGCGACCCAACAGTCGGCAGTCTTTGGCCTCACCAGCGAGTAGCTCACGCTTGCTCTTTGGGCCAGAAGACTAGTTGAGACATCGCGCTAGAGCGGCCGATAAGTGCCATGTTGTCAAACACCGCTTTTACTCGCATCTTCGACTTAACAGCCTGCCCCTCCACCTCACCAGGCGAGAACTCCGCAGCCATGAAGGCAACCCGCGCCGCCTGCTCGAACGCTGGCGGCAGTTGCGGCTCATCCGATGAATGTGCTGCACCGGGCCTGCTTCGTCGATGAAGAGAGAAAGAATGCCCGTGTACCGCGCGAACTACGTCTCGCCAGACGGCGTAGCCAGCGAAACCTGGGTCCTGACGACAGGTGGCACGGTGAGCAGAGGTCGGAATATGTAGTCGCCCCGATCATCCATCGAGACCGCAGGCGTGCTGTCGGACGGCGACCCTTGAGCATCAGACGCGGGTGCCGTGAGGGAAACGGATGCGGCCTTCTGGCGCTTTGGTGAAACATGCGGGGGGCGGCGACGACGGAAGGCGCAAACGCAGCATTCTCCGAAAGCGAGGGCTCGGCTGCTTGGGGCGCCGGCGCCGGCACGATCCGGGCAAGGGTCCGTTGCGATTGCATCTGTACGCCAGGGGCTGTTGCTGCCGTCCGGAGCGGTTGCGCAGGCATTGGCGCACAGCGTCAGCACTTCCGCATGCAGCGCCACTGAAAGACAGGCACAGACCAGCAACATGTACCCGCCTCCACGACCAAGCCACCACCTGACCGGCAGCGCGCCGGCGGCGCTCGAACATACCATTTCGGTACTGTCAGTCCGTCAACTCCCGCCACGAATTGCGATGCGGCACGCCTGCTGCACCGCCGCCACCAGGCGGCCGTTCAGTCTTGATCGTTCCATCGCTGTTCTGACGCAGGATCCGAGTCTCGCCATTCTCCAGCTTCACCCAGCTCTGCCCCACGATGAGCGCATTGGCGCTCCATTGCTCGCCTGCTGGATCCTCGAGGGCATTTCCGTTGGCGGCGTTCAGGTAGTAGCGCCACGACGACCCGCCGGAGCTGCACGCGTCGCCGCTCGGAATGGCAGTGCCGATGGACAGCGTTCCGAACTGGAGGGCCATGTCCGTTGCGACACGTTCGCCAGTGTTGGGCAGGTCGACCCACCAGCCGTTCTGCGTTCCCCAGTTCACCTGATTGCTGGTGATGGACGCCGTGACGCCTGTGACGGTGAAGGTCTGGCGCACCATCGTGTTGTTGGTGCGCACGTCGCCGAGGCCGGTGTTCGTCAACGCATCCTTGACGGCATAGATGCTCTGCTGCGTCGTGTCCTCGATATCCGCGGTGCCGAAGTATTTGCCCGTCGCCACGACGATCACCGGTTTGCCGGAGATCTCGACCGTCTCCGGCTTGACCGTGATGGGCTGAGGCGTGGTTGCATTGATCTTGAATTCCGCGAGCAGCAAGGCGCTCCGATTGGGCTGTACCAGATTGTCCACGTCGAAGCGCCAGAGATTGCCAAACAGGTCACCCCCATAGAAACGCTTGGAGGTGTTGTCCGCAGAGTCGTCGATCCATCCATTGATCTTGGCAAGCCCACTGGGGTCGGTGGTCGTGCCGGCCGTGGTGGGGATGTCCAGGATCTTTGCACCGGTATTGGCATTCAACACGAACAGGTGGCCCTTGCCATCGCCATTGCTGATGTTGTTGTAGCCGGATGCGAAGACCACGGTCCAGACGCCGTCCTTGTTCTTGGTGATCACGGGATTGCCGTAGGTCAGCCCGAGGTTCGTGTCGGAGAACTCCCAGAGGGCCTTGGGATCTTCCGGATCCGTTATGTCGAGCGCGTAGTAACTGCGCCCCCCTTTGTTGAGGCCGCCGACGAGAATCGTTTTCCAGGTGTTGCCGACACGGATGTCGCCGATGACCGGGGCGCCATCCACGAAGTAGCGATGCCTGGATTCGTAGCCCGCGTCGGCCAGTCTGTAGAGATTCGGCATGAGCTCGGAAGGTACATAGGCCCAGAGCTCGGTGCCTCCGTCTGCCGTGGCGGCAGAGAAGGCGTGCAGCATGCCATCGTTGGCCGCGACATAGACGGCGGGCTTGCGCGTCTTCTTCGCCAGGACAAAGTCGACGTAGCCGGTATCGGTGTAGCTGAAAGGGGGTTTGCTCACGTAGACCGGGGCCCCGTTGATGATGTCGCCCAGCGGACCCACCCTGGTACGGTACAGCGCGCGCGTCGTTCCGCTTGCGGAATTTGCCGTCTCGAAGGTGCGCGTGCCACGCAGGAAGTCGACCAGGTTAGCACCGGTGTTGGCCAGCGTCGCTTCAGCCGACGACAGGCCTGAGCATTGGGAGGCCACCAAGGTCTGGGAGCACAGGTTGCTGAAGTTGGTTCCGTACCCGTCCGCGTTCAGGTTAGTCCAGTTGAAGGCGCGCAATGTGGTGGTGGCCGTGGGTCGCCTGTAGAAGATCTTGCGGGATGATGCCGCAGTGTTCGTGAGAATGGCTTGCGCGGACCAGACCGGTGTGGCGCTGATGGCCGCCGTATCGCCATTGAGCGTGTACGCCTGCAGGTCACCCGCCCAGGTCTTGGTGGTGTAGCTGGCCTTGAACACCTGATTGTTGTCGCCCGCGACCAGCTCAAGGGCGCTGGTCGATGCGGCCGACGACGAACCGTTCTGCTCCTGGATCGAGTTGACCACGCCACTGACGGCTTCGCTCAGCGCACTGGCGTTCAGCGCCGAATAGTACTGGCCGCGACCGTTGACGGCCCCATGCCACAGGTCATCGATGTTCGTCGCTCCACGGTCCGAGCCTGGCTCGGGCCAACTGATGCTGCCGTTCTTGAGGTTGACGAAGTCGCCGGCCGTCTGCGTCAGATAGTTTCGGTCATAGGCCAGGGTTCCGTTGACGCCGAGTCCGATGGTGAACGTCGTCATGTGCTGGTGCGGCGCGGTGTCGCGGCCGCTCGCCGGAATGTTGTTGCTGCAGACGTTCTGCTGCGTGCCAGAAGCGGAGGACGTACAGTTGCCAAGGGCGGTGGTGCGCAGATCGGTCTGATAGTAGTACTGCGCGACGTCGGCGAGGGTATTGGTTGCGCCGCCGGTTGTCTCCGTGACGCTCGAACCGTTTGCCACAGTGCCCGCCAGTGTCGAGGCCGTCTGTCCATTGGTGATCGTGGTGCCGCCCGTCACGCAACTGGTTGTCGGGGAGCCATCATTCGTCCATGCACCGGAAGAGAAGGTCTGCCGCTGCGTGCTTACGTTGTAACGATTCTGATTGAGCAGGCGGCATGAACCGAGGGTTCCAACGGTATAGGCGTTGCGCGTGACCACAATGGAAGTGCCGTCATACATGGGCCGCTCTTCGGTAGCGTCCTGATTGTTCACATTGCTCGACCCATCCAGCTTGAAAGGGCCGTAGCTACTCGATTCGGATCCGGTATTCCAGTAGCCATCGGTCGACAGAAGCGTGTAGTTGCGCTGGCAGGAGTATTGAACAGGGTCCGTCTGCCCGCTCATCTTGTTGGCGAAGTAGCGGCCCGCCTTGGACAGCGCTGCCCTGAGGGGCGTGCTTCCATTGGCCGAAGCCGCGTACAGCTTCTCATACACGGTGTTCTTCTGAGTGGTGCCGAAATCGGCGATTGACTGAAACCCAGGCCCGTCGACGGCGCTCGTCGTGTTGATGGTGGTGAAGCCGACGCGATAGCCATCGTTGAGCACGCTGAACGCGCGGCCCACGGCCGTGCGCATGAGGAAGGTGCGCTTTCGGTAATACGAATACCAGTTGGCATAGTTCTGCTGGACATCGGCGGGCTGGCTGGCGATCAAGACTTTCGTGAACACGCTGCTGCCAGGCGAACTGCCGATATCGCTCATGCACTCCCGGTAGAACGTTGGGGACGTGATGACGTTCCCATCCGCTCCGTAGGTCCAGGCCATGGCCGGCTGGCGCGCGGCTCCAGTTGCCGTATAGGTGTAGTAGTAGCGCGTGCCGACCTGGAGGAGTTGTGAAATGCTCCAGCCGCTGCGGTCCCCGCCGCCTCCGGTGTTGGTGACATTGATCGTCAGCGTCCATGTGTTGCCGGAGCCACTCCAGCCGGTCACGGTGCCCGTCATCCACCGGGAAGAATTGGTTGTTTGCTCCGCCTTGATGTCTTTCCCGATCACGAAGGTCTCGCTGCTATTGCCAGAGCCCGTAATCGTGAATGAGCGGCTGCCGTTGCCGATGGTGGCGCTCGAGGTGCTTGTCCGGGCGGTCGTCACCGCTTCAGTGGCGCCAAGGTCTACCGAACCGGTCCCCGCAAAACCATCCGACCGCGCCGATCTGAAGCTGGAATTCGGAAACGATGAACCATCCGCGTTGAGCGGCGGCGGATAGGCCAGTGAAGGATCGAAAGCCGTCCCGTTGCACTGCGGTGTCCAATAGCCGTACTTGCCTGTATAGGGCTGATCGGTAGCATTCACGGACGCGCCCAACTCGTCCGGCATGTAGCTCCAGTTCATAGAACCGGAGTCGTCCAGCACGAAGAGCATGTTGGGCTTGGCCTTGACATTGGGACGCGTCGCAAGTGGCTCGTCGAGGATGAAAGTTTCCGCGGCCCGGCTGGTACCCGCCCACCCGATCCAACCTGAAACCGCCATCAGCAGCAGCAGGCTTTGCACGCGCCAGTCGCGCGCTTGCTGCCGCAAGGTGTTTGTTCGCATGGCTGATCACTCCTCGTCCCGCGCTATGTGCGCTATTGGAAATTGACAATGGTTTCTGTGAAGCTCGCGGTGTTGCGCGGGCCCAGCACACGCACGATGACGCGGTAGTACGGGCCGGCAGCGGCAGTGAACCGGCCCGTGCCATAGGCCATGGCACCACGACCCGAGGCACCGCTGCCGCTGTTGAGCGGCTTTGCACAACTGTTGTTGATCTCGTCGTTGGGGTCGCCAGCGGATTGGCAAAGGCGAAAGATCACGTACCGTGTCTTGTTGCCGTTGACATCGCCAACCGCCACGGTCTTGAGAGCGCATGCCGCGAAGCTGCCCGACGTCGCGTAGTTGCACGCGGTGTCGTTGTCCCAGTCGATCAGCTTGCGCGCGTTGACGTCGTATTGCTGCCCGGTGGCGTCGACTGGCGTGACTGTCGTGTCGGCGTTCCGCTCCTTGGTGCTGGCGTAGTAGCCGCTGTTCGCGTTGTCGGCATTGAGACCGGCGACATTGGCCTTCAGCCAGGCAACTGCCTGCCGCGTCGCCTGGTCGCCGGCAACGGTGGCGTCTTGCTTGAAGCCGATGTTGCCGAGGACGAGGCCGCCGGTGTCGACCGTGCGTACGAGGGCCAGTGTTGCCAGCGAGAGCGCCACCAGGGCCAGGAGGGCAAAAAGAAGGGAAACGCCTTGTTGGGTAGGGCCGGGCTTCGAGCGGTTCATGTCGCACCCCCAGCAGAATTCCAAAGCACGTTGCGAAGCGGCACGACGGTGTCGTACACCTTGTAGCGGTAGTGCTCCCAATCCGGGACCTGATCGATCTTGAGCGTCAGGCACTTGCTGGTGCTGTGGCAGTCGATGGTGCCGGCGATCGTGCTCCCGGCACCGACGTCCCACAGGGGATTGACCTTCGTCACCGCGTCCTTCTCGAACTGGGCGCTTCGCGCCACCACGGCGATCCGAATGGCGAGCACCTGCTGCCATCCTGTGGAGGTGATCGGTGTGGTCGTGTCGTAGGTATCGACCTGGCCGTCGCCATTGGTGTCTTTGCCATACATCGCCTGCAGGTTGACGATCTGCGAGTAGAGCGCCGTCGCCGTGCTCGATCCGCTGTTGGCCGTCCGCGCGGTGACTTGAAGGTTGTAGGCAGCGTCGATCTCGTAGGTGTTGTGCGACATCGTTCCCATGTTCAGCAAATAGCTGTCCTTCTCGTAACCACCGGTGGGGAACACGCTGGTGCGATTCCATTTGCTGGTACCCGACACATGAGGCACTCGCTTTGCGCCCAGAGTCGTGTCGGTGGGCGCGGACGAGCCGTCGTCGGTCACGTCGAAAACGGCACACCACCGGGTTGAGCTCCAGGCACCGCCCTTGGGAACCGCAACCATCAGATCGCCTTTTTCCGCGCCGAACGACGATTTGACGACGAAGAAGCTCCCTGTTTCTGCATGGTCGCTGGACACGAGGATCGGGGCAGAGAAGGTCGACTTGCGGCTCTGAAGGATCGTGACCTTGTCGGGTGCACCGGCAGTCCCATCCTCGATGACGACGGGCGCGAGAGTTGGCGTGAAGGCAAACGGAAGGGTGCCCGCCGGGGCCGCCGGATCCATGTATTCGCCCTTGATGGGGCAGCCCAGTGAGGCGGGGTTGGTGGCAGCGCCATAGCCGGCCATCTGCACTTCGCGCTGGAGGGTGTAGAGCGAGAGCGCGCCATTGACCTGCGCGTCACCACCCATCGACAAGGTGCGCTTCTTGCCTTCCGACAACGCCATCACTTCGCTGATGACGATGGTGGTGAGCATGCCGAGCACGAGGCCGACCATCAGCTCGATCAGCGTGAAGCCCCGCTGTGCGTTGCCCCGTGGCGGCCGGGAGAACAAGGATTTGCGAATGTTCATGTCAGCTCGCCGTCTTTGCAGCAATGGTGGTCTGCGTCACGAACTTGTGCGTCTCGCCGCCCGGCACGGTCCATGTGACCGTGACGGACACGTCGCCTGTCCCTTCGTCGACCGTGATCACAGCGCCACCTCCGGGAAGAATCTGGCCGATCTTGCTGCGCCACTCGGTGCAACTCGCAGCGGTGCAGCTGGTGTCCCCTTCGTAGCCGGTCAGGTTGTTGATGTCGGTCCACATCCGGCCGACGACCTCGCTGGCGAGATAGGCGGCGTCCGCACGTATCTTCGAATCGGTCTGCGACTTGGTCAGGGTGCTTTGCATTCCGAGCAGGCCGAGCACACCGAGCATGAAAATCAGGAGAGCGACCAGCACTTCGATCAGTGCGATGCCGCGAGCGCGGTTTGCGCCTTTCATCCGGAGGCAGCCCGTCGCAGTACTGCGTGCCGCCGAAGAAGAAGAACGAGGGTTCCGGGCCATCGTGTGCATAGAACTAAGTTGCATCAGGGACCGTGCATTTGCGCGGATCGGTGGAATCGGTCACCTTCGGGTCACACATGCGGACGGCGCCTGCTCGCGTGATTTCCAAACGCAGCTTGCGGTAAGTGACGCTGTCGTCTGGGCCCTTGATGTCGATCCGTGCCAAGGGACTGGTGTTGGTGATCCGCCCGAAGCCGTTGAAGGTCACCGTTTCCGCGGCGCTGGTTCCGTCCGCCAGCAGACCGGAGACCTTCACCTTGCCGCCCGCGTCATTGCCCGTGCGCGCTTCAACAATCTTGGGTGCCACAGTGGTCGATGGCGCGCTGCCGCATTTGGTTGCTGGCGAATCGACACTGACGACCCAGGCGCTGCCAGTAGCCGACACCGAGCAGTTGTTGTCCATGACACCGGGGTTGGTGAGGGAGACCAGGTAGAAGGAGATGTTCTGATTGCGCCTCACCGCCTCGCTGCGCGCCGTCTGCAGTCCGTTCTGCAACGCCTCTGCCGTGTTGCGGATGCGCGTGTTGTCCATCCAGGTGCCGAGCGTCGGCATGGCGACGGTCAGGATGAGCGCGAACACCGTGATGGTGACCAGGAGCTCGATGAGAGAAAAGCCGCGTTCGCGCATGGTGGCTTTGCCGGTCAGCAGGTTGTCGAGTTCGTGAGCCAGCATTCCGCGGGCGTCGACAGCGCGGTTCCCTTGAACTTTGTGGTGGTTCGCAGACCGGCCTGATTGATCTTGTATTCGTGGCCCCGGGCACTGCCAGCGGCGCCGGTCGCTGTGATCGTGTAGCCCTGCTGCGAGTTGGAAGTCGAGCAATCGAATGTGAAGTACTTGATGGTCTTCGGGAAAGTGTTCCAGGAACTCGCAGCGGCGTTGTTCGCGCATGCAGCGGCAGAGCCGTAGTTGCGGTTGTCCTGGTAGTACTGCTCCATCTTGGCGCGGTAGCTGGACAGCTCGTTGAAAGCTTCCGGCAATTGCCCTCGTCGCACGTAGTCGGTGTAGGCCGGGACGGCGATCGCCGCGAGAATCCCGATGATCGCCACAACGATCATGACTTCGATGAGCGTGAAGCCGGCCGAGAGTCGGCGGAGCTTATAAGGGGCGTTGAGCACTATGTGGACCTTCGATCGCAGTTGTACGTCGGTCACAAATTGTCACCACGCTGTCAGATTTCGCGACAACCGTCCGTCACCAGTGCAGTTCCTTTCGTCGCCTCCATGTAAGCCATTCGTGCGCTTTTTCACACAGCCGCAATGCCTGGCATAACGAGCACCGCCGCTCGCATGGGTACGCCAGCGTCCTTGCTCGTCGTTCCCGCTGCCGTCTCGGCGACGGTCGTCGCACTGCCTTTTCTCTTCCCCTTTGCCGCCGGACCATCGGTGAATGCGTGGCAGCAGTTGGTCGCCTGGACCTGCGTGGCGCTTATGTTGGTTGCCCGACCGGCAGTGCTGGCAGGGCGCGGCGTCCTGGCTTGGCTGGCACTAATTGCGGCGGCGATCCTACTGTCGCGCGGATCCGGTGCTGCTGTCGTCAGCCCCTACGCCCTCGCAGCCTTTACCGCCGTGACCGCCGTCGCAGGCATGGCCTGCGCGGGTGCGGGACTGGCTCGCGCACCCGTCTCCCGGCAGGCCGCACTAGCATTTGGCCTCCTCACCGCCGGCCTCCTCAGCGCCATCCTCGGCCTCCTCCAGTACTACGGCCTTGCAGCCCCCCTCATCCCCTGGACCACCGCCCCCGATCTCGGCCAGGCCTACGGCAACCTCCGCCAGCGCAACCAGTTCGCCACCCTGATCAGCATGGCCCTCCTCGCGGCGCTCTGGCTGCATGGCCACGGAGGGCGCCGCGCCCGCCTCGCGCTGATCCCGGCCAACGCCTTGCTGGTCGTCGCCCTCGCCGCCTCCACCTCGAGGACCGGGTTGCTCCAGCTGCTCCTGATCAGCGGCATCTCCGCCTGGCTCGCCCGGCGCGAAAGACGGCCTCATCAGCGCAAGGAAGGCTCAACAGACCCACGCCTGCCGCCTCCCTGGTCCCTGCTCGCGCTGATCCCCGCCTACTGCGCCGCCGCCTGGCTGCTCCCGCTGCTCGCAGGCCCGGGTGTCGAAGGCATGATCCACCGCCTGCGCGATGGCGCGCCCGCCGCGCACAGCCGGCTCGTGCTCTGGAGCAATGTGCTCGAACTCATCGCTCAGCGTCCCTGGACGGGCTGGGGCTGGGGCGAGCTGAGCTTCGCGCACTACAGCACGCTTTATGAAGGCCCGCGCTTCATCGAGATCCTGGACAACGCGCACAACCTGCCTCTGCACCTCGCGGTCGAGCTGGGCATCCCGGCAGCGGTCCTGATCTGCGGTGGGTTCGGCTGGCTGGTGCTGTCTGCGCGGCCATGGCGCGAGACCGATCCTGCACGGCTGATGGCATGGGGGCTGCTCGGTGCGATCGTGCTTCACAGCCTGCTCGAATACCCGCTGTGGTACGGCCCCTTCCAGCTCGTCTTCGGCCTGTGCCTGGGCTTCCTGTGGCCCTCATCGACGGAGAAAACTGCCGACCCTCCGCAACCCCGGCCGTTCTTCGCGCCCTCGCTGGCCGCTGCGCTGGCCCTCATGGCGATCGTCGCCTACGCCGGCTGGGACTACACCCGCGTCAGCCAGCTCTATCTCGCCCGTGAAGAGCGCCTGCCGGCATGGCGCGACGACACGCTGGCGAAGGTGCAGGACTCGTGGCTCTTCGCCAGCCAGGTGAAGTTCGCAGAGCTCGCGCTCACGACAGTCGACCGAACCAACGCCGCCGAAGTGCATGCGCTGGCGCAGCGCCTGGTTCACTTCTCGCCGGAGCCGCGTGTGATCGTCAAGCTCATCGACAGCGCCATGCTGCTGGGCCACGAGACGGAGGCCATAGAACAGAGCAAGCGCTTCAAGATTGCCTTCCCCGGCGACTACGCGCGCTGGCTCGCCAAGGAGCCGCTGGACGATCCGTCGGAATAGTGCGCCGCTGCGGCTCAGCCCTTCGCGGGCGGCGGCGCCATGTAGCTTCCCGACTTGCCCCCGTGCTTTTCAAGCACGCGCACGCCGTTGATGGTCATGCCGCGATCCACCGCCTTGCACATGTCGTAGATGGTCAGCAGCGCAACCTGCACGGCGGTCAGGGCTTCCATTTCGACGCCGGTGGGTCCGACGGTCTCGACAGTCGCGGTGCATGCCACCTGCGGCGTGCCGCCCTCGGCGAGCGCGAACGCCACGGCGACCCGCGTCAGCGGCAGCGGATGGCACAAGGGGATGAGGTCGCTGGTCTTCTTGGCCGCCTGGATGCCCGCGATGCGCGCGATGCCCAGCACGTCGCCCTTCTTCGCGGTGCCCGACTCAATCAACGCCAGCGTTGCCGCTTGCATCTCGATACGACCCGTCGCCACGGCCACGCGGTGAGTGGCCGGTTTGGCGGCGACGTCCACCATGTGGGCCTGGCCCTGGGCATCAAAATGGGTGAGAGAACTCATGCTTGAACGTTCAGCGGAGTGAAGCATCATACGAGCCCCAGCCACCGATCCTCCTCATGCTGCGCCGGACTTCTTCCACCTCTTCGAACCGCACGCCGAAGCGCCTGCTGCGCACACTCTGCGCCTGTCTCCTGACCGCCTGCCAATTCGCGACGCCTCTACAGGCGCATGCCCAGCTGCTGCCGGGCATGGGCGACGGCGAGATGACGGCGAGCACCGAGCGCCACCTCGGCGACCAGATCGCGCGCGAGCTGTATCGCGACCCCGACTACATCGACGACCCGGTGCTGGTCGAGTATGTGGAAGACATCTGGCAGCGGCTGCTGGCGGCAGCGCGCCTGCGGGGCGAGCTCACGCCCGAGCTGGACGAGCGCTTCGCCTGGACCGTGATGCTGGGTCGCGACCGCAGCATCAACGCCTTCGCGCTGCCGGGCGGATACCTGGGCCTGCACCTCGGTCTGATTTCGGTCACCGGCAGCCGCGACGAGCTCGCCACCGTCCTGGGACACGAGCTCTCCCACGTCACGCAGCGCCACATCTCGCGCATCATGGCCAAGCAGAGCCGGCAGATGCCGCTGCTCCTGGCCGGCATGATCCTGGGCATGATCGCCGCGGGCAAAAGCCGCAGCGGCGATGCGGGGCAGGCGGTGCTGATGGGCAGCCAGGCCGCCTTCGCGCAGAGCCAGCTCAGCTTCTCGCGCGACATGGAGCGCGAGGCCGACCGCATCGGCTTCGGCGTGATGACCCAGGCAGGCTATGCGCCCCAAGGTGCGGCCGCGATGTTCGAGAAGCTGCAGTACGCGGCGCGCCTCAATGACAACGGCTCGTATCCCTACCTGCGCAGCCATCCGCTCAACAACGAGCGCATCGCCGACATGCAGGGCCGCTACCAGTTCCGGCCCGGCAGCGGCATCGCCATGCCGCTGGCGATGGACCACGCCATGATCGCCGCCCGCGCCCGCGTGCTGGTGCGTCCCGGGGTGGACGTGTTGCGGCTGTGGATCGACGCGGCCAGCAGCGGCGAGTTCGCGCGCAGCTCGCCGGCGCAGCAAGCCGGCACGCTGTACGCGGCGGCGCTCGCGGCCAACGAGCTGCGCGACGCCAGGTCCGCCCGCGCGCTGGTGCAGCGGCTGGTGGCCCGCACGGGCGAAGACGCGCGCGCCGCTCGGCTGGCGCGCCTGCTGTCGGCCGAGATCGAACTCTCGGCCGATGCCCCGGCGAAGGCGGCCACGCTGCTCGACGCGCAGGCGAAGGACCGGCCCGAGATGCTGCTCGCCGCGCAGGCTGCCGCCGCCACCCGCCAGCCGGGGTCGATGGTGGCCTCATTGCGCGACTGGGTGGCGTCACATCCCCGCGACGCGACCGCCTGGCGCATGCTGGGCCGGCTCTACGGCGCGCAGAGCGACACGCTGCGCGCCATCCGCGCCGATGCGGAGGCCAACGTAGCGGTGCTCGACTATCCGGGGGCGCGCGACCGCTTCAAGGCGGCGCAGGAGTTCATCCACAGGGGCGGCGCGCCCATCGACCACTACGAGGCCTCGATCGTCGACACCCGAGCGCGGGCGATCGACGTGCTGGTCAGGGAGCAGGCGGCGGAGCCGCCGCTCAAATAGCTCAGGCCTTGGCGAACAGACCGCCCAGCGCGGCCTCGATGATGAGGCCCAGCAACGAATAGATCAGCGAGCCGATCAGCGCCGCCACGAAGCCATTGACGTGGAAGCCCGGCAGCAGCCCCGAGGCCGCCCAGAAGAGCAGGGCGTTGATCACGAAGAGGAAGAGGCCCAGCGTGACGATGGTGACCGGCAGCGTCAGCACGACCAGCACCGGCCGCACCACCATGTTGAGCAGGCCGATCACGGCCGCGGCGATCAGTGCCGAGGTAAAGCTCGACACCTGCACGCCGCTGTAGATGTAGGTCACTGCAATCAGAGCGAGGGCGCTCAGCAGCCATTTGATGACGAGGCGCATGCGTGCGGTACGGCGCGAGCGCTATTCGGACAGCTCGTTGGCCAGCACCAGCAGCGCGCCCATGCCGAGCACCGCGCCGGGCACGGCCCAGCCGGACTTGCCGGGTGACTGCACGTCGGGTGCCACAGGTTCGAGGTCCACGCCGATCTTCGGACGGCGGGCATCGATCACGCGCGCAGCGCCGTGCTCCATCTTCAGGCGCTGCGTGAGCTCGGCCAAGGGCCCCTTGGCCAGCACGGAGGTGACCTGGTCGCCTTCCAGTTGCAGCAGCGGCAGCAGCTGGTCCTGCGTCTTCGCCAGCCACTTGTTGCGCCAGTTCTCGCGCGCGCTGTGGCTCACCCATTTGCTGATGCGATGCGTCATGCGCGGCGCGCAGGCCACCAGCACCCAGCGGCGGGCACCCGTGCCGACCGCTTCGGGCGTGAGCCGCGAGAGCAGTTCGCGCGCGTAGGCCGCATCGTCGACATACAGAATGATCTTTTCCATGGATGCTCCTTGTTGGCGAGATCAGGCGGTGGCGGTGTCTTGCGGCTTCGGCCGGCGCATCGCGACCCACTTGCCGATCAGCAGCACCAGCAGCGCGCCGCCGACACCGGCAATGTAGCGCACCATGTCGGTTTGCGGCAGCTTCGGCACCCAGGTCCACGCAGCGGGGTTGACGACCGAGGGGTCCGACACCGCCATCGTGCCGGCAATCCAGCCCAGCAGCATGCCGCCCAACGTGATGATGATGGGGAAGCGGTCCATCAGCTTGATGACCAGCTGGCTGCCCCAGACGATGATCGGAATGCTCACCAGCAGGCCGAAGATCACCAGCGGCATCTGGTGGCCCTCGCCCGCGCCTTGCGCGGCGCCGGCGATCGCGATCACGTTGTCCACGCTCATCACCAGGTCGGCGACGATGACCGTCTTCACGGCGGACCACAGCCGGTCGCTGGCGGCGATGTTGCCATGCGCATCGTCATGCTCGGGCGCGAGCAGCTTGATGCCGATCCACACCAGCAGCAGCGCGCCAGCCAGCTTGAGGAACGGAATGGCCAGCAGCGTGAGTGCGAAGAAGATCAGGATCACGCGAAGCAGGATGGCGCCGGCGGTGCCCCAAAGAATGCCCTTGGTGCGTTGCGCGGGCGGCAGCTTGCGGCAGGCCAGTGCGATGACGACGGCGTTGTCGCCGCCGAGAAGGATGTCGATCATGATGATCTGACCGACGGCGACCCAGAATTCGGGGGTCAGGAACTGTTCCATAGCGTCCTCTGTTCGAATTGCTTCATCCCGTGCGGGTTGGATCAAGCGGCTGAATGAGGACCCGCAGGGTCCGGGACATGCAAACGCTTCGATCGAACCCGCGCGGGCTCCAATCGAAGGTCTTGCTCGGCAGCGTGGGCTGCCCGACAGGCCGGAAGTGTTGTCTTCGTATTGACGACCTGTCGAAGTCCGTCCTCGTGGAAGACGGGTGGGAGCTACTCCCCTTCGGTCCGGTGATTAGAGCATCGAGGGCGCAGGCGTGGCAACAGAATTTTTCTCGACCTTCAAGGAAAAAACGCCGGCAGCCCGCAGAGGCAGGACTCGGCATGCTATTTATTTCGGAGCAGCGCATAACCTTCCGCAGTCGCTGGGCTTTGCCGGGACTATGATGCCCAGCCGCATTTTTCCCGACCTCTCATGGCCGCCATCCACATCACAGACATCGAGGCCGCCATCAACTATTGGCGCGAGAAAAAGCCCTCGCCCGATGGCATCACCCTTGCGCCCGAGCTGCGCGCGCTGGCCGAGGTCTACGCGCTGATGGTGTTCCATCACGAGGACGAGGCCGACGAGGTCGGGTTTCCGCCCAAGGCCTGGGACGCCTGGCTCGCCTGGTACCAGACAACGCCCGACACCCCCTGCATCGCCATCTGCTCCACCAGTCAGGGCGACGACGAATGCAAGGGCTGCGGCCGCAGCTTCGACGAGGTGCAGCACTGGCCCTCGATGACGCCCGGCGAGAAGCGCGCCACCTGGCGGCGCATCACGATGCTGGACAAGGCATGGCGCTTCAACCGCTATGCCGAGCGGGCGCGCGAGGCCGAACCCGCCTGGCCGGATGACGAGCCGGCGCCCGGCGAGCCGGCCGAGCTGCCGCACTGAAGAGAATCAAGCGCCATGCGCCGCCTCGCGCAAGCCCCCAACCTGGCGATCGCCACGCTCTGGGCCGATGCCTTGCGGGAAGAGGGCGTCGCGGCCTCGGTGCAGCGCGAATACCTCGGCGCGGCCGCCGGCCAGCTGCCACCCGACCAATGCCTGCCGGAGATCTGGATCGAGGACGAGGCCCAGCTCGAGCGTGCAAGGCAGCTGCTCCATGCGTTGCAGCACCGGCCTCAGCGGCGCTGGCTTTGCCGCTGCGGCGAGCTGGTCGAGGGCGGCTTCGAGCAGTGCTGGCAGTGCGGCGCGATGATGCCCGGTGCGCCTTGAGACGGCCGAATTACTTCCAGCGCACCAGCTCGATGTCCACGCTGTGCGTGCCGTCGCCCAGCATCAAGCCACCTTCCTGGATGGTCGCCTGCAACTGCATCGATCGCTGCGCCAGCGCGGCCAATTCCTGCGAAGCCGCCGTCGGTACGCGGTAGACGGAGAGGTTCTGCGGCCGCGTGAGCTTGTTCTCGATGCCGCGCCACCAGACCTCGGCCGCATGGTGGAAGGCGTAGACGATCGTCTCGTCCGCCTTTCCGCAGGCCTTGATGACCGGCTTGTCCTCCGGCTGGCCCACCTCGACCCACAAGCGCACCGCGCCGGTGAAGTCGCGCAGCCAGACATCGGGCTCGTCCGGGTTCGAGAGGCCCGCGCCGAAGGCCAGCGTGCCGTCGCCCTGGCAGACGTCCTGCAGCTTGTGCGCATTGAGTGCCAGCGCGACCAGCCGGATCATCATCCGCTCGTCGGTCTCGCTGGGATGGCGCGCCAGCGTGAGCGCATGGTCGGCGTAGTAGCCGTGGTCGATGTCGGCCACCGCGAGGGTGGCCTTGAAGATGGTGGATTTGAGCGCCATGGGGTCGCGAGTGTAGGCGGCCTCGCGGCCCGCTTCGTTCACGCCATCTTCAGGGCGTCTGCGCCCGTCGCGCCAGCTCGGCCGCCTTGCCGATATAGGTGGCCGGCGTCATGGCCAGCAACCGTTCCTTTTCGGCTTCGGGGATTTCGAGCGAGCGGATCAACTGGTGCAGCGCTTCGGCGGTCACCGTCTTGCCGCGGGTGACCTCCTTGAGCTGCTCGTACGCGCCCTGCACGCCGAAACGCCGCATCACGGTCTGGATCGGCTCGGCCAGCACTTCCCATGAGGCCTCGAGATCTTCGGCGAGCGCCTCCTCGTTGAGCTCCAGCTTGCCAAGCCCGGCCGCAAGGCTGGCATAGGCCAGCACCGCATAACCGAAGGCCACGCCGATGTTGCGCAGCACGGTGCTGTCGGTCAGGTCGCGCTGCCAGCGGCTGATCGGAAGCTTCTCGCTCAGGTGGCGCAGCAGTGCGTTGGCCAGTCCCAGGTTGCCTTCGGCGTTCTCGAAGTCGATCGGGTTCACCTTGTGCGGCATGGTCGAGGAGCCGATCTCGCCCTTCTTGAGCCGCTGCTTGAAATAGCCCAGGCCCACGTAGCCCCAGACGTCTCGCGCGAAGTCGATCAGGATGGTGTTGGCGCGCGCCACCGCATCGTAGAGCTCGGCCATGTAGTCGTGAGGCTCGATCTGGATGCTGTACGGCTGGAAGCCGAGGCCCAGCCCCAGCGGCGCCGGCGTCTCGACCACCTTGCGGCTGAAGGCCTCCCAATCGAACTCGGGCCAGGCCGCCATGTGCGCGTTGTAGTTGCCTACCGCGCCGTTCATCTTGCCCAGCAGCGCCACGCCGGCGATGCGCTCGCGCGCCTTGGCCAGGCGCACGGCCACGTTCGCGATTTCCTTGCCGACGGTGGTCGGGCTGGCGGTCTGGCCGTGCGTGCGCGACAGCATCGGCACCTCGGCGAAGCGGCCCGCCATCTCGCGCAGCGTGGCGATCAGGCCGTCGATGGCGGGCAGCACCACTTTTTCACGTGCGGCCTGGATCTGCAGCGCGTGGCTGGTGTTGTTGATGTCCTCGCTGGTGCAGGCGAAGTGCACGAACTCCGAGGCTGCCAGCAGCTCGGGCCGGGCCTCGAACTTGGACTTGATCCAGTACTCGACCGCCTTGACGTCGTGGTTCGTGGTCTTCTCGATCTGCTTGATCGCGATGGCGTCGGCCTCGGAGAAATTGGTGACCAGGCCCAGCAGGTACTTGCGCGCGCCGCCGGTGAGCGGCTTGAACTCGGGAAAGCCGCAGTCCGACAGCGCGATGAACCACGCGACCTCGACCTGTACCCGCCGGTGCATGTAGCCCTGCTCACTCATCAGCGGCCGCAGGGCCGAGAGCTTGGCCGCGTAGCGGCCGTCGAGGGGGGAAAGGGCGGAGACGGTGGAGAAACTCATGCGCTGAATTTTAGGTGCCGGTCCCGGACCTTCAATTTCAGTTCGCTGCGGCTTCCCGGAAGAAGGCAATACGCTCGACCGTGGCCGGATGCGAGGAGAAGGCGAGGCCGATGACGTCGTCGTCCAGCCCGGCGCGCTTCTGCCCGGCGCGCCAGCGCTCGACGGCCTCGAAGAAGCCGATCATCACGCGCGGCGAGATGCCGGCGGCACGCATCAGCCGCACCGATTCAACGTCGGCCTCGCGCTCGGCATCACGCGAGTAGCCGAGTGTGGCCAGCAGCACCGGGGCGCTGCCGATGAGCGTGCCGTAGTCGCCGAAAGCGGCCGATACAGCAAACCCGATCGCCGACGCCTGCACCAGCTGCCGCATCGCATGCCGCAGCCGCACATGGCCGAACTCGTGGCCGAGCACACCGAGCACCGCATCCGGGTCGCCGGGCATCAGCTGCACCAGCTCGTCCGTCAGGATGATGGTGCCGCCGGGCAGTGCAAGCGCGTTGGGCCCCAGCCGCTTGTCGCGGGCACGCCGGAACTCCAGCTTCCAGGCCGGTGGGCCATTCGGGTGGGCCGCCTGAATCATCCGTTCGAAGGTGCGACGGATGCGCTCCTGTTCCTCCGGCACCAGCGCGCTGGGCGCCAGCAGCGACTTGTCGACGGATTCGAGTACCTCGGCGCCGATCGTCGCGTCCACGCCGGCCGGCACCGCCGCGGTCACGCCGCGTGCGACCCACGGCAGGCCCCACTGATACAACGCGGCAGTCGCGGCCAGCAGCAAGGCCAAGGCCAGCGCCACGCCGCGCCAGTTCTGTTGGGCGCGAACCACCAGACTCTCGCCGCGGCCGAGCTGCGCGACCCATGCGTCCCATGCCGCGACGTCCAGCGCCTGTACGCTGGCGCCCTGCGGCAGCTGCAGCAGCCGGCCGCCGTGGCGCGTGCGTTCGGGCCAGCGCAGCCGCGCCAGCGGCACGCTGAGCGATGCAAAAGCTGCGCCGGGCGCCGGCGCGACGACAAGCGCGTCGCCATCGACGTGCAGGCACGCCGCCGCAGGACGGCTGCTATGGCCGTCGAAAAAACGAACGTCGAGAACGGCGCTCATTGAGCGCTCACAGGCCGATGTCCAGCCCGAACAGGTCGGCCGCCATGTCGCCCGCGGCGCTCGGGTCTTCTCGCCCTGCGGCTTGGCTGAGCTGGTCGAGGCCGATGCGCGTCTGCAGCTCGACGGCCTCGATCTGGGCTCGCCGCGTGTTCACCACGGCGAAGGGCCAGTAGAGGCCGAGCGTCAGGAAAATCAGCAGGTAGTTCCTGCACTGCAGGCCCAGGTAGCTGCCGAACTTCATGCGGCTGTCGAAGCGCAGCACCTCGTTGCCGGTGGCCGACCACATCAGGTTCTGCAGCCGCACCTGCAAATAGGACTTCGGGAGGATGTTGATGAGCAGGACCGCGCCGAAGCCCATGAGCGCCGCCACCACCACGAAGATCGCGCCGGTGCCGGATCTGCGGCCCGCGAAGGCGAAGAGGCCCGCCACCAGCAGCATGATCGCAAACGCAGCAAAGCTGATTGCAATCAGCTTGATGAAGATGCCGTAGAGCACGCCCACATCGACCTTGAGCCGGGTCTGCAGCGCGCCGATCGCGTAGTTGTCGTGCTGGTAACGCCGCACGCGCCAGAGGAAATAAGGCAGGCCCGCGGCGAAAGCCAGCATGCCCAGGCCCGCCACGCCGGTCGCCACCGCGGGCAGCGCAAGCGGCTTGCCCTCCACCGGCATCCCGGCCATCACACCCGCGAGGGCCACCGGCAGCAACGCCAGCGCCAGCGGCGGCAGCATGCAGGCGTAGGCGCCAGCGGTGTTGCCCGCAAAATGGAAGCGCAGGCCGCGCCAACTGGTGTTGGCCAGCCTGAAGCGCATCGCCGCGCGGAACAACGCCGGCCACAGCGCCATGAAGGCGAGCGCCGCCACCAGCGCCGCCCAGCCGGAGAAATTGCTGCCCACCGAATAAGCGACCAGGAAACCAGCGGCAACCAAGGTGCCGCGCAGCATCCTGGCCGGCTCGCCGTGAAAGTCCAGCGCGTCGCCCCCGATCCAGGTGTTGCTGTAGAAGTACTTGAGCTTGCGCACCTTGGCCCAGGGCAGGTAGATGCCGAGGGTGACGACGATGAGCAGCAGGTTCACGATCCAGATGCGGAAATACTCGCTGCCGCTGGCCGTGAACTCGATCGAATGGCGCTCGGGCACTGTATCGATGGGCGCTTCTGTGACCATGTTCCTTCACCTTCTCCCTCGTTGGCGTGGAGGCGGATTCTGCACTGCGCGCCTTCCCCTAGAATCAAAACGCTACAACGACGACCCCCAGGGGGAGAGAGCCCGCATGAAACTGATCGGATCCAACGCCAGCCCTTATGTGCGCAAGGTGCGCGTGGTCATGGCCGAGAAGCGGCTCGACTACCAGTTCGTGATCGAGGACGTCTGGTCCGACGACACGACCATCGCCAGCTCCAACCCATTGGGCAAGGTTCCGTGCCTGATCATGGAAGGCAGCGAGGCCATGTTCGATTCCCGCGTGATCGTCGAGTACCTCGACACCCTTTCACCGGTCGGAAAGCTGATTCCGCAGCAGGGCCGCGAGCGCGCCGAGGTCAAGACCTGGGAGGCCCTGGCCGACGGCGTGATGGACGCCGGCGTGCTCTGGCGGATGGAGGCCACCTGGGCCCGCCGTGCCGACGGCGAGCGAAGCCAGGCCTGGATCGGCCGCCAACGTGCCAAGGTCGAGGCCGGCATCCGTGCCATGGCCAAGGGCCTGGGCGACAAGCCCTTCTGCAGCGGCATTCATTTGAGCCTTTCGGACATCGCAGTCGGCTGCGCGCTCGGCTGGATCGGATTCCGCTTCCCTGAAATCGATTGGCGCGGCGAGCACCCGAACCTCGGCAAGCTCTACGACAAGCTGATGCTGCGCCCCAGCTTCGCCGACACCGCCCCCTGAACCAACTGAACCGCGAAAGCAAAAGCCCCGCGGTGCGGGGCTTTTTGTTGGTGAACACCGCGGAACCGGCTTTGCCGGGCCGCTGGTGTTGCCCCCGGTAGGGGGTGGGCGGCTACACGAAGTGAGCCAACCTGGGGGCGAGCAACATGCCCTCCCCGGTAGGGGGTGGGCGGCTACATGAAGGCAGCCAACCTGGGGGCGAGATAAAGATGCTGCGAGGCGCCCCGAAACGAAGGAGGGAGGGAGGGAGGAGGAGAAGAATCGCCTCGGGATTTCATTCGGACGTCAGGCGTCCGAAAGGCCTCGCAACAAGAAAATTTTCGGGTTTTCCGCACCCGAGCCGGTAAGAGCCCGACCCGCGCAGAGCGGTTCCCAAGACAGTGGTAAGCGTTTGTGACGAGGCCCGCGAATGTCCAGCGGCGTCACTGAGCGCCGAGCTGCTTTTCCAGCTGACGGACGAAACCCTTGTCATCCGGCGAGGTCATGCTGGAATACGAATCCACCACCTTGCCTTCGCGGCTGATCAGGTACTTGTAGAAGTTCCACTTGGGCGTCGTCCCCGAGACCTGCGCGAGTTCCTTGAACAGCGGGTTCGCCTCGGTCCCGCGCACCGAGGATTTGGCGAACATCGGAAATTTCACGCCGAAAGTGCTTTCGCAGAAGTCCGCGATTTCCTTGTTCGTGCCGGTCTCCTGCGAGAAGTCGTTCGAGGGGAAGCCCAGCACCACCAGCCCGCGCGAGCGGTACTTGCTGTCCAGCGCCTCCAGCCCCTTGTACTGCGGGGTGAAGCCGCAGAAGCTCGCTGTGTTGACCACCAGCACCACCTTGCCTGTGTATTGGCACAGCGCCTGGGGTTTCTCGTCTTGCAGGCGGGGGAAGGTGTGTTGCAGGATGGGCGGGCAGCCAGCGGGGGCGGCCACCTCGGCACCGGGCGCTGCAATCCCCTGGGCACTGACGAGGGCTGGTGCCAGGCAGGCCATCGCGGCGAAAGCCGCGAAAGCAGCGAGAGGGGGTGAAACAAGTGGCCGTCGAAAGAGGATTCGCATGGCGGTGTCCAGAGTAAAAGTAGGGGCTTGGCCGGAACGGCGGCGCGGTCGTCTATACCGCATCATCGCGCGCTTGTCACGAGGGCGCCAACCCCCGCGTCTAAAATCGCCGGGTTCAGAAAGTCATTGATGCTCTACCCGGAACTTTTCAGACAGCTCGAATCCGTCCGCTGGGACATGGACAAAGACATTCCCTGGCAGTCCTTCGATGCGAGCCGCCTGTCCGACGAACAGGCGCAGACCATCAAGATGAACGCCATCACGGAATGGGCCGCCCTGCCCGCCACCGAGATGTTCCTTCGCGACAATCGCCACGACAGCGACTTCTCCGCCTTCATGTCGATCTGGTTCTTCGAGGAGCAGAAGCATTCGCTGGTGCTGATGGAATACCTCAAGCGCTTCAGCCCCCAGCACGCGCCCACCGAGCAGGAGCTGCACGAGGTGCGCTTCGATTTCGACCCGGCGCCGCCGCTCGAGACGCTGATGCTCCACTTCTGCGGCGAGATCCGCCTCAACCACTGGTACCGGCGCGCGGCCGAGTGGCACACCGAGCCCGTCATCAAGCACATCTACACCACCCTGAGCCAGGACGAGGCCCGGCACGGCGGCGCCTACCTGCGCTACATGAAGCGCGCCCTCGAGAAGTTCGGCGACGAGGCGCGTGCGGCCTTCACCAAGGTCGGTGTGCTGATGGCGAGTGCCCGGCGCACCGCCCAGGCGCTGCACCCGACGAACCTGCATGTCAACAAGGCGCTGTTCCCCAACGACACGATCCAGAGCCGCGTGCCCGATCCAGACTGGCTGGAGCATTGGCTGGACAAGCAGATCAAGTTCGACATCGCCTGGGAAAACAAGGTCGGCGACCGCATCCTGCACAACCTGAGCCTGCTGATGAACCGCAGCTTCAAGACCGTGCAGGAGCTCAATCGCTACCGAAAGGAAGTCACGGCCACCCTCGGCCCCAAGTCCGCGTACCAGGGGGCCTGAGCCCCCGACGCACGCCTGTCACAAGGCAGGGGCCTCGTCCGTCTTGCCGGTATGGACGACTCCACCCGCACCTTCGATTGCCACCGCAAGCGCCTGCTGGGCATCGCCTACCGCATGCTCGGCTCGGCCGCAGATGCCGAAGACGTGGTGCAGGATGCCTGGCTGCGCTGGAACGACGCGACTGTCGACGCACTCCACAACCCCGAGGCCTGGCTGGTCACCGTGGTCACGCGCCTGTCCATCGACCGCCTGCGCGCCGCCAAGCTCCAGCGCGAGCACTATGAAGGGGCCTGGCTGCCCGAGCCGCTGCTGACCGGCGCGCCGGCCTCGCCCGAGCAGATGCTGGAGCGTGCCGACGACATTTCCGTCGCCTTTCTCGCGGTGCTGGAGCGCCTCGCCCCCGAGGCGCGCGCGGCTTTCCTGCTGCGCGAGGTCTTCGATGCCGACTACGAGGACGTGGCGCGCACGCTGGGCAAGAGCGAAGCGGCGTGCCGACAGCTGGTGCACCGCGCCAAGAACCAGATCCAGGAGGAGCGCCCGCGCTTCGCGGTGGAGCGCGATACCCACTGGCGGTTGATGCAGGGCTTTGCCGAAGCCTCCGCCAGCGGCGACATGCGCCGGCTCAAGGAACTGCTGGCCGAGGATGCCGAGCTGATCGGCGACAGCGGCGGCAAGGTGCCGGCCTTCCGCAAGGTATTGCGCGGTGCCCAGCGCATTGCGCAGTACTTCTACGCCGTGCCGCGCCTGCTCGGCAGCGGGCTGCGGCTCAAGCTGGCCGAGATCAACGGCGAGCCGGGCCTGCTGCGCTTCTACAACGGCGCCCTGGAGTCGGTACAGACCATCGAGACGGACGGCGAGCGGATCCTGCGCATCTGCACGCAACGCAATCCAGAGAAACTGGCGCGCATCGCTGCGCGCTTCTCCGCGCGGCCCGTCACGCGTGCCGAGCTCGAGGCACTGCGGACCGCCGCGCCGCCTGGAGACCTCGCATGAGCGCGCCTCAGCGCCGCTCGACGATCATCGGCGCCAGCTGCATCCCGTTGCGCACCTGCTCGGCCATCTCGAGCGCCTGGTCGCGCGAGGCGTAAGGCCCGGCCTGGAGCCGGTAGGTGCCGCGCTCCGCGAATACGTTGAGGGCGCCCGCCAATGCGGGCAGGCTATGCGCCACTTGCTGCTGGAAGCGCTCCACGCCGTCGCGCTGGCTGAAGGCGCCCAGCTGAACCCAGAAACCCGAGTTCGGCGCGATCGGCAGCGATTCGGAGCGGCCCGGAGCGGGAGCCGCCTCGGACCAGGTTTCAGGCAGGGGCGGAAGCGCGTCCAGCTCGCGCACTTCAGCGCGCGGCCTGGCGACCACCGGCGAGGTCAACGCAATGGGAACGGCGAGCGCATCGGCAGCGCTCGCGGTGGTGGGAGCCGAGCCAGGCGCCCCCGGCGCCGGGGCCGGCACCGCCTGCGCCAGCGCAGTGTCCCCGCGCCGCCAGGTGCCGGCACGGATGTCCGCATTGGTGATGCGCTCGATCTCCACCGGCGCCACCCCGCGCAACAGGTCGAGCTTGTAGGCCGCGGTGTAGCTCAGGTCGATGATGCGATCGTCGTGGAAGGGCCCGCGGTCGTTCACCCGCACGATCACCTCGCGCCCGTTGGCCGGGTTGCGCACCCGCACGTAGCTGGGCAGCGGCAAGGTCTTGTGAGCGGCCGTCATCGCATACATGTCGTATGGCTCGCCGCTGGCGGTGGATTGCGCATGGAACTTGCGGCCGTACCAGGAGGCAAGGCCGGTCTCGCGCCACGGCCGGTCGTCGGTGATCGGCGCGTAGGAGCGGCCCAGCACGACATAAGGCTTGCTGGTGCCGCCGCCGCGGATCGCTTCCACGCGTGGCTCGGCGTCGGGCACCTGGCCGAGGCTGGAGGGCGGGTTGGCGTCGGGACCGTCGCGGCCGATGCCGGAGCCGCCGCGCGGCCCGCTGGCGCAACCGGCCAGCAGCAGCACCAGCGCCGCGCCTGCCGCCAGCGCGACGGCGCGTGCATTCGGGGGCCTAGCCAAACACCGCCTTCCATAGCGCAAGCATGGCTGCGCGCTCGGCCGCCAGCGCGCTCATCGGCACCTGCGTCGGCTCCTCGTTGAGCCGCGCCCGGTGCTGCACGCGGCGCAGCTCGCGATAGGCCGCGGCGGCGTTGCGGCCGATTCCCGCGGGCAGCAGCCCGGCCTCCTCGGCCCGGATCAGCAGCGCGATGTTGCCCACGTTCGGGATCAGCTCGGGATGTGCCTTCGATTCCGAAAGCACCAGGAACTGGACCGCGAACTCGGCATCCACCATGCCGCCGGGGCTGTGCTTGACATCGAAGCGATCGGCCTTGACCGGCCGCGCGGCGCGCACCTTCTCGCGCATCGCGACGATCTCGGCCTTGAGGGCTGCACGGTCGCGCGGCGCCGCGATCACGGCCTCTCGGATGCGGTCGAAGCGATCGCAAAGCGAGCAGTCGCCGTTGGTGTCGGATTCGTCGGGCCCCGAAGCCATGTCCAGGAAACGCGCGCGCGTCATGGCCTGGTGCTCCCAGGTCCAGGCGGTGTTGCTGCCGCGCCCCAGCTGGTATTTCTCGTAGGCGTCGAAGCTGGTGGTGAGCAGGCCCGAGTTGCCGTTGGGTCGCAGCGCGGTGTCGATCTCGAACAGGTCGCCCTCGCGGGTCTGGACGGTCAACCAGTTGATCAGCTTGCGCACGTAGGCTGCATAGACCTCGCCGGCGCGCTCGTCGTCGTCGTCGTAGACGAAGACGATGTCCAGGTCGCTCCCGTAGCCGAGCTCCTTGCCGCCCAGTTTTCCGTAGCCGATGATGGCGAAGCGCGGCGTCTCGCGGTGCGGGTTGCGCACCTGCGGCCAGCACCAGCGGGCGGTCACGCGCAGCACCGTGTCGGCCAGCGCGCTCAGGTCGTCTGCCACCTGCTCCACCGTGATGCGGCCTTCGACATCGCGCGCCAGCGTGCGGAACAGCTCGGCGTGGTGCGCATGGCGCAGGAGGTTGAGCAGTCGCTCCTCGTCGGCCTCGCCGGTCTGGCGCAGAGACAGGTGGCGCGCTTCCAGCTCGCGCTCGAACTCGGCCGCCGAGAAGCGGCCCGCCAGCATTTCATGGCTCGCGAGCTCGTCGATCACGCCCGGGTGCTGCATCAGGTAGCGCGCCGGCCAGCGCGCCGAGCCCAGCAAACGCAGCAGCCGCTCCTGCACCGCCGGCCGCTCGACCAGCAATGCGATGTAGTTCTCGCGGCGCATGAGCGGCTCGATCCAGTCGGCCCAGCGCAATGCACCGTCGATGTGACGGGCGATCTGGCCCGAGCCCTCCCCGTCCGGCTCCCGCAGCCACTGCCCGGTGCGCTGCACCAGCTGGCGCAGGCGCGCGCGGGTCTCGTCGCGCAGCGCCTGCACGCGCGGGCTGTCGCGCCATGCCTGGATGCGCTCGGCAAAGGGCGCAGGCAACTCGTCGACAAGGTCGCCCAGGTCGGCCGGCACGGCGCCGGCCGACCCGCCGTTGCACCGCTTGCAGGGTTCCTTATTGCCGCCCAGCAGCTTGTCGAACTCCTGTGCCACGAACTCGCGATGGGCATCGAGCTGCGCCAGGAAGGGGCAGCAGCCCTCGTATCCCAGCGTGCGCGCGATCCAGCGCAGGTCTTCGTCCTGCACCGGCAGTACATGCGTCTGCTGGTCGTCCAGGTACTGGATGCGGTGCTCCACGCGGCGCAGGAACTCGTAGGCCGTGGCCAGCGCGTCGGCCGTTTCCTGCGGCATCAGGTTGGCGCGCGCCAGGCGCTGCAGCGCATCGAGCGTGGGCCGCGTGCGCAGCTCGGGGAACTGGCCCCCGCGCACCACCTGCAGCAGCTGCACGATGAATTCGATCTCGCGAATGCCGCCGCGCGAGAGCTTGACGTCGTTGGCGCGCTCGGGGCGCCCGGCGCTGCGGCGCGCGGCCTGCTCGCGGATCTGCCGGTGCAGCGTGCGCAGCGAATCGAACACGCTGTAGTCCAGGTAGCGCCGGAAGACGAAGGGCAACACCACACCCCGAAGGGCCTGGGCCGAACCGTCCTCGATCACGCCGCGCGGCGCCACCACCCGGCTCTTGAGCCAGGCAAAGCGCTCCCATTCGCGCCCCTGGACCTGGAAATACTCCTCCAGCGCATCCAGCGAGACCACGCTCGGTCCCGAGTTGCCGTTGGGCCGCAGCGCAAGGTCGACGCGGAACACGAAGCCGTGCTCGGTGGTGTCGCCCACCAGCGCATAGATGCGCTTGACGGCGCGCGCAAAGAACTCCTGGTTCGCCAGCCGCGCGCGCCCCTGCGCGTCGCCCGTGGTTTCGCCGTCGTGGTCGTAGAGATAGATCAGGTCGATGTCGCTCGACACGTTGAGCTCGCGCGCGCCGAGCTTGCCCATGCCCACCACCCAGAGCTGGGCGCGCTGGCCGTCGGGGCCGAGCGGTGTGCCGTGCGTGGCCCCGAGCTCGGTGCAGGCTTCGCGGCAGGCGATGTCGAGGGCGAACTCCGCGAGCTCGGTGACCGCGATCGTGACCACCGCCAGCGCTGCATGATGTTCGCAGTCGAGGGTGATGAGCCGCTCCATCACGAGCTGCCGCACGATGCGCAAGGCATCGGCCACGCCGTCTCCTCGCTCGCGCAGCGCGGCGTAGGCCTGGGCCATCGCGGCACGCCGCGGTTCGCCGGCCGGCAGCAGTGCCAGCTCGCCGGCGTACCGGCGGCGCAGGCGCTGCACGAAGCGCGACGAGGCCGCGAGCGGCGCCTGCGGCGTTTCCGCAGCGCGGGCTTCGGCATCTGTCTGGGCGGAACCGGGTGGGAGGCTCGCAGTCATAATTCCTGTCACAGCGCAACCCTCAATGAACGACACGACGTCTTCCCCTTCACGTCTGCTCAAGATCACCGCTGTGGCGGCACGCTGGTTGTTGGGTTTGCTGGTCGCTGCATGGCTGCTGATTGCGCTGTCAGTGCTAGTCCTACACGCATGGATTGTGCCGCGAATCGGCGAGTACCGTGGCGCGCTGGAAGCCCAGGCCAGCAAGGCCATCGGAGTACCGGTGCGCATCGGCTCGATCACCGCCAAGGGCGGGTCCCTGTTCCCCAGCTTCGAGTTGCGCGAGGTCGTGCTGCACGATCCACAACAGCAGGAGGCCCTGCGTCTGGCGCGCGTGGTGGCCAGCGTTTCGCCGCGCTCGCTGTGGCGCCTGAACTTCGAGCAGCTTTACATCGAAGGGCCCGAGCTGGAGGTGCGCCGCGACGTGGCCGGCAAGCTGCACGTCGCCGGCCTCAGCATGGGCACCGACACCACCGGCGAGAGCCGCGGGGCCGACTGGTTCTTCGCGCAGCGCGAGTTCATCATCCAGGGCGGCATCGTGCGCTGGACCGACGAGAGCCGCGGCGCGCCGTCGCTCCTGCTGTCCGATGTGCAGTTCATCGCCCGCAACGGTCCACGCAGCCACACCCTGCGGCTCGATGCCACGCCACCTCCCGGCTGGGGCGAGCGCTTCACCCTGCGCGGCGCATTCCGCCAGCCCCTGCTGTCGGTGCGCAGCGGCAACTGGCAGAGCTGGGACGGCGTGGCCTACGCCGAGCTGCCGCGCATCGATATCCGGCAGCTCGGCCAGTATGTGACGCTCGATGCACGCATCCGCGAAGGCGATGGCGCACTGCGGATCTGGGCCGATGTCGACGACGGCCAGATCGCCGGCGGCACGGTCGACCTGGCGCTGCTGCGCGTGGACGCCTCGTTGGGCAAGTCGCTCGAGCCGCTGATCCTGAGCGACGTCACCGGCCGGCTGGCCGGGCGCATGACACAGGAGATCCAGGAGTTCTCCACCACCGACCTGCAGTTCCAGACATCCGACGGCATGCGCTGGCCGGGCGGCAACCTCTGGTTCCAGCACTTGCCCGAAAAGGGCCGGGTCGCCGAGCGCGGCGCGCTGCGCGCGGACCGGCTCGACCTCGCGGCGCTGGCCATGATCGCCGACCGGCTGCCCTTGGACGACAACAGCCGCAGGATCATCGATGGCCTGCTGCCGCGCGGCCTCGTCGAACGCATCGATGCCAGCTGGCAAGGCCCGCTCGGCACGCCGGACAAGTACCAGGCGCGGGGCCGCGTCAGCGGCTTCGGCGTCGCCTCGCGGCCCGCCGAGACCGGCACCATGCCTGCGGCTGCGGCGGTTCCCGCGCCGCGCGCCTCCCCCCAGCCTGCAGCGGCGAACGCCGCAGCGTCGCCGCCGGCTGGTGCGCCCGGCATCCGCGGCGCCACCATCGATTTCGATGCCACCCAGGCCGGCGGCAGCGCCGCATTGAGCATCGCCAACGGCGCGCTCGACTTCCCGGGTGTATTCGAAGACTCTGTGATCGCAGTCGAACAGCTGTCCGCCCAGCTCGTGTGGAGGTTCGACGGCGACAAGTCCCAGCTCCAGGTCTCGGGCCTGAGGTTCGCCAACGCCGATGCAGAGGGCGAGGCGCAGGCCAGCTGGCGCACCAGCGATCCCGCCAGCTCCAGCAGCCGATCGCGCTTCCCGGGCGTGCTCGATCTTCAGGGCAAGCTCACCCGCGCCGACGGCACCCGCGTCTATCGCTACCTGCCCCAGCACATCCCGAAGGAAACCCGGGACTACGTGCGCGACTCAGTGCAGAAGGGCACCGCCAGCATCGTGGACTTCAAAGTGAAGGGCGACTTGAACGACATGCCCTTCAAGGACCCGAAGCAAGGCGAGTTCCGCATCGCCGCGCGGGTGGGGGACGTGCAATACGCCTACGCGCCGCCCGTGGCCGGCTCGGCGAAGAACTGGCCCGCCCTGACGGGCTTGAGCGGCGAGCTCGTGTTCGAGCGCGCCGGCATGCAGGTACGCAACGCCCGCGGGCGCCTCGCAGGCGCACCGGGCATCGAAGTGATCAAGGCCGAGGCTCAGATCCCCGACATGGGCCACCACACTGTGCTGCTCAAGGTCGATGCCCAGGCCAAGGGCCCGCTGGCGGAGCTGCTGCGCGCCGGATCGCCGCTGGCCGGCGAGGCCGCGCCGACCCTCGCGCGTGCCCGCGCCACCGGGAGCGCCGACTACCGGCTGCGCCTGGAGCTGCCACTCGGTGCCATGGACAAGACCAAGGTGCAGGCGAGCATCGCCCTCGCAGACAACGACGTCCAGATCCAGCCGGAAGTCCCGACCCTGGGCCAGGTCCGCGGCACGCTGAACTTCACCGAGGCCGGCTTCTCGCTGGCCGGCGTGCAGGCGCGCGCACTCGGCGGCGCCCTGCGCATCGAAGGCGCGGGCCGCTGGGGCACCGCGCCGGAGCTGAACCTGCGCGCCCAGGGCACTGCGAGCGCCGAGGGCATGCGTGCAGCGCGCGAGGTGGACTGGCTGGCGCGCCTGGCCCGTCAAACCACCGGCAGCGCGCCCTACGCGGCCACGTTCTCGATGCACGACGGCGCCTCCGAGTTCTCGCTGGCCAGCAGCCTGCAGGGCCTGGGGCTGCAACTGCCCGCACCGCTGGCCAAGCCGCCGGAGGACGCGATGCCGCTCACGATCGAGAAGAAGATCGTGCAGCGCGAGGCCCGCGCCGGCGGCACCCCGCCGCTTCAGGACCGGTTCTCGGTCGAGCTGGCCCGCGTCGGCTCGGCGTCTTACGTGCGCGACATCTCCGGCACCGAGGCCCGGGTGCTGCGCGGCGGCATCGGAGTTGGCCTCGCCCCGGGCGAATCCGCGACCCCGCCGGAGCACGGCGTGCTCGCCAACATCCAGCTCGCGCGCGTCGACGTGCCGGCCTGGCAGGCCTTGTTCGGCGAGTCCACCGGCAAGCCCGCCGAGGCCACCGACAGCGGTGAAGACGCCTCGGCCTACCTGCCCACCATCCTTGCGCTGCGCGCGCAGGAGCTAACCGTTGGCGGGCGCACCCTGCACAACGTGGTGCTCGGCGGCACCCGCGTGGGCGCGCTCTGGCACGCCAACATCGATGCCACCGAGCTCAGCGGCTACGCCGAGTACCGCAGCGCGCAGGCGGGACGCCTTTACGCGCGGCTGGCGCGCATGAAGATCGCGCCCGGCTCTGCCAACGCGGTCGAGTCGCTGCTGGACGAGCAGCCAAGCACGCTGCCCGCGCTGGACATCGTGGTCGACGACTTCGAGCTGCTCGGCCGGCGCCTGGGCCGTGCCGAGATCGATGCCGTCAACCGCGGCGGTGCCGGGCGCGAGTGGCGGCTCAACAAGCTGGCATTCACGACACCGGAAGCGAGCTTCAGCGCGCAGGGCGCATGGGCTGCAGCGCCGCCCGGAAGCGGCACCCGCGGGCCTGGCGAGCCGCGCCGCACCACCATGGACTTCAAGCTCGACATCGCCGACGCAGGCGGCCTGCTCGGCCGCTTCGGCATGAAGGACGTGGTGCGCGCCGGCCGCGGCCGGCTCGAGGGCCAGGTGCACTGGAGCGGCTCGCCCTTCGCGCTCGACTACCCCAGCCTCGGCGGGCAGCTGAAGATCGACGTCGAGTCCGGCCAGTTCCTCAAGGCCGAACCGGGCATCGCCAAGCTGCTCGGCGTGTTGAGCCTGCAGGCGCTGCCGCGGCGCCTCACGCTCGATTTCCGCGACGTGTTCAGCCAGGGCTTCAGCTTCGATTTCCTGCGCGGCGACGCCCGCATCGACCAGGGCGTGGCCAGCACCAACAACCTGCAGATGAAGGGCGTGAATGCGGCGGTGCTGATGGACGGCTCGGCCGACATTGCACATGAGACGCAGAGCCTGCGCGTGGTCGTGGTGCCCGAGATCAACGCCGGTACCGCCGCGCTGGTCGCGACCGCGATCAACCCCGCGATCGGGCTCGGAACCTTCCTGGCCCAGATGGTGTTGAGCCGTCCGCTCATCGCCGCCACCACGCAGCAGTTCCAGATCGACGGCACCTGGGCCGATCCCAAGATCACCAAGATACCGAGGCGCCTGCTGCCCGAAGCGGCGGGCGCGCCAGCGGCGCCGCCGCTACGCTGACCACGCCGAAACTTGCACAAAGAGAAAACGGAGCGCCCATGAAAGTCGCCGCCATCCAGATGGTCTCGGCCATCGCACGCGAGGCCAACCTCGCCCGCGCCCATGCATTGCTGGGAGAAGCCGCCGCCGCCGGCGCAGAGCTGGCCGTGCTGCCCGAGTACTTCTGCATGATGGGCGCACGCGACACCGACAAGCTGGGCCTGCGCGAGACCGCCGGCGCCGGCACGGTGCAGGGCTTCCTGGCCGACGCCGCCCGCGAGTTCGGGCTGTGGATCGTAGGCGGCACGCTGCCGCTGGAGACCGGCGACGAGCACCACGTGTTCAACAGCTCCCTGGCCTATTCGCCCGATGGCGAGCGCGTGGCGCGCTACGACAAGATCCACCTCTTTTTCTACGACAACGGGCGCGAGCGCTACGACGAGCGCCGCGTGATCGCGCCCGGCACCGAGCCGGTCTGCTTCGATCTGCCCTCGCGCGATGGCCACCGCTGGCGCATCGGCATGAGCGTGTGCTACGACCTGCGCTTTCCCGAGCTCTACCGCGCGCTCGCGGCGCGGGGCGCCGAGCTGCTGCTGGCGCCCAGCGCCTTCACCCACACCACCGGCTCGGCCCACTGGGAGGTGCTCCTGCGCGCGCGCGCCATCGAGAACCTCTGCTGGGTCGTCGCACCGGCCCAGGGCGGCACGCACGAGAACGGCCGCCGGACCTGGGGCCAGTCGATGGTGGTGGACCCCTGGGGTGCGGTGGTCGCGCAGCGCGCGGTCGAGGAGGGCGTCGTGAGCTTCGAACTCGACGCCCGCCAGGTCGAGCAAGCGCGCACGCAGTTGCCGGCCCTCTCGCATCGCGTGCTCTGAAGCCTGACGCCGGTGTCTTCGACCACGCTGCCCATCGCAAGAACGCTCCGGGGGGCTTTCTCGGGCCTTCGTTCGCTGCGCTCGTTGCACTCGCTGTGGCAGCGCTGGTTCCTGTGGCTGATCCTCGCGGTGCTGGTCGTCGCGCTGCTGGCCACTGTGGTGTGGCTCGCCGGCCGGCACGAGGTCGAGCAGGTGCAGAACGCCCTCGACCGCGACACCGCCGATGCCGTCTCTGACCTGCGCAGCGGCCTGCAGCGCAATGCCCAGAGCCTGCGCGCCTCGCAGGTCAACGGCATGGACCGCGAGCACTGGCCCATCGAGGCCGCGGCGCTGCTGCGCGAGCATCGCGAGTGGCTGCGGCTCGAATGGCGCGATGCCGCGCTGCGCCCGCTGGCAGCGGTCGACACGCCCTATCGCCGGCGCTTGTTCGACGAGGCGAACCGCGGCTCCGACCAGTCCGACGTCGCGCTGGCCTGCGCCGCCGCGCGCAAGGCGGGCGCGCCGGCCTACTCGCCGAGCCACTACGTGCCCTTCGCGCCCAGCGGCGGCCTCGAGGTGATGGAGCTGTGCCTGCCGGCCGATGGCGGCGGCTTCCTGGTGGCCGCGTATTCGTTGCGCGACACGCTGATCGAACTGGTCGCACCCACGCTCACGCGCGGCCAGGAGGTCGCCTTCACCGAGCCTGACGGCACGCGCCTGGTGGCGGTGGGCGCGGCGCGGCGCGTGGGTACGCGTGTCTTCACCGCGCAGCAGCTCGTCGACCTGCCCGGCAATGCGCTGATGTTGCGCGTGGACGGCTGGCGCGCCGCGCCCGACCTCTTCCCCAATCTGCTGACCGGCCTCGTCACCGCCATCTCGATCGCGCTGGTTTCGGTGCTGGTGCTGCTGGCGCGCGACACGCGGCGGCGGCTGCGCGCCGAGCACGACCTGGCCGATGCGCTGGCCTTCCGCAAGGCCATGGAGGACTCGGTCATCACCGGCCTGCGTGCGCGCGACCTGCAGGGCCGCATCACCTACGTGAACCCCGCCTTCTGCGAGATGGTGGGCTTCAGCGCCGAAGAACTGATGGACCACTCGAGCGGCGACGTGCCCTACTGGCCGACGGAGCTGGCGCAGGAATACCGCCAGCGCCAGGCCCATCGCATGGCGGGCGGCGTGCCGCCGCGCGAGGGCTTCGAGTCGGTCTTCATGCACAAGGACGGCCGGCGCTTCCCGGTGTTGATCTTCGAGGCGCCGCTGATCAACGCGCACGGCACGCAGACCGGCTGGATGAGCGCCTTCATCGACGTCAGCGAGCAGCGGCGCATCGAGGAGCTCTCGCGCGCCAGCCAGGAGCGGCTCCAGGCCAGCGCGCGGCTCGCGACCGTGGGCGAGATGGCCTCCCTGCTGAGCCACGAGCTCACCCAGCCGCTCGCAGCCATTGCCAGCTATGCCAGCGGCTCGCTCAATCTGCTGCGCAGCGCCGGCGCGTCTTCCGGCAGCGATCACGGCGAGGTTGCGATGGCCGTGCGCCGCATCGCCGAGCAGGCCGACCGCGCCGGCCAGGTGATCCGCAGCGTGCACGACTTCGTGCGCCGGCGCGACCGCGTCCGCGAGGCAGTCGCGCCGCATGCCCTGATCGATGCCGTGCTGCCGCTCGTGCGCCTGCAGGCGCGCAAGCTTGGCGTGCGCGTCGACGTGCACTACGAGGAGCGCCTGCCGCGCGTGCTGTGCGACCGCACGCTGGTCGAGCAGGTGCTGCTGAATTTGGCGCGCAACGCGATGCAGGCGATGGACCTGCCCGAGCTCAGCGAGCGCGTGCTGCACCTGCGCGTCGCACGCGCCCGGGCCGTGGGCGAAAGCGGCGACGGTCCCGACAAGGCGGACGTGCGCCGCTGGGTCGAATTCTCGGTGGCCGACCGCGGCGCCGGCATCAGCGAAGAGGTCGCGGCGCGGCTCTTCACGCCCTTCTTCACCACGCGCCCCGACGGCATGGGGCTCGGCCTGAGCCTGTGCCGCACGGTGGTCGAGCAGCACGGCGGCGCGCTGGCATTCGAACCGCAGCGGCCGCGCGGCACCGTGTTCCGGTTCACGCTGCCGGCGGCCTGACACTCTCCCGCAATCCCCCTATTCCCTGATGCAACCCTTGATCGATGCCTTGATCTTCATCGTCGACGACGACGCCAGCGTGCGCGAGGCGCTCGCCTGGCTGCTGCGCTCGCGGCGGCTGGTGAGCGAGCAATACGCAAGCGCCGAGGACTTCGAGCTGCGCCTGGCCGAGGGCCCGTTGGCCGATCAGCCGCACTGCCTGCTATTGGACGTGCGCATGCCCGGCATGAGCGGACTGGCGTTGTTCGACCGGTTGGCGGAGCGCGGCCTGCTCGAGGTGATGCCGGTGATCTTCCTGACCGGCCATGCCGACGTGCCCACCGCCGTCGACGCGGTAAAGCGCGGCGCCTTCGACTTCTGCGAGAAGCCCTTCTCCGACAACGCGCTGGTCGACCGCATCGAGCATGCGCTCGGCACCTCGCTGCGCGCCGTCGAAGCACAGCGCGCGCGCCAGCTGCTGCTGCATCGGGTCGAGGAGCTAACCGAGCGCGAGCGCGATGTGATGCGGCGCGTTGTCGAGGGCCTGCCGAACAAGCTGATTGCGGATCAGCTCTCGATCAGCGTGCGGACGGTGGAGGTGCACCGGGCGCGGGTGTTCGAGAAGATGGAAGTGAAGTCGGCGGTGGAACTGGCGAATCTGCTGAGGGACATTTGAAGGCATACGGCTGCCGTCACGGCGCCACTCTGACGCGCCCCGACCCATCGAATCACGCAAGCTGCAGCCTCCGTCGAATTAAGAATCAGGGCTGCGCTGGAGGTGTGGCTTGTCCGACAGTGCCGAACCAAGCCCCTTTCGATCTCAGCCCTGCGGGCGCTCGCCCACGTAGATCTCCACCCGGCGGTTCTGCGCTCGCCCCGCATCGCTGCTGTTGTCTGCAATGGGCTCGCGCGAGCCGCGGCCCTCGATGCGGAAGGCCTGCTGCGGCACGCCGCGCGAGATCAGGTAGTCGCGCGTGCTCGCCGCGCGCTCCACCGACAGCGGGTTGTTGATGGCGTCGGTGCCGGTGCTGTCGGTGTGGCCGATGATTCGCACCTCGGCATTGGGATTGTTGCGCAGGCCGTTGGCGAACTGGTTGAGGATGGGTACGAAGTTGGGCTTGATCGTGGAGCGGCCCGTGTCGAAGGAGACATCGCTCGGGATCGCGAGCTTGAGCTCGTTGTTGGGCGTCTGGGTGACTGCGATGCCGGTGCCCTGCGTGGCAGCCTGCATCTCGCGCTTCTGCGATTCCATGCGCTGCGACCAGAGATAGCCGCCGAGCGCGCCAGCGGCGGCGCCGACCGCCGCGCCGGTGCCGATCGCGCGGCTGTTGCCACCGGTCGCAGAGCCGATGACGGCGCCGCCGAGTGCGCCGACACCGGCACCGATGCCGGTGTTGCGTTGGGTGTCGTTCATGCCGGCGCAGCCGGACAGGACGATCGCGGTGGCGGTGGTGGCGAGGACGAATTTCTTCATGTAGACCCTTCAGTCAGTGAAACAGGGCGGTCCATTATGGTGAGCCGCCCGAAGGCGGCTCGTCGGACGGAGGCGCTTTTTCTTCCTCGTCCCCTTCATGCAGTTCGCCGCCCTTGCGGCCAGAGAACATCGTCCACCACACCATCAGCACCAGCAGGATTCCGGCGCCGAGCGCTTCGAGCAAAATCAAACCCATGAAAAGAGGACTCCAGTGGCTGGTCGGGCTCGCGATCGTAGCAACGCTGGCCGGCTGCTCCGTCGGCACCCTGAAACCCGAGGCACCTGTCGCGACGGCCCCGTCGAGCGCGCCGCCCCCGCGCGACCTGGGCCCGCTGACCGGTTCGCTCACGCATCCCAAGAGCCGCTGGGTGCCGGTGCCCTGGTCCGAGCTGCCCGGCTTCGAGGACGATGCGCTGCACGAAGGCTGGAGCGCGATGATCGCCAACTGCGCCCGCCCGAACGCCGCCTTCGCGCCACTGTGCCGCGAGGTGCGCCAGCTGGCGCTGGCCGAGACCGAGGAGCAGCGCCAGTGGCTGCGCGAGCGCCTGCAGCCCTACCGCGTGGAGCCGCTCTCGGGTCCCGGCGAAGGCAAGCTCACGAGCTACTACGAGCCTGTGTTCGAGGCCTCGCGCCGGCCGACTGCCCAGCACACCGTGCCGCTCTACCAAGCCCCTGCCGGCCTGGTGGCGCGCCGCCCTTGGTTCACGCGCCAGGAGATCGACACGCTGCCGCAAGCGCAGGCCGCATTGCGCGGTCGCGAGATCGCGTGGCTGGCCGACCCGATCGACGTGCTGATGCTGCACATCCAGGGCTCGGGCCGGTTGCGCATCACCGAGGCCGACGGCTCGCAGCGCACCGTGCGCGTGGCCTTCTCGGCGACCAACGAGCAGCCATATCGCAGCGTGCAGCAATGGCTGCAGAGCCAGGGCGCGACCAAGGTCAGCCTGTGGCCCGACGACACCAAGCAGTGGGTGGCGCAGAACCCGCAGCGCCTGTCGCAGCTGTTGTGGAGCAATCCGCGCTACGTCTTCTTCCGCGAGGAGCCGCTGGCAGACATCGACGCCGCCACCGGTCCGGTCGGCGCGCAAGGAGTGCCGCTCACGGCCGGCCGCTCGATCGCGGTCGACCGCGACAGCATTCCCTACGGCACGCCCGTCTGGCTGGCTTCGCCGGGGCCGGCCGTGCCACTGGCCCGGCTGGTGGTGGCGCAGGACACGGGCAGCGCCATCGTGGGCGCGCTGCGCGCCGACTACTTCGCCGGGACCGGGCCGGAAGCGGGGCGGCTGGCGGCACGCGTGAATCAGCCACTCCGCTTGTGGGTGTTGTGGCCCAAATGACCGGGTGAAGGGGCATGATCCCTGCCAGGGCAGACAGGGAGCGCCATGAACCTTCACAGCTTCTGGATCATCCTCGCGGGCGTTTTGCTGAATTCAGCCGCGCAGCTGATGCTCAAGGCCGGTGCGCGCACGCTGGGCACCGTCGCGATGGGCAACAGCGCCTCGCTTTCGGCCGCAGCATGGAGCGCCGCCACGCAGCCCTGGATCGTGCTGGGGCTGGTCTGCTACTTCATCAGCGCCGGGCTGTGGATCCTCGCGCTGACACGGGTGGACGTGACGGTGGCGTATCCCATGCTGTCCATGGGCTACGTCATTGCGGCCCTGCTCGCATGGCAGCTCTTCGGCGAATCGCTGAACGCCTCGCGCGTGCTCGGCATTGCCATCATCCTTGTCGGCGTGGTCGTGTTGAGCCGAGGATGACGCCATGTGCCCGCTCTACGTGGACCTGGACGGCACGTTGATCGCCACCGATTCGCTGCACGAATCCCTGCTGCAATTGACGCGCGTCTCGCCGGCTTCGCTGCTGTGGCTTCCGCTGTGGCTCTTGCGCGGGAAGGCCGCGCTCAAGCAGGAGGTGGCGAGCCGCGCCGCCATCGACGTGCAGACGCTCCCGTACCGGCCGGAGGTGCTCGAGCTGGTGCGCAGCGCCCGCGCCGCGGGCCGCCGCACCGTGCTGGCCACCGCCAGCGACGAGCGGATCGCGCGCGCCGTCGCCGCGCACCTGGGACTGTTCGACGCGGTGCTCGCCTCCGACGGCGAGCACAACCTGCGCGGCGCGGGCAAGCGCGCCGCCATCGAGGCCGATGCCGGCGGCCGCGGCTTCAGCTACGCCGGCAACGGCCATGTGGATCTCGCGGTGTGGGGCGGGGCCGATACCGCGGTGGTGGTCAGCCGTTCCGAGTCGTTGGCGCGCCGGGTGGCCGGGCTGACCACGATCGAGGCGCGGATCGTCCCGCCACGCATCCCGCTCAAGGGCTATCTGTACGGCGTGCGGCTGCATCAGTGGCTCAAGAACGTGCTGATCTTCCTGCCGCTGATGCCCGTGCTGCACGAGCTCACCCAGCCGATCGTGCTGCACGCCGTGCTGGCCTTCGTGGCCTTCGGGCTGATGGCTTCGGGCATCTACGTGCTCAACGATCTCGTCGACCTCGAGTCGGACCGGCGGCATCACCGGAAGCGCCTGCGGCCCTTCGCCTCCGGCGAGATCACGGCGCTCCATGGGCTGGCGCTGGCGGGGCTGCTGTGCGCTGCCGCGCTGGCGCTGTCGCTCGCGCTGCTTCCGGCGGCCTTCGTGAGCGTCCTGCTGCTCTACATGGCACTGACCAGCGCCTACTCGCTGTTCCTCAAGCGCCGCGCGGTGGTCGACGTGTTCGCGCTGGCCGGGCTCTACACCCTCCGCGTGGCGGCGGGGACCGCGGCGACCGGGCTGCCGCTGTCGTTCTGGATCCTGTCCTTCTCGATGTTCATCTTCCTGAGCCTGGCACTGGCCAAGCGCTACGTCGAGCTGTCCGGCTCGCCGCCCGACGCGCAGCGCATGAAGCGCGACCGCGGCTACCAGCCCGGGGACGGGAACTTCGTGCTGTGCACCGGCGTGGCGGCCGGCCAGATGTCGGTGCTGCTGCTCAGCCTGTACCTGCACGACCAGGAAATGCTGGCGCGCTATGACCATCCGGAATACCTCTGGGTGCTGATTCCCCTTTTCCTGTTCTGGACCCTGCGCGTGTGGCTGAAGGCAGTCCGCGGCGCCTTGCACGATGACCCGGTCGTCTTTGCCGCGCGCGATTGGGTCAGCCGCCTTGCGGTCGTCATTGCCGCCCTTGCGCTGTGGGCGGCGGACTAGTGCCCAAGCGCGCGCTGGCCTGCGATGCCCTCGTTGCCGCAGGGCTGGCGCTCGCGGCCCTGCTGCTGCTGGCAACGCTCGCCCACCAACTGCCGCCCGCACTCTTCGAGCGAGAGACCGGCCTCGACGCCTGGTTCCAGTCCGACATCCCGCGCGTGCTGGCCAACATGGTGGACGCGGGCAGCAACCACTACCGCACCAAGGTCCACCCGATCGCGTCGATCCTCATCCATCCGATGGTGACGGGCCTGCGTGCGCTGTGGCCCGGCACCGACCTCCAGGCCGCCATGCGCTTCGCCTACCTGGTGGCCGCGCTGTGGGTGCTCTCCTTCTACGCCTTGTGCCGCGTGCTCGGCGGCGGGCGTGTCGTGGCGGCCTGCTTCTCCCTGCTGGCCATTGGCAGCGCCGCCTTCCAGTTCTGGTTCTCGGTGCCGGAGACCTACGGCCTCGGATCGCTGACCTTGCTGTGGGTGCTGCTGGTCGCGGCGCTCGCGGCGCACCAGCCCGTGGGCGACCGGCTGCTGCTGGCCGCCAGCATCGCCAGCCTTGCGATCACGGTGACGAACTGGGTCGCGGGGCTGGCGCTCGCGCTGGTCCAGCGGCCCTGGCGACGCGCGCTCGCGATCAGCGCGGCCGCCTTCATGGCCGTCGCGGCCATCGCGGTGGCGCAGCGTTTTCTCTACCGCTTTGCCAAGTTCTTCTTCCTCGGCAGCAGGGAAGAGGCGGACTACGTCAACCTGGAGCGCTCCGGCACCGTGCTGGACAAACTCGCCGCAATGTTCTGGCATCCGATCAGCCTGCCCGAGGTGCTGAGCGTGCCTTCCGTCCCGCCCGGGCTCGACTGGGTGACGGTGCAGCTGAGCGCACCGGCTTCGGGGGGCTGGGCCGGCGTCTCGGCGCTCGTCCTGTGGAGCCTGCTGCTCGCGGCCGGCGCCGTCGGCCTGCTTCGTGCCGAGCGTTGGCGCCGCTTCGCCGCGGTGCTCGGGCTCACGCTGGGTGCGCAGGTGCTGCTGCACCTCGTGTATGGCGACGAGACCTTCCTGTATGCCGCGCATTTCCTGCCGCTGCTGATGGCGGTCGCGGTGTGCGCCACGCACGTCCTGCCGCATGCGCTGGCCGCGGCGATGGCGCTCGCGGCTGCGGGTCTCGCGGCCTTCCACAACGCGGCCATGTACGAGGACGCGGTTCGGCTGCTGCAGCACGCGCGCTGAGCGGCGACCACAACGTCGACGCCGGCTGGCAGGGGCGCCGGAGCCGCGCCTGACTTCGTGGCGTCATATTGAACTTTTAGCGTATCGGGGCTACGCAACAACCGTTTCCCCACTGAAAGATTCGCGCATGACCGCCAAGACCTGCCATGACGTCCTCTCCATCGACCCCGACGACATCGGCCACAACACGAGCTCCAACCCGTCCTTCACCGATTTGCTCGCGTCCCGCCTGAGCCGTCGCCACCTGTTCGGCCTCGGCGTCGGCACTGCCGGCACCGCCCTCCTGCAGGCCTGCGGCGGCGGCGGCGGCCACGGCTTTCCGGTGTTGCCGCCCGCACCGGCCCCTGCGCCCGCTCCCGCTCCTGCACCTGCACCGGCCCCGGCGCCCGCTGCACCCAAGCTCGGCTTCACCGCCGTCTCCAAGAGCCTGGCCGACATCGTCACGGTCCCGGCGGGCTATACCGCCACGGTGCTGTACCGCCTCGGCGACCCGATCGCGGCCGGCGTGCCCGCCTACGCGAACGACGGCACGGATGCGCCCACCACCTTCGACCGCCGCGCCGGAGACCACCACGACGGCATGACCTTCTTCGGCATGGACGCTTCGGACAAGTGGGCCCCGTCCAGCGCCACGCGCGGCCTGCTGACGATGAACCACGAAGCCATCACGCCGCTCTTCCTGCACCCGGCCGGCCAGACCACCACGGGCACCGGCAACGCGCAGGTGCGCACCGTGGCCGACGAAGTGCTGCGCGAGTTCTACCTGCACGGCGTGAGCGTGATCGAGGTCAACAAGGGCGCGAGCGCCTGGAGCTACAAGCAGGACTCCGCCTTCAATCGCCGTGTCCACACGCTGACCGAGATGAGCTTCTCCGGCCCCGCGGCCAAGACCGGCCACCTGGCAACGAAGTTCTCCCCCGACGGCAGCAAGACCCGCGGCACGCTCAACAACTGCGCCAACGGCACCACGCCCTGGGGCACCTACCTGACCTGCGAGGAAAACTGGGCCGGCTATTTCCGTCGCATCGCCGCCACCGACAACCCGAGCCGCACCGCCAGGGAAATCGCCAGCTTCAACCGCTACGGCGTTGCCGGCACCGGGCGAGAACTGTGGGCCACCCCCACGCCCGACACCGCCGACAACCTCTACGGCCGCTGGAATGCGCAGGTCACCGGCGCCACGGCCGCGGACGACTATCGCAACGGCGCCAACACCTATGGGTGGGTGGTGGAGATCGATCCCTTCGCGCCCGGCAGCACGCCAAAGAAGCGCACCGCGCTCGGCCGCATGGGCCACGAAGGCGCATGCCTCGGTCCGGTGGTCGTCGGCAAGCCCCTCGTCTGGTACATGGGCGACGATTCGCGCAACGAGTACATCTACAAGTTCGTCTCGACGAAGAACTGGGACGCGGCCGATGTCGATGGCGGCCTGGCCGCCGGCGACAAGTACATGGACGACGGCCGGCTTTACGTCGCCAAGTTCAACGCCGATGGCACCGGCGCCTGGCTGGAGCTCAAGCTCGGCATCAACGGCATCACCTCGAGCAACACCGCCTACGCCTTCACCGACGCGGCCGACGTGGTGATCAATGCGCGCCTCGCGGCCGATGCGGCCGGCGCCACCAGGATGGACCGCCCCGAGTGGACAGCCGTCAATCCGAAAACCGGCGACGTCTACGTCACGCTCACCAACACCAACGCCGCCTCGCGCCCGATCACGGCCACCGACGGTGCCAACCCGCGCTTCTACAACGACCCGAAGGGCGCCGCCGCCACCGCGCAGACCGGCAACCCCAACGGCCACATCGTGCGTTTCGCCGATGACAACGGCGACCCGGCGGCCCTGAGCTTCAAGTGGGACGTGTACCTGTTCGGCGCTCGCGCAGTCGCATCTGCCGACATCAACCTCTCGGGCCTGGTTGCCGACAACGACTTCTCCAGCCCCGACGGCATGTGGTTCAGCCAGGCCACGGGCGGGCTGCTGTGGCTGGAGACCGACGACGGTGCCTACACCGACGTCACCAACTGCATGCTGCTCGCCGCCGTTCCAGGCAAGGTCGGCGACGGCGCCGCCAGGACCATCACCAACGTCGACGGCGCCACCACGCGGCAGCAGGCGACCTTCGTCGGCAAGGCGCCGGGCACCGAAGGCCTGCGCCGCTTCCTGGTGGGCCCGAAGGACTGCGAAATCACCGGCATCGCCGAGTCGGGCGACGGCCGCGCGCTGTTCGTCAACATCCAGCATCCGGGCGAGACCACGCCCGCGGCCAGCATCACCACGCCGGCGCAGTTCGGCAGCCACTGGCCGGACGGCGGCAACGCGCGCCCGCGCTCGGCCACGGTGGTGATCACCAAGGACGACGGCGGAATCGTCGGACTGTGATCAGGACGGCGCCGCCGGCAACGGCAGCGCCGTCTTGTAGCGCACCTGCTTGAGCGCAAAGCTCGAGCGGATCTTCTCGATGCCCTCGATGGGCGTGAGCTGCTCGAGGATGAACCTTTCGAGCGCCGCGATGTCGGCCACGGCGACCCGGATCAGGTAGTCGCTGTCGCCGGTCATCAGGTAGCACTCCATCACCTCCTCGTGCTCGGCGATGCGCTGCTCGAAGTCGGCCAGCGACTGCTTGCTTTGCGTGCGCAGGCTGATCGAAATGAAGACATTCAACCCGAGGCCCAGCGCCGCCGCGCTCGCCAGCGCCACGTAGCGCTGGATCACGCCCGCCGCCTCCAAGGCCTTCACCCGCGAAAGACAGGGCGAGGGCGACAGGTGCACGCGGCGCGCGAGCGCCACGTTGGACAGCGCGCCGTCGCGCTGCAGTTCGTCGACGATGCGCAGATCGATCGCGTCCAGTTTCATGAAATGCCTTGAATCCGAGGTGTTGCGGCATCTTATGCCGCAACAACTTCATGAATTCGGCCCAAACGGCAGCTCATTCCATGAATGACGGCCTAAAGTGCGGTTCATGAATGCCCCGATTTCCAATGACCAGCTGCGTGCGCTGATCGACACGCCCCTGAACGACCCCGACCCGGCCGAGACCACGGAATGGCGAGAAGCCTTCGCCGCGCTGGCCGAGACGCATGGCCCCGAGCGCGCACGCTGGATGCTGGACGAGCTGGCGCGCATCGCCCGCACCCGGCGCATCGGATGGCAGCCCGAGCTGGCCACGCCTTACGTCAACACCATTGCGGTCGAGCAGCAGCCGGCGTTCACCGGGGACCTCGCGATCGAGGAGCGCCTGGCCTCGTTGATGCGCTGGAACGCGCTCGCGATGGTGGTGCGCGCCAACCAGGCCTATGGCGAGCTGGGCGGCCATATCGCGAGCTATGCCAGCGCGGCCGATTTGTTCGAGACGGGCTTCAATCACTTCTTCCATGCGCGAGACGGCTCGCACCGCGGCGACCTGGTGTTCTTCCAGCCGCACAGCGCGCCCGGCGTCTATGCGCGGGCCTATCTCGAAGGCAGGCTCACCGAGCAAGACCTCCAGCACTACCGCCAGGAACTCAGCGCGCCCGCCTTCGCAAGCGGCAGCGGCGCGCGCGGCCTCAGCAGCTACCCGCACCCGTACCTGATGCCGGACTTCTGGCAGTTCCCCACCGGCTCGATGGGCATCGGCCCCATCAGCTCGATCTACCACGCGCGCTTCATGCGCTATCTCACGCATCGCCATCTGCTCGATTGCGCAGGAAGAAAGGTCTGGGGCGTGTTCGGCGACGGCGAGATGGACGAGCCCGAATCGATGAGTGCGCTCACGCTGGCCGCGCGCGAGAAGCTCGACAACCTCGTGTGGGTCGTCAACTGCAACCTGCAGCGCCTGGACGGCCCGGTGCGCGGGAACGGCCGCATCATCGACGAGCTGGAGAAGCTCTTCGCCGGCGCCGGCTGGAACGTGATCAAGCTGGTCTGGGGCAGCGACTGGGACGGCCTGTTCGCGCGCGACACCGGCGGGGCGCTGGTGCGCGCCTTTGCCAACACGGTGGACGGCCAGATGCAGACCTTCGCCGCCAAGGATGGCCGCTACAACCGCGACACCTTCTTCGGCCAGAACGAGCAGCTGGCGCGCCTCGTCGAGGGCCTGACCGACGAGCAGATCGACCGACTCAAGCGCGGCGGCCACGACCTGGTGAAGATCCACGCCGCCTATGCCGCCGCGGCCGCGCACCGCGGCCAGCCCACCGTGATCCTGGCGCACACCAAGAAGGGCTACGGCATGGGCAGCGCCGGGCAGGGCAAGATGACCACGCACTCGCAGAAGAAGCTGGGCGAGACGGACCTCATCGAGTTCCGCAACCGCTTCAGCTTGCCGCTGACCGACGAGCAGGCCGCTCAAGCCGCCTTCTACAAGCCGGCGGAGGACAGCCCCGAGATGCGCTACCTGAAAGACAAGCGCGCCGCATTGGGCGGCAGCATGCCGCGGCGCGAGACCGCATGCGACCCGGTCGCCAAGCCCGACATCACCGCCTACGCACAGTTCGCAGTGGCCGCCGCGGGCAAGGAGATGAGCACCACGATGGCCTTCGTGCGCATGCTGGGCAGCCTGATGAAGGACGCGGCGCTGGGGCCGCGCATCGTGCCCATCGTGGCCGACGAGGCGCGCACCTTCGGCATGGCCAACCTGTTCAAGCAGGTCGGCATCTATTCAAGCGTGGGACAGCGCTACGCACCGGAGGACATCGGCTCGGTGCTCTCATATCGCGAGGCGACCGACGGCCAGATCCTCGAGGAAGGCATCAGCGAGGCGGGTGCCATCGCGAGCTGGACGGCCGCTGCCACCAGCTACAGCGTGCATGGGCTGGCGATGCTGCCCTTCTACATCTACTACTCGATGTTCGGCTTCCAGCGCGTGGGGGATCAGATCTGGGCTGCCGCCGACCAGCGCCCGCGCGGCTTCCTGCTGGGTGCCACCTCCGGCCGCACCACGCTGGGCGGCGAGGGCCTGCAGCACCAGGACGGCACCAGCCACCTGATCGCCGCCACCATCCCGAACTGCAAGGCCTACGACCCGGCCTTCGCGGGCGAGATGGCGGTGATCGTCGACGCAGGCGTGCGCGAGATGATGGTCGAGCAGAAGGACGCCTTCTACTACGTCACGCTGATGAACGAGAACTACGCCCAGCCTGACCTGCCGCCGGGCGTGGAAGCCGATGTGCTGCGCGGGTGCTATCGGTTCCGCGCCGCCGCGGGAGAAGGCCGCAAGGTCACCCTGCTGGGCTCCGGCGCGATCCTGACCGAAGTGCTCAAGGCTGCGCAGCTGCTGGCCGGCGATGGCATCCCTGCCGAGGTCTTCAGCATCACCAGCTGGAGCGAGCTGGCGCGCGACGGGCAGGCCTGCGAGGCGCGTGCGCTCGCGGGCGAGGCCCAGCCGGGCCAGCCCTTCATTGCGCAGCAGCTCGCGGGCGGCAGCGGGCCGGTGATTGCTGCCACGGACTACGTGCGCGCCGTGCCGGAAAGCATTCGCGCCTTCCTGCCGGAGGGCCGGCGCTACATCACACTGGGGACCGACGGCTTCGGACGCAGCGACACGCGTGCGGCGCTGCGCGGCTTCTTCGGCGTCGATGCCGCGAGCATCGCGCGGGCGGCGCGGCACGCGCTGCGTTGAGCTCCTGGCGCCCGCTGCGCGTTGCGGGGGAGCATGCTAGCCACGCTTTGACTTGGCCGCCGTCTTCGCGCGCGCAGCAGGCGTTTCGCCGAGCGGCGGAAACGGCGGCAGTGGCCGATACGCCACCTCCTTGGCCGCCGCAGCCTCCATCCCCAGCCCGCGCAGCACGCAGGTCGCCACCGCGCGACCGTGGTTCGGGGGTGCCAGTCCGAGGGCCACGCTGCGCATGGCCTGCGCGATGGTGCCGTTGATCACATCCATTGCCGCTGCCTCGTTGGGAATGCGGAAGGCCTTCTGCTTTACGCCCAGCCGCAGGTCGGCCAGCGCGTAGTGGCGGATCTGAAGCAGCAGCTCGGGCGCAGCGGCCGCCACGTCCAGCGTCATCAGCGCCCATTGCGGGCTCTGCTCGGCCAGCCAGATGTAGCGCTGGTTGCCGATCGCCATGCGCTGCGCGCCCTCCGCAATGCCCTGCTGGCTGTCGTCGATCCGGCGGCACAGCGTGTCGGCCAGCAGTAGCGCCACCGCGCGCGCCACCTCGTCCTTTGTCTTGAAATGGTTGTAGACCGTGCCGGTGGTCATGCCGGCCACGGCCGCCAGCTCCTGCATGGTCGCGGCGGCGAAGCCGCGCGCCGTGAATACCCGGATCGCCGCCTGCACCAGCTGGACCCGCGTTCGCTCCCGCTTGCCCAGACCCGGCTGCGGCCGCCATACGCTTTCGGCCAGGGCATCTGGCAAAAGTGGTATTGACGGAACTCCGAAATTCAAAGCATCATCCATTTTTAGACACACAAGCCATTTTTGCCTTAACCGTCCACGAAAGCGAGTTTGCCATGCCCCCCGATCTCCGCCTCGGCTATCTGGTCTTCGAAGCACGAAGGCCCGCGCGATGGGGGAGCTTCTGCCAGCACATGCTGGGCCTGCCGTCACCGCTGGCCAACGCCGACGGCAGCCTCGGCTGGCAGGTCGACGACGCCTCGCAGCGGCTGATCGTGCGGGAGGGTCCGGCCGACGACCTGGCGGCGCTGGGCTTCGAATGTGCCGACGAGGCCGCGCTGGAGCGCTTGCTCGCGCGCCTGCGGCAGGGCCGCGTCGCCGTCGAGGCGGCGGACGCCGCATCGCGCGAGGCCCGTCGCGTGCAGCGCCTGCATCACTGCACCGACCCGGCCGGCAACACCATCGAGCTGTTCACCGGCCTCGCCCCAGCCGCCCAGCCCTTTGCGTCTGCAGCCTTCCCGGCAGGCTTTCGCACCGGCGACCTCGGCCTCGGCCATGCGGTGCTCGTATCGAGCGAACTGGAGGCCATGGAAGCCTTCTACGCCCTGCTCGGCTTCGGCGTGACCGAGCGGCTCGCCACGCGCGTGGGCCCGATGGACATTCGCGGCGTGTTCATGCACTGCAACCAGCGCCACCACTCCATTGCGCTGTTCGACATGCCGCTCGCCAGGCGCATCCACCATTTCATGCTGCAGGCCGAGCGCCTCATCGACATCGGCATTGCCTTCGAGCGGGCGCAGCGCCACAAGGTGCCGCTGTCGCTGGCGCTGGGCCAGCATCCCGACCCGGACGGCACCTTCTCCTTCTACGGCGCCACGCCTTCGGGCTTCGACTTCGAGATCGGCGCCGGCACGCAGACCATCGACCCCGCGGGCTGGCAGCCCCAGCACACCGACGTGACCAGCGCCTGGGGCCACAAGCCAAGCCTGAGGCTGCAGCTGAGGATGGCCGCCGGCCTGATCGCGCGCAAGGTCTCCGGCGCGCCGCGCCGCGCAAAGGAGCTGGCATGACGACGACGGCCCGGCGTTGGCTCAAGCGCGGCGCGCTGGCGCTGCTCATCCTGATCGGGATCGCCGCCGCGGCGCTCTTCGCGGGCGACCGGCTCGCGCGCCAGAAGATGGAGCGCAAGGTGGATATCGCGGTCAAGGCCCTGCCCTATCGGGAGGATGCGGCGGCCGTCGAGCGCGGACGCTATCTCTTCGCCTCGCGCGGCTGCGTCGACTGCCACGGTGCCCAGGGCAGCGGCCACACGTTCCTCGACGACGGCAAGGGCATGCGCATTGCCGGCCCCAACATCAGCCCGGGCCCGGGCAGCGTGGTGGCCGGCTATGCGCCCGAGGATTGGGTGCGCAGCATTCGCCACGGGGTGAGCCGTGGTGGCCGTCCGCTGATGGTGATGCCCAGCGAGGACTACAACCGCTTCACCGACGACGACCTGGCCTCGCTGGTGGCCTACGTCCGCCAGCTCCCGCCCACGCCGGGCGGCGCCGCCGTGATCGACCTGCCGCTGCCCGTGCGCGCCTTCTACGGTTTCGGCCTCATGCACGATGCCGCCGCCAAGATCGATCACACGCTGCCACCTGCGCAGCCCGTGCCCGACGGCGTGAGCGCTGCGCATGGCGCTTACGTCGCCAACATGTGCCTCGGCTGCCATGGCGCCAAGCTCGCCGGCGGCAAGATCCCGGGCGCGCCGCCCGACTGGCCGCCCGCGGCGCGGCTCGCGGCCGGGGAAGACAGTGCCATGACGCGCTATGCCGATGCCGAGGCCTTCGCGCGCATGTTCAAGACCGGCAACCGGCCCGACGGCACGCCGATCAAGGTCATGCCTTTCGGGTCACTCGGGCAGATGAACGACACGGACGTTCGCGCGCTCTTTCTCTACCTGAAGGGCCTGCCGGCGGGCTGAGCGCATCCGCTCCCGCAGACGTTCTCATGCCGCTGACGAGCCCGGTCGTCGGCCGAGCCCAGCCCCTCCGGGCTCTCGCAGGTACTTGCCTCCGCCGCGGCAGTAGGCCCGTGATCGTGCGGAGCGCAATCCCCGGATTCACCGCTTGGCGAAGCACCTCTCGTGCCCCTACGATCTCATCCGCTTGGTCGCCAATGGAGGAACACGATGAGCAACGAACTGCGCAGGAAGCTGCACGAGCTGCAGGAACTCTCGAACACCGCGCCGGACCCGGCCACGCGCGCGATCATCGAGGCGGTGAGGCTCCAGACGGCGGTGCTCAACGAGCGCCTCTTCGCCGTCGAGCTTCACCTGGCGGAGCTGCTCAAGCGCGACGGGACGCAGCCCCTGGCCTGAGCGCTCCGCTTCGATCAATGGGCCGCTGCATTGCGCTTACGCGTAGCAGCCGCCTTCTTGGCCGAAGCCGAACGCTGCGCCGCAGTGCGGCCGGCGGACGCGGCGCCACCCTTGTGGCCGCCCTTGCGGGATGGCGCATGGTTCTCGGCCTTGCCGCGGCCTGAGCCGCTCTTCTTGCCGCCACCGGTCTCGGCATTCACCGTGGCCCAGGCGCGGCGCTCGGCTTCCTTCTCGCCCACTCCGCGATGCTCGTAGCCTTCCTCGATGTGCTCGGCCTGACGTTTCTGCTTGTCCGTATAGGACGACTTGTCACCTCTGGGCATGATCACTCCTTCAAGATGCATTGAGCCCACGCATGCTGCGCCGCCACGCAGCCGCCAGGGTAGGAGCACGGACGCACTGCGCGTCAGCGCGCTCCGTCCCACGTACACGCGCCGAAGCGTCGTTTCGAACCGCGCAGCTCAGCGCTTGCCGTCGCGCGCCATGCGCTCCCCCTCCTCGAGCTGCGTCGCATCGGTGCCAGTGTCGGGAATGCCGGGCTGGCCTGTCCCGTCGTACAGCCGGCGTCCCATGCGGCTGCCGTGCAGCGGGTCGTCCTGGCCCAGCGCGCGGTTCTGTTCGATGTTGCGGCCCGAGGCGTCGCCGCGATCGCCGAGCCTCGCTTCGTGCTCTCCGAGCGGGCCAGGCGGGGCGGGTTGTGGGGTCTTCGTTTCGGTCATGCGGGTGTCCTTTCGATCATGAAGCTCGATCCGTTCTCCAGCCTGCTGCCTGCGCGACGGACCCGAAGCAGTCCGGCACTCCCCTGCGCCGTAGGCGAATTCGCGCGCCCTCCCACAGCTCGCGGGGCGAATGTCGGCAGGGCCTTGGCGCGGCTTCCTACAGCACCCTGCAGCCGAGGGTCCTAGCTTGGTTTTCTCGACTACGAGGAGGCCTCATGGGCACGACATCGAACGAACCCTTCCCCTTCCCGACCTCGGAAAAGCACGACGCACCGCCCGAGCAGCACAAGCCGATCGCGGAGGAGCCGAGCGAAGAGGCGCTGGACAACGGCGTCGAGGAATCCTTCCCGGCCAGCGACCCCGTGTCCGTCACGGTGGACAAGGTCATCACGCCGAAGAAGGAAGACGCGAAGCAGGACGAGAAGCGCTGAACAGCGGCTGGACCCGCCACCAGGCGGGCAGCAGCGCGCGGATGTCCTCGCGCGCGAAGCGGTCGTCCAGCAGGTAGAGCACGCCCGCGTCCTGCTCGGTGCGGATGACGCGCCCGGCCGCCTGCACCACCTTCTGGAGCCCCGGATAGACGTAGGTGTAGGCGTAGCCCTCGCCGAACAGGGCCTGCATGCGTTCTCGCATGCGCTCGTTGGCGGGGTTGTGCTGCGGCAGGCCCAGGCTGGCGACGAAGGCCCCGACCAGCCGGTCGCCGGGCAGATCGATGCCCTCGCCGAAGGCACCGCCCAGCACCGCGAAACCCACCCCCGCCCGCCGGACGCGAAGCGCGCGAGGAAGGCTTCGCGCTCGGCTTCGCGCATGCCGCGGGCCTGCGCCCAGGCCGGCACCTCGGGATGGCGCGAGGCCAGGGCATCGAACGCGCTGGACAGGTAATCGAAGCTGCTGAAGAACGCCAGGTAGTTGCCCGGCTGCTGCGTGTACTGCGCGGCGATGAGGCCGACCAGGCGTTGCAGCGAAGCGGCACGGTCGCGAAAGCGGGTCGAGACATCCATCGCGATGCGCACCGTCAGTTGCTCGCTGCGAAAGGGCGAGCCCACATCGAGCGTGGCGGTGTTGTCGGGCAAGCCGAGCATGTCGCGGTAGAACGAGAAGGGCGCCAGCGTTCCGGAGAAGCAGGTGCTGCTGAGGCTGCCGGCGAAGCGCCCTCGCAGGAAAGGCGCGGGCACCAGGTTGCGAATGGCCAGCGCCTCGCCGCCCTCGCTTTCTTCCAGCGTGGACTCGAAGACCGAGTGCTCGCCGAATGAATCGGCCAGCCGCGCGAACTGCAGCAGATCGAAGAAGCACTGCTGCAGTGCGCCCTGCGCCTCGTGGGGCTGGGCCGCGAAGTGGTCCCCGAGCGCGACCACCGTCTCCTGCAGCGCACGCGCGAAGGCCGACGGGATGGTGTCCGAGGCCCGGTATGGCGCCACTTGCGTCTGCTGATGCCGACGCCACTCGCGCAGCAGCTTGCCCAGCGCCTTCCTGACGAGCGGCGGCGCCTGGCGGCGGACTGCACCCAGGCCCGTCGCATGGAGGCGGGCGCTGTACATGCCGCGCGCGCGATCCAGCAGGTTGTGCGCCTCGTCCACCAGCAACGCAGTGCGCCAGCCTTCCTCCTGGCCCAGCGCCCACAGGAAGGCACTGGAATCGAAGTAGTAGTTGTAGTCGCCCACGATGGCATCGCACCAGCGCGCCAGCTCCTGCGCGAGGAAGTAGGGGCAGACCGCATGCGCCAGCGCGATGCGCCGCAACTCGGCGCGATCCAGCCAGGCGGTGCCCACGGCCTCGGCCCGCGCGGCCGGCAGGCGGTCGTAGAAGCCGCGCGCCAGCGGGCACGACTCGCCGTGGCAGCTCTTGTCCGGGTGCTCGCAGACCTTCTCGCGCGCCGCCAGCTCCAGCACGCGCAGCGGGCGGCCCGCGCCGCCTCGCAGCAGCCGCAGGCCCTCCAGCGCGATCGCGCGGCCCGAGGTCTTGGCCGTGAGAAAGACGAGCTTGTCGATACGCTGCCGGGCAGCGGCCTTGAGCAGCGGGAAGAGGGTGGCGACCGTCTTGCCGATGCCGGTGGGCGCCTGTGCCAGCAGGCAGCGCTCGGCGACAGCGGCGCGGTAGACCGCTCGCGCCAGGTCGCGCTGGCCGGGCCTGAAGCCGGCATGCGGGAAAGGCAGCGCGTCCATGGCGGCATCGCGCGCGCCGCGGTGCGCGGCCTCCTGCTCGGCCCAGGCGAGGTAGCGACCGCACAGCGCCTCGAAGTGGGCGCGCAGCGCGTCGCGCGTCATCGTCTCGGCAAGTGCGTGCTCTTCGTCCGACCCCAGGTCCAGATACACCAGCGCGACCTCGAGGCTCTCCAGGCCGCGAGCCTCGCACAGCATCCACGCATAGCAGCGCGCCTGGGCCCAGTGCAGCGCCCGGTGGTTCGCGCGGATGGCCTCGAACTCACCGCGGAAGGTCTTGATCTCCTCCAGCCGCCGGCCTTGCGGGTCGTAGCCGTCGGCCCGGCCGCGCACCCGCAGGCGGCCGAAGCGTGCCGTGAGGCCGAGCTCGCTTTCGTACGCATCGCCGCGCCGCCCCTGCACCAGGCGATGGCCGGCAAGGCCTTCCTGCGCGCTGGGCACCGGCACGAAGCGCAGGTCCAGGTCACCAGCCCGCGCGGCGAAGGCGCACAGGGCCTTGACCGAGACGGCGAGTTCGGCGCCGGGAGCCGGCTCGTCAGCCGGCGAGGAGGAGGGATCGGTCGTCATGCAGCAATCTGGATGAATATACAGTCGCCCGCGCGCCGATCCGTCCTACAGCAGTCCTCGCGCAGCACGCACACGCCTCGCCCTCGCCGCTTCATAGCTTGGTAGTCCCCGAACAGGACGAGCAGGAGAGACCCATGAAAGCATCCGACCTTCGCCCCCTCGCGCTCGTGACGGGCGCCTCCTCCGGCATCGGCCTCGAACGCGCGAAGCAGGCCTGACGAGGCGCCCGATGGACAACACGGACGGCAATGGCGCAGGCAAGGCCGCCGCGCAGTACCTGCACGAGCACGAGTTGGTGCTGGTGACGGCCGAATCCTGCACCGCGGGACTGATCGCCTCGCGCCTGGCGTCGGCGCCGGGCGCGGGGCGGGTGCTGGAGTCGGCCTTCGTGGTCTACGACCCGAAGGCCAAGCACCGCTACCTGGGCGTGAAGAACGCGACGCTGGAGCGCTTCAATCTCACCAGCGAACCGGTGGCGGTGGAGATGGCGCGCGGCGCCCTGTCGCAGAGCGACGCCAACCTGGCGATCGCCAACACCGGCGTAGCCGACGACACCGACGCCGCGGTCCCGTCAGGCACGCAGTGCTTCGCCTGGGCCTTCCGCGATGGCAGCCGAACGCAGATCTTTACCGAAACCAAACGCTTCCCCGGCGAACGCAACGAGATCCGGGAAGCCGCCGCGGACTACGCGCTGGAGCGCATCGCCCACTACCACCGCCGCTTCAAGGCCTGACGCGGAGGCAACCAGCTCATCCGAACGCGCGCTCGCAAGGGCCCGTCGCCTCCTTCCCGCGCGACTTCGTCGCGTCTGCGCGCGCGATGCGGCATCGGACGACATGGCGCGTCCGGTCGGCTGACTACGGTGGATTTCCATTCCCCACCCTCAAACAGCAGGAGTCATTCCATGCCTTCCAACCAGGACACTTCCTCGCAGGACACCAGCGAGGTCGCAGAGCAGCATCGCAAGGTGCAGCGCGAACAGGACGCCAAGGACCGCAAGGCCGGCGGTCCCGAACCCAGCAAGAAGGCGGTGCAGGCCGGCCACCGCCCCGAGCCTGAGAACCCCATGCCGGCCCAGCACCTGCAGAAGCCGGGACTCGAGGCCGAGATGGACCTGCAACCGCGCTTCCAGGCTTCGGGCTATCTTGGCAGCGGCAAGCTCGACGGCATGGTGGCGCTGGTGACCGGCGGCGACTCCGGCATCGGGCGCGCCGTGGCGCTGCTCTACGCGCGCGAAGGGGCCGACGTGGCCATCGTCTACCTGGAAGACGAGCAGGTCGATGCCGAGGAAACGCGGCGCTGCATCCATGAAGAAGGCCGCCACTGCGTGCTGATCCCGGGCGACGTGCGCGATCCGGAGTTCTGCCGGCGCGCGGTGAAGGAAACGATCGATGCGTTCGGCAAGCTCGACATCCTGGTCAACAACGCCGCCTTCCAGCTGCATGCAACCGACATCGAGGACATCACGGACGAGCGGATGGACCTCACCTTCAAGACCAACATCTACGGCTACTTCCAGATGGCGCGCGCCGCCGTGCCGCACCTGCCGCGCGGCGGCTCCATCATCAACACCGGCTCCGTGACCGGGCTCGAAGGCAGCGCGCACCTGCTGGACTATTCGACCACCAAGGGCGCAATCCATGCCTTCACCAAGTCGCTGGCCAGCAACCTGGTGGACAAGGGCATCCGCGTCAATGCGGTGGCGCCGGGCCCGGTGTGGACGCCGCTCAACCCGGCCGACCGCTCGGGCGAGGAGGTGCAGAGCTTCGGCAAGCAGACCGACATGAAACGGCCGGCGCAGCCCGAAGAACTGTCGCCCGCCTACGTGTTCCTCGCAGCGCCCGCGTGCTCGAGCTACATCACCGGCATCGTGCTGCCGGTCACCGGGAGCGTTGGCGCGGTGTAGCGGCCCGGCGGCGGCCGGCCTTGCGCTGGCGCCGGGCCCAGTGCTCGGCCAGTACGTTGCCGAGCGTGAGCGCACCCAGCCACAGCATCTGTCGCAGCAGCGTGGCGCTCGCCCGGTCCACGCGGCGGTCGATCTCCTCCTGGGTGCGCGCCGTGAGGCCGATGGCGGAGTAGTCCGGCGCTGGTTCGGCGAGCGCCGGCTGCTGGTTCTTGCCATCGATGCAGTCCGTTCCCGCGTCCGCTTGCGCCGCCGCAGCCTTGGTGGCCTCTACCGCCTTCGTGCCCGCGGTCGACCCGTGCGCGTGGGCGTAGACCTTGGTGAACTCGGCACCGAGCAGGAAAATTTGTGCCGCGTAATACACCCACGCCACGAGCAGCACCAGCGAGCCAGCGGCAGCAAAAGACTCGTTGACGCCGCTCTTGCCGAGGTACAGACCGATGCCGAATTTGCCGAGCTCGAAGAGCAGGGCGGTCACGAAGGCGCCGATCCAGACGTCGCGCCACGCGATGGTCGCGGTCGGCATCAGTTTGAAGATCATCGCGAAGAGCAAGGTCATGATCGCGAGCGAGATCACGAGGTTGAGCACGTGCAGCAGCAGCTCCCAGCCCGGCAGCAATCCGCCGAACCAGGTGCCGAAGGCAGCCAACACCGCGCTCACGACCAGCGACACGATCAACAGGAAAGCCAGCCCGAGAATCAGGCCGAACGACAGGAGGCGAGCGCGCAACACCGCCCATACGCCGGAGGGCTTCTCGCGCTCCGGCACATGCCATATGCGGTCGAGCGCGCTCTGCAGTTCGGCGAACACCGTGGTGGCGCCGACCAGCAGCACGACCGCGCTGATCAGCCCTGCGATCAAGCCCTTGTCGGGCTCGCTCACGCTGCGCAGCATGGCCTCCACAGCAGTGGCCCCTTCGCGCCCGACTAGCCCGGAGATCTGCTCGACGATCTGCCCCTGCGCCGCCTCTCGTCCGAACAGTGCGCCCGCGATCGCGATCACGATCACCAGCAGCGGCGTGAGCGAAAAGATCGTGTAGTAGGAAATCGCGGCGCCCATGCTCGGCGCGTAGTCGTCGACCCAGGCGCTCACGGATTGGCGGCAGAGTTCGTAGAGGTGCTTGAGGTTCATGGCGGCGTCTCGGGTCGTTGAGGCCAATGTCGTCCGCGGCGCTGCCGCGGCCGTGCGGCAAGTTTGCAAGATCGGGTAGGCGCGCGCCCATCCACGCGTCAGCGCTTCGGCTTCGCGCCGATGATCCAGGCGAGCGCCACACGTGCAGTGGACAAGGCTCGGGCGCTCCGGTATCGAGAGCACCGAGACCAGCTGCCCGGTCTGCAGCCAGGGCTCGGTCAGGATTGGCGCTCAGTCGCTTGCAGGCCTGTGCCGTCGCAGCGCCCACCAGCCCGCGAGCGCCACTGCGCCCAGTGCGCCTGCTGCGATGCCCACCGCCGCGGCGGACGGGTGGCTCGGTCTCGATGCCGTGAAGCCGCCGTCGATCGCATGCCCGCGCGAGGGGGTGAACAGGTTGCCGTCGGTCTGCGGCCTTGGCTCGGCGCGTTCCAGCGAGCGCTCGCTCACCCACCTCATCATCCGTCCCATCAGATGGGGCGCCATCGCATGGCCCCAGATGCCCAGCCGGGCCCCCACGCCGAGGTAGGTCGAAGCGCGTGGCCTGCGGCTGAGCGACAACAGGACCTCGGCCACGCGGCGCGGATCGACCAGGCCCGGAGGCGGGCTCAGCCGGTGGCCGCTGTAGTTCGCGCCGTGCGTGACCCCGGGCGTGTCGACGAAGGTGGGATAGACGTCGCACACATGCACCTGCGGCAGGTCCGTCAATTCGGCACGCAGCGCCTCCGAAAAGCCGCGCAGTCCGAACTTGCTGGCGCTGTAGGCCGCAGCATAGGGCGATGACACCCAGCCGCCCACGGAGATCATGTTGATCAGCGTGCCGCAGCCGCGGGCGCGAAAGTGCGGGAGCACCGCGTGGGCGCCGTGCATGTGCCCGAGCAAATTGGCCTCGACCACGCGGCGGTGCGCGTCGATGGGCGTCTGGTCGAACAGGCCGATGGCGCCCACCCCGACGTTGTTGATCCACACGTCGATCTGGCCGAAGCGCTCCAGGGCCGCGTCGGCCAGGCGCTTGACGGCCGCAGGGTCGGTGACGTCGGTGGGCTGGACCAGCACGCGCGCACCCGCCTCGCTGCACTCGGCGGCAACGACCTCGAGCGATTCGCGCTCACGCGCGGCGAGCACCAGGTCGGCACCTTCGCCGGCAAAGGCGAGTGCGGTAGCGCGCCCGATCCCGCTCGATGCGCCAGTGAGGACCACGACCTGGAAGAGCTGGTACGCGGAAGGGGAAGCGGAGGAAGCAGCGAAGGACATGGCAGGCTTCTCACAACAGATGAGTTGGACCGGTTATCTGGTCCGTCGGGAGGGCTCGACGTGGGAGCCGGCTCCGTCGCCATGTGGGCGATCGATGACAAGCATCGACCTGACCGAAAATCCCGCTTTCCGAGTCAAGCCCCACCTACACCATGAAAATCCACAAAGACACCGTCGTGACCCTGCGCTACAAGGTCGCCGACGCCACCACGAGCAAGCTGATCGAAGACAGCCGCGAGCCGATGGTCTATCTCCACGGCGGCTACGACAACACCTTTCCCAAGATCGAAGCTGCTCTCGAGGGCAAGGAAGCGGGCTTCCAGACCACGCTGCACCTGGTGCCCGGCGATGCCTTCGGCGAGCGCGACGAGTCGCTGCTGCGCACCATCTCGAAGTCGGACTTCCCGCCCGGCGTCAAGGTCGGGGGTCAGCTCGAGGGCCGCAACGACAAGGGCGAAGCGCAGGTCTTCAACGTGGTGAAGATCAAGGGCCCGCAGGTGATCCTCGACGGCAATCACCCGCTCGCGGGCAAGTCACTCAAGTTCAGCCTGAGCGTGACCGGCGTACGCGCTGCGACGCAGGAAGAGATTGCGCATCGCCACGTGCATGGCGAGCACGGGCACCATCACTGAGCGCGAACGCGGCTGTCCGTGCACTGGAGCCACAGATAGCGCATGGCGAGGATCGCGGCCATCACGCTGCCTCCTCCGGCCAGTTCGCCGCCAGCAAGGCCTTCGTCCGGTCCTGCGGCCAGAGCTTGACGAGGTCCGTCAGGCGCTTGGCGTCGCTCGCGGGCGCTTCGGCGTTTGCGGGAGGGTCCGTCGCGATGCCGGTCTCCCAGGCTTCCGCCTGGGTGGGCTGCTTGTGCGAGGGCGGCACGATCGTCGGGTCGAAATCCGGGGGTGGCGTTGCGATTGGCATGTTGGATGACTCCTTGCTCCGTTGCAAGGTAGTCCCCGGTTGCGAGGCCCCTTTGTAGGAAGGCGCCGTGGGCACGGCGGGGCACCGTCCGGGCTTCGTGTCAGACCCACCAGCAGGCGGCGGCCAGCGCAACAGCCAGGGCGATCACGCTGGTGTTCTCGACGGCATGCCAGATCAGCTGGGGCACGTCGCCGCCGCCGGGCACGTTGCCGGCAGCCATGACGGCGAAGGTACAGACGCCCAGCGCGTAGTGCCCCAGCACGGCGAAAAAGGGAATGGCGAAGCGCCTCGCCAGGCTTGGCGCCGGACGCGGCGCTCGGGTCGACATGAGCAGTGGCAGCGGCAAGGGCTGGGTGCACATGGTGCGGGTGGGCACCCCTCCCTTCCCGTAACGGCGGTGCTGGTGGGGCTGCTGAAGCGGCTGCTGGTCCATGTTGTTCTGTTCGTGGAGGCGAGGCGCGCGAGGGTCTCTCTCGCCGCGGCGTGCGATGTCGAAGGGCTTCGAAGCCCATGCCGGGAATTGTGGTCCCGCTGCGCCGCCGCCCATTGAGCGAACAGGACGGCAATCGCGCTGCAGATCGTTGCGTTCGCGAGGCTACAGCGTCCTGCACCTGGGACTTCCAGCCAGCCGGGATCGCCCCATCTGCGATGAACCATGTCCGGTCATTTCGATCGGATCAGAACGTATGTCTGTCGCACGAAAGAACATCATGAGCGCCGCCGGCCCCATCGTCCGTCTCGAAGCCCTCGGCTTCCCCTGGAAGACCATCGACCCGTTCCTGTTCTGCGCCTACCACGACGACGCCTACCCGCGCGCGAACGCGCAGATGGGTCCTGAAGCCTCGCTGGCCGGCCGCGATCTCGGCCAGGATTTCAGCCGCACGGATGGCTGGAGCATGTACCACGGCAACCCGGTGCCGGGCTTTCCGGGGCATCCGCATCGCGGCTTCGAGACGGTGACCATCGTGCGCAAGGGCCTCATCGATCATTCCGATTCGCTGGGTGCAAGCGCGCGCTTCGGTGGCGGGGATGTTCAATGGCTCACGGCCGGCCACGGCATCGTGCACGCGGAAATGTTCCCGCTGCTCGACCGGGCCCAGCCCAATCCGCTGGAGCTGTTCCAGATCTGGCTCAACCTGCCGGCGCGCAGCAAGTTGGCGCAGCCCCACTTCACGATGTTCTGGGCCGAGGACGTTCCGCGCTTCACCGCAATGGACGGCGAGGGCCGCTCGACCGAGGTGGCCAGCATCGCCGGGCGCCTCCCGCCCATCGAAGGGGAACCGGGCGCCGGCGGGCCGCTGGCACCACCGCCCGACTCGTGGGCCGCACAGCCCGACGCCGATGTCGCCATCTGGACCCTGAAGATGGAGCCCCACGCCTGCTGGGTGCTGCCCGCAGCGACGGGCCAGGGCACGCGGCGCAGCCTGTACTTCTTCAAGGGCCGCTCGGTCAGCGTGGCGGGGCACAAGGTCGATCATCACGCCGCGATCGAGCTGCGCGCCGATGCGCGGGTGGAGCTCGTCAATGGCGACGAAGAGAGCGAGTTCCTGGTGTTGCAGGGCCGCCCGATCGGTGAACCAGTGGCGCAGTACGGTCCCTTCGTGATGAACACGCAGGCCGAAATAGCGCAAGCCATGGACGACTACCGCCGCACCCAGTTCGGCGGCTGGCCCTGGGCCGACATGGCGCCGGTGCATGGGCGCGATCCGGCGCGCTTTGCACGGCATCCGGACGGCAGCGAGGAACGGCCCGAGCTGCCGGTGGGCGTGCTCGCCCGCGGCTGAACACGCACTCCTTTGTGGCTGACGCAACTCTCTCTCAGGCAGTCGGATTCGCGCTGAAAGAGACGTTTTGCTGATCTAGACCTCGCTTGAGTCGGAGTTTGCGTCACTGTCCAGGGGCTGCGTGGCGGCCTGGCTCATCGACTGGACCGTGAGGTTGTTCTGGTAATGTTCCTCGGCTTTCCTTCGGCCTTCCTGTGCTCCCGCGGCGGTCGCCCTGTTGACCACCGTCAAGCTTTGACTGTCGCGCGTGTTGAAGAACTTCCCGAAGTGCTCGACCAATGGTTGGATCGGGACGTTTGTGTGGTCTTTCCGGGTCTGGTTTTCACCGCCCTGGAACAGATGCAACGACATGGCTTTGGTAAACAGTTCGGTCGCCCCCTCCGTCGCGAAGCGCCGCATCTGCTCGTTGCGTCGGAGGGTCGGATCGAGCCAGTGCATCGTGTTGTCGATGTCATTCCCGTCATCGTCATCCAGGCCGTCGCGCGCGTTGAAAACCAGCAATTGCAATGATTGCAGCCAACACCCTGCCGTGTGCCTGTCGCGCATCTCGGAAAGCTCGGGAACCCAGTCCGGACTGGGAAGCGTCATGCGCGTCAAATGCCTGGCCGAGAACGCCTGGGCCACGATGCGCTTACCGTCACCTGGATCGATCGTGTCGGGGGCATGCAGTTCGATCTGTTGGACACTGCGCTCCGGTGACAGCCTCAGGTTGGCCTCAACAACTGCTCTGACAACCGATCGGAGTTCATGGGCCTCCATGCTCGTGACCTCGAGTCTCTCTACACCGCCTTCGCTCAGAACGCGAAGGAGTTCTCGGAATTGATCTTCGGCATCGCAATCCGCTCCCAAGAAATCCAGGCCGATTTCTGGGAGGCCGTGCTCAAGCAGGGATAACACTTGTGGAGAACCGCTCACACATTCCAGCGTGTCGCAGTGTTTGATGCATCTGCTCAGGAGGTCTCGGGTCGCCAGGACTGCATCGGTCGCAAACACGTAGTTCGGTTGGTGATAGTCGAAGCTCGTGACGCGAGACTGCGGGCTTGCCATCACCTCGTACAGCGCCTGCGCAATGTCGTCCGGGATGCAATCGGACACGCTGACGCCGAACTTCATACCGCTGTCGTGGAATTGCTTGAGCATCCCGATGACCTCTTCGCTGGAGCCGCTCGTCAAGCTCAGCGTAGGGATGAACGAGGAGCCTTGCTGCATGGCGAAGCACCGCTCGACGTCTTGCAGGCCTGCTTCCCGCAGCCATCCCGACAACTTACGGCTGTCCGCTTGCGAGAGCGTCTCGCCGTCGACGAACTTGTAGAGGGCGGTCGTCCCCGGCGTGCCTCTGTCCGGCAGATCGAAGGCGTTGAGTTGGCTGCGTCGCACCTCGCTGATCGATGGCGTCTCGCCGGATGCGTTGCCGCTCGAGTCGGCTTTTGGCAGGTGAATGTTTCGGTAGCTGCTGATGCGCATGGTCTTGGAAATGAGTGAAAGGCCACACTGGGTAACCTCGTGCCCGCCATCGGTTCCTCGGCTCCATTTGCGACCTGGTCACTGCACCGGATACATGGCGCTCCCGACTGCGTTCGCGTGCCGCAGCCGCCATCGAGCTTGCACTCTCCACTGAGCGCACTCCGGCAGCAGGCGCGCCGCAGATCGACGGCATCAAGGGCCTCAAGTTCGAGAACGCCGCGCTGGCCTACCAGGCCGCGGCAGACCAGCTGGGGGTGATGGTCGCGCTCGACGCCTTCGTGCGCGACGACCTGGCCTCGGGCCGGCTGGTGGCGCCCTTCGCCCTGCGCTTGCCACGCGCGGCGCCTACTACCTCGCGTGGCGCGACGATGCGCCGCAACCCGATCGCGTGAAGGCTTTCGAGGCCTGGATCGTGCAGGAGGCTGAATCGATGGAGGCCAGCCCGGGCGCCGTGACGCACGGCGCGGCCTGACTCCCCTTCTCAGTCGCTGGCCCGGCTCATGGCTGCCAGCAGGCACCGCCCTGCGGCGCGACCAGCACCGTTCTGATTCGACCGGAGACTTTCAATTGCAACGCCTGACTGAATGCCGCCGCTTCGGGCCCTGGCTGGTCACGCGCGGAAGAGATCGCGGACGACGCAGGACTTCGCCCGGATGGACCGGACGCATTCCATTCTTGAACATGGCGTTGTCTTTTCGAAAGAGCCGTCTCCCGACGGGGCCGCATCACATGCGGCAAGGCAAGACAACCGCCGGCATATTGCCCGCGAGTGCTCAACGAACTTCCCGCGACTGCGGCGCTCCGCGTTCACCGCCCCATCTGCTGCCGCCTCGCCCCGCCCTGCCGCTCGAGCATCCACCCCGGGTACTCCGCCGGCAGCGCACTCACCTTGTCCAGCTGCGCCAGCTCTTCGCCGCTCAGCTTCACCGCCGTTGCTGCGATGTTGTCGTCCAGCTGGTCCACGCGCTTCGCGCCGATGATCACGCTGGTGACCACCGGCTGGTGCAGCAACCAGGCCAGGGCGACCTGCGCGACCGAGACCTTCTTGGCCTCGGCGATGGTCCGCATCGCATCGATGGTGTCCCAGGCGCGATCGAGCTGCACCGGCGGGAAGTCGAAGGTGGTGCGGCGGCTGCCCTGCTCGGCCTGGCCGGCTTGGCTGTTGCGGCCATATTTGCCGCTGAGGAGGCCACCCGCGAGCGGGCTCCAGACCATCAGGCCGACCTGCTCGCTTTGCAGCATCGGCACCAGCTCGCGCTCCAGGTCGCGGCCGGCAATGGTGTAGTAGGCCTGCAGCGACTCGAAGCGCGCGAGCCCCAGGCGTTCGGAGATGCCCTGCGCCTTCGCGATCTGCCAGGCCGCCCAGTTCGACACGCCCACGTAGCGCACCAGGCCCTGCTGCACCAGCGTGTCGAGGGCGCGCAGGGTCTCCTCGATCGGCGTGGCCGGGTCGAAGCCGTGCACCTGGTAGAGGTCGATGTGATCCAGCTGCAGCCGCTTCAGGCTGGCCTGCACGCTCTCGAGGATGTGATAGCGCGAGAGGCCGCGCGAGTTGGGGCCCTTGGTGCCGGTCTCCCCCAGCACCTTGGTCGCGACCACCACGTTCTCGCGCGGGACCTGGAGGTTCCTGAGCGCCTGGCCGGTCATGATCTCCGAACGGCCATCGGCGTACACGTTCGCGGTGTCGATGAAGTTGATGCCGGCATCGAGGGCGCGGCCGACCAGCTCGTCCACCTGGCCCTGCTGCAGCCGGCCGATCTGGCCCCACATCCCGCCTTCGCCACCGAAGGTCATGGTGCCGAGGCACAGTTCCGAAACGAAGAGGCCGGTGCGGCCGAATCTGTTGAATCGCATTGAGGAGCTCCTTCTGCTGAGGCACGACAGTATCCGTCTCGACAGAGCTTCGCCGCATGCCGGATCGTGGCGCGAACTTGCCCGATCCTGCAAAGACGCCGTAGCCGCACGGACCGAGCGCGAAGAACCACCCACGACGCGCGCGCCTTCCCGGCACCTGGCGCCGCGCTTCCGCAATTCATCGGCGCAATGGATCGCCGCGCCTACTTGCCTGGCGCAGGAACCCTGGCCATGATCGCGGCACCCCTTGTCCCCCGGTTGCACTCGCCATGAAGATCGCCAGCTTCAACGTCAATGGGATCAACAGCCGGCTGCCGCGGCTGCTCGAATGGCTCGACGAGTCCCGGCCCGACGTCGCGTGCCTGCAGGAGCTGAAGTCCCCCGACCAGACCTTCCCGGCCGCAGCGCTGCAAGAGGCCGGCTACGGCGTGGTCTTCCACGGCCAGCGCTCGTGGAACGGCGTGGCCATACTGGCGCGCGGCAAGGAGCCGATCGAGACCGGGCGCGGGCTCGACGGCAATCCCGGGGACGACCAGAGCCGCTACATCGAAGCCGTGGTCGACGGCGTGATCATCGGCTGCCTCTACCTGCCCAACGGCAATCCATGGCCTGGTCCCAAGTTCGACTACAAGCTGGAGTGGTTCGAGCGTCTCTGCGCCCACGCGCGCAGGCTCTTCGACTGCGGTCTGCCCGTGGTGCTGGCGGGTGACTTCAACGTGGTGCCCACCGACGACGACATCTACAACCCGGCCTCGTGGCGCAAGGATGCACTGCTGCAGCCCGAGAGCCGCGCCGCATTCGCCCGGCTGCTCGACCAGGGCTGGGCCGACGCGATCCGCACGCTGCATCCGCACGAGCCGATCTACACCTATTGGGACTACTGGCGCAACCGCTGGCCGCGCAACGCTGGCCTGCGCATCGATCACCTGCTGCTCAACGAAGAACTCGCGCCCTTGCTCAGGGCGGCCGATGTGGACCGCGAGGTGCGCGGCCGTCCTGGCGCCAGCGACCACGCGCCAGTGTGGGTCGAGCTCGCGCTGGCCGGCTAGCAGCGCATGCTTCAGCGCCGCAAACTCACTGCAGGCACGGCGACAACACCCAGGCAGCGAACCATTGCATCCCGACCACCAGCGTGAAAAGGAGGCCGACTCCCGCCGCCGCCGCGGCCATGAAACCCTGGCGCACCACGGGCGCCGCTGCGTCGCTGTCGAGCGTCGCTTCGGCCTGCGGTTCGCCGCGCAGGCGATGCAACTCGTGGCTGGCCAGCAAGGTGGCAACCACGCAGGCGAGCAGCGCCGCGATGCTCAAGGCGTGCAGCAGCCAGGCGGTCTGCACCGTGCACGAATGCGGCACCGCCGCATAGGCCAAGGTCTGGAAGAGCAGCGCGATGCTGGGAATCAGCAGCAGTGCGGCCCAGACCTTGAATGCGCGCAGAGTCATGGCAATGGTCCCCAATGAAGGCGCGGCACGACGTAGATGACCGCATAGATCGGCAGCCACGAGAGCACGACGAAATACCAGTAGAGCGCGTTCTCGCTCACGTCGGCGAAGCGCTGTCCCTCCATCGGGCCGGTGTGGAGCAGCACCTCGAGCACCGCAGAGTCGTAGGTGTCGGTGAGCAGGTGGACCGTGTGCAGCCCGAGCAGCATCCAGACGATGGAGCCGTAGGCATTGCTGTCCCACCGGATGTGCAGCCCCGCAAACTCGAAGCCGCGGATCACGAGGAAGGCCACCGAGAACAGCAGGCACACCAGCAACCAGCGACGCGCTCCGACCCGGTCGCAGGCTTCGGCCGCGCGCTTGGCCATGTGGTTCGGCCACATGCTGACGACCAGGATCAGCGTGTTGATCGAGCCCCACAGCAGCACCGGCGGCGGCGCCGAGAGGGGCCAGTCGTCGGACTGGCTGCGCAGGTACAGATAGGCGCCGATCGCCAGTGCGAAGAGGGTGCCCTCGATCGCGATGAGGCCGAAGGTGCCCCACCACATCAGGCTGCGGTGGCCGAAGGCGAAGCTCGGCAGCCCGGAGACGTCGAGCTCGCGCCGGGTCACTCGAGCACGCTCGGCGGCGGTGCGATTCGCAGCGGCGCTCATGGGCTGCGCTCCAGGCTCAGATGAACCGCCGTTTCCGAGCGGCGCGGCCAGAACCATGCCGTGAGCGCGATGGCGATCGGGATGCTGCCCCACACCACCGCCCAGGGCGTGAAGATCGAGCCGATGAAGAGCACCGTGACGGCCATGGCACTGACCAGCGGCCAGAGGGTCGGATCCGGAAAATTGACGCGCAGGTCGGGCCGGGCGTCGAGCACGGTGGTGGCCAGCAGTTCGCGCGTGTCGGCCGCCAGTCCACCCACGTGGGTCAAGGCGGGCTCCCTGCCCTCGGCCCCGGCGCGCTGGCCGACCCAGAGCGGCTCACGTCCATGCACCACGGGAATCGCGTGGAAGTTGCAGGGCGGCGGCGGCGACGCGGTCGCCCATTCGAGCGTGCCGCCGCCCCAGGGGTTGTCACCCGCCAGTGCGCCGCTGCGCTGGCTCAGCACCGCGTTCACGATGAAGAGCAGCACCGACAGTGCGATGACGCAGGCACCCACCGTCGCGATCAGGTTCAGGCCGTCCCAGCCCAGCCCCGCCTGGTAGGTGTAGACGCGGCGCGGCATGCCCTTGAGCCCGAGCAGGTGCATCGGGAAGAAGGCCACGTTGAAGCCGACGAAGAAGAGCCAGAAGTTCCAGCGGCCCAGCCGCTCGCTCATGAGTCGGCCGGTGAACTTGGGAAACCAGTAGTAGAAGGCGCCGAAGAGCGGGAACACCGCGCCGCCGATCAGCACGTAGTGCAGGTGCGCCACCACGAAGTAGGTGTCGTGCACCTGCAGGTCCAGCGGCACCGAGGCCAGCATGATGCCCGTCATGCCGCCCAGGACCAGGATGAAGAAGAAGCCGAGCACGAACAGGAGCGGCGTCTTGAAGTCGAGCCGGCCGCTCCACAGCGTGGCGATCCAGCAGAAGATCTGCACCGCCGATGGAATGGCGATCAGCATGCTGGCCGCGGTGAAGAAGCTCTTGCCGAGCTCCGGCAGGTTGGCCGCGAACATGTGGTGCACCCACAGTCCGAAGGCGAGGAAGGCGGTGGCGATGAGCGCCAGCACCATGGCCGTGTAGCCATAGATGGGACGCCGTGCAAAGGTCGGGATGATGGCCGAGAGAAAGCCCAGGCCGGGGATGAAGATCAGGTAGACCTCGGGATGGCCGAAGAACCAGAACAGGTGCTGCCAGAGCACGGCGTCGCCGCCTTCGGCCGGGTTGTAGAAGTGCGTGCCGACCAGCCGGTCCAGGATCAGCATGGTGCTCGCGAGCATCACCGAGGGCATCGCGAACAGCACCATGAAGGCGGTCACCAGCATGGCCCAGACGAAGAGCGGAATGCGGTTCAGCGTCATGCCCGGTGCGCGCAGCTTGAACACGGTGGTGATGATGACGATGGCTTCGAGCAGTGCCGACAGCTCGGTGAAGGTGATCATCTGGGCCCAGAAGTCCGCGCGCTTGCCGGGTGAATAGTCGGGCCCCGCGAGCGGCACGTAGGCGAACCAGCCCACGTCCGGCCCGGCGTCGAGGAAAAAAGCCGCGTAGAGCATCAGCCCGCCGAACAGGAAGATCCAGTAGGCGAAGGCATTCAGCCGAGGAAACGCGACGCTGCGCGTGCCGACCATGAGCGGCACGAGGTAGACCGCGACGGCCTGCATCACCGGCACGGCGAACAGGAACATCATCGTCGAGCCGTGCATCGTGAACAGCTGGTTGTAGAGGTCCGGCCCGACCAGGTGCGCGTTGGGGCGCGCGAGCTGCAGCCGCATGACGAAGGCGAGGAGGCCGCCCGCCACGAAGAAGCCGAAGGTCGTGACCATGAAGCGGCGCGCGATCGACTTGTGGTTGACGGCGGCGAGCCAGCCCAGCAGGCCGGGCGGGTCGCGCCAGGTGTCGTCCAGCGCCGCGGCTTCCCGCGAGCCGGGGCCGGCGCCGTCCTTCAGGCGTGAAGCGGGGGCTGGGGTGAGCGGATTCATGGCGTGTCAGCGCAGGGTCTGGAGATAACCCACCAGCGCGTCCATGTCTTCGCGGGACAACGCCGTGGCGGGCATGTTGGTGCCGGGCTTGATCTGCTGCGGATCGGAAATCCATCGCTTCAGGTCTTCGGGCGTGTTGGGAAGGGCGCCTGCCGCCAGGGTGCCTCGACCGGCGACATGCGTGAGGTTCGGGCCGCGCATCGCCTGCGCGCTGGTGCCGTCGATGGCATGGCACATCGCGCAGCTCGAGCGCATGAAGAGATCGCGGCCACGCAGCGCTTCGCCAGGAGGCGGCTCGCCGGCCGTTCGGCGCTGCGCGTCGGCCCATGCCGTGTAGCGCTCCGGCGGATCGGCGACCACGAAGAAGGCCATCAGCGCGTGCTGGAAGCCGCAGAACTCCGCGCACTGGCCCCGGTAGACGCCCTCTCGGTCGGCGCGGAACTGCATCGTGCTGGTGCGGCCCGGAATCAGGTCCTTCTTGCCGGCGAGGCTCGGCACCCAGAAGCTGTGGATCACGTCGTCGGCCTTGAGCGTGACGATCACCGGCCGGCCGGTGGGCACGTGGATCTCGTTGGCCGTGATGAAGCTGTCGGCGACCTGCGGCTCGACATACCGCACCTCCCACCACCATTGGTGCGCGGTGACTTCGAGCCGCAACGCGCCGTCGGTCGACAGCCGCGCGAGCGCGCGGTCGGTGAAGAAGCTGGCGGCGATCAGTCCGAGCAGCAGCAGCGTCGACGCCGCCACGGCAGCGATCACCGTGCGCCGCTTGCCCGCTTCGGGCCGCTCCAGGGACGACACGTCCGGCGAGCTCTGCGGGCCGGAGCGCGGCGCGCGCCAGAGCGCGAACAGCAGCGCGGCCAGGACGGCGGCGAACACCACCGTGCAGACCACCAGCGTCAGTTCCCAGAGCGTGCGCACGTGTGCGGCCTGGGGACCGAAGGGGGCAAGCACGTCGTGCACGGCTTCCATCATTTCGCTCCCGGCTTCGGGTGCTCGCGGTCGCGGCCCACCTCGGGTTCATTGCCCTGCAGGCTGTCGGCGCGGCCGGGCTCGACGTCCTTTCGCAGCTGGCCGCTCATCGAGCGCACGTAGGCGGTCAGCTGCCAGATCTGGTCCTCGCTCAGGTGCCCGCCGAAGGACGGCATGCCGTTCGGGCGCCCCTGGACGATGGTGCTGAAGATCTGCGCCGGCTCGCTGCCGTAGCGCCACTGGTCGTCCATGAGCGCGGGGCCCATGCCCCCGCCGCCCTGCGCATGGCAGCCGTTGCAGTTGTACCAGCGGTACAGGCGCTTGCCCTGGGCAACGGCGAAGGCGTTTTCGACATAGCCCTCGCCGTTGCCGGCCGGCAGGCGCACTGCATCACCGCGCGCCTGGGCAGGCTGCAGGGCGCTGGTTCTCGGCGTCTCGGCACGGGGGGCCGATGCGTTGTCCGGTGGCGTCTCGAAGCGGCGCCTCTCGCGTTCGCAGCCACACAGCGCGAGGGCCGACAGGAGCGCGATCAGCACGGGACCGGCGATCGGGCGCAGGTTCATGCGAGACCCTTCGCCTCCGGCTGCGGTGCGATTCGCCTTGGGAACGGCCCTGCGACTCATGGCCGCTCCAGGCCCGTCGATGGCAGGCGCGGCACCGCATAGGCGTCGAGGATGCGGTCGATGTCCGCGGCGCGCCTCAGGAGGAAGTCGTCGAGCCGCGCCTTCATCGCGCGGTCGCCTTTTCGCACGCCCATCGCGATCGAGAACGCGAAGGGGAGGTCCATGTCGGCCGGGGCCGCCGCCGGCGTGAGTTCCAGCGCCGGCGTGGCGCGGGCCGCGAAGTAGCCGGCCTGCGGCCCCCAGGCCAGCGCCGCGTCGAGCTCGCCGCGCGCCACCGCGTCCACCATGCGCCGGGCCGGTGGCCCGTCGCCGTAAAGGGTGAAGCCGACCACGTTGCGCACCGCGCCGTGCCGTGCCAGCGCGTAGCCGGGCGGTGTCGCGGCCAGGTCGTTGCCGACCAGCTGCACACCGACGCGCAAGGCAGGCAGGCGATCGTCGTCGAAGGAGCGCAGCGCACTGGCATCGCGGGCATGGCTCGCCCGCTGCACGAACACGTAGCTCGACCGGTAGTAGGGCCGCGTCGTCAGCACGCGCTCGTCATCGACCGGCACGCCGATGATCACATCGCATGCGCGGGCACCCAGCGTCTTGCGCACGAAGCCTCGGCGATCCGGCAGCCATTCGTACTGCAGCGGCCATTGCAGGTCGTCGGCGAGCAGTCGGGCGATGCGGTTCTCGAAGCCGCTCTGGTCCTCGCGCGAGTAAGGCAGGTTGTCGGGCTCGGCACAGACGCGCAATGCGGGCAAGGCAGCGGGGGCGGCCTCCTGCGCATCAGCCGGCCGGCCGCCGCCGAGCCCTGCCAGCAGGGCCAGCAGAACGGCGCCGAAGCGCGCGAAGCGTGCAATGTCAATCCGGCAGCTTGAAGACATAAAGCTTCCCGCCCTTGCGCGTGGCCGCGGACAGGTCCTTCATGGCATTGGCGAAGCCCAGCGCCGCCGTGCCGTCGCGTGCATCGAGGCCGCCCGACACCACCGCTCCGGCCCAGCCGCCGACACCCGACAGCACGGCCACGTACTGCTTGCCGTCCGGACCCCGGTAGGACACCGGCTGGCCGATGATCCCGGAGTCGGTCTTGTACTGCCACAGCAGCGCGCCGCTCCTTGCGTCGACGGCCTTGAACCAGCCTTCCATCGTGCCGTAGAACACGAGGTCGCCCGCGGTCGCGAGCGCACCGCTCCAGACCGGAAAGGTCTCCTGCTTCTCCCAGACCGCCTTGCCGGCGATCGGGTCCCAGGCCGTGAACACGCCGCGATGCCCGCCCGGGCCCGGGTACATCTTCACGTCGGCCCCGACGTAGGGCGTTCCCGCGATGTAGCTCACCTGGGAGGTCTGGCTGTCCTGGCAGAGGTTCTGGTGCGGGATGTAGACCAGCCTTGTGCGCGGCGAGTAGGCGGAGGGCTGCCAGTCCTTGCCGCCGGGCGAGGTCGGGCAGATCTCGCGCACCGTCTTGCCGACCTTCGGCTCCTTCGAGGGCTCGTAGCGCAGCCGCCCCGTCTTCAGGTCGACGCCCGACGAGGTCGTCACCTTGACGAAGGCGTTGGCGGACAGCACCTCGCCGCTCGCGCGGTCGATCAGGTAGACATGGCCGTTGCGGTCGGGGTGGACCAGCACCTTGCGCGGCTTGCCGCCGATCTCCGCGTCGATCAGGATGTTCTCGTTGACGCCGTCGTAGTCGTGCAGGTCATGCGGGCTGAACTGGTAGAACCACACCGCTTCGCCGGTGTCGGGGCGACGCGCGAAGAGCCCGCTCGTCCAACGGTTGTCGCCCGGGCGCTGCTCCGGGTTCCATGGTCCCGGATTGCCGGTGCCGTAGTAGACGAGATCGAGTTCAGGGTCGTACGAGATCCAGCCCCAGGCATTGCCGCCGCCGATCTTCCAGGCCTCCGGCGGCCAGGAGCTCACGCCCAGGTCCTTGCCGCGGTCCTGCGGATAAAAGGGCTTGAACTGCGCGCCGATCAGCACGTCGCTGTCGGGGCCGGTGCTCCAGGCGCGCCACGCGATCTTGCCGGTGGCCGCGTCGAGTGCCGTGAGCCAGCCCCGCACCCCGAACTCGCCCCCGCTGTTGCCCACCAGCACCTTGTTCTTCACCACCAGGGGCGCCATCGTCATCGACTCGCCGACGCGGATGTCGCCCAGCTTCGCGCGCCACAGCTCGGTGCCGCTCGCCGCATCGACGGCGATGGTCTGGTTGTCGAGCGTGTTGAAGAAGACGCGGCCGTCGGCGTAAGCGGCGCCGCGGTTCACCACGTCGCAGCAGGCAACGCCCTGCGCGGCGGACTCTGGCTTGGGCTCGAACTTCCACTTGAGCGGCGCGCCGGGCCTGGTGAGGTCGAGCGCGAACAGCACGTTGGGGTAGGGCCCGACGATGTACATCGTGCCGCCCACCACCAGCGGCGCCGCCTCGTGGCCGCGCAACATGCCCGTCTCGAACGTGAAGGCCGGCTGCAGCCTGGCGACGTTGGCGATGGTGATCTGGTCCAGCGGGCTGAAGCGCGTGCTCGCAGGGTTGCCCGCGGGCAGGGTCCATTCGCCTTCTTGCGAGAACGCGAAGGCGCCCGGCAGCAGGCTGCTCAGCAGGAGCAGCAGCAGGCGGGTCCAACGGGCGCTTCGCTTCTTTGCGTGTTGTTCGTCGCTTCGCATCAACCCTGACTCCGAGATCGGGAGCATCAGCAACGTAGCAGGCCCACGTGCCGCAGATGTAGGGTGGTTGCCAGTCTGCATATCGGCTACTGGCTGATCCCCCGTGATGGCTTTGAACTCGCCGCACAGCAGCTCAACAGTGGGTCACGGCCGACGAACAGGCGCGTCGATTGCCTCGGCCTCCTTCATGAAGACCACGGCAAGCTCCGCGCTTACCTGGTTGAACGAATGCCTGCCGAACACCGATGACCACGCCAGATCTCCGTCCAGGACCTCGCCTGAGGGTCGTTCTCGTCGAGGACGACCCCGCACTCTCGGCGCGCTTCGCGCAGTTGCTGCGAGCCCTCGACGGTGCCGAGCTGGCATTCACCGCCAGCACCGACGCAGACGCGAGCGCATGGCTGGATGCCCATCCGCACGGCTGGGACCTGGCGCTCATCGACGTTTTTCTCGCAAGCGGGCACGGCTTCAGGGTCTTGCGGCACTGCCAGCATCGAGCACCCGGCCAGAAGGTCGTGATGATGTCGAACTACGATCGCGACCCCATGCGCCAACGGGCGCTGGACGCCGGTGCGGACGCCTTCTTCGAAAAGGCGACGCAGCTGGAAGAGCTGATCGCCTTCTGCGTGGCGCATCGCAGGTAGAACGCCGCCCGGCAACGCGTCGATTGCCTCGGCTCAGCCGCTGCCGCGAGGTCCGCGCCCGGCGCCGCCGCCGCCCTTGCGCGCCGAGACCTGGTTTTGAGGCCCTGCGCCCATGGTCTGGCGATCGTGCCGGCTCTCGGGCGTTCGCCGGCCCTGGTGGGTCTGGGAAGACTCCTGGTTGCCCATCTTGTTGTGGTCGTTCGCGACCTTGCCACTGTGCGGCTGCTGCTGATCGGCCGGGGCGCTTGCGTGGCCGCCGTCGGCCGCCGCTTCGGCCGGGCTGCCGACCTGGTGCTTCTCCGGGTGCTTGTCGCGGGACTGCTCGTCGCGCAGGAAATCCAGCTTCTTGCTCATGGTTGCTCCATCGTTGCGGTCTCGCCATCGGGGCAATCGACGTGCCCGGCACGAACGCCTGAAGCCTGTTGCCGATGCCGGACTGCAGGACGCGTGCGCGCTGGCGTCATCGTCGTGACATTGCGGCTGACTAGTCTCGGGCGTCCCGACTGGCAAGAACCAACCGATGCATGAAGACATGACCACGAACTCGCGCCGCAAATTCCTCCAGAGCACCGCCACCACCGGCATCGCTGCCGCCTCGCTGGCCGCCTTCCCACCCAGCATCCGCCGCGCGCTGGCCATTCCGGCTCACCACGACACCGGCACCGTCAAGGACGTGAAGCACGTCGTCCTCTTGATGCAGGAGAACCGCTCCTTCGACAGCTACTTCGGCACCTTCAAGGGCGTGCGCGGCTTCGGTGACCGCTTCGCGATCCCGACGCCGAACGGCAGGAATGCCTTCTACCAGACCTACACGAAGACAACGCCGGCGAGCACCTTCGTGCCCTACCACCTCGACGAGAGCAAGGGCAACGCGCAGCGCGCCGGCAGCACCCCGCATTCCTGGTCCGACTCGCAGGCCGCCTGGGACCACGGCCGCATGTACAAGTGGCCGGACGCCAAGAACCAGCTGTCGATGGGCTACTACGAAGCGGCCGAAGTGCCCTTCCAGCGCGCATTGGCCGACGCCTTCACGCTGTGCGACCACTACCACTGCGGCATGCACACGGGCACCATCGCCAATCGCCTCTTCTACTGGAGCGGCACCAACGGCCCGAACGGCGTCAGCCCCATCGACGGCAGCAAGGTGCAGGTCGCGGCGCTGAACAACCAGTTCAACGGCGGCAACGACATCGGCGCGTCCACGCAGGGCTGGACCTGGACCACCTACGCCGACCGGCTCGAGAAGGCCGGCGTGAAGTGGAAGGTCTACCAGAGCCTGATCGACAACTTCGGCTGCAACGAGATGATGGGCTTTCGGCACTGGCGCGCGCAGATCGAGCAGATGCCGCCGGCGCGCCGCCCGGTCTATGTGCCGGCCACCGACATCACGCAGCCGGTCACCGCCGCGGGCCCCTTCTACGACCCGGTGGTCGACGATGCGCTCAGCCCGCTGGCCAAGGGTTTCCACAACACGATGCCCCACGGCTTCCTGGAGACCTTCCGCGAGGACATCCAGAACGGCAGGCTGCCCGCTGTGTCCTGGATCATCGCGCCCTCAGCCTACAGCGAGCACCCCGGGCCATCCAGCCCGGCCAAGGGCGGCTGGTACGTGCAGCAGGTGCTGGACGCGCTGACCGCCAATCCCGAGGTCTGGAGCAAGACCGTCCTGCTGATCAACTTCGACGAGAACGACGGCTTCTTCGATCACCTGCCGACGCCTTCGGCGCCCTCGCGCAATGCCGACGGCACGCTGGCCGGCGGCACCACGATGAAGGACCAGGACATCGCGGTCGAGTACCACGACTACACGCCCGCGACCGCGAGCCAGCCGGCCAGGGACGGCCGGCCTTACGGCCCGGGTCCGCGCGTACCGCTGTGGGTGGTCTCGCCCTGGAGCCGCGGCGGCTGGGTCAACTCGCAGGTCTGCGACCACACCTCGACGCTCATGTTCCTCGAGAAGTGCTTTGGCGTGATCGAGCCGCAGATCAGCGCGTATCGCCGCGCGGTCTGCGGCGACCTGACCAGCGCCTTCAACTTCGAGCGTCCCAACGACGAGCCGCTGCCCACCCTGGCCGGCCGCAGGACCCAGGCCGAGGTCGATGCGCTGACGGCCGCGCAGCAGGCGCTGCCCAGGATCGTGCCGCCGGCCGATCTCTTGCTGCCGTCACAGGCCACCGGCGTGCGCCCCTCGCGCGCGTTGCCCTATGAGCTGCACACCACCGCGCATGTCGATTCGTCCAGCGGCCGCGTCCAGCTGGCCTTCGCCAACAGCGGCCGCTGCGCCGCCGTGTTCCACGTCTACGACAAGCTGCACCTGGCAGACCGCGTGCCGCGGCGCTACCTGGTCGAGCCGGGCAAGCAGCTCAGCGGCGACTGGGCCGCCGCGACCGACGACGCCGGCCTGTACGACCTGTGGGTGCTCGGACCGAATGGCTTTCATCGCCACTTCAAGGGCGACATGAACCGGCTGCGGGCCGCGGGTGCGCCGCTGCCCGAGATCCGCGTGGGCTACGACGCGCGCAAGGGCGACATCTACCTGCAGATGCGCAATGGCGGCCGGCGCGATTGCCGGTTCAACGTGCAGCACAACCTCGCGTACCCTCGCCTCGACGGCCATGGCGGCGGCGGCAAGGATGGACGCGACGAGCATGACGACCGCGATCGCAGCGACCCTGACGACCGAGGCAACAAGCCCCGCGGCCCGTGGAGCGTGCGGGTCAAGGGCGGCGACGACGCCAGCATGCGCTGGAGCCTGGACGCCACCGGCAACTGGTACGACTTCGTCGTGAGCTGCGATGCCGACAGCGCGTTCTACCGCCGCTTTGCCGGGCGCGTCGAGACCGGGCGGCACTCGGTGAGCGATCCGGCAATGGGCCTGCCCGAGCGCTTCTGAACGATGCGGGCGCGGCCCTCAGAGAGAAGGGCTGCCGAAGGGCCGCCGTTGCGGCCTCGTCTGCACCGGCACCGGCAGCGTGACATGGAATGCCGCTCCGGCGTCGCGTCCGGCGCTTTCCACGCTGATCGTTCCGCCGTGGCGTTCGACGATGTGGTGGGCGATGGACAGGCCGAGCCCCAGCCCCTGCGCGTTCGCCTTCAGCTGCTTCGTGAAGGGCTTGAAGACATGCGGGAGCAGCGCCTCTTCGATGCCGCTGCCCGTGTCGGTGACCGAAACGGCATACGTCCGGGCGTCGCGTTGCAGTTGCAGTTCGATGCGCCCCGACACCGGGGTGAACTTGACGGCATTGGAAAGAAGATTCCAGAACACCTGCTGCAGGCGATGCGCGTCGGCCACGATCGGCAGTTGCCCGGCTTCCTCCAGGTCGGGGATTGCGATGTCGATCTGCTTGGCCTCGGCATGCGGCAGCACGGCAGACACCGCTGCCTTGAGGATGTCGCGAAGCGATGTCAGGTGCATGTCGATGCGCAACTGGCCGGTGCGGGTCCGCGCCGCCTCGATCAGGTCCTCGACCAGCCGCGCCTCGGTCTGCACGTGGTGCTTCATGTTGACCAGGGAAGCCCTGATGGCCTCGGGATCGGCCAGCGCACCACGCAGCAAGAGCTCGATTCGTGTTCCCAGCACCGACAACGGCGTTCGAAGCTCGTGCGAGACACTGGCAAGAAACACCTCGCGCAACCGACCGAGCTCCTCGAGGTGCTCGACCACTTCCGCGTGACGAACCGTGGATTCGATCATCGTCTCGAGCAGCTCGGTGTAGACCGTCATGCGCGCCTCGGTCACGGGCGATTCCAGGCGCGCTTCCGCCCAGAGCCGTGCACCGTCGACACCCAGCTGGCGGCCGATGCGCTCGCAGCCCAGCGGCGTTCCGAACGTGGCAAACGCCCATCCGTAGACGATCGCTCCACGCACCTGGTCTCCCATCGACAGCGGGACCGCCCGCAAGCGCAGCTCGTCACAGACGCTGGCCTGCGCGGCTGCGCCGGTTTCAATGGCCTGCGCGGCGAGGTCTCTTTCAACCGTGGCTCCCAGGCGCCCCTCGTTCCACACGCCGGAGTTCACCAGAAGCCGTGCCACCTTGGACGAGGCCAGGGGCCCTGCCTGCCGTGCAAGGTCGTGATCGTAGGCGCAGACGCAGAGTTCGGTGGCCGCGGCGAAGCGCGCCAACGCACGCCGCCATCCGTCCCAGTCCCACCCCGCCGGTCGGCCGTCGGCGTCGGCGATCTCGTTCACGGGGCCGTCTCGGGGGGGAGTTCCGGAGATTCGGGCAACGCCTTGCCGTGCGCGACGGCGTCCTCGATCACCGGAGACTTGCGCGACGGCGAGCGGGCCAGCAGCCCGTAGTAGGACGAGAACGGCAACTGCGGCACCGGTGTGGTGTCGTCACCCTCGACCACCGACTCGTCGAGAAAGGAAATGCCACCTTCGGCGATCACGTACTCGCGAGTCGTCTGGATGTTCTTGCTCCCGCGCACCTTCGGCACCGCGATCGCGCGGCGCAGGCGCGTGGAGATCTCCACGTAGCTCAGCAGGATGATGTTGTCGACCAGGTGCGATCCCTTGAGCTCCTCGCTGATCTGCGAGAGGCCCAGGAGCTCGGGACTTTCGTAGTTGAAGAACGCCGTCGCAAGCCGTCCCTTGACGAAATCCGCCAGCGCGTAGAGAAAATCGGACGCCTGGTCGGCATTCGCCATCTCGTACACGGCCACCGAGTCGAAGACGATGCAGTCGATGCCCTCCTTCTCCACCAGCTTCGCCACCCGGTCGAAGTGCACATCCAGCTCCAGCTCCAGCGGCGATTCATAGTGGATGAAAAGCGTGCCTTGGCGCATCAGCCCTTCGAGGTCGAAGCCCAGGCTCGCTGCGTTGCGGATCAGCTGGCGTGGATGCTCATCCAGCGTCACCAGCAGTGCGCGCCGCCCGGCCAGGACCGCCGAAGTCAGGAACTGCACACCCAGGACCGTCTTGCCGGTGCCGGAGATGCCGGTGACCATGGTGATCGAGCCCTCGTAGAGCCCCCCGTCCATGATCAGGTCCAGGGCGGCGCAACCCGCTGAGACGCGCTTGCTCGACGTGGGCTGGTCTTCGTCGATCTTGGGGCGCGATTGGGCGCGCCGATACACCTGGAGGCCTCCGCCCGATTCGATTCGCATCGCATGGCTTCCACTGATGAAATCCTGCCCCCGCGACTTCACCACCGACAGCGTCCTGTGGACCCGCCGGCGCACCTCGGTGCGGGTCAGCGAGATGATGGTGTCGAAGATGAAGCGCTCGTGCGCGTGCGGCTCCCCCTTCGTGTCCGCGCGCTCCGCGGTGACGAGCGTCGTCACGCCGAGGCGGGCGAGTCCGTCGATGAGCAGGTGGACATCTTCGCGGAAGGGCTTGTCGTTGACTTCGGCGTAGAGCCGCAGCGGCGTCAGGCCATCGATCATCAGCCTGCGCGCGCCGATGGCCGCCAGCTCGGCGGTGAACGCGCCTTCCGAGGAGCGGAACTCATTGAGCAGGACGCCTGGCGAGGTCTGGATGATCCTGACCTTGCGCTCATCGATGAGGCGCTGCAGGTCCCAGCTGAACCCCCTGGCGTCTCGCAACAGCTTCTCGGGGTCGAGCTCGAAGGAGACGATGACGCCGGGCTCGTCGTAAAGCGCTGCGCCCGCATGGATGAAGGCCAGGCCCAGGGTTGTCTTGCCGGCGCCCGGCGCACCTTCGACCAGGATGTTGTTGTTGCGTTGCACGCCTCCCAGAAGCACCTCGTCCAATCCTGGAATGCCGGTACGCACGGGGTCTTGCATCATCTCTTGGAGCCCTTTGCAGGTGATCTGGGAGCCGGACTTTACTCCGTGGAGGCCCCCTCTGCGGCGACCAGCGTCGACGCTTCCCCTCGATGGCGCCTCGCGCCACAATCGCCCGATGAACAAACGACGGTTCCTCGGCACGGCGGCACTCGCCGCCTCGTTCTCTTCCCTCCACGCATCGGCGGCAGACAGGGCCGCGAAAGGTCCCGGCCTCCTGACCGTCAGCGGCGCTGTCGGCAAGACCAACCGCGGCCCGCTCGATCCGGCGCTCGACCAGTTGATGGCGAAGCACGGCGTCAAGTTCGACAAGGCCTTCGTGTTCGATGTCGACGCCTTGCGCCGCTTGCCGGCGGTGCGGATCAAGCCCACGCTCGAGTACGACGCCAAGGTGCACGCGCTCGCCGGGCCCTTGCTGGCCAGCGTGATGGAGGCAGCAGGCGTGTCCGGCGACGCCATGCTGGCCCTGCGCGCGGTGGATGGCTACGTGGTGCCCGTGCGCATGGCCGACGCGCGCAGCTACAAAATGATCGTGGCCACCGAGATGGACGGAGCCCCCCTCGCGCTCGGCGGGCTGGGGCCGTTGTGGGCGGTCTACGAGGCCGACACCTTGCCTGCCTTCAAGGACAAGCCGCTCAAGGAACGCTTCGCCCTGTGCCCCTGGGGCCTGTACAGCGTCGAGGTCACGCGCGGGTGACGATGGCGGCACTCCGTGCCGGCGCACCCCCTGCTATCGCTCGCCTGCCTTCTTCCCGGCAGCCGGCGGCGGCTCCTTGTTGGTCTCGGGCTCCATGTCCTCGCGCAGCCCGAACGCCGCAGAGCCGTCATGTTCCGACGCTTCCGCATTCTTGCGCTTGGCCGCCATGCGCTCCGGCGGCGCCGGCCCGGTGTCTTCGCTGCCACTGCCGCCCTCGGCGCGCTTGCCGCTGAATTTCTCGCCGGCGCCGATGTTGTCGGTGCCGCCGCTGGTGGTGGGGCGCGTGCCGTCCCCGCTGGTCGTGCCCGGAGTGTTGTTCATGCTGGTCCTTTCATGTGCGGCTACTTGCCGCCTGCCGGCTGGCCGTGCTGCGTCCCTGTCGGGTCGGCGAGCTGTACCACCCGTCCTTGCTGCCACGCGTCCGCGCCATCGGCGATGGCGGGCGCCACGATGTCCTCCCGCTGCTTCTTCTTGTCCGCCGTGGCGATGCCGAAGCGCTTGTCTCGCTCGCCCACCATGGCGGCATCCACCTGGCCATCCGCGGTGAAGCCCATCATCACCTGGGGAATGCCGGTGGGCAGCTGCTTGTCCTGGTCGGTGTGCCAGGTGTGAAAGGTCTTTCCGTAGGTTCCGACGAGCTTGGTCATCAGCGCGTGCTCGGCCGCCTGCGGAATTCCCGGCGCGATCAGCTGGCCGGACTTCACTTCATGCACGTGGCTGTGCCACAGCGCCTTCTCGGGCTCCGGCAGTGTCTTGAACAGGCGTTCGCTGACGATGTACTCGACCCCCATCAGCTTTGCATCCTTGACATTGCCGTCGTAGATCACGCACTGGATCAGTTCCTCGTTGAGGACGGCGCAGTAGTGGTGGGCCTCCATCTGCATCTGGGGGCTGCCGCTGTAGAAATGGAAGCCGTCCAGGTAGGCATTGATGGCTTCGATGGGCGGCTTGTCCTGCAGCGCCGAGGCTCCCGCCTCCAGCGCCCGTGTGCTGGCTTCCTTGGCGGCTCCCGGCGATGACGTGCCGGAAGCCGTGTTGCTGCCCCCGCACGAAGCGAGAAGCGCGCAAGCGGCAAGCAGGCTGGCGACCGGGATGCGCATGGCGCTCGGATCTCCAGGCATCGGCAACTCCTTTCGTGGCTGGATGCAAACAGAGTCCAGTGTGTCGGCAGGCGACCCGGGGTTTGACGGCGCAGGCGGCCTCTTGTTGCAGGACGGATCGCACTCGGCCCAGACACCCGAGCTTGCACGCGCGCCCGCGCCCGTCTCATCCTGTTGCAGCCGATGGCCGCGAAGCCCGTCCCGCGCTACGCCGACTGACGATGGGCTGCACGAAATCGGGTTGGAAGCAGCGGCGGCTGCCGTCCGCGAACTCGATCGTGATCGACAACGCATCCGCGCTCACCACGCTGCCCTCGCCGTACCGCTTGACCCTGACCGGCTGGCGCGCGACGAAGGCCGGCGGCGGCATCCGCGGCCGTGCGGGATGCCGCAGCTTCGGTGACTCGTTGTCCACCGCGCTCGAAGCGGCCATCGCCGCCTCGTGCTGGGCGATGCGGCGGCAGTTGTCGCAGTTGCCGCAGCGCTCCTGCGGTGCCTCTTCCTCCAGGTAGGCGAGCAGAACCTGCCAGCGGCACTGCCCGCTCTGGGCGTAGAACACCATCCGCTCCAGCGTCTCGTGGTCCTGCTCGCGCTTGCGGCGGTAGCCGTCCAGGAGCTCACGCATCTCGTCGGCGCCAAGATCGGCACGCAGCAGGCGCACCCCACCTTCGCGGTCCACGCCCAGGATGCGCCGATTGCGCAGCAGGCCGACCGCCGCCTTCAGCTTGTTCTGCGGCAGACCGGTGCGGTCCTTCAGGTCCTCCATCGTCTGGCCGTTTGCGTGCGGCGGATCCCTTTCCAGTGCCCGGAGAAGCGCATCGAGTTCCTCTTCCGTGGGATAGCGGCCCGTGAGGAAGAACTGTTGCAGCGCCCGGTCGCGGCGCAGGAACAGGAGCGTGCAGGCCGACGGTGCGCCGTCGCGCCCGGCGCGGCCAGACTCCTGGTAATACGCATCGAGGCCCGAGGGCATCTGGTAGTGCAGGACGAATCGAATGTCGGGCTTGTCGATCCCCATGCCGAAGGCATTGGTCGCCACCATCACGCGCAGGCGATCCGCCATGAAGTCGTCTTGTGCCTCGCGCCGTTCGTCCGCATTGCGCCGGCCGTGGTAGAGCCCCACCGATTCGCCTTCCGAGCGAAGCGCCTCGTACACCGCTTCCGCCGCCTTGACGGTCGCGGTGTAGACGATGCCGCTGCCCTTCGCCGCGCCGACCAGCGCGAGCGTTCGCTGCAGTCTTTCGTCCTCGCGCGCATGCTGTTCCACCGCGAAGTGCAGGTTGGGCCGGTACGTCCCGGTGTCGATCCAGCCGGCCTTCGGAATGCCCAGCTTCTCCATGATGTCGGCCGCGACCTCGCTGTTCGCCGTCGCCGTGAGCGCCAGCACGGGGGGGTCGCCGATGTCCTTCGCGACCGTGCCGATGCCGAGGAATGCCGGCCGGAAATCGTGCCCCCACTGCGAGATGCAATGCGCCTCGTCGACCACCAGCAGCGAGATCGTGCGCCCCCGCAGCAGTGCCGCGAATTCTGCATCGGCAAGCCGCTCCGGCGTGGCGAACACGAGGCGCGCCGAGCCGTCGCGCACGGCCTCCTCGCTCGCGTGGATCTCGTCGGCTTCCACATGGCTGTTGAACTGCACGGCCGGAATGCCCAGCGACTGCAGCTTCTCGCACTGGTCCTTCATGAGCGCGATCAACGGCGAGACCACCACCGTGCAGCCCTCGAGCAGCACGGCCGGAAGCTGGTAGCACAGCGACTTGCCCGCCCCGGTGGGCATGACCGCGAGCGTGGAACGTCCCGCGAGCACGCGGTCGATCACCTGCCGCTGCCCCGGGCGCAAGGCCTGCAGCCCGAAGACGGTGCGCAGGGTGCGCTGCAGCCGGCGTTCCGGAATGGGCATGACGGGGTCTCCTTGGGGCATGGGGCAGTGATCTGACATGACCGGTCCCGGTCCGGCAAGTAGGACGACAGAGGTTTCGCAGAGCGGCGCCCTGCGCACGGCGCCGCCATACGTCGCGCCACGTTGGAGCCGCCTTCCGGTTCCTTCCGCTTTATCGACATTTCTCCGCGGCGCGCTCCTACGCGAACCCCGATGTCGCCATCACAAGCTGTGCATCCCCGAAACCACCACACCACTGGAGCCCACGATGCCCACCACCACCAAACGTTCAGAGCCCGATGCCTGCAGCCTGCTCGACGCCGACCACCGCAACGTCAAGAAGATGTTCAAGGAATACGAGACGCTGGCCGGTTCGAAGGCGGCGAATGCATCGCAGAAGAAGCGCGAGCTCGCCAACGAGATCTGCATGGAGCTGACCGTGCATGCGCAGATCGAGGAAGAGATCTTCTACCCGGCGCTGCGAGAAGCGATCAAGGAAACCGACCTGCTCGACGAAGCCGAGGTCGAGCACGCGAGCGCCAAGGACCTGATCGCGCAGATCCAGGACGCCACCGATGTGGACGACAAGTTCGACGCCAAGGTCACCGTGCTCGGCGAATACATCGACCACCATGTGAAGGAAGAGCGCAACGAGATCTTCGTCAAGGCGCGTGCAGCCCGCGGACTCGACCTGGTCGCCATGCGCGAACAGCTGGAGACGCGCAAGGAAGAGCTCATGGGCGAGCTCACCGGCACGCCCGCCTGACCCCGGCCCGACGTGGGTTGGCGGTGGCCTGGCCACCGCCTTTTTTGCGCAAGCAACGGAGCACGCCATGAACAACCTGGTTTCCCGTTTGTTGCCCACCGCGACGAACATGATCCGCCTGGACCACACGCACGTGATGTCCACCTTTCACCAGTACAAGGCCAGTGCGCCGGCCCGCGTGAGGAAGGGGCTTGCCTCCACCATCTGCACGGCGCTGGAGGTGCATGCCACCCTCGAGGAAGAAATCTTCTACCCGGCGGTGCGCGAGGTCACCGAGGACGAGCTCATCCGCGAGAGCATGGCCGAGCACCAGGAGATGAAGCGTCTCATCGGGCTGCTGCGCCGGATGGAGCCGGAGGCCGACGACTACGACGAGACCCTGATGGCGCTGATGCGCGAGGTGCTGCATCACGTGGCCGACGAGGAAACCGTCGTCCTGCCCGCGGCCGAGCGCCTGCTGGGCGACAGCCTCGGCGAGCTGGGCGCGCGCATGACCAAGCGCCGCGTGCAACTGGTCGCGCCTCGCAGCGGCGAGATCGCGCTCGACATGGGCCGTGCGGTCTCGGGCAACACGGCCGCCCTCTCGATTGCCGGCCTCGCTGCGCTCGGGCTGTTGTGGGCCAGCCGATCCGGGCGCACGCGGCGCCACCTGCCGCGCATGACGAGCTTCCACCGGTAGGCAGGCCGCAGTGGATCCTTCGTGGCCATCGGCCGGCGCCTCGGTGCATCTGCGCCAGCGCCGCCGGCTGTCCCTGCGGCGCTGGCTCGGCGGTGCCATCGTCCTGGCAGGCATGTTCATCCTCGCCTATCAGGCCTTCGATGGCGTGGCGCGCGGCGACGCGCGCATCCAGGGGGCGCTGGCCGGCGGCATGATCGCCGCGCTGGCCACCGCTCTCGGCACCGTGCCGGTGCTGCTCTCGCAGCAGTTCTCGCAGCGCAGCTACGACATCATGCTGGGCTTCGGCGCCGGCGTGATGCTCGCGGCAAGCTCGTTCTCGCTGGTGATCCCCGGCCTGGCAGCGGCCAAGGCACAAGGCGCAAGCGCCTGGGGCGCCGGGGGCATCGTCGGTGGCGGCATCCTGCTGGGTGCGCTGCTGCTGCTGGCCATCGACCGCGCCGTACCGCACGAGCATTTCGTGAAGGGCGTCGAAGGTCCGCAGGCGCGCACCTTGCGGCGTGTCTGGCTGTTCGTGCTGGCGATCGTGCTGCACAACCTGCCGGAAGGGCTCGCGATCGGCGTCGCCTTCGCCGGCACCGACCCGGTCGGCGCCGCCGCACTCACCACCGGCATCTCGATCCAGGACGTGCCCGAAGGCATGGTCGTGGCCCTGGCGCTGCGCGGCGTCGGCTATGGGCGGCTCAGTTCGGTGGCGCTCGGCATCGTGTCCGGCCTGGTGGAGCCGCTCGCGGCGGTGTTCGGGGCACTCCTCATCACCGTCTCTGCCGGCATGCTGCCCTGGGGATTGGCGATGGCGGCAGGCGCGATGCTGTACGTGATCAGCCACGAGGTCATTCCCGAATCGCACCGGCAGGGGCACGAAGCCTCTGCCACCGGCGGGCTCGTCCTCGGCTTCGTCGTGATGATGGTGCTCGACACCGCGCTGGGCTGATTGCGCGGGCTTCGACCAATGCAACTCGACTGGATCCAATGGCCTGCATTCGCATCGTCCCTCGCGGCCGCCTACCTGGTGGGGTCCAACATCCGGACGCGGCGCAACAAGGGCTTCTGGATCTTCCTGCTCAGCAATGTCCTGTGGGTCGCCTGGGGCATCCCGAGTCGCGCCTGGGCGTTGATCGCCCTGCAGGTGTGTCTCGCCGTCCTCAACATCCGAGGCCTGATGAAGACCGAATCGTAGGGAACCGGCGGTCCAGGGACTGCCGGGGCCGCGTCACTTGCCAGGGTTCGTGCGCGGGGCGCCGCCGGCCCCATCCCCTTGCGCATCGATCGAACGCTCGGCTTCGAGCCAATCCTCTTCTTCGCTGCCAGGCGTCCTGCCGCGGCGCTCATAGGCGGCGTAGGCGGCTTCCCGGATGCGAGCATCGCGCGATGTGCCGGGTTGCGTGGCCTCCTCGCTGCCGATGTCCGCGCCCGCGCCCGCATCGGCCGAGCCGAGGTCGGCTGCCCTCACCTCCGCCTCGAGCGGTCGAACGTTGCTCGAAGGCGGCTGTTCGATGGAATCTTGTCGGGCTGCTTTGACAGAGCGTGGCATGTAGGGGGTCTCCAGGAAGAAGTGAAAGGGGGAGCTGGTGATCTGGCGCGCCCTCTCGTCGAGGGCAAACGCAGGCAGCCTCGCTCCACGGGCAAACGGCGGGCCCGCTCCGGCGGCCGGTCTTGGGCGGCTCAGCGCTTCTTCAGCGGTGGGGCCTGGTCGGTCTCCGTCGTGCGGTTGGTGGAGCCATCGCCCGGATGCCGGCCGGTGAGCCCGCCGGTCGTTCCGCTCCCTGGCGTGCGCAGGTGACCTGCACGGGCATCTCTCGAGGAGGCTCCGCCGACATCTTCCGAGGAGCGCCGTTCCTGATCCTCCGAGCTGGCGTTGCGATTGCGCGTGGCAGGTGCCTTCGCGCTGTTGCCTTCCGTGCTCATGGGCGCGGTTCCCTTCGGGTTTCCGGTCGGCTGGGCGATGGCCGGGCCCACTGCTGCCGCGAGGGCCCAGAGGCCCCAATGGAGGTTGGCGCTTCGGCGAAAACAGGAACTCAAGGACTTGTTCATGGGGACTCCCGATGGTTGGGCCCAGAACCCCTGGGCTTCGTCTTCCCCATGCTCGACATTCGTGCGGTCCCGGGGACCGGTATCGGCCTTTTCTCCCTGTAGTCCAAAGCTGCATCGCATCGCGACGCCATGGCCCGAGAAGCCCAGCAGGCAGTGGACGTCGAGCTGTACCCGGCCGAAGCTTCCGGCCATCGCTTCGCTGGAAAGATGTACTGCAGGAATTACACCCAGGCCGGCTGCGCCCGCCTCCTCGATCAGTCATCGGCCTGCAGCTGTCGCACGTCGATCAGCTCCCGCGCCTTGCGGGCCAGTGCCTGCATCGCGCTGCTGCCGTCGCGGTGTCGTGCCGACAGCATGACCCGGCACACGAAGACCGATCGTTCGTAAAGATCCGCGTGCCCGGAGACGATTCCCTCGGAACTGGCGCCGTCCAACGCCACCTTGACCTTCCAGCCCTGGTAGTCGAAGTCATGCGATGCCGTGTTGAACCCTCGCTGCTCGATCGGCGCCATCTTCCCGTCCGCGTCCGCCATTCGGTTCCCCGGTTTCGGCGGCGGCACGATGCCGGCCGTCCGATCCCATGGGGGGTGGCAAGCTGCGTGCCAGCTCAGCAGCGCCGTTCAGGCGCCACCGATGCCGACCGTCACGTGCCCGGTGCCGCCGCAGTCGGGGCAAGGCTCGCTGCCGGAAATGCGTCCGCTGCCGCCGCAACGGCGGCAGATCCCTTCGCCGGTTCCTGGCGTTCCGGGTGGTGCCTCGTCGCCGGCCTTCGGCGCCTTGGGTTCGATCGCGGCGCCGGGGTCTTCCTCACCGGCGACCGATGAACCGTCCTCGTCCACGGGCGGCACGGCCCGCGGTTGCTGCTGTTGCTGCTGCTGGGACTGTCCTTGCTGCTTCTGCTGCTCTTCCATGTCGACTCCTGGAGCCATGGATGCAACATCTCCCGCCTGCGCGGAGCGTGGCGCGGGCGCAGAGGCCGTGCCGGAGTCGGACGTTTTCCTGTGCGTCGCTGTCGCGCCGGGCGGCGAGGAGAGCGCCGCGTGCAAGGCCTCCTCGTAGCGCGCGGCAGCGGCCAGCATCGGTGGGTCTGCCACTGCGGCCCCCGCCATGGCTTCGTGGCAGCGGCCGAGCTCGAAGGCGAGGTAGCACAGGCGGCTGAAGCACAGCAGCGCCGGGTCGGGCAGGCGGCCGCAGCGCGCGACCATGCGCGCCACCTCGTCACCGGAAAGCTCGAACTCCACGGCAGCCCCCGCGATGTCCCAGGCGAGGTCCTGGCAGCCGACCAGGTCATGCGCTGCGTGGTGGTCCACTGCGTCCGTCTTGAGGATGAGCGTGCCCGCCGTGAGCCACTCCCACGACTGCATCCGGTTGTCGGTCTCGATGCGGCGGAGCGCACGCGACAGGCGCTCCAGTGCCGGTTCCCACGCATCCCAGGCTGCGGCGAGCGCGGCGCCGAGCACGGCCTCGGTGTTGAAGCGTCCCATCTCCCAGAGCGTGCGCACCGAGGCGCCGGCACTGTCGGAAGCCGGGAACGAACGTGCGCGGAAGCCCAGGTAGTCGCCGAGGCGTTCGATCAGCCGGGAGCGCAGATCGCCCACTGGCCGCGCCGGCATCGGCAGCAGGTCGTCGCGCCAGCGTTCGACCACGAAGCCATGGCACAGGCCCGCCGGCAGGGTCACGAAGCCCGCCGCGGCCAAGGCCTTCGCGCGCAGGTACTTGCGTTCTCCTTCGCGGCCCAGGCCGATGAACTTCACCAGCCAGCGGCCGTTCGCGGTCTCCGCGAGGAACTTGCGGCGCTCCCAGGCCGGATGCACCGGCGGCGCTTCACCGGCGGGGCGGCTCTGCAGTCCGCGCCAGCGTCCTCCCGAGATGTCCTGCAATGGCGCGCGCAGCGGCCCGACCAGGGGGGCGATCCAGTTCTCCAGGCGATGCGCCGATCGCTTCGAACGCAGGATTGCCTGTTCGAAGCTCGCCGCGTGCACCTGCGCGCAGCGCCACACCGCGTGGACATCCGCGCTCGCCATCGCGCCGGGACCGTTCGCGTGGCCGACGAAGAAATGCAGGCGGGCGGGCGCGACACCGGCATCGAGGAGCCAGCGACCCACCGCTGCCATCGACGAGCCCGAGAGCCCGGGCCCCTCGTCGACGACGGCGAATGCCGCCGCGTGCATGTCGATGGCGCCCGCGTCCGCTGCCAGCTGCCGTGCGAACGGATGCCCGCCGGGCCGCAACGTGCTCGGACATCCAGCACCGAACCCTGCCGCGACCATGGCAGCGAGGCCGGTGCCGATGCTCCGGATGCCGAACACCTGCCACGATGGCGCGCGCAGCTGCCGCGCCGCCTCCAGGTAGCTCTCGGGATAGAGCGCGTAGTAGGCATAGCCCTCCGGGCGCTTCAGGGCGATCGGCTCCCGCGGCAAGCGGTGCGCGCAAGCGGCGAGCGTCGCGGCCGGCACGCTGCCGTCGTGCTCGAAGTCGCTGTCCCACGAGAGCGCGCAGCACTCGGCCAGCGCGCGCACGAGCGCCATCGCCGCATCGGCGCTCACGTGCTGCGCATCGGCCAGCCCCTGTGCGAACTCGCCGGCCTCGATCAATGCGCCCACGAGGCGTGAGTGCCGCGCGAGTCCCGGTGGGAGCAGCGCGAGCTCCCGCAGGCAGCGCCGCAGGCGTGCGAGCACGGCGGCAGCGTCTTCATGGCGAACGGCGTCTGCGTAGATGAGCATCACGCACTACGGCTCGCGCCTCGCATAGGCAATCGCCTGGAATTCATCGAAGCTCGGCGCGAGCCAGTCGACCGGGTTCGTCGAACGATGGCTCTCCAGCCAGGCGCACCAGCAGGCGAACTGCTCCGGAGAAGGCGACACCAGCGGGCGCTGCTTCTTCATCAGCGCGAGTGCATCGAGTGGCGCCTGGCCCCGCTGCACCAGCACGCACAGCGCAAGCGTGGCCGAGCGGCCGATGCCGTGCTCGCAATGAATGAGCACACGTTGGCCGGCGTCGAGGAACGCGTTGGCGAAGCGGATGCCCCGATCGAGGTCGGACATCGCCACGCCGCACATGTCCTCGGTCGGCAGGTGCAGCAGCGCAATGCCGTGCCGGCGCAGCACCACGGCATCGGGCTGCGTTTCGCCGCGCAGGTCGACCACCGCCTGGACGCCGTGCTCGCGCGCAAGCGCTTCCGCGCGATCGCCCGGAAAGCTGCCGCCGACCGCGAGCGTGTCGTCGATCCAGCTGAAGTTCGGTTCCCAAGGATTCACGGCAAACACATCAGGGTCTGTTGTCGAAGCAATGCGCTGCGAGCGGCAGCTCATCATTGGGGTCAACGGCGGCGAAGGACTTCGTCCGGTTTCTCGCCATCGAAAACTCTGCTAGCTTTTTGTGCACCTGAACCTTTCACTTCAACTTCAAAGAGCCAACGCCATGCGCATCTACAACGCCCAACGTCGCATCCTCGTCACCGGCGGTGCCGGCTTCCTCGGCAGCCATCTGTGCGAGAAGCTGCTCGCCGAAGGGCACGAGGTGCTGTGCGTCGACAACTTCTTCACCGGCACCAAGCGCAACATCGAGCACCTGCTCGAGCATCCGCGCTTCGATCTCATGCGCCATGACGTCACCTTCCCGCTGTACGTCGAGGTCGACCAGATCTACAACCTCGCCTGCCCCGCGTCGCCGGTGCACTACCAGCACGACCCGGTGCAGACCACCAAGACCAGCGTGCATGGCGCCATCAACATGCTGGGCCTGGCCAAGCGCCTGCATGCGCGCATCCTGCAGGCCTCCACCAGCGAGGTCTATGGCGACCCGGACATCCATCCGCAGCCCGAGAGCTACTGGGGCCGCGTGAACCCCATCGGCATCCGCAGCTGCTACGACGAAGGCAAGCGCTGCGCCGAGACGCTGTTCTTCGACTATCACCGCCAGCACGCAGTCGACATCCGCGTGGCGCGCATCTTCAACACCTACGGGCCGCGCATGCATCCCAACGACGGCCGCGTGGTGTCGAACTTCATCGTGCAGGCGCTGCGCGGCGACCCGATCACCATCTATGGCGAAGGCCAGCAGACGCGCAGCTTCTGCTTCGTCGACGACCTGATCGACGGCCTGCACCGCTTCATGGAATGCGAGACCGCGGGCATCGGCCCCATCAACATCGGCAACCCCGGGGAGTTCACGATCCGCGAGCTGGCCGAGCTCGTGATTCGCCTCACCGGCTCGCGCTCGAAGCTGAGCTTCGCTCCCCTGCCCTCGGACGATCCGCTGCAGCGGCAGCCCCGCATCGAACTCGCGCGCGACACCCTCGGCTGGCAGCCGCGCATCCAGCTCGAGGAAGGGCTGACCAGGACCATCGCCTACTTCGATCGCCTGCTTGGCGAAACTGCCGCCATGCAGGCGACTGCGGTGAGTGCGCCGCAGCACGTGGCCCCTGCCGCGGCGAGCGTCGCGAAGCATCTCAAGCCGCGGGCGAAGGCGCGTCGCGCGGCGCAGGCGTGAGAAACGACGCCGCCAAAGGCTGCGCGACGCTGCGCAGTCCCGGCGCATAGCGCCGGACCATCCGCGCGCAGAACTCCGCATACTCGCCCGCCACCCGCGGCGGGCTCGTGTGATGCGGGGCCACGCCGCGGTGCTCGGGGGTGAAGCAGAAGGTCAGCGTCACGTCGAAGTCCTCGAGCGCCCGCATCTGCCGGTCGAACCAGTGGTCCGCGCCGGGCCGGAAGCTGTCGGCCCAGCTGAGGCCGGTGCGCAGGCGGCGCACGCCGAGGCGCCGCAGCCATTGCACCGCGTCGTCCAGCCGATGGTCCTCGAAGTGGAACCACTGGCAGATGCCCATCTCGGGCGTGCAGGCGCTGAACTGCCGGGCGGCCAGCTTGGGCGTTCCGTCCTCGCGCAGCAGCCCCATGTGGAAATGCCGGTAGTAGCTCGAGCCCTCGGCCTCGCGATGCCGCGTCGTCGCGGGCCACGCCTTCGGCAGGTCGTACAGCGAGTACCAGTGGATGCGCGGCACGCGGCCCATCAACAGTTCGGCCGTGCGCCGCAGGCCGAACTCCTGCACCTCCTCGGCACCGAAGGTGGAGATGCCCACCTCCGTGACCCACACCGGCAAGGGCGTCACGGACTCGATCTCGGCGATGCGCGCGGGCCACTCGTCGATCTGCCAATGGTTCCAATCGAGTGGGAAGCCGTGCACCGCGACTGCGTCGAGGCCCTCGAGCACACCCTGGTCGCGCAACCGCTGCATGAAGAAGGGGTCGATGGGCGAGATGCCGCCCAGCACCTGGGTCAGCTCGACGTTCTCCGCGCGGACCGCCGCGGAGGCCTCCTTGACCATGGCGCCATAAGCGGCCCACTCCGGATCGAGTTCGAGATCCCAGTGCGACCTGTTGTTGGGCTCGTTCCAGAACTTGACGGCTTCGATCATGTCTGCCTGCTCTTGCTCTCGGGCTTGACGCTGGCTTCCTCGGTGGCGTGTGCCGCGCGCGCGGGTGTCGGCGCGAGCGCCTCGGCATCGCCGCGGATGAAAGCTTCGACGAGCTCGCGCGCCTCGTCGTCGGTGAACTGCTGCGGCGGCGACTTCATGAAATAGCTGGCCGGCGCCAGCACCGGCCCGCCGATGCCGCGGTCGAGCGCCAGCTTGGCGCAGCGCACCGCGTCGATCACCACGCCCGCGGAGTTGGGCGAGTCCCAGACCTCGAGCTTGACCTCGCAGTTGAGCGGCACGTCGCCGAAGGTGGTGCCCTCCATGCGGATGTAGCACCACTTGCGGTCGGTGAGCCAGGGCACATGATCGCTCGGCCCCACGTGCACGTCGTCGGCCTTCATCGGATGGCCGAGCTGGCTGGTCACCGCCTGCGTCTTCGAGATCTTCTTGGACACCAGGCGTTCGCGCTCCAGCATGTTGAGGAAGTCGGTGTTGCCACCGAAGTTGAGCTGGTAGGTGCGGTCGAGCTGCACTCCGCGCTTGCGGAACAGGTCGGTGAGGATGCGGTGCACGATGGTCGCGCCCACCTGCGACTTGATGTCGTCGCCGATCACCGGCAGGCCGCGGTCGGCAAAGCGCTGCTGCCATTGCTTCGAAGAAGCGATGAAGACCGGCACGCAGTTCACGAAGGCGCAGCCTGCCTCGAGCACCTGCTCGACATACCACTCGGTGGCCTTGGTCGAACCCACCGGCAGGTAAGAGACCACCACATCCGTGCCGCTGTCCTTCAGGACCTGCGCGACGTTCACCGGCTTGGCACGGGCCTGCGGCACCACGCCGCGCAGGTACTTGCCGATGCCGTCGAGCGTGGGGCCGCGCTGCACCTTCACGCCGAGCTGCGGCACTTCCGCGAACTGGATCGTGTTGTTGGGCGCCTGCAGGATGGCCTCGCCGAGGTCGAGTCCGACCTTGCCCGCATGCACGTCGAAGGCCGCGCTGAACTCGATGTCGCCTGGCCGATAGCCCGCGAGATCGATGTGCATCAGGCCCGGCACGAAGTCAGTGCCCGAGGCGTTGCCGTAGAAGTGAACGCCTTGCACCAGCGACGAAGCGCAATTGCCGACGCCGATGAGCGCGACGCGAATCTTGTTCATGGATCGATCACCTCTCTCTGTTCTCTGTTGATGGTCTCTCTGTCGATGCGAGCCTCCATCATCTGCGCGCACGCCTCATACCACAGCTCAGCAGTGGCGTAACGAAGCTTTGTTCCTACACCTGAGTCAGTTGCATCGCACAGAAATCCGAGCGGCCCCGCAACACGCTCGAGGCTCCCAGCAGCGGTCGACTGCCCTCATGCGCGACCGTCCGTGAACAACACAAGAACAGGGACTCTCATGTCGCAGCTTGTACTCATCACCGGCGGGGCCGGCTTCATCGGCTCTCATCTCGCTGACGAACTTCTTGCACGCAATCTTCGCGTGCGCGTCCTCGACAACCTCGCCTCTCAGGTCCACGGCAGCGATGCCCGAAGGCCGGACTACCTCGACCCCGACGTGGAGCTGATGCACGGCGACGTGTGCGATCCGATCGCAGTTCGCAGCGCGCTGCGCGGCGTCGATGCCGTCTTTCATTTCGCTTCCGCGGTCGGTGTCGGGCAGAGCATGTACGAGGTGATGCACTACACGCGCACCAACAACCTCGGCACCGCGGTGCTGCTCGAGGCCTTGATCGAGAAGCCGGTCGCGCAGTTGATCGTGGCCTCGAGCATGAGCCTCTACGGAGAAGGCCTCTACCGCACGGCGCGCGGGGCGACCCGCGTCGTGGGCGAGCGTTCGCTCGAGCAGTTGCGCCGCGCCGAGTGGGAATGGCGCGACGAGGATGGCGCGCCGCTCATGCCCGCGCCGACGCCCGAGACCAAGGTGCCCGCGCTGGCCTCGGTGTACGCGCTCTCCAAGTTCGACCAGGAGCGCATGTGCCTGATGATTGCGCGTGCCTACGGGATGAAGGCGGTCGCGCTGCGCTTCTTCAATGCGTATGGGCCGCGGCAGGCGCTGTCGAATCCCTACACCGGCGTGCTGGCGATCTTCGCCTCGCGCCTGCTGAACGACAGCCCGCCTCGCATCTTCGAGGATGGATGGCAGCAGCGCGACTTCGTGAGCGTCTACGACATTGCACGCGCATGCCGCCTTGCGCTGGAGACGCCGGCGGCCGCGGGCGAGGTCTTCAACATCGGGAGCGGCGAAGCCATCACGGTGCGAGAGATCGCGCAGCGCCTGGCCACGGTGACCGGCAAGGAGCATCTGCAGCCGGAGATCACGGGCAAGTACCGCGTGGGCGACATCCGGCACTGCTTCGCAGACATCTCGAAGGCGCGCGACATCCTGGGCTACACGCCGCAGGTGAAGCTCGACGACGGGCTCGCAGAGCTGGCGGCCTGGCTCGAAGGGCAGGCGGCGGTCGACCGCGTGGCACAGGCCAGCGCCGAACTCGATGCCCGGGGGCTCGCAATATGACGCGGGTCAACACAAGCAAGGTCAGGGTCCTCAATGGCGGCGCGGCACGCGAAGGCCTCACGCTCATCACCGGCGGCGCAGGCTTCGTCGGAGCCAACCTCGCACATCGCCTGCTGTCCGAGAAGCAGCCGGTGCTCGTGCTCGACAACCTGTCGCGTGCCGGCGTCGAGCACAACCTCGCGTGGCTGCGCAACACGCATCACGAAGGTCTGGAGATCGCCGTTGCCGACGTGCGCGACGCGCAGGCGGTGGAGCGTGCCGTCGCGCGTGCGCGCCGGGTGTTCCACTTCGCGGCGCAGGTGGCCGTGACCACCAGCCTGGTCGATCCGCGGGAGGACTTCTCGATCAACGCACAGGGCACGCTCAACGTGCTGGAGGCCGCACGTGCGCAACGCGTGCCGCCCTCGGTGATCATGACCTCGACCAACAAGGTCTATGGCGGCCTGGAGGACATCGCGCTCGAGCTGCGCGGCCAGCGCTACGCACCCGTGTTGCAGGAGCTTGCCGCCCACGGCATCCCGGAGTCGCGCCCGCTCGATTTCCACAGCCCCTATGGCTGCTCCAAGGGCACTGCCGACCAGTACGTGCACGACTACGCGCGCAGCTTCGGCCTGAAGACGGTGGTGTTCCGCATGAGCTGCATCTACGGTCGGCACCAGTTCGGCACCGAGGACCAGGGCTGGGTCGCGCATTTCCTGTTGCGCGCGCTGGACCGCACGCCGATCACGATCTACGGCGACGGAAAGCAGGTACGCGACATCCTCTTCGTCGACGACCTGGTCGAAGCCTTCCTCTTGGCCGACCGGCATGTCGAGCGGCTCTCGGGCCAGGCCTTCAACATCGGCGGCGGGCCGGGCAACGTCATCAGCCTGCTCGACTTGCTGCAGCACATCGAACGGCTCGACGGCATGCGGCCACGCACCGAGGCGGGCGGCTGGCGCACCGGCGACCAGCGCTACTACGTGTCGGACATCCGCCGCTTCCGCGAGGCCACCGGCTGGGCGCCGCGCATCGGTGCTGCCGAAGGCATCGAGCGGCTCCATCGCTGGCTGCGCGAAATGCGCGATGCCACGCCGGCGGGACTGCCGGCGGACATCCGCACCGGCTGGGAACCGCAATGCTTGCCGGCGTCATAAGCGCGCCGCGCGAGGCCACGCTGGCGCGGGTGGCGCGGCCCGAACCCGGGCCGGGGCAGGTGCTGCTGCGCCTCGAAGGCTCGGGCGTGTGCGCATCGAGCCTGCCCTTGTGGGAAGGCCGCTCGTGGTTCGACTATCCGCAGGCCGCAGGTGCACCCGGGCACGAAGGCTGGGGCCGCATCGCGGGCGTCGGCGAGGGCGTGCAAGGCCTGCGCGAAGGCATGCGGGTCGCCGCGCTGAGCTATCGCGCGCACGCCGAGTACGACGTTGCGGATGCGCATGCCGTGGTGCCGATTCCGCCAGAGCTCGAAGACGCCGTCATGCCGGGCGAGCCGCTCGGCTGCGCGGTGAACATCTTCCGCCGCAGCGGCATCGAGGCAGGGCAGACCGTGGCCATCGTCGGCATCGGCTTCCTCGGAGCCCTGCTCACGCGGCTGGCCGCGAGCGCCGGTGCGCGCGTGATCGCGATCTCGCGCCGTCCCTTTGCGCTCGAGATCGCGCGCGAGGCCGGAGCCACCGAGACCATCCTCATGGACGAGCACGCGCGCATCCTCGAGGAAGCGAAGCGGCTCACCGAAGGGCGCTGGTGCGAGCGCGTGATCGAAGCCGTCGGGCTGCAGTGGCCGCTGGACCTGGCCGGCGAACTCACGGGCGAGCGCGGGCGGCTCGTGATTGCGGGCTATCACCAGGACGGCCTGCGCCAGGTCAACCTGCAGCTGTGGAACTGGCGCGGCATCGACGTCGTCAACGCGCATGAGCGCGACCCGGCCCGCTATATCGAAGGCATCCGCGGCGCCATCGACCTGATGGCCGCGGGCGTGCTCGACCCCGCGCCGTTGATCACGCACCGCCTTCCGCTCGATCGGCTCGGCGAAGCACTGGAGCTCACGCGCAAGCGGCCGGACGGATTTCTCAAGGCCGTCGTCACGAGCAACTGACATCGCATGACATTGCAGGAGGAGGAAAGCAGGTGAGGGAACTGATGGTCGAGAGCGCGCCGGCAAGGTCTGCCGCCCTGTCCGATGGCACGCGCAGGCCGCGCCTGGGCTTCCTCGGCGTCGGCTGGATCGGCCGGCACCGCATGGAGGCCATCGCCGCGGATGGCGCAGCCGAAGTCGCCGCGCTGTGCGATGCGGGGCCCGAGGCGCTCGGCGCCGCGACGGTGGCGCATCCGCACGCGGCGTCGGCGTCGTCCTTCGACGCGCTGCTCGACGAAGCGCTCGATGGCGTCGTGATCGCCACGCCGAGTGCGCTGCATGCGCAGCAGGCCGAAGCCGCGCTGGCGCGCGGCCTGGCCGTCTTCTGCCAGAAGCCGCTGGGCCGCACCGCTGCCGAGAGCGCCCGCGTGATCGATGCGGCACGCAAGGCCGGGCTGTTGCTCGCCGTCGACCTGTCGTACCGCCACACCGCTGCCATGCGCCGCGTGCACGAGCTGGTGGCCAGCGGCGAGATCGGCGAGGTGTACGCGATCGACCTGGTCTTCCACAACGCCTATGGGCCTGACAAGCCGTGGTTCCGCGATCCTCGGCGCTCGGGCGGCGGCTGCGTCATCGACCTGGGTATCCATCTCGTGGACCTGGCACTGTGGACGCTCGGCTTTCCGCGCGTGCTCGAAGTGCAGAGCACGCTCTGGGCACAGGGCCGCCGCCTCGGCCCACGACCGTCCGTGGTGGAAGACCACGCCATCGCGCAACTCGAACTGGGCGGCGGCGCGGTCGCGCGACTTGCCTGCTCGTGGAACCTGCACGCGGGCTGCGATGCCGTCATCGAGGCAAGCTTCCACGGCACACGCGGCGGCGCGCGCCTGCGCAACCTGCGCGGCTCCTTCTACGATTTCGTGGCCGAGCGCCTCGACGGCACCCGCGCCACGCTGCTGGCCGAACCGCCCGACGACTGGGGCGGTCGCGCCGCGGTCGACTGGGCACGCCGCCTCGCGGCGGGCGAGGGCTTCGATCCCGACGTGGCACGCGTTGCGGAAGTCGCAGCGGTGCTGGATGCGATCTATGGCCGCTGAGCGCCCGCTCCACGTCCTGATGACGGCCGATTGCGTGGGCGGTGTCTGGGCCCACGCGCTGGAACTGACGGCCGCGCTCGGCGCGCTCGGCGTGCGCGTCACGCTGGCAAGCATGGGAGCGCCGCTCAGTCCGGCGCAGCGCGCGCAGGCAGCAGGCATTCCGGCGCTGTCGCTGCACGAGAGCAGCTGGCGGCTCGAATGGATGGACGACCCCTGGGACGATGTCGCGGCGGCAGGCCGCTGGCTGCAGCAGCTCGAGCAGGCACTGCGTCCCGACGTGGTGCACCTCAACCAGTTCGCCTTCGGTGCCCTGCGCTTCCGTGCGCCGACGCTGGTGGTGGCGCATTCGTGCGTGTTGTCGTGGTGGCGCGCGGTGCGTGGCGGCAGCGCGCCTGCGCGCTTCGATCGCTACCGGCAGGGGGTGGCTGCCGGATTGGCCGGCGCCAGCCTGGTCGCGGCGCCCACGCAGGCCATGCTCGCTTCACTGGGCGAGAACCACGGCCTGTCGCGGCCCGGCCTGGTGCTGCCCAACGGGCGCGATCCGCTGGCCTACCGCCCCGCAGCCAAGCAGCCGGTGGTGCTGTCTGCAGGGCGCCTGTGGGACGAGGCCAAGAACCTGGCTGCGCTCGAGGCCGTCGCGCCGGCACTCCCGTGGCCGGTGCGCGTGGCCGGTGCGACGCGCATGCCCGGCGGTGGCATGCGCGAGACGCGCGCCGTGGAGCCGCTCGGCGAGCTCTCGCCTTCGGCCTTGGCGGTGCAGATGTCGCAGGCTGCGATCTATGCCCTGCCTGCGCGCTACGAGCCCTTCGGCCAGAGCGCACTCGAGGCGGCGCTGTCGGGTTGCGCGCTGGTGCTCGGCGACATCGCCAGCCTGCGCGAGCTGTGGGGACCTGCCGCGCTCTACGTGCCGCCCGATGACCACGATGCCTTGCGGGAGGCGCTCCAGCGCCTGATCGCGCAGCCTTTGCTGCGCGACGAACTGGCTCGCAACGCAAGGGCCCGGGCGCTGCATTTCACACCGGCGCGCATGGCGCACGCCTACCGCCGTGCCTACCGACAACTGATCGCGCACGCGTCTGCGCCGCCGACGCTGGAGGCGTTCTCATGCGCGTCGTGATCTTCTGCCACTCGCTGGTGTCCGACTGGAACCACGGCAACGCCCACTTCCTGCGCGGCGTCTGCAGCGAGCTCATCGCGCGCGGACATGCGCTCGCGGTCTACGAACCGCGCGACGCATGGAGCCGCATGAACCTGCTGGCGGAGCACGGCGAGCCCGCATTCGCGGCCTTTGCCCGCGCCTACCCGGAGCTGCACAGCCGCTTCTACGACGAAGCGACGCTCGACCTGGACGAGGCACTCGACGGCGCCGACCTGGTGCTCGTGCACGAGTGGAACTCGCATGCGCTGGTGCGCCGCATCGGCCAGCACCGCCGCACCAACCCGCATTACCGGCTGCTGTTCCACGACACGCACCATCGCAGCGTGACCGATGCGCTGGGCATGGCCCGCTACGACCTGTCGGACTACGACGGCGTGCTCGCCTTCGGCAACGTGATCCGCGACCTGTACCGCGCGCGCGGCTGGGCCCGCGAGGCATGGACCTGGCACGAAGCGGCGGACGTGCGCCGTTTCCATCCCATCGAAGGCCTTGCGCGCGAGGGCGACCTGGTGTGGATCGGCAACTGGGGCGACGACGAGCGCGAGGCCGAGCTCGGCGAATTCCTGCTGGAGCCGGTGCGGCAGCTCGGCCTGAAGGCGCGCATCCACGGCGTGCGCTATCCGACGCACGCGCTCGAGCGGCTGCAGCGGGCCGGCATCGACTACGGCGGCTGGCTTCCCAACCACGAGGCACCGCGCGTGTTCGCGCACTACGCAGTCACCGTGCACGTGCCGCGCCGGCCCTATGCCAAGGCGTTGCCCGGCATCCCGACCATCCGCATGTTCGAGGCGCTCGCCTGCGGGATTCCCCTGGTCTCCGCACCCTGGGACGACGCCGAAGGGCTGTTCCATCCCGGCCGCGATTACCTCGTGGCGGCCGACGGCCGCGCCATGAAACGGCACCTGCGCGCCTTGCTGGCCGATCCCGAAGCCAGGGGCGAGCTGTCGGCGAATGGCCGACGCACCGTGCTCGCGCGCCACACCTGCTCGCACCGGGTGGACGAGCTGCTCGGCATCGTCGCCGAGCTCCAGCCGGCCGCCCAGGCGGCACCCAGCATTGCGTGAACCAAGGAAGAACATGGACATCGCCTTCTTCGCCTCCAGCCTGGTCTCGGCCTACTGGAACGGCGCCGCGACCTACTACCGCGGCATCGTGCGCGCCCTGCACGAGCGCGGCCATCGCGTGCGCTTCTACGAACCCGACGCCTATGGCCGCCAGCAGCACCGCGACATCGAGGACCCCGACTGGGCCGAGGTGATCGTCTACCCCGGCGAGGGCGAGCACCATGCGCTGCGCATGGTCGAGCAGGCCCGCGGCGCGGACCTGGTGGTGAAGGCCAGCGGCGTGGGCGTGTTCGATGCGCTGCTGGAGGCCGCGGTGCTCGACCTCAAGAGCCCGCGCACGCGCGTCGCCTTCTGGGACGTGGACGCGCCCGCCACGCTCGAGCGCATGGACGCCGATCCGGCCGATCCCTTCCGCGCGCTGGTGCCGGGCTACGACCTGGTGCTCACCTACGGCGGGGGCCAACCTGTGGTGGCCGCCTACGAGCGCTTCGGTGCGCGGCGCTGCGTGCCCATCTACAACGCGCTCGATCCGGCCACGCATCACCCGGTCGAGCCGCTGCCGCACTTCGTCGCGGACCTGTCCTTCCTGGGCAACCGGCTGCCGGACCGCGAGGCCCGTGTCGACGAGTTCTTCCTGCGTGCCGCCGCCCAGCTGCACGAGGCGCGCTTCCTGCTCGGCGGCAGCGGCTGGGAGGACAAGGCGATGCCCGGCAACGTGAAATACATCGGCCACGTCTACACGGCCGACCACAACGCGTTCAACTGCACGCCGAAGGCGGTGCTCAACATCAGCCGCGACAGCATGGCGCGCTACGGCTTTTCGCCCGCCACCCGGGTGTTCGAGGCCGCGGGCGCCGGCGCCTGCCTCATCACCGATGCGTGGGAGGGCATCGAGCTCTTCCTCGAGCCGGACCACGAGGTGCTGGTCGCGTCCAGCGGCGACGACGTGGCTGCGCACCTCGAGCGGCTGGACCCCGCCTCGGCGCACCGCATCGGCCAGGCCGCCTGCCGGCGCCTGCTGGCGCATCACACCTACGCGCACCGTGCGGCGCAACTCGAGGCGCTGCTCGAGGGCCGGGAGACGGCACGGGTGGCGGAGCTGGCCCAGTGAGCCGAAGCGAGCCACGTGGAGGCCCATCCATGAACCCAGCCCCGCTGCGCATCGCGATCATCGGCCTGTCGATCACCTCGTCCTGGGGCAACGGCCACGCGACCACCTACCGCGGGCTGGTGCGCGAGCTGGCCGCGCGCGGGCACGACGTGCTCTTCCTCGAATGCGACGTGCCCTGGTACGCCGGCCATCGCGACCTGCCGCAGCCGCCCTTCGGCCGCACCGTGCTCTACGAGGACCTGGAGGCGCTGCAGCGCAACCATGCCGAAGACATCGGCGCGGCGGACCTGGTGATCGTCGGCTCCTTCGTGCGCGACGGCGTCGCGGTCGGCGATTGGGTCCAGGCCGAAGCCTCCGGCCTCACGGCCTTCTACGACATCGACACGCCCGTCACGCTTGCGCGCCTGCGCGAACCGCCGCCGGGCGAGGCGCCCTACCTCGACGCGCGGCAGATCGCCGGCTACGACCTGTACCTCTCGTTCACCGGCGGCCCGACGCTGGCCCGGCTGGAGCGTGAGTTCGGCTCCCCAGCGGCCCGGGTGCTCCACTGCGCGGTCGATCCCGCGCTTTATTTCCCTGAGCCGCTGCCGCTGCAGTGGGACCTCGGCTACATGGGCACCTACAGCGACGACCGCCAGCCGCGGGTCGAGCGCATGCTGCTGCAGCCGGCGCGGCAGTGGCACGCAGGCCGCTTCGCCGTCGCCGGGGCCCAATACCCTGCTGGCATGGACTGGCCGGGCAACGTGCAGCACATCGAGCACCTGCCGCCGGCCGAGCACCGCGCCTTCTACAACCGCCAGCGCTTCACGCTCAACGTCACGCGCGACGACATGATCGAAGCCGGCTGGTCGCCCAGCGTCCGGCTGTTCGAGGCGGCGGCCTGCGGCACGCCGATCGTGAGCGACCGGTGGGAGGGCATCGAGACCCTGCTCGAGCCCGGGCGCGAGATCTTCCTGGCCGACTCTGCGGCCGAGGTGCTGCGGCTGTTGCGCGAGCTGCCGGAGAACGAGCGCCTCGCGGTCGGCGAGCGGGCGCGCACCCGCATCCTGGCCCAGCACACGGCCGCGCACCGCGCCGCGCAGCTCGAAGGCTATGTGCACGCACTGCGTGCCCGCGAGGCGGCATGAAGGAGCGCGCAGCCATGTCCAGCCCCGAGCCCGGCCGCGCGGACGCCGATGCGCTGCAGCGCCGCATCGACGCGCTCGCGCCCTGGTTCCACAACCTCCACCTGCCTGGTGGCGTACAGACCTTGCCGCAACATTTTCTCGGCGGCGACTTCCCGCGCTTCAAGTGGCAGCAGATCGAGCCCTTCGTGCCCGCCGACCTGCGCGGCTGGCGCGTGCTGGACGTCGGCTGCAATGCGGGCTTCTACAGCTTCGAGCTCGCGCGCCGCGGCGCCTCGGTGCTGGGCATCGACGTCGATGCGCACTACCTGGCGCAGGCCCGATGGGCGGCCCAGGAATTCGGGCTCGAGTCGCAGGTGGAATTCCGCCGCATGGAGGTCTACGACCTCGCGCGCTCCGACGAGATGTTCGACCTCGTGTGGTTCATGGGCGTCTTCTACCACCTGCGCTATCCGCTGCTCGCGCTGGACCTGCTGGCCCGCCGCACGCGGCGCCTGCTGATGTTCCAGACCCTCACGATGCCGGGCGATTCGGTGTATGCCAACACCGCCGACTGCCCGATCGAGGACCGCACGCCGCTCCTCGAGTCGGGCTGGCCGCGCATGGCCTTCATCGAGCATCGGCTGGCGAACGATCCCACCAATTGGTGGGCGCCCAACCATGCGGCCGTCGAGGCCATGCTGCGGTCCAGCGGCCTGCGGGTGGAGGCGCGCCCGGGGCACGAGATCTATCTCTGTGCGCCCGACGAAGAGGCTGCGCGCGCCCGCACGCTGTACGCGTCGCAGTTCGACGCGGCAGCCGGAGCGATCCGTGGCGACGGATGATGCGGCGCCGGCACAGCCGCCGGACCCGGAAGGCTCGGGCGAGATGGCCGGCCTCATCGACCGCAACATCGAGGCATTGATCCGGCGGCGCCGCCAGGAACAGCGCGAGACCGCCCTGCAGGAAAGGATCGCCGATGCGATCACCTCCTTCGCGGGCAGCATGAAATTCGTCTACCTGCATTTGCTCGTCTACGGCGCCTGGATCGCGGCCAACCTCGGCTGGCTGCCGCCGGTGCCTCGCTTCGACCCCACCTTCGTGGTCCTCGCCATGGCGGCCTCGGTCGAGGCCATCTTTATCTCCACGTTCGTGCTGGTGAGCCAGAACCGCATGGCCGCGCAGGCGGACCAGCGCGCCGACCTGGACCTGCAGATCAGCCTGCTTTCCGAGCACGAGATCACCCGCCTGGTCACGCTGGTCGGCGAGATGGCCCGCCGCATGGGCGTGCCCGAGGCGCACGACCCGGAACTGGAGGAGCTCAAGCGTGATGTCGCGCCCGAGCAGGTGCTCGACCGCATGCAGCAAAGCGAGCGCAAGCTCGACCGATGAGTCGCACGGCCCCTGCGGCGGCCGGAGGACCGGTTGCGCCGCGGGCACGCCGAATGCCGGAGATGACGCAACGGTCGGCCAGCGCCCGGGATTCACCTTGCTGGGCGAGAAGGTACTCAGCTGCATCCGCACCGGCGGCGTAGCCGCTGGCTCGCATAATCATCATCGACCTGACGTGCCGAGACTGGCCCAGGCCAAACGGGACTGCGAGCCATGAACGACATCCACCCTGACCATTTCGAGGAAGCTCACTCCGAGCTGATCGACAACGTGGTCCCCACGCGGGGTTACGGTCTGACGCCGCTGGTAGGCCTCGGCGGCTCGGCCGGTGCAATCCAGGCACTGCAGGTCTTCTTGCAGAGCGTGCCACCCGAAAGCGGCCTGGCCTTCGTGGTCATCCTGCACCTGGCAGCCGAGCGGGAAAGCATCCTCGCCGATATCCTCCAGCGCGCCACCCCGATGCGCGTCGTGCAGGTGCAGCAGACCAGCAAGGTCGTGCCCAACACGGTCTACGTCATCCCGCCGGGCAAGGCGATCAAGTCGGCCAACGGCTACCTGCGGCTGACCGATCTGGAGTCGAAGCCCGGCCGCCGGATGGCTGTCGACTACTTCTTCCGCGCACTGGCGGACACCCATGGTGCCCATTCGGCGGCCATCGTGCTGTCCGGCGGCGACGGCGACGGCGCCATCGGCATCAAGCGCATCAAGGAACGCGGCGGGCTCACGATCGCGCAAGATCCCGACGAGGCGGAGCACGGCAGCATGCCAGGGGCGGCCATCGCGACCGGCATGGTCGACTGGGTGCTGCCGGTGTCGCAGATGGCGGCCCGCCTGCTGGATTACTACAAGATCGAGAAGCTGCTGCGGCTGCCGCCCGAAGAGGGCGCGCAGCCGGCGAGCGGGCCGCCGACCGATTCCGACGAGGCCATCCTGCGCGAGATCCTCAATTTCCTGCGCGCGCGCACCGGCCGCGATTTTTCCTATTACAAGCGCGCCACCATCGTGCGCCGGATCGGCCGCCGCATGCAGGTCAACGGGGTCAACGACCTCCCGTCGTACCTGAACTGCATGCGCACGCGCTCCGGCGAAGCCGGTGCGCTGCTGCAGGACCTGCTCATCAGCGTGACCAACTTCTTCCGCGACGCCGAATGCTTCGACGCGCTGGCGTCGCACCTCCCGGAGCTGTTCGTCGGCAAGGGCCCGAACGACACGGTTCGTGCCTGGGTGACGGCCTGCGCCACCGGCGAGGAAGCCTACTCGGTCGCCATGCTCCTGGCCGAGCACGCGCGCACGCTGGACGTGGCGCCCACCATCCAGGTGTTCGCCAGCGACCTGGACGAGAACGCCGTCCAGGCCGCGCGCGACGGCATCTACCCCGCGGCCATCGAGGCCGATGTTTCCCCGGAGCGCCTGCGCCGCTTCTTCATCAAGGAGCACGGCAGCTACCGGGTGCGGCGGGAGTTGCGCGAGACCGTGCTCTTCGCGACGCACGACCTGCTCAAGGACTCGCCGTTCTCGCGCCTGGACCTGGTCACCTGTCGCAACCTGCTGATCTACCTGGACCCGCACGCCCAGGCGCGCGTGTTCGACGTGCTGCACTTCGCGCTGCTGCCGCGCGGGCGGCTGTTCCTCGGGACCTCCGAATCGGTGGACGAGGGGAGCCAGTATTTCACCGTGCTCGACAAGAAGCACCGCATCTACGCACAGCGCCCAGCGCCGCGCACCGGCCTGCCGGTCCCGAATGGGCCCAGCACCCTGTCACTCGCACTGGACAGCCGGCACGCCGTGCCGGAGGCGCCGGTCATCGCCGGACGCCTGTTCGAGCAGCAGCACTTCATCGCCGGACGACGCGCGGACGGTCCGGACATCCGGGGCGTCTCCTGGGGCGAGCTGCACCTGAAGCTGCTGGAGCACCTCGGGCCGCCCTCGGCCCTGGTCGACGCCGAGCACGACATCGTGCACCTGTCGGCCAGCGCGGCGCAGCTGCTGCAGCACGCGGCGGGCGAGCCGACCCGCAATCTGCTGCGGCTGGTCCCCTCCGCGCTGCGCATCGAACTGCGCACCGCGCTGCACCGGGCCATGCAGGGCGGCGAGCCGGTCGAGACGCCGAAGCTGCAGTTGCCGGCAGGCAGCGAGACCCGGGCGCTCACCATGCGGGTGATCCCGGTGAAGGACGGCCGCCATGAAATGGCCCTGGTGCTCTTCGACATGGAGGCTCCCGGCGCGGCGCCCTCGCCCTCGCCGTCGGCGGCGTCGGACGCGCACTCGCCGCTGGTCGCCCAGCTCGACCACGAGCTGGAGCGCATGCGCACGCACCTGCGCGACACCGTCGAGCAGTACGAGACTTCGACGCAGGAGCTCAAGGCCAGCAACGAGGAGCTGCAGGCCATCAACGAGGAGCTGCGCTCGGCCACCGAGGAACTGGAGACCAGCCGGGAAGAACTGCAGTCCATCAACGAGGAGCTGGTCACCGTCAACCACGAGCTCAAGACCAAGGTCGACGAGCTCGCGCATTCCAACAGCGACATGCAGAATCTGATGGATGCGACGGCGATCGCCACCATCTTCCTGGACCGCGACCTGTGCATCACCCGCTACACGCCCATGGCGGTGCGGCTGTTCAACCTGATCCCCGGCGACCTGGGGCGGCCGCTGAGCGACCTGACGCCCAAGCTGCAGTACCCGGAACTCGGCGGCGATGCGCAAGAGGTCCTCGACCGGCTCGCGCCCATCGAACGCGAGGTGGGGCGCCCGGACGGCAGCTGGTTCCTGGCACGGCTGTCGCCCTATCGGGCCGCCGAGGATCGCATTGCCGGTGTCGTGCTCTCGTTCATCGACATCAGCGAACGCAAGAAGGCCGAGAAGGTGAGCCAATGGCTTTCGGCCGTGGTCGCCTCCTCGATGGACGCGATCATCAGCTTCTCGCTCGAGGGCAAGATCCTGAGCTGGAACGCCGGCGCGCGCCGCGTTTTCGGCTACGTTGCGGAGGAAGCCGTCGGCCAGCCGCTCGAACTGCTGACCAGCGAAGACGGCGACGCCGCGCGCCTTCTGCAGCGGATCACGCAGGGGCTGGGCATCGAGGCCCTGGAAACGGTGCAGCGCGCCAAGGACGGCAGCGCCATCCACGTGTCGCTCACGGCGTCTCCGATCCGCGATGCCGACGACAACGTGGCGGGCGGCACCGCCACGGTGCGCGACATCGGCGAGGCCAGGCAGGCGGCGGAAGCGCTGCGCCGCAGCGAGGAAAGGCTGCGCCTGGTGGTGGAGAACGCACGCGACTACGCGATCTTCTCCACCGACCTCGAACGCACCATCACGAGCTGGAACAAGGGCGCCCAGCAATTGCTCGGCTACACCGAGGCCGAGGCGCTGGGGCGGCGTGGCGACCTCATCTTCACCGAGGAAGACCGGAGCGCCGGCGCGCCGGTGCAGGAAACACAGACCGCGCTCAGCGAGGGGAGAGCGGCCGACGAGCGCTTCCACTTGCGCAAGGACGGCAGCCGTTTCTGGGGCAGCGGCACGATGATGCGCATGGAGGACAGCTCCGGCGAACCGGTCGGCTTCGTGAAGATCCTGCGCGACCAGACGCAGGCGCGCGAAGCGCAAGCCGCGCTCAAGCGCAGCCAGGCCGAGCTGATGGATGCGCTGCAGGAGAACGAGGCCGCGCGCACCCGGCTGGAGGCAGCCGACGCCGCCAAGGACCGCTTCCTGGCCGTGCTCTCGCACGAGCTGCGCAACCCGCTGGCCGCCGTGACGAGCGCCGCCGCCCTGCTGACCGATGGCGCGAGCACCCAGCCGCAGCGCGAGCAGGCGTCCCAGATCGTACGGCGCCAGTCCCGCACGATGAAGGTCCTGCTCGACGACCTGCTGGACGTGTCGCGCCTGACCGTGGGGCAGCTCGAGCTGCACGTGCAGGACGTGGCGCTGTGCAGCGTGGTCCAGGCCGCGCTCGAGACCGCGGAGCCGCTGCTGAAGGCCGCGCAGCACCTGCTGTCGACCCGCATGCCGGACCGGCCGGTCTACGTGCGCGTCGATCCGCTGCGCATCGCACAGGTCATCGTCAACCTGCTGACCAACGCGGCCAAGTACACCGCGCCGGGCGGCGAGGTGTCGCTGGAGGTGGAAGTGGGCGACAGCGAGGTGGAGATCGTCGTGAGCGACAACGGCGTCGGCATGACGCCCGAGACGATCGACCGCATCTTCGAGCTCTACGCGCAGGGGCCGGCCGCGGCGCACCGCAACAACGACGGCCTGGGCGTGGGGCTGGCGCTGGTGCGCAACATCGTCCGGCTGCACGGCGGCCAGGTCGAGGCCGAAAGCGAGGGCCCCGGGAAGGGCAGCCGCTTCCGCGTGCGGCTGCCGCTCGGCAGCGCAGCGGCGGCCTCGCCACCGTTGCCGGCCGCGGCCCCCGCCCGGCTCGGCAGGACACGGGTGCTGATCGTCGACGACAACGAGGACGCCGCGTGGACCCTGTCCATGCTGCTGAAATCGGAGGGACACGAGACGACGGTCGCCGGCAGCGGCCCGGAAGCCCTGGCCTTGGCCGAAAGCGCGATGCCCGATGTGGCCGTGCTGGACATCGGCATGCCGGGCATGAACGGCATCGAGGTGGCCACGCGGCTGCGCGCAATGCCCTCAGGCAACAGGCTGGTGGTGATCGCGCTCACCGGCTGGGGCAGCAAGACCGAGGGCATGAACCTGCTGGAGCGCGGCTTCGACATGCATCTGAGCAAGCCGATCGAGGCGAACCGGTTGATTGACGCCATGGCGCAGATGCTGAAGGAGCGCGGCGCGGGCTGGCACGAAGGCGGCTAGGTCGACCAGTGCAACCCGGCCTGAACCTCGCTCAGCTCGCCCAGCAACAGCATGCCCACCAGCTGCCGCCGGCGGTCCACCACCGGCAGGCGCCGCACCCGCGCATGGCGCATCCGCGCGACGACATCGTCGATCGACTCGTCCTCGTAGCAGGAGAGCAGTTCGGCGTTCATGAGGTAGCCGAGCGGCGTATGGGCTGGCGGGAGCCCGCGCGCAACACCGCGCACGGCGATGTCCCGGTCGCTGACCATGCCGACCAGCCGGCCGGCATCGCAGACCGGGATCACGGCAACGTCGAGCTCGGCCATCACCTGGGCCGCGGCCTCGGCCGTATCTCGCGGCGACATCGCGCGGACGCCCCGCGTCATGTGGTCGGAGACTGTCGTCATGAATGGCTTCCGTCCTGCAAAGCAGAAATGCGCAATAGGCGCATTCCCGCATTCGGTTCCGGCAACCGGCGTGCCCGCCGTCTCAAAGGCGATATTCCTTCAGGCGGTTGTACAGCGTCTTCATGCTGATGCCCAGCAGCGCCGCCGTGCGCTCCTTGTTCTGGTTGCAGTATTCGAAGGTCGCCAGGATGAGCTGACGCTCCATTTCGGCCAACGGCGTTCCCACGCGGACGCTGAGCTCCCGGCGGCCGTCCGCCGGCTCCCCGCCGGGCAGGGTGGGCTCGGCAGCGGGGCGCTGCGGCGGCCTTTGGTTTTCCGAGCCGTTCTGCTTCGGCAGCCATTCGTCGTCGATCTCCGCGCCGGTGGCCATGACCCACGCCCGCTGCACGGCATTGCGCAGTTCCCGCACGTTGCCGGGCCAGGTGTAGGCCTGGAGCCGCCCCATCGCCTCGGAAGTAAAGCGCTTGGCCACCTGCTCCTGCCGCTGCAGGTCCTCGAGGAAGCTGTGGGCCAGCAGAGGGATGTCGTCGGCACGCTCCCGCAGGGGCGGCAGCGAGATCGGGAACACGTTCAACCGGTACAGCAGGTCTTCGCGCAGCGCGCCGCGCATCACGGCCTCGGCGGCGTCGCGGTTGGTGGCCGCGATGATCCGCACGTCGGTCTGCTGCAGCTGGGTGGAGCCCACGCGCATGAAGGTGCCGTTCTCCAGCACCCGCAGCAGCTTCACCTGCAGGTTGAGCGGCATCTCGGTCACCTCGTCGAGGAACAGGGTGCCGCCATGGGCGCGCTCGAAGAAACCCTGGTGCTGACGCTCCGCGCCGGTGAAGCTGCCGCGCTCGTGCCCGAAGATCTCGCTCTCGATCAGGTGCGGAGAAATTGCACCGCAATTGACGGCAAGAAAGGGCTGCTCGCGCCTGCGGCTGAGCTCGTGCACGGCCTTCGCCACCAGCTCCTTGCCAGTGCCGCTCTCGCCGTGGATGAAGACGCTGACGGCCGTTTCCGCGACGCGTGCGATCTGGCGATAGATGCTCTGCATGGCGTCGGAGGCGCCGATCAGCGGGCCGAAGCGCCCGGTCTCGCGCCAGTGCTCGGTGATCTCCGCCAGCTCGGCGCGCAGCTTGGACGGGCGGATGAGCCGCGACAGCAGGCCCTGGAGGTGCTGCGGATTGACCGGCTTGACCAGGTAGTCGGCCGCGCCCAGCCGCAGCGCCCGGATGGAGGTTTCCAGGCTGGCCTGGCCGGTCATGAGCACCACCTCGGTGTCGGACAGCAGGCCCGTGTCTTCGAACAGGTCGAGCCCGTTGCCGTCGGGCAGGTGCAGGTCCAGGAGCAGGAGGTCGGGCTGCTGCATCGCGAGGAAGCGGCGCGCATCGCCCAGCGTCCTGGCGGTGGCCACGGAATGGCCCTCGCGCTTGACGAGGGTCGCCAGCATGCGACCGGAGTCCTCGTCGTCTTCTACGATGAGCGCGTGTCCCAACTTGTTGCCCCTCTTGCTCTTTGCCTTCCGCTTTCCATGAACGACACCTGGGCCGGATTCGGAATCCTGCCGTGAAAACTGCGTATGCAGACTACTCCCGGCCGCCGAGCCGCTGTGCGGCTTCGCGCAGGGAATCTGTCAGCGCCGTCATACGGCTGAGTTGTCGCGCGATCACCTGCCGCGCCTGGGCCTGGAGCTCAGGATCGTCACGGGATGTTTCCAGCAGCTGCAGCGCTGCCGCTGCGGCCCCGATCGGCGTGCGGAACGCGTGGTCGAGGCGGCTGGCTTCCTCCGCGTGAGCGGCGAGTGCCCGGCGCAGTGCCGTCAGTTCGGCCTCGGCCTCGGTCCCGGTCCCGGTCCCGGCCCCTGAGTTGGCGTTGGTGTTGGTGTTGGTCTCGGGTCCGCCCTTGCCGGGCTCTGGCGTGGGGTCGGCACGCCCCGTGCGCGCAAAAGCGATGGCGGCCAGGGTCGTGGCAACGCCAAACACCGTGAAGCAAGCGGTACGGGCGGCGAAGGCGAAGGCTGGCGATCTCATCCTGCGAGTGTCGAACAAAGGTTTGCGCCGCGGAGTCGGACCGCATCGCAAGAGTTGCGGTAAAGCATGCTCGCCCGCGCCGGTGTTCTTGTCGTTTTGAAAACGAAAGCACTCTAAAACGCCGAGTTCTGGCCTGGCACGGGTGTTGCGCTGGACGCGGCCCCACAAGGAAGACCATGAGCTCGATTTCGCTTCAAGCCCGTCCCATCCAGACCATCGCTTTTTCCCCTCGGCTGCAGCAGGCCGTCCGGTTGCTGCAGCTTTCCGCACTCGACTATGCGCAGGCCCTGCACGAGGCCGCCGACGCCAACCCCTTTCTCGAACTGGAAGAGGCGCCGGGCCTCGATTCGCCAGGCTTCGAAGGCGCCGAGTGGTCCGCGGAGGCCGCGTTCGACCGGCTCGGCGCCGGCCCTGCCTTGCCCGGCGCGCGCCTGTCGCACGACGAGAGCGCCGACGCGCTCCAGCGCATCCCCGCGACAGTGTCGCTGCGCGAGCACCTGCACGCGCAACTGGGCGTGCTCAGGCTGGACGCGCAGGAGCGCCTGCTGGCCGCTGCGGTGGTCGAGTCCCTGGACGACGATGGCTACCTGCGGGTGTCGCTGGACGAGATCGGCGCGCTGGTCGGCGATGCCGGCGAGGATGTGTTGCCTGCGCTGAACGCGGCGCTCACCCGAGTGCAGTCGCTGGACCCCGCGGGTGTCGCGGCACGCAGCGTGTCCGAGTGCCTGCTGCTCCAGCTGGGCGGCATCGACGACGCGCCGATGCGCGAACTGGCGCGCGGCATCGTCACCGACCATCTCGAGGACCTGGCCTCGCGCAACTGGCAACGCATTGCCACGGCGCTCGGCGAGCCGGTCGCGCGGATCAAGCTCGCGGCCGAGCGCATTCGCAAGCTCGACGCGCGGCCTGGCTGGCGGCTCGATGCGCAGGCGCCGGCGTTCGTCACGCCCGACGTGATCGTGCGCAAGCGGCGCGGCGTCTGGACGGTCGCACTCAACGAAGCCACCGTCCCACGGGTGAAGCTCCATCACACCTACGCCCGCATGCTGGAACAGCAGGGCGTCGCGGCCAACCCGGAGTTGCGTGGCTGCCTCGAGAGCGCCCGCTGGACGGTGCAGAACGTAGGGCAGCGCGTGTCCACCATCCGCGACGTCGCGCAGGCGATCGTCGCCAAACAGAAGCTCTTCTTCGACTACGGCCCGCTGGCGATGAAACCGCTGGGATTGCGCGAGATCGCCGATGCCGTGGGCGTGCACCCGTCCACCGTCTCGCGCGCCGTTCACCACAAGTACATGGCGACGCCGGCTGGCGTCTTCGAGCTGAGGTACTTCTTTTCCCGCGGAATGCAGCACGCGCATCGCGGCGCGAGCGCGCCGACGGCGCTGCGGCAACTGGTGGGCGAACTGATCGCGGCGGAACCGAGCGGAGCGCCGCTCAGCGACGCCGAACTCGCCCGCCGCCTGACTGACCAGGGCTTTCGCATTGCGCGCCGCACGGTGACCAAGTACCGGCAGGCACTGCGCATCGACCCGATCGAACTGCGCGCCGCGGCGCGGGCTTGAAGCGCTTCGGCACCGTCATCGCTTCTCCTCGCGCTCGAATTGCGAGCAGCCAGACTCATCAATGAAAAGAGACAGGAGCGCGCCAGAGGGGCCTACACGAATGCACCGGGTCGGGACGGAGATTGCACTTTTCGCGGCACCCAGCCGTCTTGTCCAACCCTTACTTCGCGAAGGATGCCTCCATGTTCTCTCACAACAAGCGACTCCAATACACCGTGCGCGTGAGCGAGTGCAACCCCGGCCTCGCCAACCTCATGCTCGAGCAGTTCGGGGGGCCGCAGGGCGAGCTCGCCGCGGCCATGCGCTACTTCACCCAGGCCGTCGGCGAGGACGATCCCGGCCGCAAGGACATGCTGTTCGACATCGCGACGGAGGAGCTCAGCCACCTGGAGGTGATCGGCACCATCGTGGGCATGCTCAACAAGGGCGCCAAGGGCCAGCTCGCCGAGGCCGCGGAGGAAGAGGCCGAGATGTACAGGCTCATCACCGGCGCGGGCAACGACAGCCACGTCACGCAGGTGCTCTACGGCGGCGGCCCGCCGCTGGTCAACTCCGCGGGCGTGCCCTGGACCGCCGCCTACATCGACACCATCGGCGAGCCCACCGCAGACCTGCGCTCCAACATCGCGGCGGAAGCGCGCGCCAAGATCGTCTACGAACGGCTGATCGCCTGCACCGATGACCCCGGGGTGAAGGAGGCGCTGGGCTTCCTCATGACGCGCGAGATCGCGCACCAGAAGTCGTTCGAGAAGGCGCTCTATGCCATCACCCCGAACTTCCCGCCGGGCAAGCTGCCGGGCAGGCCGGAGTTCACCAGCGTGTACTTCGACATGTCCAAGGGCGGCGAGATGCGCGGCCCCTGGAACCAGGGCCCGAACTGGGACTACCGCAGCGAGCCCGAATCGCAGATGGCCGTGGACGGCGGCACCGGCGAGCCCTCCGTCTCGATGACGGCGGACGAGCAGGCAGCGTGGGACGCCATGGCCCTGCGGACCGCTTCCGATCCGGCCAGCGACCCGCCGACCGGTGCCGAGCTGGGCATGGCGCCGGACGATCCGGATGCGCCGACCCAGGCGAGCGCATCGCCCCGCAAGCGGAAGTGAATCGGAGTCGGCAAGAGCTTCAGCAAGCCGGGCGGGGCGCACACCGCCTGGCCTTGCTGCGACACGCGAGCGATCGCCATCGGGACGAGGTCGGGCACTTCGCCCGGGATTGAGCAGGCACACCGTTTGCCATGGTGTATGGGGCAGCATTTTTTTGCGTGCTGCCTCTGTCCCTGTTCTTCCCAACCCCAGAAAGGAGTCCTGATGGCTTTGAACGATGACGACGATGTCCTGCGCGCAGCACGCGTGCGCCGGCGCGGCTTCGCAGGCATGGATCCGGCGCGGCAGCGCGACATTGCCCGCGAAGGCGGGCGTTCGGCGCATGAAAAAGGCACGGCCCACGAGTTCAATTCGGCCGAGGCGCGTGCCGCGGGATTGAAGAGCCGCATCGGCCGAAGCAAGCCCGCAGAGTCCTGAAAGATCGGCAAGCAGGAGCGCAAACGTGCGCTCCCTGCTTGCCGACGCCCCCCAGTCGCCGCGCCCACAGCGCCATGTGCGACAGCACGCGCCGCGCCCGCATCGCCTTCATGGGTTCGGAAGCGCGTCCCTTCCCGGTGTCGCCGTGTTGCGACTGGCCATCCAGCTCGCCGCCACGGCCAAGGCCGCGATCAGATAGGCGAGCCCCCCTGGCACCCACATCACCAGTCCGCCGAGCTGCTGGTCTTCGAGGGCGTCGAGGCCGAACGCGGACGCCGATTCGAAATAGGAGGCGTACCACGGCGCCGGCGCCAGCGTGAGCAGCGCACCCAGTGCGCCGGTGTGCGCCATCGTCGTGAAGAGCGACAGCATCGCGAAGCCGCGTCCGGCATGGCCGGCGCGTGGCGCCAGCACGGTCCACCAGAACAAGAGTGCGCTGACGAGAAAGCTCGTGTGCTGCACGGCATGGAGGGCGGGGTGCACCAGCGCCGCTTCGAAGGCACGAGGGATGTGCCAGCCCCAGAGCGCCACCAGGTGCAGTCCCCAAGCGGTTGCGGGCAAGGTCAACCAGCGCCATGCGCCGCGCACCGACCGTGCCTGCACGCCGCGCCCGATGCGCGTGCGCGCCGCCGCCGGCAGGGCCCACAGCCAGACGCCCAGCGGCCGGCCCAGCACCAGGAGCGGCGCGGCCACCAGCATCAAGATCTCGTGCTGCACCATGTGGGCGGAAAAGAGCCAGGCACCCAGTCCGTCGAGCGGCGATACGAAGGCGACGCCCAGCGCCAGCCAGCCTGCCACGAAGGCTGCTGCGCTGTAGAGCCGGTGTACGCGGCCGAGCCGCGTGCGCTGCCGCAGGCGAGCGAAGCCCGCCACATACAAGCCCAGGCTCAGGAGCATCGCTGCGATCACCAGCGGCTCGAAGGACCACCGCAGCGCGGCCGTGCCGCCGGTGGCAGGATCGAGCGCCGAATGGGCGGCGGCCGTTGAGGCGCAGGCCCAGAGGCACAGGCCGATGAAAAGGTGGGGCCCCGTCATCGCAGGCCCTCCAGGCAGGCGAGCAGTGCGCGGACCTCGCCCGGCGGCAGGCTGCTCGCCGCCATCGTGCTGCCCGGCTCGACGCCCAGCGGATCGACGATCCACGCCACGAGCCCGGCCTTCTCGCGGCCCGATGATGCGCAAGGCCTGGACGCCGGCCGGAAGGAGGGCGCTCGGTCGCAAGCCTGGCTGCAGCGGAGACTCCACGTGGACTCGACGATTCGGGAAGTTGGATGCGGTCTAGCACGGAGTTCCAGGGGCGCAGGTAGGAGCGGTCTCGTGTGCAGCAGCGGCGTTATCCGACGTGCGAGCGCGCCCCGGCAAGAACTGCAGCAATCCGCGCCGGCAAGACGCGATGCGCTCGCACGGCGCAGGCATGCGCATTGCCAAGAAGGGGCCATGAAGATCGGGCTGCTCACCTTCCACCGCTGCATCAACTACGGCTCCTACTGGCAGGCGCGCTGCCTGCTGCAGGCGCTGCGAAGTCGTGGCCACGATGCCGTGCTGCTCGACCACGGCTCCCGCAGGATCGACGTGGCGGAATGGCGGTGCGCGCTTCGCCCGGCCGGGCCCGCGCCCTGGTACCGCTCGGATCGCCCGCTCTATGCCAGCAAGACGCGCCGCTTTCTCGACGCACTCGCCGCGCTTCCCGCTTCACCCGGCTTCGACCTGGACTCGCCTCCCGCCATGGACGGCTACGACCTGGTGATCATCGGCAGCGACGAGGTATGGAACCTCGACCACCCCTGGTACGGCGGCTGCCCCCTGTTCTTCGGCGAGCGCCTGCGGGCTCGCCGCCTGGCCGCCTACGGCGCGAGCTTCGGCAACTATCCGGCAGGCAAGGGCCTTCCGCGCACCTGGGCAAAGCGGCTCTCCAGCTTCGACCTGATGTCGGTGCGCGACGGCAACTCGCGCGCCATCGTCAGCGACGCGTTGGGCGTCGCGCCCGAGATCGTCCTCGACCCCTGCCTTCAGTTTCCCTTCGGTGCCGAACAGCGCGACGCGAACCGGTCCGATCCCGGCGACGCCTACATCGCAGTCTATGGCCACAGCTTCAGCGGGTGGTTTGCCAATGCCTTGCGGGACTGGGCCCGGCGCAGGGACCTCCGGCTGGTGAGCATCGGCTATCGCAACCCCTGGACCGACGACAGCTGGATCTCGGCGGGGCCGGAGGACTTCAGGCATTTCATGGCCGGGGCGCGTGCCGTCGCGACCAACTTCTTCCACGGCTGCGTCTTCGCCCTGCGGGAGTGGAAGCCCTTCGTCTGCGAACGCTCGCCCTATCGCTCGATCAAGATCGGCGAGCTGATGGCGTTGGCCGGAACCACGGAGCACCTGGTGGACGAGCAGAGTCCCTGGCGGGCCTACGCCGCTCTCCTGGACGAGCCGCTCTCGATCGACATCGCGCGCCGGCTCGAGCAGCGGCGCCGCGTGTCGGAGGCGTACCTGGACCGGGTTCTTTCGCACGACAGTCCGCGCGAGGAAGAGCCGCGTTATGCGGCCTGACCGTGTCGAGGTGCCGAGCCGGGCGGCCGCTGCGAAGACGAACGGCACAGAAGGCGAAGGTGCGCCAGTGAGTCCACGCGACATGCAGCGCGCGGGACTTTGCGTGGGCTGCGGAGCCTGCGTCTCGCGCGCGCCCGCCGGCGAGGCGCGAATGAAGCTGGATCGGAATGGCGAGCTGAAGCCCGACGGGGCCGAAGCGTGGATGGCGCGCCGGTCGGACGAATTCGCGCGCCTTTGTCCCTTCTCGCCATCCGCCGCCGACGAGACGATGCTCGCGCAGGCGCTCTACCCCGATGCGCCGCAGGCCGATCCGATGATCGGGCGATTCGAGTCGGCTTACGTGGGCTATGCCGCGCAGGGCCAGTTCCGCGCCGAGGGCAGTTCCGGCGGCCTGGTGAGCTGGGTGGCGGCCGAGCTGTTGCGCAGCGGCCTGGTCGATGGCATCGCGCACGTGGGCGCGGTCGATGCGCCCGGCGACGGCGAGCCCTTCTTCCGCTACCGCATCTCGCGCAGTCCCGAGGAAGTGTGCCGCGATGCCAAGTCGCGCTACTACCCGGTCGAGATGTCCGGCGTGCTGTCGATGATCCGCGCGGTGCCCGGCCGCTATGCCGTGGTCGGCGTGCCCTGCTTCATCAAGGCCATCCAGCTGCTGCGCCGCGAGGACCCGGTCGTGCGCGAGCGGGTGGTCTTCACCCTCGGGCTGTTCTGCGGCCACATGAAGAGTGCGCGCATGGTGGAGAGCTTTGCCTACCAGGCCGGCGTTCGGGTGGAAGACGTCCGGCAACTCGACTTTCGGGTCAAGGACCCGCGGCGTCCGGCCAACTGGTACACGGTCCAGTTCACGCTGCGCGATGGTCGCACCTTGCGGCATGACTGGTTCCACCTGGCCGAAGGTGACTGGGGCTCGGGCTTTTTCCAGAATGCGGCGTGCAACTATTGCGACGACGTGGTGGCGGAGACCGCCGACATCTCGTTCGGCGATGCCTGGGTCGAGCCGTACTCCAGCGACGGACAAGGCACGAACGTGATGGTGGTGCGATCGGCACGGCTGCGCGAGCTGGTCGATCGTGCCGTGGCCGAGCAGCGCCTGCGGCTGGAGAGCGTCGACGCGGGCTTCGTGCAGCGCACGCAGGCGGCGGGCTTCCGGCAGCGGCGCGAAGGGCTGGCCTACCGCTTGACCTGGCGCCGGCGAGGCATTCGGCCGCGCAAGCGGGTGCCGCCTTCGGCCTCGTCGCTCGGCTTTCGGCGCAAGCTCGTCTACCGCATGCGCGCAGCCATCACGGCGTGGAGCCGGCGCCTGTATCGCCTTGCGAATACGGTGAGGCTGCCCGGCTTGTACGTGCGCTGGGCGCACGCGGCCACCGCGCTTTACCACGCGATCGCGTATTCGCGCGGATGGATCGGCCGGGGGCTCGACCGCATCGGATTGAGGGACGAGACGGTGCGGGAGTGAGGCCTTGTTCCTTCTTCCTCGAGCAGAGGGTGAGGGTGAGGGCGCCAGGCCTTCGGCGCGTGCGCAACGCTGCGACTTGGAACCGCTGCCGACTGCTCAGGGCCTGAAGAACTCGCCCAGGTTCGCACATGGCCGCTCGGCCCGAGGCTGACTGGTGCCTTCTGCCGCGATCCATGCGTCGAGACGGCGGCGCATCGTCCGCTTGAACAATGGCGGAATCATCGCCATCAACAACATCACGGGATAGGAGGCGGGAAGGCGCGGGCTGTTCGCGAAGCCGCCGAGCCGGAAGTAGGGAAGCGAGGGGCGGACGTGATGATGTCCGTGGTACGCATGATTCAGCGTCACCCATGCTTGCATCACGCATCTGTCTTCCCATGAGTAACCCACGGTTCTCAAGTGCGGTGCGAGCCGGTCCGTCAGACCCCAATGCTGAATGTAGGTGATCGCCTGCATGGTGAATCCCGTCCCGAGAATCACCAAGCCATGGAACACGACGCCTCGCCACCCCGCGACGAGGCCGAAACCCGCCATGACCGTTGTCGTGACCAGCGCAGTCCAGGCGATCCTGTTGTTCCAACGCGCCCGTCCGCACCGGAGCTGGTCCAGCCATTCCCATTCCTGCGCCACCCGGAACGATCTGACGTATCTCTTCACGGCATAGGCGAAGACGGACTCCTCGATCTCCGGACTGTCGCCGTTGTCGCGACCTCCCACGTGGACGTGATGCGACCTGTGCTCTTCCAACATCTGGAAGTAGCCGATGCTTCCCGCAAGAAGTCTTGCCGCCACCCGCTGCCATCGGGCGGGTCGATGCAGTAGTTCATGCGCGACGGTCAGGTTCAACGAGGTGACAACCCAGAACGACAGGGCAAAGCACGCCAGTTGCCCAAGGCGCAGCTGCGCAGCCACGAACATCGCCCATGGCAGGACCAAGGCCCACAAGAACACATGCACCAATGGGATGGTCTGCAGGAAGACGAACTGTGCTCGGGGGATTCGACCGATATCCCCAGGATCGGCGCGATCGTCCGGCAGGAGCATGCGGACGATCGGCAGGACGCCGAAGAAGAATGCGAAGACAAACCACGGTGCCCCCAAGACGACGCCTGCAACCAGCAGGATCATGGGCGAAAGCGCGAGCAGATGCCCAGCCGCCCTGAGCGAAACAGGCGTGGTCATTCGTCGAACAACCCGCTCTCATGGGCGAGCTTGGCGGCCATGGCGCGCGATGGCACATTGAGCTTCAGGGAAAGCCGCGCGAATCTCTGGTCAATGATGGCCGGCTTGGTGTCGAACAGCCGCGCGATCTCCTTCGATCCAAAGCCCTGGTGAGCGAGCCGAAGCAGACGGAGTTCATCGTCCCGGATGCTCAGGTCGCGCAGAAGCTCTCGGCGGATCTTTCGCGACCACCATTCCAGCAGTTCCGCGGCAATCGATCGAAGACACATCTTCGCCAGCGCGATCGTCTCGTGGGTGAAGTAGTCAGGATCGTCACTGGTCAGGTAGAGCACTCCCATCCGAGAACGCCCAGCTGCCGTGTGGCAGGGAACCACGGCAATGCTGTTGAAGCCTGTCTCTCGCGCGCGTAGTCGAAAGAGCCGCTGCCCCTCCGTTCGAAGCGGAATCTCGTTACCGACCGCCGGCTCGGTGTGTTGTTGTGCATAGATGAGGAAAGGATCGATCGCGAACCAGCGCTGCTCCATATAGAGATTGCACCAGCTCGCAGCGCAGGCGACGATGTACCGATAGCTCTCAAAATCCTCCTCGCCCTGGATGAACGATGAGAACACGGCCCCATTGCATCCCAGCCTCCCGGCGACCCATTTGACGATCGCGGTGACCTCCGCGGCATGGGCTCGATGCGGGATCTGGTTGATGGCATCGTTGAGCTCACGCATGAAGCCCGGATCGCTAACTATCGCCGCAAGGCTTCTTCTCATGGTTGCCCTCTGGCGAGTAGTACAACTCGTCGAACCGGTTCTTGACGAAGGCCATCAGTCCTGGTGCGTGGTGTCGATACTCATCGAACTCGATCCAGTCCAGGAATGCGCCCCGGTTGTCGAACACAACGTTCATCTCGTACAGGCCGACGCCGATCACCTCGAGTCTGCGCACGATGCCAAGCCCTCCACCGCATTGCAGGCGGACTACTTCGAATTCGAGTTTCCCGCCATCGAGGGAGGCGATGAGGAAGGGCCTAGAGTTCATCCAGTGCATCCGGTTGCGATTCGATGTGACCACATTGCCCGCATGGCAGTGCGGCAATGGCTTCTGGTACTGAATCGGTGCGCCACGTAAGCGCCTGCTCGAAATCACAGCGGATGCAGTTCCGGACACATGCCACGAAAGCTAGTTTGCAGTGGGCGCAGACAAGATCATCGTGCAACTCGTTGACTTCGATCAGCTCGAAGACATCGGCCTCTGCATGATCGCAATGAGGACAAAGGATTTTCATTCTCTTGGTCGGCGCATGGCGATGCCTGCGCCACTCCCTGGGGCAAGGTTTTTATTCGAGGCGACCCCCTGTCTGAAAGAACGGGCCGCTCCTCTCCGCAGGCCGAGCCGCGCGTGAGGTGGCAAATGCTAGAGAAGTCTGACGCTCGAAGATGGAATTCGCGACATTTAGAGAGATTTCGCGAGCCGGGTTAAGGTCACCGCAACAGCGCAAGACCACCTGCGACGTGTCCGATCGTTTTTTACGCGCTACGAATGGGCCTGCCGTCCAAGTTGTCGTACAGGCTCATGCAACCGTCCAAGCAGCCCGAGCAGCCGAAGAAGTCGTCGCCGTCTGCGCCGTGCCTCAGATGATGAACGAGCGGTTTGCCGCATTCTTCGCATGCAAAGTCCGTGAGCCTGCTGGAGTCCGGGAAGATGCTGGCCAATTCAGCGATCTCCCGCTGCAGGCGCCCGGACGTCAGCGACACCCGGGAGAGATAGTTGATATGTTGGCGAATGGTGCTTTCGAGATAAGCCTCGAACTCGCGCGCGTAGTCGGCGTGCTCCGCTGACGGCCCGCGCTTCGCCGGAGCGCGCGTCAACTCCTTGCCGAAAGCGGCCATGGGTCGTCTCGCGTTCGCCATTCGTCTCGGCCTGCTCTTGAACAGCATATCGTTGCCTTTCTCATGCGACGACAGGAAGTCGCCATGCCAGGAACGATAGGGGTCGGCAGCGCTGGACGGGCGTCAGATCGGCACGGCAATCTGACATGAATCCATCGCTTTCGTCATGAAGAGCGAAGGGACCGCCGCAGGAGCGCGCGGCATGCAAGGCGTGCCGGTCCGGTGCTCCCACCCCAGCCCTCCCCCGCAGGGGGGAGCAAGTCACGCGTGCTCGTTGCGCAGCACCTTGGCGGCCTCCACCATCGCCCGCAACTTGGCCGTAGCCGACTCCCGCGGCAGGTACTTCATGCCGCAGTCCGGCGCCAGGATCACGTTCTCCGGCTTCACGTAGGGCAGCGCACGCCGGATGCGTTCGACGATGGTGTCGACCGACTCCACCTCCGGCGTCGACAGGTCGATGCACCCCACCATCACCCGCTTGCCGTCCAGCGCCGCCAGTGCCGAGCAGTCCAGGTGCGATTGCGCGGTCTCGATCGACACCTGCCTGCAGCTGCATTGGGCCAGCTCGGGCAAGAAGGAATAGCCGCTCGGCCGCTCGTGGATGATCGCGGCGTAGCCGAAGCAGATGTGGACCGCGGTCGTACCGGTGATCCCGTCGAGCGCGCGGTTCAGCGCCGCCAGCCCGTACTGCCGCGCCTTCTCGGGCCGCGCCTGCATGTAGGGCTCGTCGATCTGCACCACGTCGGCACCGGCGGCGAACAGGTCGCGGATCTCCGCGTTCACCGCCTCCGCATAGTCCATGGCCGCCTCTTCCTCGGTCTTGTAGAAATCGTTCTGCGCCTGCTGCAGCATGGTGAAGGGGCCCGGCACGGTGATCTTCACCTGGCGGTCGGTGTGGGCACGCAGGAACTTCAGGTCGTCCACCTCCACCGCGTGCCGGCGGCGGATGCGGCCGACGATGCGCGGCACCGGATTGGGGTGTCCCGAGCGGTCCAGTGCCGTTCCGGGGTTGTCCAGGTCCACGCCGTCGAGGGCCGTCGCGAAGCGGTTCGAATAGCTCTCGCGCCGGATCTCGCCGTCGCTCACGATGTCGAGCCCGGCCTCTTCCTGCGAGCGGATGGCCATGAGCGTGGCGTCGTTCTGCGCTTCCTCCAGGTACTGCGGCGGAATGCGCCACAGCTCGCGCGCGCGCACCCGCGGCGGGAAGCGGCCCGCCAGCTTGGCGCGGTCGATCAGCCAGTCCGGCTGCGGAAAGCTGCCGACGATGGTGGTGGGGAACAGCATGGGCTTCTCCAGGAAAAAAGGTGAACGGATGATTCGAACGGAGGCTCAGACGCCGAGGTACACGCGCTGGATCTCGGGCCGCGCCAGCAGCTCCTGCGGCAGCCCTTCGGCCACCATGCGGCCTTCCTCCAGCACATAGGCGCGCTGCGACACTTCCATCGCCATCGCGACGTTCTGCTCCACCAGCAGTACCGACACGCCGTCGGCGTTGATGCGCCGGATGGCCGCGAACATGTCGCCCACGATGCGCGGCGACAGGCCCAGCGAGGGCTCGTCCAGCAGCAACACGCGCGGGCGCGCCATCAGCGCGCGGGCGATGGCCACCATCTGCTGCTGGCCGCCCGAGAGCTCACCCGCCGGACTCGCGAGCTTCTCCTTAAGTGCCGGGAACAGGTCCAGCACCTGCGCCATCGTCTGCTGCCGCTGCGCCTTGGCCTGCGGCAACAGGCTGCCGAGCTCGAGGTTCTCCTGCACCGTCATGCCGGTGAAGAGGCGCCGTCCTTCCGGCACCAGCGCGATGCCGGCTTCGCAAAAGCGGTGCGCCGCCAGCCGCGTGATGTCCTGCCCGTCGAAGACGATGCGCCCGCTGCGCGCGCGCAGCATGCCGGCGAGCGTGGCGATCAACGTGGTCTTGCCCGCTCCGTTGGGCCCGACCACGCACAGCAGCTCGCCGCGGCGCAACTCCAGCGACACGCCCCACAGCGCGTTGGCCGCGCCGTAGGCCACCTGCAGGTCGTGCACTTCAAGCATGGGCGGCCTTTCCGAGATAGGCGCTCATCACTTCGGGCCGCTGCATCACCTCGCGCGCCGCACCCTCGGCCAGCAGCTCGCCGTGGTTGAAGACGACGATGCGGTCCGTCAGCGCCATCACCGCGCGCATCACGTGCTCGACGAAGACGATGGTGGAGCCTTGCTCACGGATGCGCCGGATCAGCGCCACGGCGTCATCGATCTCGCCGGGCGTGAGTCCGCACAGCACCTCGTCGAGCAGTACCAGCCGCGGGCGCGAGGCCAGCGCGCGGGCCAGCTCCAAGAACTTGCGCTGGTGCAGGTTCAGGTCTTCGGGCCTGGCATCGCGCCTGGCTTCCAGGCCTGTGAACTCCAGCCAGCGCATCGCCTGGCGGTTGGCGTCCGCCGGGTCGCGCACGGCGCCGCCGAACATCGTGGCAATGGCCACGTTCTGCAGCACGCTCAGGTGGCCGAAGGGGCGGGGGATCTGGTAGGTGCGCGCAATGCCGCTGCCCGCGATGCGGTGTGCCGGCAGGCCGTTGAGGCTGCGCCCCTCGAACTCGATGTGCCCCGCGGTCGGCGTGTAGTGCCCGCTGACGACGTTGATGAAGGTGGACTTGCCCGAGCCGTTCGGTCCCAGCAGGCCGAGGATCTCGCCACGACGCACCTCGACGTCCACGCCGGCCAGCGCACGCACGCCCTTGAAGGACTTGGCGAGCCCCTTGACACGCAGCAGCACCTCGCCGGGCGCACCCGCGCTCGCTGCCGTTGACTTGCCCCCTCTCCCTCCGGGAGCGGGTTGGGGCGAGGGCACCGGGCCTGTCCCATCGCCGCGCCTCTCCAAGCGCCCGGCGCCCTCACCCCCGCCCTCTCCCGGAGGGAGAGGGAGCAAGCCAGGCGCAGCCGGGGCGCGGCGCCACAGCCGCTTCACCCGCTCGAGGATGCCGTCGGGCATGAAGAGGATCGCCGCGATCAGGATCACGCCGATCAGTGCCTTGCCCGCCACCGCATGGTCCGCCGCGGTAAAGCTGTAGAGCAGACCCGTGATCGCCCCCGCGCCGATGGCCGGCCCGGCCCAGTGCCGCGTGCCGCCGAGCACGCTCATCAGCACCACCGTGAGCGGCACCGCGATGGTGAACACCTCGCCCGCCGTCACGTACGACAGGAACAGCGCATGGATGCCACCCGCCACGCCCGCCAGTGCGCAGGACACGGCCAGGGCCGTCAGCTTGTAGCGGTAGGTCGGCACGCCCAGCACCTCGGCCGCTTCCTCGTCGTCGTGGATGGCGAACAGCCCGGCGCCGAACTTCGAGACCTGGATGCCCCAGGCGATCAGCAGCGTCGCGACCGCTGCGGCCAGTGCCAGCAGGTAGAAGGTGGACGAGGCCGTGGGCCCGATCTTCGGCACCGCCACCGCCGCGAGCGACACGCCGTTGCCGCCGTCCAGCGGCGTGTTGACCACGATGGTGCCGATCACGAAGGTGATCGCCAGCGTCAGCAGCGCGAAGAGTTCGCCGCGCACGCCCTTCACGCGGAACACGATCGCGCCCAGCGCGACGCCCAGCACCATCGCCACGCCCGCCGCCGCGGGCAAGGTCCAGAGAAAGGGCCAGTCGTAGCGCGCCATCAGGTTGGCGCTGGTGTAGATGCCCGCGCCGAAGAAGGCGCCGTGGCCGAAGGAGAAGTAGCCGGAATAGCCCGAGAGGATGTTCCACGAGGTCGCGAGCACCACCCAGTGGAGCATGAGGTAGAGCAGCGAGTCGTAGAAGGCGGGCAGGCCGAGTCGAGGGACGAAGGCGAGGGCGATGCCTGCGGCGACGATCAGGAGCGGAGTCAGCTTCCTTCGGGCGGGCGGCGCGACCGCGCGCACCGCCCCTCTTGCTCCCCCTCCCTCCGGGAGAGGGCGGGGGTGAGGGCGCCGGGCGGTGGACGGGTCTGCGCTGGTTGATACGGCGCGCGCCCTCACCCTGACCCTCTCCCAGAGGGAGAGGGGACCCAATCCGATGCTCTGCTGCTTCATCTACACACTCTTTCCCGGCCTGAACAGAAGAATCACGATGAGGAGCGTGAACGACACGATCGGCGCCCACGAAGGCGCCGTCACCGCCATCGTCACCGCCTCGCTCACGCCGATCAGCACCCCGGCGACCAGCGGCCCGAGCGCGCTGCCCAGGCCGCCCAGCATCACGGCGGCGAACACCACGCCGATCCAGGCGTACATCTGCGAAGGCGTGAGCGTGAAGCTCAGCGCCAGGCACACGCCCGCAATGCTCGCAAGCGCCGCGCAGGTGCCGGCGAGCAGCAGCCCCAGCGCCTTCTCGTTCACCCCGAAGGCCGCGGCGACCGGCCCGTCCTGCGCCGCCGCGCGCAAGGCGCGGCCCAGGTCGGTGTAGCGCAGCACGCCCCACACCGCGAAGGCGAGCCCCACCGCGACAACCAGCGTGATCAACTCCGGGACCGGGATGTAGAGGCCGGCGAGCTTGAACTTCTGCTCCCCGTAGTGCGACTCGAGCTTGCGGAAGTCTGCCGTCCAGATCGACTGCATGACGCTCTCGGCGATGCCCGTCAGCCCGAAGGTCAGCAGCAGCGAATTGAAGGGCGTCACCGCGAAGCGCGCCATGACCCAGTGCAGGCCCGCCCCGAGCGCGAAGAACAGCGGCACGATGACGAACAGCGTCAGCAGCGGGTCCATGCCCATCGTGGCCATCTGGTAGCACAGGTAGGCCGCGAGGAAGGCGAAGGCGAAATGCGCCAGGTTGATCAGGCGCAGCAGGCCCCAGCTGAGGCTGAGGCCCAGGCCCATCAGCCCGTAGAGCGCACCGACGAAGATGCCGGACAGGATGGACTGGGACAGCAGCGAGATGCTGGGCAGCGTGAAGCCGCTCATGTCAGCACCGCCGGGCCGCCCCAAGGGGCTGACGCACCCCCTCGGGGGGCAGCGAACGAAGTGAGCGTGGGGGCATGATCATGTCAGCACCGCCGGGCCGCCCCAAGGGGCTGACGCGCCCCCTCGGGGGGCAGCGAACGAAGTGAGCGTGGGGGCACGTTCATGTCAGGGCGCGATGAGTTTGGCGTCGCCCGCGGTCACTTCCTTCGGCCACACCACCACCCACTTTCCGTTCTGGATCTGCTTGATGCGCATCAGGTCGTCGCCGAAATTGCCCGTGCCGTCGAAGCGCAGCTTGCCCTGCAGCGTGTCGACCTTGTTGGCCTTGAGCCAGGTGCCGATGGCCTTGTCGTCCAGGCTCTTGGTGTTGACCACGCCCGCTTCCAGGATCTGCCACGCGGTGTAGGAGGCCGCGGCCTGCGTCTCGACCGAGGTGTCGGAGAAGCCGGCCTTGGTGGCGCGCTCGGAGTAGAGCTTCACGAACTCCGCCGCGCCCTTGTTGGAGGTGAAGGGCGGCTGCGCCTCGAAGATGGTGGCGGAGAGCGCGTTCTTCGCCTCGGGCAGCACGAGCAGCGGCCCCGGCGCCGGGTACAGGTAGAAGTGCTGCGGCGGCGAATAGTCGATCTTCTTCATCGCGTCGAGCAGCAGGTTGCCCTCGAGGCCGATGGCGCCGACCCACACGAAGTCGGGCTTCGCATCCTTCACGCGATTGGCGATCGGCCCGAAGTCGCGGTTGCCGAAGTCCCATTCGAGGAACAGCACCTCGGTCAGGCCGCGCTTCTTGATCACCTCGCGCGCGCCTGCGCTCATGAACTGGATCGACGGGAACTTGCTGGTGACCACCGCCACCGTCTTCGGCGGCTTGGGCGAGGCCGCGAGCGCATCGAAGAGCGTGTTGGGCACCGTGGTGGCGGGGTCGGAGCCGATCGACCAGGCCGGGAACTGCATGTCGTACTTGGCCAGCGAGGGGATGCCCAGCGTGTGGTGCACGAGCACCTTGTTGTAGCGCTGCGCCACGCCCATGGCGGACAGGATGGCGCCGGTCGCGTAGGGGCCCATCAGCAGGTCGACCTTGTCGGCGGTCACCAGTTGCTCGTACAGCGTGCGTGCCAGGTCGGGCTTGGACTGGTCGTCCTTGACCACCCACTCCACCGGCCGGCCGAGCAGGCCGCCGCGCTTGTTGAGCTGCTCGACGTAGATCTCGCCCACCACCTTGTGGATCTGCGCCGTGGCCGAGAGCGGCCCGGTGAGCGCCAGCGTGCTGCCGATCCGGATCGGCGCACCCGTGGGCTGCTGTGCCAGCGCAAAGCCGGCCGCGGCCAGCGCGATGGCCCCCACGGCGGCGCGCCGCCCGATGCCTCGAAGGTTCTGCTGCGTTTTCATGGTCCTCGTCTCCTGGTTAGTTGTTTGTCCACTGCCAACGAATGACTGATCGGGGAACACCGCGGAACCGGCTTTGCCGGGCCGCTGGTGTTGCCCCCGAGCTAATCCACCTGCGCGCCCGAGCGCTTCACGAGCCCGGCCCACTTGCCCAGCTCGGCCTTGTTGAAGGGCTGCATCTCCTCGGCTTTCATCGGACGCGACTCGATGCCTTGTTCGCGCAGCTTGCTCATCACCTCGGGCTGTGCGAGCGCCGTGGCGCCGGCCGTGCGCAACTGCGCCAGCGTGGCGGCCGGCGTGGCGACAGGCGCGTACAACATGAACCAGGCGACGAGGTCGAAGTCGGCAATGCCCTGCTCCATCACCGTCGGCACGTCCGGCGCCGCCGCGCTGCGCACCGCGCCGCTGGCAGCCAGCGCGCGCAGCTTGCCGGCCTTGACCTGCGGCATCACCGCGGCCGGGTGATAGAACATGAAGTCCACCTGGGACGCGATGACGCCCGTCAACGCCATTGCGCCTTCCTTGAAAGGCACGTGGATCATCTTGCCGCCCAAGCGCTGCGCCAGCAGCTCGCCCGCAAGATGGCCCGAGGTGCCGTTGCCCGCCGAGGCGAAGGTCACGCCCTGCGGCTTGGCCGCCGCCTGCGCCAGGTCCTTGAGCGACTTGATCGGCGAATCCGCCGCCACCACCAGCAGCGTCGGCGTGTAGCCGATGAAGGCCACCGGCGCGAAGTCGCGCATCGGGTCGTAGGGCAACTTGCTGAAGAGCGCGGCGTTGATCGCATGCGTGCCCACCGTGCCCATCACCAGCGTGCGTCCGTCGGGCGGCGACTTGGCAACCAGGTCGCTGCCGGTCGAGCCGCCCGCGCCTGCACGGTTGTCGACGATCACGGGCTGTTGCAGTGCCTTGCCCAGCGCCTCGCCGACTACGCGCGCCACCGTGTCGGTGGTGGTGCCGGCGCCGAAGGGCACGACCATCTTGATCGGGCCCTTGTCCTGGGCCTGCGTTGCCGCAGCCGCGAGCAGCACGCCCGCGGCGAGCAGCGTGCGCATCGTTGTCCTGAAAGTCATCGCTAGTCTCCGTTTTCTCTATCTATCTACTTGCGCTTCAGTGCCGCGCGGATCTCGTCGTTGTGTTCGCCCAGCATCGGCGGCGGCCGTACCTGCAGCGCGCGCTCACCGTCGAAGCTCACCGGCGAACGCACGGTGCGAAAGAGCCCCATCACCGGATGCTCGGCCGAGGTCATCAACTGCAGGTGCTTGGCCTGCGGGTCTTCCAGCGCCTCGCTGGTGTCGTACATCGGTGCGTTGGGCACGTCCTCGCGCTGCAGGCGGGCGCACCATTCGTCGCGCGGCTGCGTGGCGAAACGCGCGCCCAGCAGCGCGATCAGCGCCTCCTGGTTCTCGATGCGCGCGTCGCGGGTCGCGAAGCGCGGGTCCTCGAAGATGTCGGGCTGCTCGATGGCCACCGCCAGCCCGCGCCAGAACTTCTCCGGCGACGACATGTGCAGCGCGATCCACTTGTCGTCCGCACAGCGCAGCACGTACGACTGCGACACGCTCGGCCGGCTGTACGGCCCCATCACCTCGTCGACCTGGAAGAAGTGCGTGAAGGCATCGAGGTTGAAATGCGCCATCGCCTCCAGCATCGACACCTCGACCTTCCGGCCGATGCCGGTGCGGCTGCGCTCGTACAGCGCGCCGAGCACGCCGTAGGCGGCATAGAAGCCGGTCAGCGAATCGGCGATGGCCGGCCCCACGACGCGCGGGTTCTCGGGGTTCACCAGCAGGTTGAGGAAACCGCTCGCCGCCTGCGCCACCGTGTCGTAGGCGGGCCGGTTGGCCGCCGGGCCGGTCGAGCCGAACCCGCTGATCGCCACGTAGACCAGTTTCGGGTTCAGTGACTGCAGCCGCTCGGCGCCGACGCCCAGCTTCTCGGCCACGCCGGGACGGAAGTTCTGGATGTACACATCGGCATCGGCGATCAGCGCGTCGAGCACCTCGCGGTCTTCGCCGCTCTTGGTGTCCAGCGTGATGCTGCGCTTGTTGCGGTTGTAGGTCTGGTAGTGCGGGCTGTACAGGCCGTTCTTGAAGGCGCGGAAGGGGTCGCCCGTGCCCGGCTGCTCCACCTTGATCACGTCGGCCCCCAGGTCGCCCAGCAGCATGCCCGCGGCCGGCCCCGTGATGAAGGTGCCCTGCTCGATGACCTTGAGGCCTTGCAGCACAGGGATCATTCGTGCTTCCCGAAGCCGGCGGGCACGACGCCGTCGTATTCCATCTCGCGCGTCGCCTGGTACGACAGCGCGAAGCCGATGGGCTGGCGGATTTCCTCCACCATGTGCGCGATGAGCCCCGCGGTGCGCGCCAGCATCGGCACGCCCTTGAGGCCTTCGACCGGGAAGCCCGCGCCCAGCAGCACCGAGGGGATGGCGCCCGATACGTTCAGCTTGAGCGGCTTGCCCAGCAGGTCGGGCAGCAGCCGCTCGCAGGCTTCGGCGATCTCGACGAAGCGCAGGCTCGTGCCCGCTGCCTTGGCCGCATCGAACAGCGCACCCACGCGCTCGTCGCGTTCCTTGTGCAGCGGATGGCCGTAGCCGGGAATGGAACGCCCGGCCGCGCGCCATGCCTGCATGACGGAGCGCGCAGCCTCGTCCAGCGCGGTGCCGGCCTGCAGCTTCGCGTCGATCTCCACGTACATGCGCCCCGCCGTCTCCGACGAGCCGAGCACCACGGAGCCGCAGCCGAGGATGCCGGCGGCCACCGCACCCTGCATCGCATCGGGCGCCGCGGCAAAGGTCATGCGCGCGGCCTGCACGCTGGGCACCAGCCCGTGCTCGGCAATCGCGACGAGCGTGGCGTTCAGCACGGCGGCCTGGCCGGGGGTCGGCATCTGTCCCGTCAGCAGCAGGAAGAAATGGTCGACGAAGGAGATCTTGCCGATCAGCTCCTTCGACAGGTCGCGCCCGCGAATCACGATGGTGTGTTCGTCCGAGGTGCAGATGGCCGTGCGCGGCACGGTGGCCTTGCCGATCTTCATGAGGGTCCTTGCGAAAAGAGAAAGACGAGGAAAAAGGATTCAGGCCGCGGGTGCAAGCCTGACGTCGAAGCTCGCGGAGTAGTAGGGCTCCTGCATCTCGCGCCCGTCCACCGCCTTGCCCGGCGCGTGCTTCTCGAAGTCGACGACCAGGCTGTCGCGCTTGCCGAACACCGCGTCCTGGTCGATGTACGGGCTGCCGCCGACGAAGACCTGCGTGGTCAGGGAGGCATGGCCCGGCGCCGAGACCATGAGGTGGATGTGGCCCGGCCGGAAGATGCTGCGCTCGGTGGCGTGCATCATCTGCCCCACCGGCCCGTCGTCCGGAATGGGGTAGTAGGCGGGGCGGATCGACCAGAACCAATAGCGCCCCTGCGCATCGGTGCGGAAGCGCCCGCGCGCCGCCATCGTGGGCTCCGTGCTCAGCTGCACGTCGTACTTGCCCTCGCCGTCGCCCGACCACACGTCGAGCACCGCGCCCTCCAGCGGCTTGCCGTGCACGTCGGTCACGCGGCCCATGTAGAAGGTCGGCTCACCGCGTGCGCTGCCGCGGATGTCCGCGCCCAGCGGCGCGTCCGGCGCGCCGGCCCAGTAGAACGGTCCTTCCACCGTGGCCTCCGTCGCCTCGGTCGCGCCTTGCGCGCCGCCGCCGGCGCGCGCCTGCTCGAGCGCCACCACCATCATCGACAGCCCCAGCGTGTCCGACAGCAGGATGAACTCCGGGCGCTTGTCGGTCGAGATCTGCCCCGTGGCCTCGAGGAACTTCATTGCCGCGAGCCATTCCCCGGGCTTCAGGTCCACCTCGCGCGCATAGGCGTGGATGTGCTTCACCAGCCCCGTCATGAGCTGGCGCAGGCGCGGGTCGGGTGCCTTCGCGAAGGCGTCGAGCACGTCCTGGGTAATGCTGTCCTGGTTGTAGTCGGCCATGGGCTTTGTCTCCTGAAGGTGGCCGGACGATAGGCCGCGCAGCAGGCGGCGGCAAATGATGAATTTCCATGGATATCATCGATGGCATCGATCATTTGCAGGGGTTTTCATGGAGATGCGGCATCTACGCTATTTCGTGGCCCTGGCCGATTGCCTCAGCTTCACCCGGGCCGCCGAGCGCGTGCACGTGACGCAGTCGACCCTGTCCCACCAGATCAAGCAGCTCGAGGAAGAGCTGGGCCAGCCCCTCTTCGAGCGCATCGGCAAGAAGGTCGTGACCACCGAGGCCGGCGAGCTGCTGCGTGGCTTTGCCTCTCGCGCCTTGAAGGAGGTGGACCAGGGGGTGGCGCTGCTGAAGCCCGGCGCAGGCAATCTCACCGGCAAGGTGCGCATCGGCGCCACGCACACCTTCAACATCGGCCTCATCCCCGAGTGCGTCGCGCAGTTCCTTGCGCGGCATCCCACGGTGCGCATCAGCGTCGAGGAGCTGGCGGCCGAGGTGATTGCGAGCCGTCTCGTGGCCGGCGAGCTCGACCTCGGCATTTCCTACCGGCCGCAGGACCCGAGCGGGCTGTGGTTCGAGCCGCTCTACAACGAGGAGATGGTGCTCGTCGTGTCCACCGCCCATCCGCTTGCGGCGCGCAAGCGCATCCGCATGGTGGAGCTGCACCGTCAGGACCTGGTGCTCGTGGCGTCCAGCTTCTCGACGCGCACCATGCTCGACGAATGCTTCCAAGCCTGCGGGGCCGAGCCGACCGTGGTGGCCGAAATGTCGACCGTCGCGCCGATGCTGGCGCTGGTGGCGCGCACGATGATCGGCTCGATCGTGGCAATCAACGCCGTGCCGGAGTCGATGGCGGGGCTGAAGATGATCCCGCTGGAGAGTCCCACGCCGGTGAGGACGCCCGGCATCCTGTGGCGGCTGAAGGAGAGCAAGCCGGCGGCGGTGCAGTCCTTCGCGGTGATCCTGCGGAAGACGGCACTGGGCAACAGCCTGCGGCATGAAGGGCCTGGCTGAACCCGGCGCAGGCCCAGTCCAGCGCCATGGCGACCGGCTTTCCTGCACCGCCACTGCCGGCGGTGAACGAGTGCGCAGGCTTCGCCAGCCAAGCCGGAAGCAGCCCGATCCGGCAAGAAGGTCGAGGCTTCCGGACAAAGAAAACGGCCCTTGCGGGCCGCTTTCAAAGACGCGACAACGTTTCAGCGTCCATCGCGGTCCGAGTCGCCGGGAATTGCGCGCTCGACGTTGTCGCTGACGCGTTGCCACGCATCGCGCGACGCGTGCTTGGCACGCTCCCATTCCAGCGAGGAGCGACCGCGCGTCGTGCCCCAGTCGCGGCCCAATTCCGGTTCGACCTCGTCGAAGCTGCGGTTGGGGTAGCGCGAATGCGCATCGACGCCATAGCGGTAAGCCGGCGAATAGTCGTCGTAGCTCGATCCCTGCTCGACGTAGGGGCGCCCGGTGTAGTTGTCGCGCCAGTACGCGTCTTCCGCCTCCGGATCGGCCTTGGCCATGCGGCCGGCAATCGCGCCGGCCACTGCCCCCACCGCTGCCCCGACGGCCGCGCCGACCGGGCCCGTCATGCCGCCAACAGCCGCTCCTGCAGCTGCACCTCCTGCGACGCCACCTGCGGCGCCGCCCACCACTGCGCCAACGCCAGTGGCGGCTGTCTTTTCTTTGGTGTCATTCCGTTCGGCCATCGAAATCTCCTTGATTGAAAAACTGGGAGAACCGAGGTTCCAATCGCCATGCCTCGAAGCACAGCGTCGATGGTCCCGTCAGAGTGAAGGGTGCGGGCTGTGCGCAGCGACAGCGCACACCTACATGCATTTCAATCTGGCAAGAAGCTTGAGGCCATTGGTTGCCACTGCAGGGGTCCGTGGATAGACTCGATCGCATGACCACCACCCTTGTTTGCACCCACGTTGCACTGGCCGCACTGCTTCTTGCTGCGACCTACGCACGTGCGGTTGCAAAGAAGGCGCGTCGGCAATCGACGCCCGCACTCTCCTGAGCCCGGCGGTCCGCTCCCCTTCATCCTCTTAGCGCAACCAGTCACCGCCGGGCACCAAGCCCCGCGCAACGTCGACCGCGTTTGAATGCGCCCGGTCCAGGCGACGGATCGATGCCGTTGCCACGTCCGCTGCTCGAACGCGAGCCCCCTGCTTCACATCCCGCTACTGCGCGGCCGTCGATCCCGTCGGCGCTCGCGCGTGGCGCCAGCCATTCCGAAAGCGATTTGCCATGACCCCCCATTCCGTCCTCGCCATCACCGATTTTTCGAATCAAGGCGATCACGCCCTTGCCCGTGCGGGCTACCTCTGCGCGGCCCACGGTGCAACGCTCAAGCTCCTTTGCGTGGCCTATCCCGGAGAACCGCCGCCGCCCGATGCGGCGTGCCGGCTGGCGCACCATGCGCTGCAACTTCATCAGCGCCACGGGATTCGCGTGCGCGCCCTGAGCCGCCTCGCCTTCTCGCTGGATGATGTCCTGGCATCGGCGCGCTGTGCCGACTTGCTGGTGTGGGGTACCGCGCCGGCCCGGGGCGTTCGTGCCTTCCTGGTGGGGCAGCCCGTCGAAGCCGTGCTCCGACGCTGCCAACGGCCGGTTCTCGTCGTGCGGCGTCCGGCCCACGCGCCCTATCGCAGCCTGGTCGTGGCTGTCGACTTCACGGAAGCATCGCGCAGCCTGGTGGATCTGGGCTTCGCGCTCAACCAGCAGGCGAAGGTCGAGCTGTTCCACGCCATCAGCACCGCGAACGAGGGAAAGCTTCGCTACGCAGAGGTCTCGGAGCACGCCATCAAGGTGTACCGCGACCAGTGCCGCCGCTATGCGCAGGACCGGATGTTCTGGATGACCGACTCCTACGATTCACGCCGCAACCGCGTGCTCTCCGCCATCGGCCATGGCGACCCGGCCCGACAGGTGCTCGTGCAACAGCAGCGCAGCAACGCCGAGCTGGTCGTCGTGGGCAAGCATCCTGCATCGGCCCTGTCGGATTTCCTCTTCGGAAGCGTTGCCCAGCGCGTGCTCGACCATGGTCGCGACAGGGACGTGCTGGTGGTGCCTCATGACCACCAGCCGGCATCCAGCGCGACGGCCATCCAGCGATTGGAAGCGGAACCCGGCGCCATGCGAAGGCTCCGGGCCGGGGCGCCGCGGGCACCCGTTCGTCCGAGCCCGGCGGGAATGCCTGCCAAGCTGCGCTCCGGGTGGACAGCGGCGAGCGACCCTGCCTGACTCACCGGCGCATGGGACTGCAGCGGCCCGCCGCCCTTCAGGCCCATGCGTTGCCGTCTGACAGTAGCGGGCCAGCCCTTCGGCAATGCTGCAGACAATGCGGAGTCTTTCAAACATTTACACCGCTCCAGCAGTCAAGTCCCTGACGGACGGCGTGCCCATGGCCGCTCGTCGGGAGGCCCACGTGCCGGACACCGATGCCTTCGATCCGTTCGCCTTCGGCGAGGTCGAGGCGATCATTCCCACGACCGAGGCGCAGCGCGAAGTCTGGCTGGGCGATCGCCTGGGCGAAGACGCGTCCCTGGCGTACAACGAAGCCAGTGCGCTGCGGCTCACCGGCCCGCTCGACGATGTCGCTCTGCAACGCGCCATCGAGCGACTGGTCGCACGGCACGATTGCCTTCGCGCCACCTTCTCACCCGATGGCACGCAGCTCTTCATTGCGCAAGCCTCGACGTCCGTGCTGCAACGCCTCGACCTCTCGCAGGCCGATGCCGCCGAACAGCAGCGCCTGTTGGCAACCGCCTTCGAAGCGGCCGTCCGCGAGCGCTTCATCCTGGAGCAGGGCCCGCTCTTTCGCACGAGCCTCTACCGCAGCGGGCTGGAAGACCACACGCTCCTGATCAGCGCGCACCATGCCGTGTGCGACGGATGGTCCCTGGGCGTGATCTGCACCGAGCTCGGAGAGCTGTACGCGCACGAGCGCGGCATGCGCCCACCGCCGGAGTCCGCGCCTCGCTATGCAGACTATGCGCAGTGGGAAGCCGACGAAACGGCCAGCCCGCGCATGCAGGCCCACATCGACTATTGGCTCGGCCGCTTCGCCGGTGGCAATGCGCCGGTGCTCGAGTTGCCGCTCGACCGGCCGCGCCCTGCCGTGCGGACCTTCCGGTCGCGCAGGCTGGACGGCCTGCTCGACGCCGGGCTCGTCGATGGCGTTCGCAAGCTGGCCGCCGGATCGAGCGCCAGCCTCTACGCCGTGCTCTTCGGCGCCTTCGCCGGCCTGCTGCATCGCATCACCGGCCAGGATGACCTGGTCATCGGCATCGCCGCCGCCGGCCAGCTCGCCAGCGACATGCCTCGGCTCGTCGGGCACTGCGCCAACCTCCTGCCGCTTCGGGTTTCGGTGAACGCCGCGTCGCCGTTGACCGAACTGGCCAGCCAGAGCCGCAACCTGCTGCTCGACGCCTTCGAGCATCAGAACCTCACCTACGGCACGCTGCTCAAGAAGCTGCTGGTACCGCGCGATCCGAGCCGCCTGCCGCTGGTGAGCGTGCTCTTCAATGTCGACGCCAGCAACGAGCGTTCCGCGGGCGAGTTCCCCGGCCTGCAGACGCAGCTGCGCAGCATCCCGCGCGCCTGCGAGAACTTCGAGCTCTTCCTCAACCTCACGCCCGTCGCCGGCGGCATGCAGTGGGAAGTGCAATACAACGTCGACCTGTTCGACGACGAAACCATCGCCCGCTGGATGGACATGTACGAAGCCCTGCTGAAGGCCGCCGTGCGCGAGCCCGGAGTGGCGCTCGGCGGCATCGACCTGCTCGGTGCCACCGAGGAAACGCGCCTTCTCGCGCTTCAGCCTGCCCCCACGGCGCTCTCGCGCGGCGGCCTCGTCCATGCCGGCTTCGAGCGCATGGCGGCGGCGCAGCCTGATCGCGCCGCGCTGCGGCACGAAGGCCGGCAGTGGACCTACGCCGAACTGGACGCGCGCGCCAATCGGCTGGCGCATGCCCTGCGTGCCCGCGGCATGGGCCGCGGCGAGCGCATCGGCCTGTGCCTCGAGCGAAACGCAGACATGCTGGTCGCCCTGCTGGCGGTGCTCAAGTGCGGCGCCGCCTACGTGCCGCTGGACCCGGACTTTCCGAAGGCGCGCCTCGACTACCAGGCAGAGGATGCGCGGCTCGGCCTGCTGATCAGCACGTCCGACATCGCCCACGCGCCGAGCGCCTGGTGCGACGACGGCGACGCGCAGCTACTCTGGCTGGACAAGGACGTCGACTGGCTGGACGCGCCGCCCACGCCGCTGCCCGCCGGCCCGCAGGACGCGCAGGCCGGCGACATGGCCATCCTCATCTACACCTCCGGCTCGACCGGCAGGCCCAAGGGCGTGGGCATTGCGCACGCTGCGGTGGCCAACCTGCTCCAGAGCATGGGCGAGACGCTGCGCATCGGCCCGGGTGACCGCGTTGCGGCGGCAACCACGCTGAGCTTCGACATCGCGGTGATGGAGCTGATCCTGCCGTTGGAGACCGGCGCGGAAATCGTGCTGGTCTCGCGCGAGACGGCCAAGGACGGCCAGGCCTACCGCCAGCTCATCGAGCGCGAACAGGTCACCGTGCTGCAGGGCACGCCCACTGCCTGGCGCCTGCTGCTCGATGCGCAATGGCAAGGCAGGCAGGGGTTGAAAGCCATCACCGGCGGCGAGCCGCTGCCCCGCGATCTGGCCCTGGCGCTCAACGCGCGTTGCGGCGAGCTCTGGAACATGTACGGGCCCACCGAAACCACCGTCTACTCCACGGCGTGGCGCGTGAACGACGAGCAGGTCGCGCGCAACGGCGTCTCCATCGGCCGGCCCATCGCGAACACCAGCGTCTGGATCATCGACGCCCAGGGGCAGCGCTGCCCGGTGGGCGTGCCCGGCGAGATCTGCATCGGCGGCGCCGGCGTGGCCATCGGCTACTTCGAGCGTGCTGAACTGACGCAGCAGTCCTTCATCCCCGATCCCGCTTCGAGCACCGGCGGCCGGCTGTACCGGACCGGCGACCGGGGCCGCTGGCGCAACGATGGCCTGCTCGAACACCAGGGCCGCATCGACCACCAGGTGAAGGTGCGCGGCTACCGCATCGAGCCCGGAGAGATCGAGGCCTGCTGCAACGACGTGCCCGGCGTGGGCGCCAGCGTCGTCGTCGCGCGCGAGGACCAGCCGGGCGACGTGCGCCTGGTCGCCTACCTCGTCGCCGCGGCCGGCGCGCAGGTCGACACGTCGGGGGTGAAGCAGGCCCTGGGCGCGCGCCTGCCGAAGTACATGGCGCCGCAGCACTTCGTCGTGCTCGACGAACTTCCGCGGCTGCCCAACGGCAAGATCGACAGGAAGGGCCTGCCCGCGCCCGCTGCGTCTTCGTCGGGGGCCGTGCAGGCGGGCGAGCGCGCGCCCACGGCGCCGCGCGACGAGCGCGAGCGCCTCGTGCTCGCGGCCATGGAGCAGGTGCTGAGCCTGCCGGGCCTGGGCATTCACGACGACTTCTTCGCGCTCGGCGGCCATTCGCTCCTGGCATCGCGTCTGGCCACCCGGCTGAGCCGCGAGTTCGGCATCACCGTGCCATTGGGCACGCTCTTCGCGGCGCCGACGGCCGAGCGGCTCTCGGCGGCGCTGGACGAACTGCAGTCCAGCGGCATCGAGCCCGTCGAGCACGTCCCCCGCCGCGCCGGGCGCAGCAACGCGCCGCTCACGCCGATGCAGGAACGCATCCTCTTCCTCGAGGAACTGCATCCCGGCCGGTCCGTCTACAACACGCCCTCGGCCCACCGGCTGACAGGCCCGCTGGACATCGCGGTCTTTCATGACGCGCTGCGCGAGGTCGTGCAACGCCAGCCCGCGCTGCGCACATCGTTCACACGCAACCCGGAGACGGGTGAGTGCACCGCATCGATCGCCGCCGAGGTGCCGGTCGAGCTGATGCGCATCGATCTGGGCGGCGTGCCTGCCGACCAGCGCGAGCCGGAACTCGTCGAGAAGCTGCAGGACGTGGCGGACCAGCTGATCGACCTGCACCGCGCTCCGCTCTTCAATGCCGCCCTGATCCGCATGGGCGACGAGGACCATGTGTTCGTCTTCGTGCCGCACCGCCTGGTGTGGGACGGCGCTTCGGTCGATCTGCTCATCAACGAACTGTCGGCTCTCTATCGAGCCAAGCTGAGCGGCGTGCCGCACGAGCTGCCCGGACTGGCCGTGACGCACGGGGACTACGCCGAGTGGTACCTCGAGTGGCTCGCCTCGCCGCGGTTCGACCAACAGCTGAGCTTCTGGAAGCAGCGCTTCGCCGCTTCACCACCGACCAAGGCCTTGCCGACCGATCGGCCGCGCGGCGCGGGCATGACCGGCCAGGGCCACACCTACTGGATGGCGGTCGATGGCGAACTGACGCGCCAGCTGCATGCCGTGGCGCGCAGCCACGGCGTCACGCTCAACATGCTCGCGCTCGGCGTGTACGTGCTCCTGCTGGGCAGCGTGGCCGATGCGCGCTCGCTGGTGGTTGCCACGCCGGTGCGCGGCCGCCAGCTGCCGGAGACGGAGCCGGTGATGGGCATGTTCGGCAACCTGCTGCCGCTGCCCGTCGCCTTCGATCTTCAGCAGACGCTGGGCCAGTTCATGCAGTCGCTGAAGCAGCAGGTGGTCTCGGCCCTCGACAACCAGCAGGTTCCCTTCGAGCGCTTCGAGGGTGAGCCGGAATTTTCTACGCGGGCCAAGGGCGTCGGCCTGTACCAGGTGCTCTTCTCCTTCGAGGACACGCGCGATCGCGCGCAGCACCTGGGCCCGCTGCAACTTCGTCCGGTCCAGATATCTCAGCGCGGTGCCACGGAAGACCTCGGACTTTGGCTCACCGACGGGCCCGGCGGGCTGGAAGGCGGCCTCACCTACAACGCCGACATCTACCGGCGCGAAACGGCATTGGCCCTGCGAGACCGCTACGTCGAGTTGCTGCGGCGCGTGGCCGAGCATCCGCAAGAGAGCCTCGCGGCGCTGGTCGCCGATGGCGCTTCGGCCGAGGCTGCGCAGCAGCTCGCGCACCTGTCGCGCGGCGATGCGGCCGAGCTGGACTCTCGCGAGCGCGTCGAGCCTGCGATCAGCCTGGCTGCGTCGGCGTCGCCCCCTGTCGCGCTTGGCGCCGGTCAGCTGCGGCTGGCGCAGATCTGGGCCGACGTGCTCAAGATCGAAACCTCGGACATCCGGCCGAGCGACAACTTTTTCGACCTGGGCGGCGATTCGCTGAAGGCCATGCGCGTGATCCAGCTGGCTGAACGCACCCTTGGCTTCCGCACCGCACCGCCGCGTTACGTGTTCGAGAACCTGGGCCAACTCGCTTCCAGGGAGGCCGCGTTTGCCGCGACCCCGGGCAAGGCGCCGCAGGGCCGCAACGCCAAGCACGAGGAGGCGCCGGCACGAGGCCTCCTCGGCCGCGTGTTCTCCGGCTGGGGCAAGGCGCAGAGAAGCAGCTGAGCTTTCCGGAGCGGCGGACCGCCGTGATCGCATCGAGAGCGCGCAGTCCCCGATTCCTGATCGATCGGCGGAGTGCCGGCTCAACACTTCAAGCCACGCAACATGCCAAGTTTTCTTCGATCCATTGCAGTCACCGTCGACGAGCCCGATCCGGGCCATTTCTATTGGGTCCTGCTGGAAGCGCAAGGGCCTGACGACGAGTTTCGCCTTTTGAACTCCGCGCCTCGCGGGAGCGACAGCTATGAACACGCCTTGCAGGAGGGCGTGAACGCGCTTCGCAGACTCTATGAGACACACCAGCGCGGTCCGCGTCGCGACGCCCTCGACGAGGAAGAAAATCCTTCGGGGTGGACGCCGCTGATGTAGCGATGCCGCGCAGGTGGCCTCGCAGCTATTCAGGCGCCTTCAAGAATGAAATGGAAGGCGCAAAGAAGTACTCCCCGCCCTTGAGTGCCACGAATCCCTCGAAGGCAAACCGGCCACCGAGCGATTGCCCCTATTCTTTCGGGAATTGCTGACCAGGGGAGTGCTGGCCTCGGTCCATCGGCTCGACCCACTGCGCGCGAGAAGAACCCGGCGCAAAAGGTTCGCCGAAGTATTGCGTTTCCCGGATCACCTGGGTGCCCTTGAACTCCATGATGCTCACGACATGGACCGGGGCTTTGTCATACGTGACGACCACTTCGGTGATCCAAAGCTCGCCGCCGCCCAGTGTCCGCCGCACGACAAACCGCTTGGGGTCCGGCTGCGCCCTGCGCGACGCTTCGATCTGCTGCCGGCCGCGAATGCGTTCGCCCGATTGAGGGTACTCGAGCACCGCTTGCTCGGCATAGATCGCGTGTTCGGCCGCAAAGTCGTTGGCATCGGAGGCCGCCCAGTGGCGCTGCAGCGCGGCTCGCACATCGTCGTCGTTCATCGAGGCATCTTCCTCCTGCCTGCCTCATGTGAAAAGCTTGCCGTTCAGCGCGATATGGACCGTGCGAACGGTGAGCACCGCAATGGCAAGACTCAGCGCCACAAGCAGCCCGATCGCGAGCCACCACAGCGGACCGCTGTCGCGGTACGCCGAGTACCTGAGCGCCGCGTTGGCCAGTGCTGCCATCGGGAAGCCGATCGCCCACCAGGACGGTGAGAAGCTCACGCTCGGGCGGAACACCTTCGGTACGACCACGGCGAACATGAACAGCCCGAAATACAAGAGCAGCGCGGCAAAGCGATCGACGCCGCCGATGACATTCGTGTAGGCGATGAAGCCCACTGCGAAAGGCGCGACCAGAATCATCAGCGACGGTGTCATGGCGGGCGCGAGCGGGTCACGGTGCACGAGCCGGCTGATGACCATCACGAGAATCACGAGCGCCATCACGGCACCGACGGCGCAAGCCAGCAGGTTGATCTCCGAAGCCCAGGCCATGCGCATGTGCTGTCCGGTGACGGGAATGTCCAGCGTGGCCACGCCCGGAATGATCCACGCAGGCACGGCATGCGATGCATCGACCTGGCCTTTGAGCAGGCGCGACACGGCGATGAAGCTCAGCGCGAGTGTCGCCACGACGCCGATCGTCCAGATGGCCGGCGCTGCGGCCGCCGCATAGGGTTCGACGACGGCAGACAGCAAAAGAATCGAGATCGCGATGGTTCCGAAGAAGCTGCCTGCCACCGGATGGAGGAACTCCGCGCACACGGCCTGGGGATGCTTCACGAGCTTGACCAAATACCCGAGCGAGATGAGCGCGAACACGCCCAGTGCGAACACGCCAATGGCTTCGCCGACAAAAGCCGTTGCGCCGAGGCTGTCGTGCGCGAGTCGCCAGGCCAGCGACAGCCCGGAGAGGCCCATCACCGAGGCAAAGAGGTTGACCGGCAGGTTTTTCACGGAGCTTTCGCTGCGAAGAACCGAGGGCGACGAAGAGGGGCTGAAAGCGGGACTTTGCACGGCGGACCTGTTTGGCAGTATTTGCAAGACCTGATAGTTTCTGCCAAGCTCTCCCCTTTGCCGCTTTCAACAGCTGGCGTTTTCTGCCAATCATCGGGCCAGGTCAGCCATGCGCATCGCCATCCTCGCGTTCCCGCGCTTCCAGTTGCTCGACGTCGCCGGACCCGCCGACGTCTTCGCCGAAGCATCGCGCCAGCTCGGCGACCCCCGGGCGTACCAGGTGCAGGTGATCGGCACCGACGAAGGCATGCTCCGAAGCAGCAGCGGGTTGCGCCTGGCCGTCGATGCGACCGTGGCAACCCATCGCGCGCGCATCGACACCTTGCTGGTCGCGGGAAGCCCCGACATCGAGGACATGGCGAGCGATGCGCAATTGCAGGCCTGGCTGCGGCGCCAGTCCCGCAGCGTGCGACGCTATGGGTCGGTGTGCACCGGCGCCTTCGTCCTGGCCGCGTCGGGACTGCTGGAGGGCAAGCGCGTGGCAACCCACTGGAATGCCACCGCCCGCCTGGCGTCAGCCTATCCGGGGACGTGCGTGGAAGCAGACGCCATCTACGTGAAGGACGGCAAGCTGTTCACGTCCGCCGGTGTGACCGCCGGAATCGACCTCGCCCTTGCGATGGTGGAAGAGGACCATGGACGCGAACTTGCGCTGCAGGTGGCACGCCAGTTGGTGATGTTCCTCAAGCGCCCGGGCGGGCAGAGCCAGTTCAGCGCGCACCTGGCCGCGCAGACCTCCGAGCGCTCCAGCGTGCGCGCGGTGCAGGAGCATGTTCTTGCGACGCTGACCGACGACCTGTCGATACCCGCGCTGGCTTCGCGTGCGGGCATGAGCGAACGCAGCTTCGCGCGGATCTTCCGCAGTGAGACCGGCACGACGCCCGCCGCTTTCGTCGAGCATGCGCGGATCGACGCAGCCCGCCGCCTGGCGGAGCAGTCGGACCTGCCGGCCAAGCGACTGGCTGCCGCGGTGGGCTACGCGAACGTCGACGGGTTCCGGCGTGCGTTCGGGCGTCGGCTCGGGGTGAGTCTTGGCGAATATCGAAGGCGCTTTGCCAGTTGACCGTGCGCTGCCAGGCACGTGGATTGCCGGGCAATCCGATGACGATCTTCTTCTTGGCTCGCTTGCCTCAACTGACATCATGAATCTGTCCCGGAAGAAAACGCTTGCCACCTCTCGGGCCGGCTTGGTCGCTGGTGCCACTCTCGCCGCCTCGGCAGCCACCGCGGTTTGGGTCGAGCTTCAGGCGCGTCGAGCAGAACGCGAGCACCCGCCCGCCGGGCGGTTCGTGGACGTCGACGGTGCAAGGCTTCACTACGTCGAGCGCGGCGAAGGGCCTACGGTCGTGTTGATTCACGGCAACGTCGTATCGCTCGCCGACTTCGATGCCAGCGGCCTTGTCGAGAGACTGGCCGTAGACCACCACGTGATCGCGATCGACCGGCCCGGCTTTGGCCACAGCACCCGACCACGCGATCGTCGTTGGACGCCCAGCGCTCAAGCGGCAATGCTCCATGCGGCTCTGAAGCGCTTGGGCGTCGAGCGACCGATCGTCGTCGGTCACTCGATGGGCACCCTGGTCGCGCTTGCAATGGCGCTCGACCATCCAGAGTACGTGCGCAGCCTGGTGCTGATGGGTGGCTACTACTACCCGACGGTCCGCGTCGATGCGCTCCTCATTGCTCCCGTAGCGCTACCGGTGTTGGGCGACGTGATGCGGTATACGGTGACTGCGCTTTCGAGCCGGGCGCTGATCGGGCGCACGGTGCAGGGCATGTTCTGGCCGAATGAAGCGCCAGCCAACTTCTTCCCAGTGCTCTCGCGCGAAATGATGCTGCGCCCGGTGCAGATCCGCGCCAATGCGGAGGACGCAACTTTCATGATGCCCGCGGCGAGCGCCAGCAGCGCCCGATACAAGGAGCTTCGAATGCCGGTCACCATCATCGCAGGCGCCAACGACAAGGTGGTCGACTTCGAAGCGCATTCGACGCGACTTCATCGGGACGTGCCGCAAAGCGAATTGGTCGTCGTCCCGGGGGCGGGGCACATGGTGCACTACGTGGCGCCCGAGAGAGTGATCGCCGCGGTCAGAAGCGGCTCGGAGCACTGACGAGCGCAGGTAGGCGAACCCGGGCTCTCGCGCTCAAGCCAGAGTCCGCCTCCTCGTCGACGCCTCCACTTCATGCAGGTAGGTCGCAAGTCCGTCCTTGGCCGGCGGAACGGAATTGAGCAGCATCACGGCGCTGACCTGTCCACGGTGACCTGTGCCGTGCGCCAGGACATGCATGAGCATTTCCTCGCGGGACATGCGCCCAGTCGCGCCGTCGGTGAAGGTGAACTCGATCGCTTCGGCCAGTTCGTCGCGATCGAGCGCCGACACGTAGTCGATGTATTCCTGGTCGCTCTTTCCGAGATCAGCGGATAGCTCTTCGAGTGTCGGCATCTCGCTCAGGTTTGCCGACGTGTACGGGTGAGCTTCTCGCCGAAGGTGCGCGGCGAATATCCGGTCGACCACGTAGGTGTGGCTCAACGCCTTGATCGCCAATGCGGTAACCGGGGGCTCGTCACCAAGCCGGGCCAGCGCCGTGAACAGCTGGTCGTTTGCCCAGGCCTTGAACTTGAAGAGGCGGTGCAATGTGTCGTGCATGTCGTGAGGCTCCTGAGTGTTTGCGCGTCACAGGTCTTGCGTGCAGGATGTTGCGCTGCCTGTTCACGTCTACCAAGAATATGAGCGATCATTCGCTTTTGCTACTCGCATTGGCAGCTTCGAGAAATGGCACGCAGACCTCTCATCAAGCCGAGGAAACTCGCCACGCAGGAGCGATCGCGAGCGACCGTAGACAGCTTGATCGAGGCAACCGCTCGCATTCTGGTCAAGGAGGGCTTCGACAAGGCCAGCACCAACCGCATCGCGCAACTTTCGGGGGTGAGCATCGGCTCTCTCTATCAATACTTCCCGAGCAAGGAAGCACTCGTTGCCGCCGTGATCGAGCGCCATCAACAGCAGATCATGCAAACGGTTCGCAGCGAGTTGGCGCGGGTTTCGACGCAGCCGCTGGAGGAAGCCGTGCGCAGGTTCGTCGCTGTCGCCGTGAAGGCGCACCGCCTCGATCCTCAATTGCACCGAGTGCTGGCCGAGCAGATCCCGCGGGTTGGAAAGCTCGAGAAGCTGGAAACCTTCAGCAGTGAAAACTTCAGCCTGTTCAGGGACTATCTCGAAGGTGTTCGGGGCGAGCTCGGCGTCGACGACCTGGAGCTCGCATCGTTCGTGTGTGTCACGACGATCGAGGCGTTGACACACAACGCAGTGCTACACCAGTCCAGGATGTTGACCAACGACCGGATGGAGGCGCTCATCGACGAGACGGCGCGCCTGGTGACGGGCTTCCTGAAGGCCTAGCGCGCTTGGTTCGGGGTGCCCGCCATGCGATCACCGTTGTGCCGTTGAAATCACATTCGACCGCGCGCGCGTGCTTGGTGGGCGCGGACCCCTGTCCATACGACTGACACCAGACTTGCCAGCAGCAGGAGGGCCGATATCGGCCGCGTGATGAAGATGGCGGTGCTGCCCTGGGCGATGGTCATCGACTGGCGCAGCGCATTCTCGAACAGCGGCTCGAGCACAAGTCCGAGCACCAATGGTGCTGCCGGAAACGCATACCGCTGCATCAGGTAGCCGACGACGCCGAAGCCCGCCAGCAGATAGAGGTCGGAAACGCTGTTGGATTGGCTGTAGACCCCCGCGATGCAGATCGCCAGGATGACCGGGTAGAGCACTGCGTAGCGCGCCCGCAGCAGCAGCACGGAAAGGCCAGCCAGAGGCATGTTCAGCACCAGCAGGAGCGCATTGCCGACGAACATGCTTGCGACGATGCCCCAGACGAGCTCCGGGTTCTGCTCGAAGAGCTGGGGGCCAGGCCGCAAGCCGAACATGACCAGGGCGCCGAGCATGATGGCAGTCGTATTCGAACCCGGGATCCCGAGGGCGAACATCGGCACCATCGCACCCGCCGACGACGCGTTGTTCGCGGATTCCGGACCGGCCACGCCCTCGATCGCACCCGTGCCGAACGTCTCCGGATGCTTCGACAGCCGCTTCTCCAGCGCATAGGACATGAAGGACGCGATCGTCGCCCCGGCACCCGGCAGCACACCGACCAGGAAGCCGACGACACTGCCACGCAAGATGGGCCAGCGCGAGGCCTGCCAGTCGGCCCTGGTGGGCCAGGCACCCTTGATGTTGGCCTCGATCTTCGCAGGCGGCTGCCCGTTCTCCGCTGACGAGAGCACCTCACCGACACCGAAGATCGCCACCGCGAGCACGAGGAACTCCACGCCATCGAGCAACCACAGCTGGTCGAAGATGAAGCGAGTGCTTCCCTCCTGCGGATCGGTGCCGATCGTGGCGAGGCAAAGGCCGAGCACGCCCATGATCAGCCCCTTGATGACCGAGCCGCCCACGAGCGCGAGCGCCGTGAGCCCGAGCACGACCAGAGCGAAATACTCCGGCGGCCCGAACGCCAGGGCACCGGCCGCCAGCAGCGGCGCCAGGGCAGCGAGCCCGAGGGTGCCCAGGATGCCTGCGATGAAGGAGCCTATTGCCGCGATGCCGAGCGCCGCGCCCGCCCGGCCCTTGCGGGCGAGCTGGTGGCCGTCGATGCTGGTCATCACCGAGGAAGACTCACCCGGAATGCTCAGGAGCACGGAGGTGATGGTTCCCCCGTACTGCGCGCCGTAGTAGATGCCGGCGAACATGATGGTGGACGAGATCGCATTGCCGCCGAAGGTCAAGGGCAGCAACAGCGAGATCGCCGCTGCGGGCCCGATGCCCGGGACCACGCCGACGATCTGACCGAGCAGCACGCCGGCCAGGCAGAACAGCAGGTTCATGGGGGTCAGCGCCACGGCAAAGCCGTTGCCCAATGCGGCGAAGATGTCCATCAGAACCCCCAGGGGCCGCGCGGCAGCGGCACGGAAAGCCACAGGTGGAAGACGCCGAAGATGGCAAGCGAGGTCCCCGCGGCCACCAGCAGCGACAGGCGCCAGGGGAGCTGCTCCACGCGCTTGAGCAGGAAGAGCAGGTACAGGGCCACGGGCACCATGAAGCCGAGCGGCTCGACCAGGCCCACGGTCACGGCCAGGCCGATGACGATGGACCACCAGCGCGCCGGATGGTGAGGCGAGGCCGGCGCCTCAGTGCCCCGGTGGCTCCAGAAGAACACCAGCACCAGCACGACCAGCAATGCGCCCAGCCACAGCGGCAGGAAGCCGGGCCCCGGTGCGTAGTAGTCGAGGTAGGTGAGCTCGGTTGACTTCCAGATCCACAGCAAGCCGAAGACACCGATGACGGCGGCGAAGATGCGTTCACCGCGCTGCATCACGCCACCTTCGGCCGGCTCTCGATGCGGGCGGCATCCACGGCCGCCGCATCGAGCGTCACCCCGAGCCCCGGGCCCTCGGGCAGGCTGATGAAGCCAGGCCGCCGGTGCAGGTCTTCTTCGATGATGTCCTGCGAGAAGCCCATGGGGCGAAGCGAACCGATCTCGACCGGCATGATCAGGCTCGGCGCGGCCAGTGCGAACTGCGCCTCTGCCGCGGCGGCGAGCCCGAGCTCGAACACGTGCCCCAGCACGGCGCCGACGCCCGCGGCCTCCAGCATGTTCACGATCGCGAGCGCGCCGTCGAGGCCGTGCTTGGTGACCTTCACCTTGACGCGGTCCACGGCGCCGAGCCGGATGGCAGTCATGGCTTCTTCGGGCGTAGCCACCATGTCGTCCGACATGATGGGCACGCCGACATGGCGCCGCACCTCGGCCATGCCGAGAACGTCGCCGCGGCCGGTGGGCTGCTCGACATGCTCCAGGTCGAAGCGCTCGATAGCGCGGATCAACCGGATCGCATCGGCCGGCTTGTAGTGGTCGTTGCCGTCCACGCGCAGCCCGATGGCCGGGCCCACCGCCTCGCGCACCGCTGCAACCCGGTCGATGTCCGAGCGCACGGTTTCGCCGAGCTTGAGCTTCAGCGTGCGGAAGCCGGCACCGACGGTCTCCGAGGCAATCCGCGCCATGCGCTCGGGCGTGTCGATGCCGAGCACCGGGCCGATGACCGGAATCTCGTCGCGCACGCGGCCTCCGAGCAGAACGTGCACGGGCACGCCCAGCGCGCGGGCGGAGAGATCGCGCAGCGCCACGTTCACCGCGGCCTTGGTCCATGCGCGCCCCTTGAGGACGGCCGCCACGCGCAAACAGGCAGCCGTCGTGTCGGTGGCGGGCAGTCCGACCAGTGCGGGCTCCACATAGCGCCGTATCGCGAAGACGATCTCCTCCTGGAATTCTTCCGGCTTGCCAGGTGGCGCCGACACCACTTCCGCCACACCGGTCACCGCCGGGTCGTCGGTTGCGACGCGCAGCAGCACCGAGACATGCCGGCGCGTGCGACCCTCCGAGATGCGAAAGTCATGCGTGCCGACGAAGGCGAGCGGAATGGCCTCGACGGCCGTGATCTTCAGTTCGCTCATGGCTTGCCCCCGATGCGCGCCAGCGCCGCCTTGTAGATGGTTTCCTGCTCGCTCAGGAATGCGAGGAAATCCTGGGTGCCCAGCACCTTCTCCGTCGCAACGTTGGTTGCGATGTAGCTCTTGAATGCCGGTGTGCGTGCCACTCTTGCGAACACGTCCTCCCAGTACATGGCGGCCTCCCTGGGTGCGCCCTTGGGAATCGCTACGCCGCGCCACATCTGGAACGGCGTGACCTTGATGCCCTGCTCTTCAAGCGTCGGAACATCCGCAAGCGCTTCGAAGCGCGTCGGGCGGAACACACCCACCCCCTTGATCGTCTTGGCCTGGAGTTGCGACATCAACTCGATCGGGTTGCCGGCGACCGAATCGACATGGCCGCCGAGCAGCGCTGTCAGCGCCTCGCCACCGCCGTTGAACCGTACAAGGTTGAACCTGGTGCCGGTTGCCTGCTCGAGCAGCGCGATCGCCATGTCGTCGGCGGTGCCGGCGGAACCGACCGAGATCGTGCGCGGCCTGGACTTTGCCGCCGCGACCATGTCGGCCGCCGACGCGTAGGGCGACCCGGCCTTCACCGCGAGCAGGTAGTCGTCGAGCATGAAGTTCATGATCGGCTGCAGGTCCTTGGCACCGAAGGTCCGGGGCACGCGCAGCGGCGTGATCTGCGTCTGCGGGTTGATCAGCACCAGTGTGTGCGGGTCCTTGTTGCGGGACGAGACCACGTAGCCCACCCCGCTTGCCGTGCCGCCGCCAGGCTTGTTGTTGGCCACGATGTGGGTCGGGACCATCTTCTCATCCTGCGCGATCTTGATCAGGGTGCGCGCGAACAGATCGGCGCCACCGCCAAGTCCGAACGGGATGACGAACTCCACGTCCTGCGTGGGCTTCCATTGCGCCATCGCGCCGGTGCAGGTGGCGAACAGCAGGAGCGTTGCAAGCCAGGGTCTCGATCGCTGAGCCATGAGAGTCTCCTTTCATTCCAGCTTGATGCCGGCGGTTTGGATGACCGATTTCCATTTGTCGATGGCCTTCGCCAAGTTGCTGCGGAAAGCCTCTGGCGTGCCGCCGACGACTTCGGCGCCGTCTTCCGACAGCGTCTGGCGAAAGGCAGGGGATTCGACGATGGCGCCTATTTCCCTGTTCAGTCTTGCAATGACGCTCGCCGGCGTCTTTGCCGGCGCCGCGACACCGTAGAGCGACGTGGCTTCGAACCCCGGGATGGTTTCCGCGACCGTGGGTACGTCCGGCAGCGCCGGGACTCGCTTGGCACCGCTCACCGCCAGCGCGCGCAGCCGCCCTGCGTCCACGAACTGCTTGGTCGACAGGATGGTGCCGAACTTCCAGCTGATCTGGCCGCCGAGCAGGTCGCTCGTCGCTTGCGCGTCGCCCTTGTACGGGATGTGGTTCATCTTCACGCCAGCCATCGCGCACAGCAGCTCGCCGGCCAGGTGGGTGGCGGTGCCGGCGCCGCCGGAGCCGTAGTTGATCTGGCCGGGTTTCGCCCTGGCCAGCGCGATCAGTTCCGGGACGCTCTTCGCCGGTGTCCCGGGGTGCACGGCCAGCACGTTGGGTGACACCGCGACATGGATGATCGGCGCGAAGTCCCTCAGGAGGTCGTAGGGCATGTTCGGTCTGAGCCCCGGGTTGATGACGTGGCTCGGCGACACCATCAGCAGCGTGTAGCCATCGGCTGGCGCTTCCGCCGCCTGGCGCGTGCCGATGATCGTGCTGCCGCCCGGCACGTTGTCGACGACGACCGGCTGGCCAAGCGCTGTCGTGAGCTTCTCGCTCAGCAGGCGCGCGATGATGTCGTTGGGGCCGCCCGGCGGAAACGGGACGATGAGGCGCACCGGGCGCTCCGGATATGCAGCCCATGCCGACGGAACGGCGCAGGTCAGCGCGAGTGCGGCCATGCAGCCCAGCATGGCCCTTCGCAAGTGGCACCTTCGGAACTCGTTCATCTGTTGTCTCCTGTTCTTGTCCCGTGCGGCGCGCCGGAGCGCGTCAGGGCGGACCGACGATGTTGCGCAGCTTTCCGATCCCGCTCACCTCGGTCTCCACCACGTCGCCCCGCGCAAGGAACTCGGGCGGCACTCGCGCATGGCCCACGCCCTCGGGCGTGCCGGTCGCGATCACGTCGCCCGGCTCGAGAGTGAGGCCGTGCGACAGCTCCTCGAGGATGCTCGGAATCCCGAAGAACATGCGTCGCGTGGTGGATGCCTGCTTCGCCACGCCGTTGACGCGGCACTGGATCGCCAGGTCGGCGGGGTCGAGCGCGTCGGCAGTCACGATCCAGGGGCCCATGGGGCAACTCGAATCCAGGCTCTTGCCCTTGAACCACTGGTTTCCATGGCGACGCTGCACTTCGCGGCCGGTGATGTCGTTGATGACCATGTAGCCCCACACGTGCTCCATGGCCGAGGACTGTGCGATGTTCTTGCCGCGCCTGCCGATCACGACGCCGAGCTCGGCTTCCCAGTCGAGCTTCTCGGTGATGGTGCGATCGATCAGGATCGCGTCGTGCGGCCCGATAACCGCGGTGCTCGCCTTGGTGAAGAAGGTCGGATGCTCCGGCAGCTCGGTCGCCGCGCTGCGTGTCTTGCTGCCTTCGTCGAAATGGGCAACATAGTTCCAGCCTACGCAGAAGACGTTCTTTCTTGGCCGGGGTATCGGCGCGAAAAGATGCGCCTGTGCGATCGGCAGCAGTTCGCCGCTGGCGTGCGCAACGGCGTTGCGCACCCAGTCCAGTCCGGTGTCGCCGGCGTCGATCAGGCCGAGCATGGACATGTCTTCGAAGGGTGCGTCCCGGACTGTGGCCAGGTCGAGGAGAAGGCGGTCCTGGTCGACCACCGCGCCGAGGCGCGGGGCATCGTTGGCGCTGGCAGCGAAGGTGGCGAGTTTCATGATGGGAATGTGGAACGGGGGGCTTAGATCAGGCCGCGGTACGAGCCGCCATCGAGCTGCAGGTTCTGGCCCGAGATGTAGCCCGCCTGCACGCTGCAGAGAAAGGCACAGGTGTCGCCGAATTCCTCGGGCCGGCCGAGGCGCTTTGCAGCGATGGTCTCGGCAATCACCTTCATTGCGCTCTCGCGGTCGATGCCCTGCTCTTTCGAGATGCGCTCGGCCATCTCGACCTGTCGCTGTGTCGCGAAGCGCTCGGGCAGCAGGTTGTTGATGGTCACGTTGTCCACCGCGATGTCGAGCGCGAGCGCGCGCACCAGGGCCGTCACGCCCGCGCGCGGCGCGGTCGAGAGCGTCATCGTCGGCGTGGGCGATTTCACGCGCGCCGAGGTGATGTTGACGATTCGCCCGAACCTGCGCGCGCGCATGCCGGGAAGCATCGCCTTGATCATGAACAGGGGCGCGTAGAAGTTCGCCTCCAGAGCGTGCTCCCAGTCCTCGCGCTCGAAATCCTGGAAGTTGCCAGGAGCGGGCCCCGCGTTGTTGTTCACGAGGATGCTGGCGCCCTGTGCCGTGCGGCAGAGTGCCTCGCGGCCTTCCACCGTGTTGAGGTCGGCCTGTACCGGCGTGACCTTCGCGTCGGTCTCGCCTCGGATCTGCTCGGCCGCCGTTTGCAGGCGATCGGCGTCGCGGCCGTTGATGATCACCGTGCAGCCCTCGCGCGCCAGCGAAAGCGCGCAGGCCTTGCCCAGGCCATCGGACGAGGCGCAAACCAGGGCCGTGCGGCCTTCGAGCCCGAGCTTCATGCCTGTGCCAGCACCGATCGCAGGTGGTCGACACCCTCGGCGCGCGTGCCCATCCAGACATCGGGCGCGGCCTTGGCGAGACGGATGATTCTTTCGTAGGCCGCCATGGCCAGGGGGCGGCCGGACACGTGCGCGTGGATGGCGGGATCGATGCGCACGGCACCGGTCTCGAACTCGCGTGCGGACTCGAGCCAGTCCTCGAACAGCGTGAGCATCTCGCGCGGCGAGTTGCCGTAACGCATGTAGTGCGGGAGGTCGTTCACCTCGGTGTTGTTGGGGAAGGCGACGATGGAACGATCGCCGTAGCGCACCACATAGGGCAGGTCGTCGTTCAGCGTGTCGCCGTGCCAGTCATAGCCGGCCTCCAGCAGCAGGCGGGGCGTGCGCACGCTGGGCGTGCTGCGTGGGCTGATCCAGCCGCGGGGACGCCGGCCGGTGGCCTGTGCGATCAGGTCGGTGGTACGCACGATGTTGGCGCGCTCCTCCTGCTCGTCGAGATAGACGGGGATCACGTCCATCGTGTACGAATGGGAGACCACCTCGTGGCCGGCGTCCGCAATGCGGCGAATGACCTGCGGGTAATGCTCCGCCAGGATGCCGCTCACGTTGAAGGTGGCCCGCACTTGCTGCCGCTCCAGCACATCGAGGATGCGGAAGATGCCGCGGCGATGGCCGTACTCGGCCCAGCTCATGGCGTTGAGGTCCGGGAATCCCTGGCGAAGCGGATTGCCCATGGGCCCGATGCCTGGCCACTTGCCGTCGGACCACCATTCGAAAGAAACGCGCAGGAACACCGCAATGCGCTTGCCGCCAGGCCAGCGGAAATCGGCCGGCGCCGCGGTTTCCGTGCCGCCAGCGTGGATGTCCAGGGAATGCTCCATCGACTGTCTCCAAGAGGTCTCGGGCTGCGAAATTAATCGATATTTCTTTAAACGTCAACGAAAAATCGATTTTCCTGAAGAAGGCACGATGCCAGAATGCCGGCCATGGCATCACGGGTTCCGGCGACCGCAGGCACGCTTTCTTCGAAGGTGTACGAGCGGCTGCGCCTGGACATCATTCACGCGGTCCTGCCGCCCGGGCAGAAGCTGCACATCGCCCAACTGTGCACCCGCTATGCGGTCGGCTTGAGCCCGATGCGAGAGGCGCTGAACCGGCTTGCGCGCGACGGGCTGGTCACGCACAGCGAGCAGCGCGGCTTCCACGTGACTCCCGTCAGCGAGGTGCACCTGGACGAGCTCACCAAGACGCGCGGCTGGCTCAACGAATTGGCCTTGCGCCAATCGATCGCGAACGGCGATCGCGCCTGGGAGGAGCAGGTGGTGCTGGCGTACCACCGCCTCTCGAGGCTCCCGCGGGCCGAGCCGGGCACCGCCGCGTCGGACATCAACGCGCCGTGGGAAGAAGCGCACCGCGACTTCCACAAGAGCCTGCTCATGGCCTGCGGCTCCAGCTGGCTGCTGGGCTACTGCGAACAGCTCTTCGATGCCGCCGACCGCTACCGGCATCTCAGCCGGCTGTCCAACGTGCGCGAAGCCGTGCGCGCGCGTGACGAGCACAAGGCCCTCATGGAAGCCACGGTCGAGCGCAAGACCGAGGACGCGGTGCTGCTGCTGCACAAGCATCTGGCGGTCACGGCGGAGTTGGTACGCGGCAGCCTTGCCGGAGCGCCACCGCCTGCGGCACCTCGCCGTCGGGAACGACGCGCCGACTCCACGCAACGGGCTGCGCGCAGGTCGGGTGGCTGAACACGGGCGACAACTCGAAGGCGGACATCTCGGTCGCGTCGCCACGGCCTGGAAGTGCTTTCTATCGGAAGTCCCGGCTCACCGTCGTCGACGCCAGCCGCCCCAGCAACGGCGTCAGGTCCTCCAGCCGCGCCGCGACGAGGTTCTTCACCGCACCTTCGCGCTGCCACGTGCCGTGCACCGCCAGCAGTCTCGCGGCCAGCAGCTCACGGCGCTGCACGTCCCTGAGGCTCTTCCAGACGATCGCCTGCACGACGCCCGTCTCGTCCTCGAGCGACACGAAGATCGTCCCCTTCGCGGTCTCCGGCTGCTGCCTCAGCGTCACGATGCCGCAGTGGCTCACGTGTGCGCCGTTCTCGATCTCGTCGAGGTCCCGCGCCGTCATCAGGCCGCGCAGCGCCAGGCGCTCGCGCAGCAGCGCGAGCGGATGCCGGCGCAAGGTGAGCCCGGTGGACGCATAGTCGAACACGATCTCCTCGCCCTCGGGCGCAGCGTCGAGTTCCAGAAACGCCTCGTCCACCGGCACTTCGCGCAGCAAGCCGGGCGCCGCACGAAGCCCCGCCGCCTCCCAGACCTGCTGGCGCCGGTGCCCTGACAGGCTCGCGAGCGCATCGGCCGCGGCCAGCAGCTTCATCTCGTGGAGTTCCAGCCTGGCGCGCAGTGCCAGGTCCTCCGTGCTGTCGAACACCTGCTGCGCGCGCGCCTCGACGATGCGCCCCGCCGAAGCCGACTGGAGCCCGCCGATCATGCGCAGGCCGAGCCGCACGGCCGGTTCGTGTGCGAGATCTTCCAGCGTGCAGTCCACATCGCTGTACATGACATCGACCGACCGCACCTCGACGCCGTGGCGCCGCGCGTCCTGCACGAGCTGCGACGGTGAATAGAACCCGAGCGGCTGCGAGTTGAGCATGGCCGCCAGGAACTCCGCCGGGTGATGGCACTTGATCCAGCAGCTCGCATAGACCAGCAGCGCGAACGATGCGGCGTGGCTTTCGGGAAACCCGTACTCGCTGAACCCCTTGATCTGCTCGAAGATGGCCTTGGCGAAGCCCTCGTCGTAGCCCCGCGCGGTCATGCCGTCGACGATCCTGGAGTAGTAGTGCTCCAGCCCGCCCTTGCGCTTCCAGGCCGCCATCGCGCGCCGAAGGCCGTCGGCTTCGCCCGGCGTGAAGCCCGCCGCCAGGATCGAGATCTGCATCACCTGCTCCTGGAACACCGGCACGCCCAGCGTGCGGCCGAGCGCCTCCTTGAGCGCCTCGCTCGGATAGACGACCGGCTCCTTTCCCTGGCGCCGGTTGAGGTACGGGTGCACCATGCCGCCCTGTATGGGCCCCGGCCGCACGATGGCGACCTCGATCACCAGGTCATAGAAGCAGCGCGGCTTGAGGCGCGGCAGCATGCTCATCTGCGCGCGGCTCTCGATCTGGAACACGCCGACGGTGTCGGCCTTGCAGACCATGTCGTAGGTGGCGCTGTCTTCCGCGGGAATGTCCTGCATGCCGAACACGCAGCCCTTGCGCAGGCCGATGAAATCGAGCGCCTTGCGGATCGCGGTCAGCATGCCGAGCGCGAGGCAGTCCACCTTCAGCAGGCCGAGCGCGTCGAGGTCGTCCTTGTCCCACTCGATCACGGTGCGGTCGGGCATGGAGGCGTTCTCGATCGGCACCATGCGGCACAGCGGCCCCTTGGTGAGCACGAAGCCGCCGGTGTGCTGGCTCAGGTGCCGCGGAAAGCCGATGAGCTGCTCGGTGAGGCGCAGCAGCTGCTGCACCTGCAGCGAACCGACCGCGAGGCCCACCTCCTGCAGCCGCTCCGGCCGCACCGCGCGCCCGTCCCACCACTGGTGCCCCTTGGCAATGGCGTCCACCGTCTCGAGCGACATGCCGAGCGCCTTGCCCACGTCGCGGATCGCGCTCTTCGGGCGGTAGCTGATCACCACGCCGGTGATGGCGGCGCGCTCGCGACCGTACTTGGCATAGAGGTACTGCAGCACCTCCTCGCGCCGCTCGTGCTCGAAGTCGATGTCGATGTCCGGCGGCTCGTTGCGCTCTTTCGAGATGAAGCGCTCGAACAGCACGCTCATGCGGCCCGGGTCGACTTCGGTCACGCCCGTGCAGTAGCAGACCACGCTGTTCGCGGCGCTCCCGCGGCCCTGGCAGAGGATGTGGCGCGAGCGCGCGAACATCACGATGTCGGCGACGGTGAGGAAGTAGTGCTCGTACTTGAGCTCCGCGATGAGCGCGAGCTCATGCTCGACCTGTGCCTGGACCTTGGCCGGAATGCCGTCGGGCCAGCGGCGCCCTGCCCCCTCGTACGTGATGCGGCGCAGGTACCCGGCCGGCGTCTCGCCTGCGGGCACCACCTCGTCGGGGTACTGGTAGCGCAGCTCGTCGAGGCTGAAGCTGCAGCGCGCCGCCACCTTGAGCGTTTCCGCGAGCAGTTCGGGCGCGTAGGTCTGCGCCAGCCGCAGCCGCGTGCGCAGATGCCGTTCCGCGTTGGGCTGCAGCGCGAGCCCGCAGTCGGTCAAGGGCTTGCCCAGGCGCGTCGCAGTCATCACGTCCTGGAGCGGCTTGCGCGAGCGCACATGGAAATGCACGTCGCCCGCCGCGACGAGCGGAATCTCCGTGGCCGCGCTGATCTCGCCCAGGCGATGCAGCCACATCTCGTCATCGAGCAGGCGCAGCTTCTCGACCGCGAACCAGCAGCGCCCGAGGAACTCGCGCAGCAGCCAGCTGCCGAGCCAGCCCAGCTGTGCGGCCGTTGCCATGCGCTTCGGCGAGGCCAGCACCACGCAGCCGGCGAGTTCGGCCCCGTGAACTTGTGCGAGCGTCAGCCTGTAGCTGCCCTTCGCCGAACTGCGGCGCAGCTGGGTGATGAAGGCCGAGAGGTTGCCGTAGCCCGCCAGGTCGCAGGCCAGGACGGTGAGCGTGAAGGGCGCCGCATCGGGATCGACCTGTTCATCGACCTCGACCAGGAACTGGCTGCCGATCAGCAGCTTGAGGCCGTGGTCCTTCGCCGCCACGTGCGCGCGCACCACTCCCGCCAGGCTGCATTCGTCCGTGAGCGCGAGCGCGGTGTAGCCCAGCTGCTTCGCACGCTCGACGAGCTCATGCGGCTGGCTCGCGCCGCGCAGAAAGCTGAAGTTGCTCACGCACCGCAGCTCGGCATAGTCGGGCAGTTCCATCGCGTCTCTCTCAGGCGAAGGTGCCGTGCAGGAACCACGCCGTCTCGTCCTGCGCGAGCCGCATCTGAAAGATCCACAGCACGCCGGCATGCTCGCTCACCGCCACCCAGTAGTCGCGGCTGGCGTGGCGCGTCGTCTCTTGCGGACCTTCGCCCTCGTGCTTGCAATCCTTGCAGTCGCCCTCCTCCACCGTGCGGTCCCACCAGCCACCCTCGACGCGATGCGGACCGGCCAGCAGCTGCAGCACGCCCTGGTACATCGGCCGGTTGTGCTGGGTTGCGAGCCGCAGCGGCTTCGGCAGGATGAAGGTCGGCTGCGGCACGTCGACCGTGCGGCACTTCGCGCGCGGCGCGGGCTCGGGCGCGGGGCGCCAGCGGCACATCCACTCCAGGCGGTGGTCTTCAAGGATGACGGGGCGCAGCACGCGGTCGGGCCCGAGCCGCGCCGCGATGCGCTCGAGCACCAGCGCGAGGCTCTCGCCCGACTGCCGCGCCTCGGGCAGCATCGAGAGGCTCTTTTCCTCGAGCGAGTGCACTTCGGTCGCCTGCAGCGCCAGGTCGCCCACCGGCGCGAGCAGCTCGACCTTGCCCAGGTGCTCGGCCAGCAGCCGCATCAGGTGTTCGGTGTCGCGCGTGGCCTGCGCGGTGCGGACGGTGAGCTCGCCTCCGTCGCCCGCGCTCTTGGCGCGCATGGCGTCGTGGCACCAGCGCAAGGTGAACGCCGTCACGCCCGAGCGCCGCGCCATGAGCCAGCCAGCCATCTGCAGCATCAGCCGGCGCGCGCCGAAGAGCATCGCCGGTGCGTGCTCGACGCGCGCCATCAGCTCGAGCTTGGCGCGGAAGGTTTCCGGCAGCTGGGCCCAGGAGTAGGTCTCGGGCCGCAGTCCGTAGGCCTGGTCGAGCGTGGCGAGCAGCTGCGCGTCGAAGCGGCGGGAGAGCCCGCCGCGCGGCAAGGCCCGCACCTGGCCGAGCGTGCGGCAGCCCAGGCGCGCCAGCGTCGCCTGATGCGCGGCGACCTGCGTCAGGGTTTCGAGCGGCAGCGCATCGAGCAACTGCGCGAGCGGCTTCGCGAAGCCGTTCGACAGCCCGGCCCGCGCCACCGCGAGTGCGGCGAGGCTGGTCGGCGCCCAGCTCAGCTGCCGCACGCCGAGGTCGGGGCATTCCTCGCGCACGCGCTCGACCAGGCGGCGCTTGCCGCCGAAGAGGCGCAGGCTCTGTTCGACTTCCATCACCACCGCCGGGCACGGCTGAAGCGCTTCGAGGACCGCGACGCGGGGCGTGAACTGCAGGCACCACGTCGCGAGGCCATCGAGCGCCTCAGTGCGCGGCTGCGGGTCGTCCGGCAGGTTGTCGGGAAGAAGGGCTGCCCACAGCATGGGAGAGCTCCCGCGATTGGCGCGCCGCGATCAGGCGGCTCGGGTGGCGAAGACGCGGCGTCAGGATGGCATCGAGCCCACCGGGCACCGAGTGCAGTGTCAGCTCGCCCTCGTGCGGCGGCCCCTTGCGCTTGAGCAGGTGGATGCGCAGTTCCCAGTCGACCCCGAAGCGCGCCTGCAGACGCAGCGGCGCGGCCGAGGCCTCGTGCTCGGCCGCGGCCGGCCGGCACAGGATGACGGGGCCATCGCAGCCCTGGGCACAGACCTGCAGCCGCCGGATCTGCTCCTGGCGGGCCTGCGGCAGCCAGCTGACGAGCATGCCGGCGGCATTGGCCTTGATGAGTTGCTCGGTTGCCCACAGGCGCTCGACCGGTTTGTCGGCCGCGATCCAGACCAGGTGCCGCTCGTCGAGCCCGAGGTGATGGAGGCCGGGCAGATGCGGTGCCTTCGGCGGGCCGATGACCACGATCTGCTTGCCCTGCCCGACCAGCGCGCGCATCGCGGGCGCGAGCAACCGCCATTCGAGCACCGAGGGCTGCACCTGCAGCACCTCCGTCAGCGACTGGCAGGGCCAGCCGCCGCCCGGCAGTTCGGCGTCGAGCGGCGCGAACCCTGTGCTGACCGTCGACGTGACGGGCGTGCCGAGCGCATCGCCGCGCCAGACCGCGGATTCGATCGCGTGCGGCAGCACGAGGCGCGGTCGCGGCGCTTCGGGCGGCGGTGAACGCTGGGGGGCCGACAAGGCTTGATCGCCATCGGCCCATGACAGGGGGATGGCCACGAGGACTCCGATGACTGTATGGATGTACAGTATCGACGCAGTGCAGTTAGATGAGCAAGAACGTTTACAAATTCGAAGCAGAACATCCGGTTTGTACGAAATTCGACTGCCTTGCCGGCCCCAAGGAAATCCCCGTCCGGCGAAGCCGGAACCCTCATCACAATGTGAGCTATGTGCTACTCAGCCCAGATCCGCGCCGACTACAAGCGCTTCTTCCGCGAGTTCGGCGGTGTCCTGTCGATTCGCGAATTTGCCAAGCTCTACTACGAGCGCCAGGGCAATCCGAAAATCAAGATCCCGAAGGCCGTCGACGCGGCGTTCATGAACCCCGAGTCTGATGAGGAGCGGGAGATCAAGCGCCTGATCGAGGCCTTCGACACCGAGCAGGCGATGGCGCTCGAGCAGGACCTGTTCAAGCAGCGCAAGCGTCTGGTCGATGCCGAACGCAAGCTCCAGGTGAAGGTGACGAAGAAGGCGGCGGAGGATGTGCGGATTGCCACGGCGAAGATCGAGTGGGGCCTCGGCAAGCTCGCGGACCTGAGCCGGGTCGAGCTCGAACCGAAGGATGCGCGCGTGTTTCCGGGCAGGTATGCGCCGGTGATGATCTGGGAGAACGGCCAGCGCGTCGTCAAGCCCATGCGCTACCAGTGCCGGCCCGCCGACAAGTCCGCGAAATTCGACGCGCTGTATCCCGGCACGTACAACGCGCGGCGCGACAACCTGAGCGGGTTCTGGAAGGACATCTTCGGTCTGTCGCACGGGATCATGGTCGTCAATGCCTTCTATGAGCACGTCAAGCGGGACGGCGAGGATGTGGTGCTGGAGTTTCGGCCACGGCCGCAGCAGGACATGCTTGTTGCGTGCCTGTGGTCGGCATGGTCAGGGCCGGGCGAGCCGGACCTGCTCTCGTTCGCGGCGATCACCGATGACCCGCCGGAGGAGATCGCGGCGGCGGGGCACGACCGGTGCATTGTTCCGATCAAGCCGGAGAACGTGGATGCTTGGCTGAGGCCGGAGCGTGGGAACCTGGCTGCTGCGTATGCGGTGCTTGAGGATCGGGAGCGGCCGTACTATGAGAATCGGTTGGCGGCGTAGGGCACTGGGTCCGCGACTGGAAGATCCTCTGCAAAGACCGCGGCTCGGCTTACGAATTGGACCGGCCCCCAGGCAAATGCAGTGAAGGCATGTGGCGTCGAGGTTTCCAAGCGCCTAGGGCACTGACCTGCGCCTGCGTTTAACTCCTTTGTGGTGCGAGGCCGAAGCAGCTTGGCCGGAACCCGCGATCCGGCTCCTGCCACATAGTCATAACCAACTACCGTGACAGCGCAATGCTGTAGGGATAGCTGCCAGCAGGCGTCGCAGCGCCGGCCGGTCTCATCGCGCCTGATGCCGCGTCGATCGTGTAGGCGCTGACGGTGCCGTCTCCATAGTTGGCGACGTATGCATAGCGACCCGTTGGATCCACGGTCAAGTTCACAGGGTACTGCCCCGTCGCGGCCGTTGGACCTGCGCTCAGCATGCCGGACGCACTGTCGATGGCGAAACTGGAGACCGTGTGAGACGAGTAGTTCACCGTGTAGGCGAACTTGCCCGACGGATCCACCGCGGTCGCAACCGGCCTGAGCCCCGTCGGTGCATTCGGCCCGCCCATGGCGGTGAGTGCACCTGTTGTCGAGTCAATGGCGTAGGCAGAAATATTGTTCGACATGTAGTTGGCCACGTAGGCGAAACGCCCGGACGGGTCGACCTTCATCGAAATCGGATAGGAACCGGTGGCCACCCGGGGACCTGGCATCTCGGTCAGGGCGCCAGACGCCTGATCGATAGTGAATGAGGAGACCGTGTTGTCGAGCCAGTTCGGGACATAGGCGAACCGCCCGGTGGGGTCAACGGCCACGTAATACGGAGACCGTCCGGTGGCCACCGGAGCACCGATCAGACTCAATGCGCCGGTGACCGGATCGATGGCGTACGAGGAAACTGTGCCGGCGCCATTGTTCGCCACGAAGAGGAAACGACCCGTGGGGTCCACCGTGATCGCGATAGGCAGGCTTTGCGTCGCCACCGTCGGTGTGGCCATCGGGGTCAGCGCGCCGGAGCCTGCGTCGAGCGCATAGCCCGACACGCTGGCCCCGCCGTAGTTCGACACATAGGCGAAGCGGCCGGTCGGGTCGACCGCCACCGAGATAGGTGTGGGACCGGTGTCCGCTGTCGCGACAGCCATGGCGCTGAGGGCACCGGTCGCTGGGTCCACGTTGAAGGCGTACAACTTGTCCGCACCGTAGTCGACCGAATAGGCGAACCGGGTCGTGGGAACGGCGCAGGTCACGGCCACGTCGCTCACGTTTGCGGCGGCGATCGTGCCGCTGCCGCCGCTCACGGTGCAGACCTTGGTTGCGATCCGGGGCTGCGACTTCACGGTCACCGCGTAGCTCGCGCCAGCGGCTATCGCGGTGGTGAAGGTGAAGCTGCCATCGGCCGAGATGACCAGGTCGTCCCCGGCATTGTTCTGCAGCACCAGGCCCGTGCCGACCAAGCCGGAGACGGTCCCGCCTACCTTGTAGGTCGAGGGAGGCAGCACCGGCGCACTCGGCACCGCCGGCGGGACCGGCAACACCGGCGCATTCGGCACGACCACCAGCGGGGCGGGCAGCACCGTCGCAGCTGACACGATGACCGGTGCGTCGGCCAGCACCGGCGCAGCCGATACGACGACCGGTGCGTCGGGCGCTGATAGCCCGACAGGCTCACCGGGCGGCGTGGCGGCGACGGGCTCATCCATGGGCGCGCTCAACGCGGTGATCCCGAGGCTGCCAGTGCCTCCGCCGCCACATGCAGCGAGGGTGACTGTCAGGGCGACCGAAAGGGCGCGACTCCAGCGGGTGGACCACGGCGTCTTCCGGAGTAAGCCAGGTGACGCAGCACAGCAACTCTCGATCTGCATGTTTCGCATTCTTAAGTACTAACAAGTTGCGAAAGTATCGCGGCAGGGTTCATTCAATCCTGCGCAGGTGTGTGACTTATTTCGGAAAGTTCGCGACAACTTTGCGCAATCGCGCCCACATGCGAACAATTTCACGTTCTGTCCACGTGATTCATCGCTCGGCTCCTCTGGCGGCTTAACGCTACGTCGCGAACTGCGCAACACCTCCTTCACTCAATCGACAAACGCTTGACGAGATCAAGGGCATTGCCAGAGCCATCGACGTCCATGGGGAGCGGCCCGATCTGGCTAGTTCTGCCGCCAGCGATGCGCTTCGCGGATCTTGGGCGAACTCACTGAGCGTGTTTCCGAAGTCTCCTCAACGAGCGAATTTGATTCGTTTGAAAGTGAATTGACGAGTGCGCTGATGCGATACGGCGTACCACTCGCAACTGTTTCGCAACAGACTCTCTCTGAACACCGCGAATACTTGGAAGAAAAAGAAGCCGGGCAAGAGAAGGAGGGCTATAAGTCCACCTCACGTCCTCCCAGGGACTCTGATGCTTCTGACGACGAAGTGAGGTCGCTATTTGACGACCGCAACCGCTGCGAAGCGGTAGTCGAGCGCGAGTCCAAGACCTCAACCCACTGATCTTCCAACAGCTTTCAAGCTCGTGCGTGCTGGGCGTGGATGGCGACGGTTAAGCGCTCAATGCCTGAACGGCAATTCATGCCTGGCGATGAGCCGCCGATAGAACACCTCGATTAACACAGGTAGAGACCCACAGACACCAGTACTGACAGGAGACCAGTGGAGCGCGCTGTCTTCAACCGGCAGCACCGAATGGATAAGCGCTTCGATGGACCCACCTTCGCGGGCGCGCAACTCGGAGCATCGTGCCGCATCGATCGCATCGAAGCACGCCTGCAAACGCCGCATGCGCGCCAGAAAGACTTCCACGTCCAGCCCAGGAAACGCACCCTTCACGCGCCGATAGTCCATCGTGAACTTCGCCGCGACACGCGGCTCGTGGCACAGAGCCACGACAACCCCCACATTGATGAACTCCCCCGTCTGCAAGTCATGCACGTACCGGGTAATGCTGTACGAATAGGCGCCTTCCATCCCTCGATGCTGAACGAAAGCCCCAACGTCCGCTCTACGAAAATCGTAGAGCCGACCTACTCAAACCCCTTGAACTCCCCTACCTCCCTCGCATACCGCGCCTCTTCCCTCTCCGTCAACGTAGCCTCGATCTCATCCAGCTCCAGCCGCTCCAGGTCATACGCCACCCATTCAAAAAGGTGCGACACCGGCATGTCCGCCAGTTCATCCTCGTCCACCCAGGGCTGCAGCCGCACGGGCGCACTGTCGAGCAGCATGCGCAGGTAGATCGCCCGCTTGATCTTGAGCTCGGCGCGTTCCTCCGCCGTCATCGCCAGCCGCAGCATCGAGATGTTGTTCTCCCATGCCGCCACGCTGCGTGCGCGTTCCTCCAGTCGAGCTATACCTGCATGCGTGCGGGACAACCATGCCACTCGCCTGCACTGCTCGACCGCCTTCGCATAGGCCAAGCCTTGCAAACTCCGCAGTGCGGTCTGGACGATCGGGTGCATGGTCCGAAGGATCAGACAATCCGCAGCCCCGCCTCGCGAGTAGGACGATGAAGACTCCGTGCGCCATCGAAGGCGCACTTCATGTCAAAAGACATGGCGCACCGAAGAATGGCAAATCCGCCTACGCAGCGCATGGCTCCTGTCCCAGCCGAATGCCTGGCTCACGCTTTAACTTGTGCACTGCGCATCCACATTACAGACACGGGAGAACACATGCCAATGACCGCCACCGCCACGGCCACCTCGGACCGTCCACCCTCCAAGTTCCTGCTGCTCGCCGAAGGCCGCGCCATCTGGGAAGCCGGCGCGACGCTCGCGCTGTGGCCGCTCCTTCAGTTCGCGCCGCGCGGTGATGGCCACACGGTGATCGTGCTGCCCGGCCTCGGCGCGAGCGACGGTTCGACGGAGATGCTCCGGAAGTTCCTGGAGACGCGGGGCTACGAGGTCGAAGGCTGGGGCCTCGGCACCAACTGCGGGCCTCGGCCGGGCGTAGAGAAGGGCCTGCTGGACCTGCTTCGCCGCCTGCACGAGAGCTCGGGCAACAGGGTGAGCCTGGTGGGCTGGAGCCTCGGCGGCGTGTTCGCACGCATGCTGGCGTCGAAGTCGCCGGAGTCGGTACGCAGCGTCGTCACGCTGGGCAGTCCGTTGCACGGCAGCCCGAAGACCACGCGCGCTGTGAAGGCCTACGAGCTGCTGAGCGGCCGGTCGGCACACGATCCCAGGCGCGACAAGTGGGTGCGGCCGGTGCCGCAGGTGCCCGCCACGTCGATCTTCAGCCGCTCCGACGGCATCGTGTCCTGGCGCAGCAGCTTCCAGGAAGAGACGCCATTCACCGAGAACATCGAGGTCGAGGCGAGCCACCTGGGCCTGGGCGTTCACCCGGCCGTGTTCTATGCGGTGGCAGACCGGCTGTCGCAAGCGGAAGACGCCTGGGCGCCCTTCGCCGCACCGTCGGGGCTGCGCCCGTTCTATCCCGACCCCACGCGCGACTGAGGCCACGAACTGCAGGCGCCCCCTAGGCGTTTGCCTCTGGCGTTCTTGCTCACTCGGATCTACGCTGTTTCGCATGACCGACCAATACCGCCGCCTTGCTGTCTTCGTCGACCGGCCGAGCCCGGGCCACTTCAACTGGATCCTCCTGGAGAGCACGGACGACCAGGCCGTCTGGCTCGACCTGGAGACGGGCGACGACACCTACGACAACTGGCGTGAAGCCTTCGACGCCGGCAACGAGGCGCTGATGGCCTACGTCGACGACGAGCTCGAAGGGCCGGTGGAAGCTTCGCCGGACGACACGGACGCGGACTAGCAGGGCCCGCGGGCCCGCACTAGCGGCGCTAGAGCCGAACCTCGGCGATCCGCGCGCCCTGGATCGACACACCGGCCTCCAGGCCCAGGTTGTTCAGCACGAAGCCGACGACGGGTTGGCGCATGGTGTTGGTGTCGATCCTGCCGTTGGCGCCAACGGTCGCGGCGGCGACGGTGGCATCGGCGCCTACGGTCCAGCCCTTGCTGTTGCGGAACCTGTCGAGCGCCTCCTGGTTGGTGAAGACATAGATCACCGCCCTCGAATGCGCACCAGCCTGGAAGCCGACCGAGCCGGCGGTGGTGCTGTAGTAGGCCTGCGTGCGATTGCCTACCCGCAGCGCGCCGCGCCCGTACTCGGCGCCCACGCCCAGGCTTCCGCCGACGACCGACGGAAACACCAGCACGCCGCGCGACCTGGCGATCAGCTCGCGCGAATCAGGCACGGCGTCGTAGAGCTTGGAGAGCGTGGCGTCGACCTGCGCATCGATGGACACGCGCGACGATGCCGTGCTGGGGTGGTCGTCAGGCCGCGTGGTGGTGCAGCCGACAAAGGCAACGCTGCTGGCGGCAAGCGCTGCCGCAGTGCAGAGGGTTCGGAGCTTGATGGCGTTCATGGCCGTTCCTTTCCGCTCCCCAGGATGCGAGCCCTGGCGACCGATGGAGCCGGCCTGTTGCGCGTGGACGTGTAGGACGATCCGCGCGGGCGGCTCACCCCGCCTGCACGCCGGCCATCTGCATGGCCTTCTCGATGCGCGCGCGCGCGGTCTTCAGCGTCTTGCGGCACAGCGCCTCCAGCTTGTGGTTGAAGCGCGCATCGGGCACGACGATGGTGATGGCGCCCACCGGTGCCTCGCCCTGCGCGCGCCGGATGGCGACCGCGAGCGCGACCACGCCCTGCGTGTGCTCGTTGCGCGACACGGCAACGCCCTCGGCAGCGATGGTGGCGAGCTGGGCGCGCAGCGCGGTGACCGATGCGACGGTCGATGGCGTGAGCTTCTGCAGCTTCGCGCGGGAGAGGTACGCCTCGCGCAGCGCCTTGGGCATGTCTGCAAGCACGGCCTTGCCGCCCGAGGACGAATACAGCGGAAAGCGCTTGTTGTTGTTCATGCGGTAGCTCAGCGGCTGCTCGCTGTCGACGCCGCACATGCGCTCCATCTCGTCGTTGCGCAGGGCGGTGTACGACGAGGCCTCGCCGGTGACCTCGGTGGCCCACTGCAGCACCGGCAGCGCGAGCGTGGCCACGTCGGCCGCGGCCTGCGCTTGTGCGACGAGCGCTTGCACGGCGGGGCCGAGGCGGTAGACCTTGGCGTCGGCATCGAAGGCCACGTACTCGCGCTCGCGCATGGTTGCGAGCAGCTTGCTCAGGCTGCCCTTGGGCACGCCGAGGCCCACGACGATGTCGGACTGCGAGGCGGCATTGCCGTTGCGGCCGATGAACTCGAGCAGGTCGAGCGTGCGCTCGGCGGACTTGACGGGGGCGGTGGTCTGCATGGCGAAAGTGGCCTCGGCGGGAGGGATTTTGGGAGGCAAGTATAATGGAAACAGTTTCTGTATGGAAACTTTCAACATCCAGCCGCGCCGATCCTCTCGGCACCGCGCCACTCCCGGAGACCCCATGCCAGGCAACGAATTCATCAACGAAAGTCTTTCCACGCCCGTCCTCTCGCGCTACGACGTCGTCGTCGTGGGCGGCGGGGCTTCAGGGCTCGTGGCCGCAGTTGCTGCGGCGCGCAGCGGTGCGCGCACCGCGGTCATCGAGCGCTCGGGCTGCCTCGGCGGCACCGGCACGGCGGGCATGGTGGCGCAGTGGATCGGCTTCTTCAACGGCCCGGTGCGGGTGGTCGGCGGCATCGGCTTCGAGCTGACGGAGCGCGTGCGTGCGCTCGGGGGCAGCACGGGCTTTCGCCGCTACACGCTGGCCGAGGCGAGCAGCAGCCCGGTGACGATCACCAATTTCCCCTTCAACCCCGAGGTGCTGAAGATCGCGGCGGACGAGATCACGCGCGAAGCAGGCGTCGACGTGTACCTGCACTCGCAGGTGGTGCGGCCTTTGCTGGGCGAGCGCCGGGTCGAGGGCGTGGTGATCGAGAACGCCTCGGGCCGCAGCGCGCTGCGCGCGGCGATGGTGGTCGATGCCAGCGGCGATGCGGCCGTCGCCGCGGCGTCGGGCGTGCCGTTCGCGGGCGCGGAGCCCGAACTGCGGCACCACCGCCAGCCCTGCACGCTGGTGTTTCGCATGTCCAACGTCGACGTGAAGACCTTCCGCGCCCTTCCGCGCGAGACCAAGCGTGCGCTCGCGGTCGAGGGCGTGCAGCAGGGCCGGCTGTTCTGGGAAAGCCTCTCTTTCTGCAGCACGCCGGGCGAGAAGGACGCGATCTGCCTGATGAGCCGCATCCCCGGCATCGACGCGCTGGATGCAGGCGACCTCACGCGTGCCGAGCAGACGGGGCGGCAGCAGGTCAAGTCGGTCGTCGACTTCCTGCGGGAGCGCGTGCCGGGCTTCGAGGCCTCGGTGCTTGCCGGCATTGCCGAGCGGGTCGGCGTGCGCGAAACGCGCCGCATCGTCGGGCGCCACACGCTGACGGAAAGCGACATCGTCGGCGGCGTGCGCTTTGCCGATGCGGTGGCGCTCGGCGCCGGGCCGATGGACCTGCACGAGGCGGGCGGCACCGGCATCGCCTTGTGGATGCCGCCCGCGCCCTTCGAGATTCCGCTGGCCTGCCTGCTGCCGCAGGAGGTCGGCGGCCTGGTGGTGACGGGGCGCGCCATCTCGGCCACGCGCGAGGCCAACGGCGGCGCGCGGCACATGGGGACGGCGATGTGCCTCGGCCATGCAGCCGGGGTGTACGCGGCGCTTGCCGCTGCCGCGCCCGCGGGCAGGGAACCGGCTGCAGAAGACGTCCGCCGCGTGCTGGTCGAGCAGAACGCGCTGGTGTCGAGCGATGCCGCAGTACAGCTGTCCGAACGCGAGGCGCCGATCGAGGCGCTGCCCGCCTGATGGGCCCTCGAGACCTCTTCCCGAATGCCTTCTCACGAATGCCTTCTCACGAACACCTTGAATTTGCAGGACACCTCATGTTCACCTTGCGCCGCTCTCTCCTGATCTCCGCCGCCGCCGCGCTCGCGCTTCCATGCGCGGCATTCGCCCAGAGCTTTCCAACCAAGCCGATCCGGCTGGTGGTGCCCTTCCCTGCCGGCGGCCCGTCCGACACGACCGCACGCGCCATCGCGACGGGGCTCGGGCAGAAGCTCGGGCAACCGGTCGTGGTCGAGAACAAGCCCGGTGCCGGCGCCATCGTCGGCAGCGAGGCCGTGCTCCAACAGCCGGCCGACGGCCACACGCTGCTGATGGCGAGCAACGTGGTTTCCACCGGCAAGTGGCTCTACCCCAACATGTCCTTCGATCCGCTGCGCGAGTTCCGCGCCGTCGCGGGGGTCTTCAAGAGCCCGCACCAGGTGGTGGTGGCGCCCGGCTTCAAGGGCAAGGGCATCCAGGACCTGATCAAGATGGCGAAGGAGAAGGGCGAGGCAATGAACTACGCCTCGTCGGGCGCGGGCACCATGCCGCACCTGGGCGCGGAGCGCTTCAAGCAGGTGGTGGGCGTGTCGATGACGCCCATTCCATACCGCGGCTCGGCGCCCGCGCTGACCGCGGTGCTGTCGGGCGAAGTGCCGGTGTACTTCGACATCGAGTTCTCCGCCCAGTCGATGCTGAAGTCCGGCAAGCTGCGCTCGCTGGGCGTGACGAGCCTGGAGCGCTCGCCGCAGTTCCCCAACGTGCCGACGCTCGACGAGCAAGGCGTGAAGGGCTTCGAGCTCTACTCGTGGTTCGGCATCGTGGCGCGCACCGACACGCCCGAGGCCATCGTGCAGAAGCTCAACGCCAGCATCAACGAGGCAATGCAGGAAGCCGACTTCAAGGCCCGGCTGGAAGCCCTCGGCGCGCAGCCGATCGGCGGCAGCCCGGCGGTGTTCCAGAAGATGATCGAGTCCGACTCGGCGGTGTGGGGCGAGGTCATCAAGAAGGCGAAGATCCAGCTGGATTGAGGGGCGGCGGCGCGACCTTCTCGCGCAGCACGCCGTTGATCTCGGCGCCGAAGATCAGCGTGGTGGCGCTGATGTACAGGAACACGAGGGTCGCGACCACGCCCGCGAAGCTGCCGTAGAGCAGCGCCAGTTTGCCGGCGGTGCGCAAGGTGTACGACAGCGTGGCGGCGGCGGTCACCCACAGCGCGGCGCCGACCAGGGCACCAGGGAGCACGGTGTACAGCCGCTGGGGAATGTCGGGCAGCCAGCCGTACAGGAGCGCATACACGGCCGCCAGCGTGACAAAGGCCAGGCCGTAACGCACGCTGAGGCGCATCCAGAGCGCGTCTTGCCCGGCCCCGCCGTTGGCCTCGATCAGCTTCCACACGTAGGGCATGACGATCACCGAGCTGAACGCGGCCAGCACGCCGAGCCCGACGACGCAGGTGAACACGGTGACCTTCAGGCGCGCTCTCCAGAACGGAAGGCCGCGGTCGATGCCATACGCGCGGTTCAGCGCGGTGCGTACCGCCTGCATGCCCGAAGAGGCCGTCCACAACGTCGCCAGCACGCCGATTGTCAGCAGCGTCTGGTTGCGCTGGGCCAGCACCTGGTCGATGACCGGCTGCACGGCGTCGCGCACCATCGTCGGCGCATAGTCCATGACGCGCACGGCGAGTGCCGCCGCCTGGCCCGGCTGCCCGATGAAGGCAGCGGCGGAAGACGCCAGGATCAGCAGCGGGAACATCGACAGCACCCACGAGAACGCCATGCTGCCCGCCTGGTTGGCGCTCTGGTGCAGGATGTAGTTGCGCATCGCCAGCAGGACGACGCCCAGGCCGGGCGCGGCCATTGCGGCGTGCCACACGCGCCCGAGGGCGTCTCTCGCGAGGCTCACGGGTCGGGGGGCCAAATCACCTCCTGCAGGAAGCCCTTGGCTTCGCGAAAAATTGAACTGCAAGCAGCGTGTTGCGACGGGCACTTGACCCGTATAGGACAACGCCTCCAAACGCGAGAGGTCAAACGACCAGGAAGCGAAGCAGGGGGATCGGGCCCGCGGAGCCCGCAAGGATGAAAGCCGCGTTGTGGCTTTCCGCGGCAAGTGATACGGTCGATGCGCCCACTGCTCCCCACCACCACACGAGGAAGGAGGCGCGCCATGGGAGACCCGCAACATCCGCTGCAGCCAGGGGAACCCGCGCCAGGGTTCATGCTCCCCGCGGCCAACCGCGAAGGCATGGTGTCGCTCGCGGACCTGCGCGGGCGCCCCTTCGTGCTCGGCCTCTTCCGTGGGCTGCACTGCCCGTTCTGCCGTCGGCAGGTGAGGCAGCTCGCCGACATGCAGCCGGCCTTGCGCGCCGCGGGGGTCGAGACAGTGGCAGTGATCAACACGCCGGTGGAACGCGCCCGCATGTATTTCCGCTACCGGCCGATGTCGCTGCTGCTGCTGGCCGATCCGGATTGCCGCACGCACCAGGCCTTCGGCGTGCCGCGCGTGGAATTCCTGACCGAGGGCAGCAGCGAATCGCCCGAGTGGCCGTCGCGCACGCGCATGGCTGACTTCGAGGCGGCACGCATCAATCCCACCGGCGAGCTGCCGCAGCCCGCGCAGCCGATGGCCGCCAACGGCGCGCTCAACGCGCAGGACGGCTTCGAGATGGATGGCACCGACAGTGCGATCATGGCGAATCACGCCTCGCAGTTGGTCGGACACTTCCTCATCGACGAGAGCGGCACCATCGCCTGGGAGCACATCGAGGCGCCCAATGGGCCCAGCAGCCTCTGCTACTTTCCGGACGCGAAGGAGATCGTCACCGCCGCGGGCACGCTCCAGCACTGAGTCGTCATTGGCAGCAGGGGCGGGGCGGCATTCCCAAAAGCTCACCGTGCATGCTGCATGACAACCACCCTTGCCGGGGACAAGGCAAGCTCCTACAGGCGGAGTCGACATCCGGAACTTGCCACGCGGCGCAGCGTGCCTAGAGTGGCGCTCGCGCCCAGGGGAGTTTCGCGGCCGCAGACATCGGGCTTTCGGCGCCGGGCATCAGGCCGCTCATCGGAATCATTCCTCATGATGTTTTCGCGCTCATGCGCCCTCGCCGCATTGGCCGGGGCGAGCCTCGTGATGTCGACCCCAGCGCTCGCCGAGCCTTCGCCCGCGCTGGATCGCTTCAGCTTCTCTGTCGGCGCCTTCCATGCCGAACCCACTCTCGACGCCGGGCTGAACACGCCCTACGGCCGCTTCGACACGCGCGACATCGAAGGCAGCAAGGTGACCATGCCGCGCATCACCGCCGATGTGCTGTTCGGCGACAGCCAGGGCTTGTCGCTCGACTACTACCGGTTCAACCGCAACTATGGCACCGGCTTTGGCAACAGCTTCGCGGTCGGGCCGACCTCGGTCACGGCGCTGGGCAACGTCAGCCTCGACCTCAAGCTGGACTTCGCCAAGCTGGCCTACAAGTGGTGGATCGGCTCCGGCAACACGGTGCTGGGGCTGGGCGCGGGCCTGGCGTATTACCGCGTCAGCCTGGACAGCAACGCGCTGGCCGGCGTGAACGGCGCCACCGCGAGCTTCAGCCAGCACGACAGCGACGACGCCTTCGCGCCACTGCTGGAAGTCGGCGTGCGCCACGCCATCAGTCCCGACCTGCGCCTGTTCGCCGACGTGTCGGGCGTGCGCAAGGGCGGCAGCAACCTGCGCGGGCACATCTACAACGCCGCCCTCGGCGTGGAGTGGTTTCCCGTCAAGAACGTGGGCGTGGTGCTCTCGTATGGCGTGAGCGAGATCGAGCTCAAGCGCGACTTCGATGCGCTGAGCAGCACGGCACGGCTGCGGGTCAAGCTGCAGGGGCCGTCGGCTTTCTTGAAGGCACGGTTCTAGGCGCAAAGGTGGGGGGCTTGTGTAGTATCCGAACGCGCCGTTGCCCGCGGGAGGGTCGGCTGCTGTGTTCGAATGCTCGCCACCCTCGCCCCGTTTGCTCCGTTCGCCACCATCGTCATCCTGCTGGTGTGGATGGGCTTCTTCATGTGCGGCTCGCTGCCGCTGATGATCCTGAAGCACGACACCCCGCTGGACGCACTTTTCATCCGCGGTCTCTTCGATGTGTACTACAAGGCCGTGATGGTGACCGCCGGTGCCGGCGCGCTCGCTCACGCTGCGGTCGGACGCGCCGTCATCGCCACGGGAATGGCCGGCATCGCCTTGATCGCATTCGTCAGCCGCCGGAGCATTCTGAACCGCATGGATCGGCTGCGCGATGCCATGACAGCCACGGACACGGCCCGCATCCGCCAGTTTCGCCTGCTCCATGTCTGGGGCATGGTCCTCAACCTTGCGCAGCTTTGCGCGGTCTGCATCGGACTGGTCAAGGCGCTTTGAACGACAACGTGCAGACCTGGTCGAACAAGAGACTGCCAGGCGATGAAAATCGTCGCAGCAAACTGAAGTGGTCGGCTTGCGGCACGAGGAGCAAGGAGCTGCGGCTTCCCGCCTTGTTCAACGCCTCGTGAAAGCGCCGGCTCTGCGCGATGAATGCAGGCGTTTCCTCGTCGCCGACAACGACGAGCGCAGGTGCCGCCAGCGCGCGCACGCGATGGAGCGGAGAGCAGGCCGCTGCGCTTGCAGCATCCAGCCCGAGCTTCTGGTTGAGCGTCGTTGCCAGGAGGGGCGCGAGGTCGAAGATGCCGCTCATGGCAACAACGCCCGCGATGTCCTCGACGCCCGAGAGTGCAAGCTCGGCCGCGATGTGCGCGCCTGCGGAGTGCCCCGACAGAACCAAGGGCAGACTCTCGGCCTGGTCAGCGGCTGCCCTCGCCCTGATCGCAGGGATGCAAGCCTGCACAGCCTCGATGAGTTCCGGCAGCGACACGGTCGGGCATAGCGGATAGTTGACCAGCGCGACATTCAGGCCGGCCGCCGTGTAGGCCGGCGCGATGAAGCGGAAAGTCGACTTGTCACGTGATTGCCAGTAGCCGGCATGGAAGTACGCGAGCGTGCCCCTGGGCTTCTGGCGCGCCGTGAAGAAGTCGAAGGTCTGGCGCTCCAACGGCCCGTAGCGGACATCGAGCACGCAGGTCTCGGTGCCGACGGCCGCGACGCTCTCGGCCTCGTACGCAGCCAGCAGCGAAGCAAAGCCAGGGCGCGACTGGCCTTCTACGTACTGGAACTGGGCGTCTTCCACGGTGTTATCGGCTAATCGGCAAATTGGCTAGTCGGCCTTGAGGCCGCTGGTCTTCACGAACTGCGTCCAGCGTTGCAGTTCGCTGCGCATCAGCGTGGTGAACTGATCCGGCGAGTTCGGCGCAGCCGCTTCCATGCCGAGTTCGGACAGCTTGTCGCGGATCTGGGGCAGCTGCATGATGCGTGTGAGTTCCTGGTTCCACTTGGCGATGATGTCACGCGGCGTGCCCGCCGGTGCAACGATACCCTCCCATTCCTTCATGTCGAACCCTGCGATGCCGCTCTCGGCCATGGTCGGCACCGACGGCAGCGCGGGAAGGCGGGCGGGGCTGGTCACGGCAACTGCGCGCAGCTTGCCGGCGTTGACCAGCGGCACGGCCACCGAGGTGGTTGCGAACATGGCCGAGACGTAGCCGCCGAGAAGCGCCTGCACCGCTTCCGATGGCCCCTTGAAAGGCACATGCAGCATGTCGACCTTGGCGAGCTGCCTGAAGGACTCGCCGATCAGGTGGGCCGGCGAGCCGTTGCCGCCGGAGCCGTAGGTGAGCTTGCCCGGCTGGGTGCGCGCAAGTTCCACCAGTTCGTTCGCGCTGCGAGCCGGCACCGAGGGTGGCACCACCAGCACGTTGTAGAGCCAGACGAGGTTGGCGATGGGCACGAAGTCTGCGCTGGTGTCGTAGGGCACCTTGCCGAACAGCGCCGGCAGCACCGTGTGCGTGAGGAACATGACGCCCACCGTGTAGCCGTCGGGCGCTGCCTTGGCGACGGCGTCCATGCCGATCATCCCCGTCGCGCCAGGGCGGTTGTCGACGATGACGGGCTGCTTCCATGCGTCCTGCAGGCGCTCGGCGACCAGCCGCGCAAGCACATCGGGCGGGCTGCCGGGCGGCAGCGGCACGACGATCTTGATGGGCCTGGCGGGATAGCCCTGCGCCCAGGCGGGCAGGGTTGCTGCGGCGAAGGGCGCTGCACCCAGCGCGCCGAGGATCCGTCTGCGTTGAATCATGATGTTCATGCCGCCGATGAAACGGGCGGTGCAAAGATGACGTCGTACTCGCGCGCCGCGGCCACCACTTCGGCCGGGCTCGACATGTTGTGGATGCGGCGGTAGAGCGCCTGCAGCTTGCCGGCGGGCGTGGCCCAGAAGAGGGCGGTGACGGGTTCGCCGGTGTTGTTGAAGAAGGCATGCGGGATGCCGCGGGGCATGCGCACCAGGTCGCCGGCGCCGGCCGAGGTCTTCTTGCCTCCCAGCATGAGGTCGATGCGGCCATCGAGCACGAAGATGTACTCGTCCTGGTAGGGGTGCACGTGGGGTGGCACGAAGGTCTCGACCGGGAAGGTCGCATGCCAGGAGAAGCTGTCGTCGGTGGACTGCTTGGGCACGTACACCTGGCCGAGGATGTTCCACGACACACCGTCGATGCCGGTCTGCGCGCGCGTGATGTCGGGGGTTTCAATGGTCATGGGACGTTCCTTCCTGGCGGGTGAGGCGATCGAGCGTGGATTTCACAAGGGGGTTGGTCGATGCGAAGCGCGGCTTGAAGCTCTTGCGCGCCTCGCTCAGGTCTTCTTCGTCCCAGTAGCCGATGAGGATGCCGCCCTCGGAAATGCGGGGCTGGATTTCCATCGTCTCGATGGCACCGTCGGGAATGGTCACGCGCTGGCGCGGCTGGCGTGCCCAGCGAAACAGGGCCTCGTGCAGGCGCTGGCGGACGCCCTCGTGTTCGGGTGCGGCGCCGAGGTCGACGAATTCGTTCGGGTCGGACGCGAGGTCGAACAGCATCGGACGGTAGCCTTCGGCCAGCACGTATTTCCAGCGGCCGTCGGAGATCATCCGCAGCCAGGCATCGCGCGACGGCGTGCCCAGGGCAATGCGCGAGTCCTGGAAGGCGTAGTCGTACTCGCAGACGACGTGCTCGCGCCAGTCGTGCGGACGCTGGCCGAACAGCAGCGGGCGCAGCGAGCGGCCGTCCATGATGTGGGGCACCGGGGCGCCGCCGCAGGCGTCCAGGAAGGTCGGCGCCAGGTCGACCGCCTCGACCAATGCCTCGCAGCGCGTGCCTCGCGTGGCGTCGGCGCGCGCGTCGGGGTCGTACACGATCAGCGGTGCGCGAATGATCGGCTCGTGGAACAGGTCTTTCTCACCCATCCAGTGGTCGCCGAGGTAGTCGCCATGGTCCGAGGTGAAGACGATCATCGTCGTCTCCATCAGCCCGCGCTCCTCCAGGAAGCCGAAGAGCTTGCCGAGCTGGTCGTCGATCTGCTTGATCAGGCCCATGTAGCCCGGCATGACGGCGTCGCGCACACCTTCGCGCGAGAAAGTCCTGGACACGCGGTGCTTCATCATCGCGTCGTACACCGGGTGCGGATCGTGGCGCTCGGCCTCCGAGCGAACCACCGGCAACGCATCCTCGGCCGTGTACATGCTGGCGTAGGGCTCGGGAACGATGTAGGGCCAGTGCGGCTTGATGTACGACAGGTGCAGGCACCAGGGCTGGTCGCCGGACTCGGCAATGAAGTCCATTGCGCGGCGCGTGATGTAGGGCGTCTCGGAGTGTTCGTCGGGCACGCGTGCCGGCCGGTTGGAGTACTTCAGGAACCAGCCGGAACGGAGCTGGCCGTCGTCGTCGACGGTGGAGTTGGCCCATTGCTCCCACGGGTTGTCGCCGTCGAAGCCCTGCCTGCGCAAGTAGTCGTTGTAGCTGGGGTCCGGGTCATGGCCGGAGTAAGGGTGGATGCCGTCGTCGCGCTCGTAGGGATCGAAGCCGCATTCGGCGATGCGCACCCCGATGGTGGAGGCCGGGTCGATGCCGAGGCGCGACATGCCTGCCAGGTCGGCGCGCATGTGGGTCTTGCCGACCAGCACCGAGCGCACGCCCAGCGGGCGCAGGTGGTCGCCGATCGTCATCTCGCCCGCCTTGAGCGGCACGAAGTTCCAGCTGGCGCCGTGCGAGTGAACGTAGCGGCCGGTGTAGTAGCTCATGCGCGACGGCCCGCACACTGGCGACTGCACGTAGGCGCGGTCGAAGATCACGCCGCGCGCGGCCAGCGCATCGAGGTTCGGCGTCTTCAGCCTGGGGTGGCCAAAGCACGACAGGTGGTCCGCGCGAAGCTGGTCGCACATGATGAAGAGGATGTTCTTCACGCGTCGGGTCATGCCGGCTCCTGTCGTGGTTGGGTATGCGCCGAATGCTAGTGGCCGCATCGGCGGCTGTCGCGTCACACGTTCTCATGCCGATTACCATGGGTTATCGCAATCCCTCGGGCTCACCATGCGGCTCCAGCATCTTCATCTGCTGCTGACACTTGCCAGGACGGGCAGCCTGCGTGCCTCGGCGCAGGCACTCAACGTGTCCCAGCCGGCGCTGACGAAGGCCTTGCGCCAGCTCGAAGACGAGTTCGGCACGTCACTCGTGATACGCACACCGAAGGGAGTCCGGCTGGCCCCGGCCGGCGAGCTGATCGCGGCACGCGCGGCCACCGTCGTGCGTGAAATCGATCGAGCGCGCGAAGAGGTCGCGTGGCATCTGCGGCATGCCGAGGCGCGGGTGACCATCGGCGTGTCGCCCGTCGCCGCGATCCTGCTGGCGCCGGGCGCGGTGGAGCGCTTCGGCGCGAGATGGCCCCAGGTGAGCCTGCGCATGCGCGATGCGCTCTATCCGCGCGCGCTGGAGCAGGTGCGCGCCGGCGAGCTCGACATGGCACTGGGGCCCTTACCCACCGAGGGGGTCGGCCGCGACCTGGTCGTTCAGCCGCTCTTCGACAGTGCATCGGTGCTCGTCGCACGCCGCAGCCATCCGCTCGCGCGTGCCAGGAAACTTGCCGAGCTGCTCGACACGGGCTGGGTGCTCACGGGGCCGCCCGGCGGGCCTGGCGACCCGCGCAACATCCCGTTCGACACGACGAGCAACCGCACGCCGCAAGTTCGCCTCGAATGCGAGTCCTTTGCCACGCTGCTCGCGCTCATGCCGAGGCTGGACGTGATCGGAATCATGCCCAAGGGCTTCTTCGATCGTTATGGTCCCGGAATGGACCTCGTCAAGTTGCCGATTGCCGACGTGCTGCCCAACACCACGATCCACGTGCTGCACCGCGCCGACGCGCCGCTCACGCTGCCTGCGCAGCGGCTGCTTGAAGCGTTCCTCGCCGAAGCCCACGCGCTGCGGACAACGCTACAGGCTTGACCCGTCCTTCCGGCCGATGATCACCACCGTGACACCCTTGATCGAGACGCTGACCGAAGTCAACACCGTCGACCTGCTGGAGTCGACTGGCCTGCTGTGTCTGCGTGACACGCCTTTGCGTCGTTTGTTCCGGCCTGCGGCCCGTCGCTTTGCGCGAACTGCGCACGAGTTCGACGCCCGCGTCGGCGAACATGGCCTGGCGCAAGGCAGTGCCTGGCTGATGAGCCGGATGACCGCCGGCATCATCACCTCGGGCCTGGAACACGTTCCGCGGAAAGGGCCTGTGATCATCCTGGCCAACCATCCCGGAATGACGGACACGGTCGCGCTCTTCACCAGTCTTGCGTCGCGTCCCGACCTTCGGGTGATCGCATCGGATCGGCCGTTCCTTCGCGCCCTGCCCCATGTTGCGCGGCAACTGATCTTTCTGCCCGATGAGGAACGCGGGCACATGGCAGTCGTTCGAGCTGCCGGCAGGCATTTGCAGGAAGGCGGTGCCCTGCTGACCTTCCCGGCCGGAGAGATCGAGCCGGACCCCGCCACCTTTGGCCTGGAGCGGGCAGCCGCGTCATTGCAGAACTGGTCGATCAGCTACGCCTTGTTCGCCAGGCTGGTTCCTGAAGCGCGGTTTGTGCCGGCGCTGGTGAGCCACGTCATTTCGCCGGATGCACAGCGGCATCCGCTGACGCGGTTGTACCGGACAGCGCGCAACAAGGAGAGGATCGCTGCAACGCTGCAGGTGATGCTGCCGCGCTACCGCGACCTGGTCGCGAGGGTCACGTTCGGGAACGCGTCGAGGTTGGGCGTGTGCGGGGCGCAGGCGCTTGGCGCATCCATTGCTGCGCAGATGCGTCAGCTTCTCTTTGCGGACGGACCGGCGCAGCACACCGGCGGATCGCTGGATCCGCTCATGCCGAGTCGAAACTGACTGCGCATGGAGCGTGACGCGCGTCGATACATTCGCTCAACGATCACCGTTGAAAGTCGCTGATGCTGCCGGACATACTGTCGGGCGTCTCTACGGCAATGCCAAGGGCGACCATGTCGTCGTCCGCATCGGCAATGCCCTCGGATCGCTCCGGCTCGTGGAGGAGCCGCCCTACGCGATGCCGATGGAATCGACGAACTCGATTCTGTGGACCGGCCCGCGCTGCGGCGGCCAGGCGGTCATCCCTGCCGGCGGCGCGCTCAAAGCAAGAGGGGCCTCCTCGCCAAGCGCGAGCGATCGAAGGGCCGTACCTAGCGTAAACACCGATGCTGCGACATGGCTCAAGCCGCACACTTACCAACCGGCGGGTCGGTTTGTTTGTAGCGAATCTGGATCTAGCGGCAACACAAGGAGACCTATGTTGAAGACCACGGACGAGATGTTGCGCGAATGGGTCGTGAAGGATCGATTGCACGACTTGGAGATGGCCTACTGCCGCGGGGTGGACCGGCGCGACGCAGCACTGCTGCATTCCATCTTCTTCGAGGACGCAATCGAGGAACACGGGGATATGTACAGCGGTCGCGCGACAGAGTTCGCCGAATGGGTGTTCCGCGACTTCCTGCCGAAGTACGAACTCACTGCTCACTATGTGCTCAACGAGTGGTACCGCGTCGACGGCGAAAAGGCCGAGGGTGAGACGCACCGCCTTTCCTACCATCGCACACGGGCCGCGGACGGGCCGGCCACAGAGGCCATAGCCGCCTGCCGCACCTTCAATCGGTATGAGTGTCGCGAAGGCTTGTGGAAGATCTCCCACCGCAGCGTGGTCCGCGACTGGGTGACCGAGCGCCCTGTTGACGACTCGCTCTACCACGGGCACTTCGGCATGGCGCTGAGCCAGCCGAACGATCAGGACGCGTCGTATCGGCTTCTTTCTCTTTTTCCGCGCGGCGATCGGCTCTAGGCAAGAAAGGAGCGATGTGATGAAGATCGGAATCATCGGCACCGGCAACATGGGGCGCATTCTGGGTTGCGGATGGGCTGTCCACGGGCACGAAGTCTTCTTCGGCGCGCGCAATCCGCAGACTGCCATCGAGGCCGCCGACCTGGCGCAAAAGAATGGCGCTGCGGGCGCGCGGGCAGGCAGCAATCGCGAAGCAGCCCTCTTTGGCGACGTGATTTTCTACAGCGTTCGCGACGTGGAGCCCAGTCACGTGATCGGTGACATTTCCGCATTGGACGGAAAGGTCGTGATCGATCCGAATAACTGGCCAATCCCTGAAGGGAAATTCGACTTCGCACCAGTTGCGCAGTCGCTCGCAGAAAAGCTCCAAGCATGGCTTCCTCGAAGCCGCGTGGTGAAGTGCTTCAACACGATGGCACAGGAGTTGTTCGAAATGCCGGTCGCCGAACTGCGCGCGCAGAAGGTCTCGGCGTTCATCGCCTCTGACTTCGCTGACGCGCGCGAGGCCGTCGTCGGCCTGGCGCGCGATCTGGGCCTCGCGCCGGTGGACATGGGGCCACTGCGAAACGCGCGGATTGTCGAACCACTGGGCGATGTCATCCGCTATCTCATCCTCGGTGCTGGCCTTGGTCCCTACACCACGTTGAAGGTCGATGTGCTGGAACCGGCGGAGGCCGGCCGATTTGGCGGGCGCCACGCTTCCGCTTGGTGGGCCCGAAACGCCGCGACGAGCCGATGAGACGCTCGCTCTCCGAGAACCATGAAACACGAGCCGTTTGGCTGCCCACGAGAACGAACTGGAGATTCACGATGATCCCACGCATTCCCCTGCTTCACACGCTCACGGCAGCAGCCTTCAGCTTGGCCGCGGCAACCGCGGCGGCGCAGGTGTACCCAACAAAGCCGATCCACATCGTTGTCCCTTTTAGTGCCGGCGGCGGCCTGGATGCCGCGGCCCGCGTGCTGGGGCAGGGGCTCGGCAAGCGTCTTGGTCAGCCGGTTGTCGTGGAAAACAAGCCCGGTGGCAATGGCCTTATCGCCACGCAATACGCCACCAGTGCCAAACCGGACGGCTACACCCTCTACTTGTGCGTGACCACGCCGTGGTCGATGCTGCCGGCGCTCTACAAGCGACCACTGGGCTATGACGCCAACAAGGACTACACGGCGATCTCCCTGCTGGCCGAATTCCAGACCGTGATCTTCGTAAACCCGAAGACCGGAATCACGTCGATGAAGGGCTACATCGAACGCGCCAAGGCCAACCCGGGCAAGCTTTCGTATGCCTCGACAGGCTCTGCGCAGCCCTACACGCTCGCGACCGAGTTGTTGAAGTCGAAGGTGAACATCGACGTCTTGCAGGTGCCGTTCCCGGGCGCCGCGCCGGCGACGCAATCGGTGGTCGCCGGCGATGTGGATTCGGCCATGTTCGATGTCGGAGGATCGGCGCCGTTTATCAAGGCCGGTCGGCTGACGCCGCTGGCTGTTCTCGGGAAGAGCCGCGTGCCTTCGTTGCCGGAGGTCCCCACGCTCACCGAGGCGGGGGTCACGGGTGTGGAGATTCCGATGATCTGGATGGGCGTGGTCGGCCCCGGCGGTTTACCGCAGGCGATCGTTCGCAAGCTCAACGAAGAGATCAACACCGTCCTGCGCGGCGAAGAAATGACGGCACTGCTCGCAGCGCAATCGCTGACGCCGTTGGCGGCCTCGCCCGAGCAAATGGACGCACAGATCAAGGGCGACATCAAATCCTGGGGCGCCGTGATCAAGCAACTGGGTCTTCAACTCGACTGAACTGAGGAGACGAAATGAACAAGCCATCCTTGCAACATGACGTCGTCGTAGTGGGCGCGGGCATGGCCGGCCACTGTGCGGCCCTTGAGGCAGCGCGACTTGGCGCTTCGGTGATCCTGCTAGAGAAAATGCCTGCCTACGGCGGCAGTACCGCGATGTGCGGCGGTGCATTTGCCTTCGCCGGCACCCGTGTGCAGAAAGAGCAGGGCATCGCCGATACGCCCGAACTGCTCGAGCAGGATTTGCTCACCTGTGGGCATCATGCCAATGACCCGCAGGTGGTGCATGCCTATGCCGAGCACCAGTACGACGCCTACCGCTGGCTCGAAGCATTGGGCTTGGACTTCGACAATGTCACGTTGAACGGTGGCCAGTCCATGCCGCGCCTGCATAGCCTTGATCCAAAGCACATGCTGCACGTGTTGCACCAGGCGCTGCTGGATGCGGGCGGCAAGTTCCGCGCAAATGCGGGCGCACGCCGGCTGCTCACCAGCGGAGACGGCGCCGAGCGCAGGGTCATCGGTGTCGAACTGGCGAGTGGCGAACAGGTGATGGCGCAGCACGGCGTGATCATCGCGACCGGCGGCTTCTCTCGTTCGCGTGAGCTCGTTGCCCGCTTCGCCCCGCACCTGGCCGATGCCAAACCCATGGGAGGCGAGGGCAACACGGGGGATGGATTGCGCATGGCATGGGCATTGGGCGCGGACCTGGTGGATATGGGCTTTACCAAGGGCACCTTTGGTGCGCCCGCTACGACGCCGCTCCCGGGGAAGGAAAAGCTGGCGCCGTACCTCGTGCATACCATGTACAAGGGCGGCATCGTCGTGAACACGAACGGAGCTCGCTTCGTCAATGAATCCCTGTCGTACAAGGTGATCGGCGAGGAATGCCTGAAGCAGCCCGGCCGCGTTGGCGTACAGGTTTTCGACCAGCGCATCATGGACCAGTCCGCCCCTTTCCCGACAGTGGACGACTACAACTCGGCACTCGAAGCCGGACTGATCAAGCGCGCGGACTCGCTGGACGAACTCGCCGGACTGCTCAGCCTTCCGCCCCAGGCACTGGCGGCCACGGTGGCACGGTACAACGCCGCGGCCGAAGGCCGCGGGGGTGACGAGATGGGCCGCGACTGCCTCACGGCAGGTTATGGCACCGTACCGACACTCTCGGCCGCGCCGTTCTACGGCATTGCTTGCACGACCGGCCTCAACTCGACCTATTGTGGCCTGCGTACCGACGCTGGCGCCCGGGTCTTGGACGTGTTCGGCCAGCCGCTTCTCGGCCTCTACGCCACGGGCGAAGTCATGGGAGGGCTGCATGGCGCCTCGTATCTGAGCGGCTCGTCGCTTGCGAAGGGGTGCATCTTCGGGCGCCTTGCCGCGCAGGACGCCTGCCGTCGCATAGGCGCAGCAGTGGCTGTCAACGCCTGAGCCGCATCTCTTCACATTGGAACAACTCTATGCCTGAAATCCTGGAAGCCTCCGCATCGCGCTACGACGCGATCCGGCACGTGGACGAGCTTATTCATGCCATTGATGCACAGAATTGCACTCCAGGCTGGACGCCGCGCAAACAGCCGCTGATGTGGCGCCACCCACTTTCTAAATTTGTCCCCGTGCATTGGCGCTTTTCCGAGATCCGGCCAGCGTTGCTCGCAGCCGGCCGCGTGATCGGCACCGATCAGGCCGAGCGGCGCAACTTCGTGCTGCGCAACCCGATCGAGGGAAATGACTTCGCCACCACACGCACACTGGTCGGGGCCTACCAGTCGATCCTGCCGGGAGAACGGGCGCGCTCGCACCGCCATTCATCACACGCGCTGCGCGTGATCATCGAATCGCGCGGCTCGTACTCCGTGGTCAATGGCAAGCGACACCCGATGGAAACCGGAGACATCGTCCTCACGCCCGGCAATCATTGGCACGGCCATGGACACGACGGTGATTCGCAGGCATTCTGGTTTGACTGCCTGGACTTGCCTCTCGTGCATCTGCTGGAGCCCATGAAAGCGGAGGACCACCCCGAGCACTGGGAGCAGAACGCCGAGCGCGTCGACCACTCGCCCATGCGCATCGAATGGGCTGACATCGAGAGCCGGCTGGCGGCGACTGATACCGGCGGCAGCGATGCCTCCTTCTTCGGGAAGACGGTGGACGTCACCTCTGCTCTGATGCCCACCATCACGATCAAGGTTCACCACTGGGCCGAGGGCTGGCAGGGGCTTGCCTACCGGCGCAATGCCAATGCAATCTACGTCGTGCTCAGGGGTAGTGGTAGCAGCGCCGTTGGTGAAGAGCACTTCAACTGGTCCTTTGGCGACGTCTTCGTTGAACCGTTGGGAGTGCGCGTCGCTCATTCGGCGAGCGAAGACGCCGTGCTCGTGGCTCTTACCGATGAGGGCCTGATGAAGTTCTGCGGCTATGACGCACTGGAGGCCTGCGAATGACTCGACCTGTCCTCATTGTCGGCGGCGGGCTCGGTGGCGTGGCTACTGCCCTGGGCCTGGGCCAGCGGGGCCGCAGCGTGCGGCTTCTTGAACAGTCTGCCGAGATCGCGCCCATCGGCTATGGCGTCCAGATCGGCCCCAACGTACTTCCAGTGCTCCAGCGCCTGGGAGTGGGCGACGAAGTGCGCCGCGCCTCCTACTTGCCGGACGACCTTCTCTTGCTGGACGCCTGCACGGGCGAAAAGCTGGTGCGCGTGCCATTGAAGGGCGAGGCCTTCGAGAGCCGATACCCGGCACCCTACATTGCCATCCACCGAGTGGATCTGCACGAGATCCTGCTGAAGGCAGTACGGCAACTGCCCAGCGTGGACTTGAACCAGGCGACCACCGTGAGCAGCTATACGCAGACTCCGGATGCCGTGCAGATCCAGACCGAACGGGGTGAAACCATCGAGGGCTGCGCGCTCGTGGCGGCGGACGGCCTGCGCTCACGCCTGCGCGCGCAGATGCATCCCGAAGATGCATCGCGCGACACCGGGTACGTCGCTCACCGCACCATCGTGCCCATGAGTGAAGCCCCGACAAGCCTGCAAAAACGCTCGGGCGTCACGATGTGGACGGGCGACGGCTTTCACGTCATCTACTACCCGCTGCGTGAGCGCACCGAGATGAACATCGTCGCTGTCTTCCGCGTACCGCCAGATCTGGAACCTACCGACAACGGCGGCTACAGGAACTACATCAATGCCATCGCGGCCAATGCCCAGCCGGAGGTTCGCGACGTGATTTCCGTGGTCAATCTGGAGCGCCGCTGGGCTATTGCCGATCGCAACCCTATGCGACGCTGGTCCGATGGCCGAGTGACGCTGCTGGGTGACTCGGCGCACGCCACGTTGCAGTCGCTTGCGCAGGGCGCGGGCATGGCCCTGGAAGACGCATCGGAACTCACCGCCCTCTTGGGAAAGCATCCCGAAGATCCAGAGCGTGCATTCGCAGCTTTCGAACGCCTGCGCTTCGTGCGCACCGCGCGCGTGCAACTCGAGTCGCGCGCCCTCTGGCACACCTATCACTGCGGTGGCACCGACGCGGAAGTACGAACTCAGCAACTACAGGAGCGCACCACGGAAGACCTGTACCGCTGCTTCGACTGGCTCTGGAACCCTGCGGCCGCCCGGAGCGCTGCTCCGGGTCCGCGGCAATCAAGAACCTACGAGGGGCGCGCCCAATGAAATTCTGCCGATTTGACAATGACCGCCTGGGCCTGATCGAAGGCGATGAGGTGTTCGACATTACGCCCGCGCTCGATGCGTTGCCGACGATGCGGTGGCCGGTGCCGCTGGGCGACCCGCTAATCGCTCACCTTCCTGCATTGATGGATGCTGCACGCCGCGCGCGGCGCGGTGCGCACGCTTGCAAGCTCTCCCAAGTTCACCTGCATAGTCCGATCACGACCCCGAGCAAGGTAATGGCAGCGCCCGCAAACTACCGACTGCACGTCGAGCAGGACACGAAGGACGCCGGTGTCGATCAGGGTGTGCATCGCAAGGCGCTGGAAGGCGTGGAGCGGCCTGCCGAGAAGTACGGACTTTTCCTCAAGGCCACCTCCGCCATCGCAGGCCCTTCGGAGGGCGTGAAAATCATCTTGCCGGATCGCCGAACTGACCACGAGGTCGAACTTGGCGTGGTCATAGGGAAGGCGGGACACGGGATCTCGCGAGCCGAGGCCATGTCACACGTCGCTGGCTATTGCGTGGGGCTGGACATGACGGTTCGCGGAGCCGAGGACCGCAGTTTCCGGAAATCCCCCGACACGTACACCGTGCTCGGCCCATGTTTCGTCACCGCGGATGAAATTGCCGATCCGCACGCACTCACGATTTCGCTCTGGGTGAACGGAGAGCGGCGCCAGCATAGTTCGACGGGTGCGATGACGATCGATATTCCTGACCTGATCGAACTCGCGTCGCACGTCTACACATTGCACCCGGGGGATGTGATCCTGACGGGTACCCCCGAGGGTGTCGGTCCGGTGGTGGCAGGGGACCAGATACGCGCTGCATGTGATGGCATTGGTGAGATGACACTACGTGTCTCCAACCACTTGTAATACACGACCCATGGCCAAACCGCTCGTTCCCGCACGCCCGCGTCGTACGCAAGCCGAGCGCACCATGTCAACACAGCGCAAGCTGATCGACGGTGCGATCGACCTGTTGAAGAAGAAGCGCTACGCAAGCTTTCGGACAGCAGACGTAGCCGAGCAGGCAGGCGTGTCGAAAGGAGCCCAGACCCACCACTTTCCTTCGAAGGACATGCTGGTTCTGCAAGCGCTGGAGGAGGTCTATCGACGAACCCAGCAGCGCGCGCTCGAACGCATCGCGGTCGGTCGTTCCGCCCCCGGCACCTTGCTTGAGCAACTCGTCTCGGATAGTCGCGAGTTTTTTCTGGGCGACGACTTCCTTCTCTCGCTCGACTTGATGATGGTGGATCCGAGTTCCACGCTGGGGAGCGATGTCAAGCGACTGGCGCAGCTTTACCGCCTGCCGGTAGAGCAAGCGTGGCTGGACGCCCTGGTGGCGGCAGGTCATCCTGAACGTCAGGCCAAGGACGTCGTTCGGCTGACCTTCGCGATAGCGCGCGGGTTTGGCGTCCGACAACTCATCGCAGGACAGGACGAAGAGTTCCAGCACCTGATGGATTCGTGGATGCGCATGGCCGAGGCAATGCTTCTACTTTCATCAGGGCCTCGCGCTTCGGACACCCAGTCCCGTCGCCCTCTCGGTGCCCCGAAGCGAACGGCCCGCAAGAACAACGCTGCTTGAGCACTGCGACATCCACGCCAATGGAGACCTCATGACCGCTTCCCTTACCCAATTTCAAGGCCGCCGAGCAGCCCTCTTGCAAGTACTTGCTGCGGGCGTGGCCGCCACGGTCAACCTGCCGGTGTGGGCCCAGCCACATTCTTCGCGACCCATCAAGGTGGTCGTGGGAAGTCCGCCGGGAGCGCTCGGAGACGTGATCGCCAGGCTCATGGCTCAAAAGCTTGGCGATGCCTTGGGCCAGCCCAGCATCGTCGACAACCGCGCAGGGGCCAGCGGTGGCATTGCGGCCGACTACGTCGCAAAGTCACAAGGCGACGGCCACACCCTTCTTGTGGCACCGGACGCAGTGATGGTCGTGAATCCCTTCGTGTTTCCGAAGTTGCCTTATGACCCGACCAAGAACTTCCGCTCCGTCGCGCTGCTGGGCAAGGCCACTCTGGTGCTGCTGGTCAGCCCTGCGATGAACGCAAAATCGCTGACCGAATTTGTCCAGATGGCGAAGGCCAAGCCGAAAGCGATCAACTTCGGCAGTGGGGGCCCTGGGCATCCCTCTCACATGGCCATGGAGTTGGTCGCCAGCCGCCTCGGTCTGCAGTTGACGCACGTTCCGTACAAGGGAACATCCCTGGCGCTTCAAGGCCTCATGGGTGGAGACGTGAACGCTGTCATCGTGAGCATGGCGGAGGCTATGCCGCAGGTAAAAGCAGGCAACGTTGTCGCCTTGGCAACCAGCGGACCCGCGGCCAAGGAAGTGTTCCCCAATCTTCCAGAGTTCAAGGAGTCACATCCCGATCTCGACATCTCCGTTTGGTTCGGGATGTTCGCCCCTGCATCGACGTCCGCCGACGTCGTGCTAAGGCTGAACACCGAGATCAACAAGGCGCTGGGCCAGGCAGACGTGTCGAAGCGCTTGGCGGAGTTCGGCCTGACGGTCACGCCTGGGTTGCCATCCGTGTTGGATGAACTGATGGCCGTGGACCGAGCGCGCTTTGGTCCGCTGGTGAAGGCGCTGGGAATCACAGCGAACTGATTGCTTCACATCGACTGATGCTCGACCGAACTCACGTAGTTCGTATGCAGTTCTGCAAGCTCGGCGAGTTGCTCTTGAGTCAGCGACAGGGCTTCGCGCCGGGCTCGGACGGCCGCGCCAAAGGCAACTTGGGTCTTCTCTTTCGTTGGCGGTTTCGAGCGCGGCTTCATCGTCATTGCCGCGCGAATTAGCAGCTCCTAGACTCGCTGCTCCGCACTAACAGGTGAACAGCATGTCAAAGCTCCGATTGAGGATCTCCGTGTCTCTGGACGGGTTCGTCGCCGGCCCGAACCAGAGCTTGCAGCAGCCACTGGGCACCGGCGGCGAGCAACTGCACGAATGGGTATTCCCGCTGGAGGCTTGGCGGCGCCCCCATGGGATGGAGGGTGGCGTGGTCAACGAGAGCACGCCGGTCATGGAAGAGGAACTCGCGAACCTGGGCGCGACCATCATGGGCCGCAACATGTTCGGTGGCGGTCCGGGCCCGTGGAGCAAGACGGATCCCTGGGAGGGCTGGTGGGGCCGGAATCCGCCGTTTCGTCACCCCGTGTTCGTGCTGACGCATCACGCGCGCGACCCGTTGATCCTGGAGGGCGGCACGAGCTTCACCTTCGTGACCGACGGGATCGAAAGTGCATTGGATCAGGCCCGGCGCGCGGCAGGTGGAAAAGACGTCTCGCTGGCAGGCGGGGCGCGCGCTGCGCAGCAATACCTGAAAGCCGGCCTGGTCGACGAGATGCAGCTTCACCTGGTTCCGAAGCTGCTTGGCAGTGGGGAGCGCCTGTTCGACGGCGTCGAAGCCCTGCACGCGCTCGCGATGATGAAAGCGGTCACGGCTCCGAACGTGGTTCACCTGAAGTTCGCGAGGAACGCCATGTAGGCCTGCGCCGATTGCGCGCGGCGCGGCGGCCGGCAATCATTCGTGCGATATCGAAGACCGATCCGAGGACTGATGTATGAACCTGTTGAGCGTCGACCTCTACCAGAGTGCTACCAATCCAGAAAAATTCCTGGCCATTCCGGCTGGGGTGGACCCGGCCGAGCTGACGGGCCCGATGGTGTTCGACAAGGATTACGCGGACATCGTCCGCTATCAAGAGGCATTCCAGTTCGACCCTTCCGAACCGTATGCCGGGGTCAACGCTGCGAAGATCGCCGCAGACATCTTGACTTTCAAGTGGGCGATGTATCGGCGCACGTAGATCCGCGCAATTCGCCGCGAGAAGTCAGGCGTGTACTACAGAAGGACGAGGCAAAGTAGTTCGGTTCGTGCCTTTGAGGAAGTCGACATATCGCGTGCTGCCAGATGGCAGTGGCACGGGGGTGCAGCAGCACCCGCGGCGACACTTTGAAGGAGAAACTGATGAACAAGGATCAAGTCCAAGGCGGCCTCGAGAAAGCCAAGGGAAGCGTGAAGGAAGCGGCAGGCAAGGCAGTGGGCAATGAAAGGTTGCAGAGCGAAGGCGCCGCTGACAAGGCGGGCGGGGCTGTCCAGAAGAAGGTTGGGGACGTGAAGGAAGCGGCCAAGACCATCACGAAAAAGCCCTGAGCGGGCAGGGCGTCGGCAGGCGGGGAGGCGTTCGGGGCGCGTCCCCGGCTACTTGCGCGCGAACAACGGCTGCTCGTAATGCGCGACGCGCGTCGCCCGTCCGGCGATGCACAGCTCCCGGAACTGGTACAGGAAGGCTGCAGTAGGCGCGGCGATCCAGGTGTCGCCAACAGGCATCCGCAGCACCGGGTGCACGCTGTCGTCGATGGCGTCGAGCAGGGGCGCATCGGCGCGCATGAATTCGGCGATCGGGATGCGGTGGATGCTTGCGACCTCGGCTTCGCTCGGCACCAGATCGCGCGCGGCGCCGGCCCAGACGACGATCGGCGTGATGGCGAAACCGGAGCGCGTCACGAAGTCGTCGAGGCGGCCGAGGACCGTGGCCGCGCCGAGTTGCAGCCCGACTTCTTCATGCAACTCGCGCAATGCCGCCTGCTCCGGTGTTTCATCGCCGTCGATGCTTCCGCCGGGCAGTGCCCACTGGCTGGCATGGTTGCGCATGTGCGAGGGGCGTCGGGTGAGGAGCAAAGCCGCCTGGCCGCTCCACGCGGCTGGCGCGAGGATGCCGGGCAGCGCGGCGCCGAAGCCTTCCTCGACGATCGCCAATGCGACGGCGGCGCGCCGCGAGCCGGGCGCGGAAAGCGCCTGCAGCTCGAACTGGCGAAGGCGTTGGGCGATCGAGGCACGCAGGGTTTCGTCGAGCTGCATCGAGAAATTATCTGCGCGCTCGTGCCCCAACCCAGCCCCCCCTCCAAGGGAGAGGGTGCAAAGACCTTCAGCCTTCCTCGACGAAGGCCTCTTCGCGCTTGGACCTCACCGCGGGCATCAGCACGATGACGAGCAACAGGGCGGCGGCGACGAGCAGGCCGGCCGAGATGGGCCGCGTGACGAGGACGCTCCACTCGCCGCGCGACAGCAGGAGCGCGCGCCGCAGGTTCTCCTCCATCATCGGCCCGAGGATCAGGCCGAGCAGCAGCGGTGCGGGCTCGCAGCCGAGCTTGTTGAAGGCGTAGCCGATGATGCCGAACAGCCCCACCATCCAGACGTCGAAGGTGTTGTTGTTGGTCGAGTACACGCCGATCGCGCAGAACAGCACGATGGCCGGGAACAGCCAGCGGTAAGGAATCGACAGCAGCTTGATCCAGATGCCGATCAGCGGCAGGTTCAGGATGATCAGCATCAGGTTGCCGATCCACATCGAGGCGATCAGCCCCCAGAACAGCTCGGGGTTGCTGGTCATCACCTGCGGGCCGGGCTGGATGTTGTGGATGGTCATCGCGCCGACCATCAGCGCCATCACCGGGTTGCCCGGGATGCCGAGGGTGAGCAGCGGGATGAAGGAGGTCTGCGCGCCGGCGTTGTTGGCCGACTCGGGGCCGGCCACGCCGCGGATGTTGCCCTTGCCGAAGGGGATCTCGCCGGGACGGAGCCTGAGCTTCTTCTCCAGCGTGTACGAGGCAAATGCCGACAGCAAGGAGCCACCGCCCGGCAGGATGCCCAGCGAGCAGCCGAGGGCGGTGCCACGCAGCACCGCGGGCAGCATGTTCCTGAAGTCTTCCCTGGTCGGCCACAGGCCCTGCAGCTTGGCGGTGAAGACCTCGCGCTCGTGCTCCGGCTGCGCAAGGTTGGAGATGATTTCGCCATAGCCGAACACACCCATCGCAATCGCGATGAAGCTGATGCCGTCGGTGAGCTCCGGAATGTCGAAGCTGTAGCGCGCCACGCCCGAGTTCACGTCGGTACCGATCAGGCCGATGAGCAGGCCCAGCACGATCATGCAGATCGCCTTGAGCAGCGAGCCCGAGGCCAGCACCACGGCGCCGATCAGGCCCAGCACCATCAGCGAGAAGTACTCGGCCGGGCCGAACTTGAAGGCCAGCTCGGTCAGCGGCGGCGCGAAGGCGGCCAGGATCAGCGTGCCCACGCAGCCGGCGAAGAAGGAGCCCAGGCCGGCCGCCGCGAGCGCGGCTCCTCCCCTGCCCTGCTTGGCCATCTGGTGGCCGTCGATCACCGTGACGACGGACGATGACTCACCCGGCAGGTTGACCAGGATGGCGGTGGTGGAGCCGCCGTACTGCGAGCCGTAGTAGATGCCTGCCAGCATGATGAGCGCGGCCACGGGCGGCAGCGCGTAGGTGGCCGGCAGCAGCATGGCGATGGTGGCGACCGGGCCGATGCCCGGGAGCACGCCGATCAGCGTGCCGAGCAGGCAGCCGACGAACGCGTAGATCAAATTCTGCAGCGTGACCGCATGGCCGAAGCCGAGCGCGAGATGTTCGATGAGTTCCATGATGATGCGGGTCCTCAGCCCGTGATGAAGGTGGGCCAGACCTGGAACTGCAGGCTCAGGCCGAGGATGAAGGTCACATAGCTGCCGATCGCCAGCACCGTGGACAGGATCAGTGCCGATTTCATGTGGAAGGTGGAACCCGCCAGGCTCGCGACCACGACCAGTGCGTAGATCGCGACGACGAGGCCCAGCGCGGGCAGGCCGATGCTCGGCAAGCCGCCCAGCAGGATGCCGAAGACCAGGTTGGCGCCGATGATGAGCAGCAGCGGCTTCCAGGCAATGCGGCCAATCGGGTCGCCGTCCGCAGTTCGGATGGTGATGGAACCGAAGATCACACCGAGGCCCAGCACGACCAGCAGCACGCCGAGCATGAGCGGGAAGTAGCCAGGGCCCATGCGGGCGCCCGTGCCGATGTTGTAGTTCGTGGCGCCGATCGCGAACGCGGCGCCGACACCAGCGAACATCAAGCCTGAGAAGAAGTCTCGCTGACTCCTGATTTTCATGAGTGTGCTTTCGAAGGATCTGGAAAGGGGATACGACCGCCGTCCGGGCGAGGCCGGTCGGCCATGCGTAGCGCGAGCGCCGCGTGTGCAGAGGCGGTGCCAAGGCCGCATGCAGATGCAGGCCCGTCGACGGCGCCGCGATCGAATTGCGTCATGTTATGAGGTTTTTTACCTCACATCATGAGGGATTACCCTGGGGCCGGAGTCGCGCCGCGCCGGCACGCGAGCCCGGTGTCTTGCTACATTGCGGGGACTTCCAGCAGAAGAAGAGAACATGTCCAATAACGAGCAGAGCGCATCGAAGCTGCGCCTGGAGGCGCTGTCGGCATTCAGGCATCGACTGCGCAGCTTCCTGCGATTCAGCGAGGACGCGGCGCGCGATGCCGGCGTCACCGTGCAGCAGTACCAGGTGATGCTGCACACGCAAGGCTTCCCGGGCCGCGAATGGGCCTCGATCAGCGAAATCGCCGAGCGCCTGCAGGCGCAGCCGCATGGCGTCGTGGCCCTGGTGTCACGCTGCGAGGAGGCGGGCCTGGTCAGGCGCCAGCCCAGCACCGTCGACCGGCGGCTGGTGGAGGTGCACCTGCTGCCGAAGGGACGTCATGTACTGGCGCAGCTTGCGCGGCAGCACGCGCTGGAGCTGTCGCACCTGGCGGAGGCGGTACGGCTCGCGAGCGAGATCGGCGGCGAGGCCGACGAGGGTTAGGGTGGGCGGCGGGGCAGGCGCATGGCGCTCCCGTCAGGCGGTATCGCGCATTTCAACCAAGAAGCACACAATGGCCGGCTCCACACACGCCCACTCGCAGAGGGACGCCTATGCAGAACGATCCGAGTCCGGCCCTGGCGCTGCGCCGCATGATCGAGGGCTACCAGGTGTCCCAGGCGCTGCACGTCGCGGCGACGCTGGGCATCGCCGACCTGCTGGCCGAGGGTGAGCGCAGCGCCGACGAACTGGCGGCTTCCACCGGCACGCACGCGCCGACGCTCTATCGCCTGCTGCGCGCGCTGGCGAGCGTGGAGGTGCTGCACGAAGGCGATGCGCAGCGCTTCACGCTCGCGCCGATGGGCCAAACGCTGCGCTCGGATGCGGAGGGCTCGATGGCCGGGTGGGCGGCGTTCATCGGCAGCTCCGCGTATTGGCAGGCCTGGTCGGGGCTGCTGTATGGCGTGCGCACCGGAGAGAACGCCTTCGTCCACGCGCACGGGCAGGGGGTCTGGGACTACCGCGCGGCGCATCCGGAGAACGGCGCGCTTTTCGATCGCGCGATGACGGCCCTGTCGAAGCGGGCCAGCGCGGCAATGCTCGCCGCCTGCGACTTCTCGGGGCTGCGCAGCATCGTCGATGTGGGTGGCGGCAACGGCGCGCTGCTGGCGGCGGTGCTGTTGGCGCATCCGGAGCTGCAGGGAACCTTGATGGACCTGCCCGAGGTGGTCGCACGGGCCCAGGCGCAGCTGGTTGTCGCCGGCATGGGCGATCGCTGCCGGGTCGTCGGGGGCAGCTTCTTCGAGCAGGTGCCGGCGGGCGCCGATGCGTACCTGCTGCGCTCCGTGATCCACGACTGGGATGACGGCGACGCGGTGCGCATCCTCGCGACGGTGGCCAAGGCAATGGCGACGCACAGCCGGGTGCTGGTCGTGGAGCGCGTGATCGCGCCGCCGAACGAAGGGCGGGATGCCAAGTTCTCCGACCTCAACATGCTGGTGGCGCCGGGCGGGCGCGAGCGCACGCTGGCAGAGTTCGAGGCCGTGCTCGAACCAGCCGGTCTGAAGCTGGGCCGCGTCGTCGATGCGGGCGGCTTCTCGGTGCTCGAGGCAGTCGCGGCGGCCTGAGCTTTCGTTCAGACGATCAGCGCATCCAGAAGCCTCGCCACATGCACCGCCTGGCGCTGCGCGCCGTCGGCGATCTGGTGTCGGCAGCTGGTGCCGTCGGCCAGCACGATCGCGTCGGGCTGGCTGCGCACCGCGGGCAGCAGGGCGGCCTCGGCCATGCGCATCGACACGTCGTAGTGCGAGGCCTCGTAGCCGAAACTCCCGGCCATGCCGCAGCAGGAGCTCTCGATGAGCTCGGGCTTCGCATCGGGAATGCGCTTCAGCACCTCGAGGATGGGGCTGACCGCACCGAAGGCCTTCTGGTGGCAGTGGCCGTGCAGCAGGATGGGCTTGCCGGCGGGCTTGAACCTCAGCTTGAAGCGGCCCTCGCGCATCTCGCGCGCGATGAATTCCTCGAACAGCAGCGCCTGGGCCGCGACGGTCTGCGCCTTGTCGCCCAGGCCCATCGCCAGGGTCTCGTCGCGCAGGGTCAGCAGGCAGGAGGGCTCCAGGCCGACGATGGGGACGCCCTCCTCGGCCAGGGGCAGCAGCGCATCGACCAATGCGCCGGCACGCGCCTTGGCCTCGTCCACCATGCCGTTGGCCAGGTAGGTGCGGCCGCAGCAATGGTGGCCGCCGTCCTTCTCGACGGTGTGCAGCAGGTAGCCTGCGGCCTTGAGCACGCGGGCGGCGGCCCAGGCGTTCTCGCTCTCGAAGCCGCCGTTGAAGGTGTCGACGAAGAGCACTGCGGTCTTGCGCCCGCTGATGGCGGCGGCGATGACCATGTCGCGGCTGGTGAAGAGCGTCGGCTCGCGCTGGCGCCAGAAGGTGTCGCCGCGGAACTCCGGCAGCGAGCGCCTGGCCGACAGCCCGAGCAGCCGCTCGCCCAGCCTGGCGACGGCGGGCACGCGGTTGCGCAGGTTGAAGAGCCAGGGCATGCGGCTGGCGGTGTGCAGGTACTCCGGCAGGTGGGCGACCAGCCGCTCGGCCAGCGTGTGGCCGTGCTTGCGCTTGTAGTGAGCGAGGAACTCGATCTTCATCTTCGCCATGTCCACACCGGTCGGGCAGTCGCGCTTGCAGCCCTTGCAGCCGACGCACAGGTCCATGGCGTCGCGAACGGCCTCGCCGGTGAAGGCGTCGGGGCCGAGCTGGCCCGAAAGCGCCAGGCGCAGCGTGTTGGCGCGCCCGCGCGTGAGGTGCTGCTCGTCGCGCGTCACGCGGAAGCTGGGGCACATGGTGCCGGCGTCGAACTTGCGGCAGTGGCCGTTGTTGTTGCACATCTCGACGGCCTTGGCGAAGCCGCCGGTGACGTCGCCGCCGCTGCCGGGCAGTGTGGTCTCCTCGGTCACCGGGTCGGCCTGCACGTTCCAGGCGGACCAGTCGAGCACGGGGGTGATGGCGATGCGCTTGTAAGGCCGGGGCGCGGAGGCGGGCGCGAAGCGGAAGAGGGCGCCGTCGTCCATCTTCGGCGGGTCGATGATCTTGCCGGGGTTGAACAGGCCGATCGGGTCCATCTTGTTCTTGATGGCGCGAAAGGCCTCGTTGATGGCGGGGCCGAACTGCCACTCGATCCACTCGCCGCGGCACAGGCCGTCGCCGTGCTCGCCGCTGAAGGCACCCCTGTACTTGCGCACCAGTTCGCCGGCTTCCTCGGCGATGGCGCGCATCTTCGCGGCACCGTCGAGGCGCATGTCGAGGATGGGCCGCACGTGCAGCGTGCCCACCGACGCGTGCGCATACCAGGTGCCGCGCGTGCCGTGCTTCGCGAACACCTCGGTCAGCCCGTCGGTGTAGGCGGCCAGGTGCTCCAGCGGCACGGCACAGTCCTCGATGAAGCTGACCGGCTTGCCGTCCCCCTTGAGGCTCATCATGATGTTGAGGCCGGCCTTGCGCACGTCCCAAAGGGCCTTCTGCGCGGCCTCCTCAGGCATGCGCACGACGCTGTCGGGCAAGCCCAGGTCGCCCATGAGTTCGACCAGCTGCTGCAGTTGGCGCAGCAGCCTGGCGCGGTCGTCCCCGGAGAACTCCACCAGCAGGATGGCGGCCGGCTTGCCGATCAAGGCCTTCTCCACCGTCGGCCGGAAGGCCGGGTTGCCGAGGCTCAGCTCGATCATGGTGCGGTCGACCAGCTCGACGGCGGTGGGGCCCAGCTTCACGATGTGCTGGGCCGAATCCATCGCAGCGTGAAAGCTCGCGAAGTTGACGACGCCCAGCACCTTGGCGCGCGGCAGCTCGGAAAGTCGCAGCGTCAGGCTGCGGGTGCAGGCCAGCGTGCCCTCGGCGCCGACCAGCAGGTGCGCGAGGTTGACGCTGCCGTCGGCCGTGTAGGGCCGCTCGCTCTGGTTGTCGAAGATGTCGAGGTTGTAGCCGGCGACGCGCCGCATCACCTTCGGCCAGCGCTCGGCAATGTCGGCGCGGTGCTGCCGCGCCAGCTGCTGCACGTGCTGCGCGATGCCGGCAGCGCGCGTGCCGAGCGTGCCGACCGGGCCGAAGTCCACCAGCTCGCCGTCCGACAACCAGGCGCTCGCGCCCAGCACGTTGTGCACCATGTTGCCGTAGGCGATGGAACGCGAGCCGCAGGAGTTGTTGCCGGCCATGCCGCCCAGCGTGGCCTGGGCGCTGGTGGAGACATCGACCGGGAACCAGAGGCCGTGCTGCTTGAGCTGCGCGTTGAGGTGGTCCAGCACCAGCCCCGGCTCGACGGTGACGCGGCGCTCGGCCACGTCGAGCTCGAGCACGCGCCGCAGATGCTTGCTGTTGTCGATCACCAGTGCCGCGCCGGTGGTCTGGCCGCACTGGCTGGTGCCGCCGCCGCGCGCGAGCACCGGCACCTGCAGGTCGCGCGCGATGTCGATGGCGGTGGCGACGTCGCGCTCGGTCTTGGGCACCAGCACGCCCACCGGCATGATCTGGTAGATCGACGCGTCGGTGGCGTAGCGGCCGCGCGAGGCATCGTCGAACAGCACCTCGCCCTCGGTCTCGGCCGCGAGGCGGCGCGCGAGTTGGGCGCAGACCTCGTTCGGCGGCAGCACGGTGCCGGCGGGCTGCAGGCGGCTGGCGGGATCGATGCGCATCAGCGCTTGCCCTGCTGGGCCGCCTCGGGATAGATCTCGCCGGCGCGCAGCAGCGCGAGCACCGTGTCGCGCTTGCGCTCGAGGTGCTCGACCAGCACCTCGCGCATGACCGCGGCGTCGTGGGCGGCGAGCGCCTCGATCATGCGCTCGTGCTCGGCCACCGCGAGCTTCCACTTGGCCTCGTCCTGGTTGGTGCGAAAGCGCAGCGACTGCACGCGCGCATTGATCGCGCGGTAGGTGCTGGTGAGCACCGGGTTGCCGGCGGCATCGTTGATGGCGGTGTGGATGCGTGCATTGATGCGGTAGTAGCCCGAGAGATCGCGGCGTGCGAAGCAGGCCAGCATTTCGTAGTGCAGGGCGCGCAGCTCGGCCAATTCAGGATCGGTGATGCGGCGTGCCGCCAGTTCGCCCGACAGGCCTTCGAGCGCGGCCAGCAGCTCGAAAGTGTTCTCCACGTCGGCTTCGGTCAGCTTGACGGCCACCGCGCCGCGATTGGGCAGCAGGTCGACCAGGCCCTCGGCCGCCAGCAGCTTGATGGCTTCGCGCAGCGGTGTGCGCGAGACGCGCAGCTGCTCGCACAGCTCGCGCTCGTTGAGCTTGGCGCCCGGCGCGATATGGCCTTCGACCAGCATGGTGCGCAGGCGCGCGGCCACTTGGTCGTGCAGCGCCAAGCGGGAGATCTCGATCACTTCTGCCATGGCTTGTTTTCCTCCGCCTGCATTTTGAATGCAAAAATGACTGGCCTCAAGAACGCTGGTTCAGGGTAATCCATCATGCTCCAGCGTATTTTGCATGCAAAACTTGAAGGAAAGGACTGCCATGCTGCAACTCGACTTTCATCCGACCGGCCGCCATTTTCTGCAGATCCCCGGACCGAGCCCGGTCCCCGACCGCATCTTGCGGGCGATGAGCTTGCCCACCATCGACCATCGCGGACCTGAGTTCGCAGCGCTGGGCCTGAAGGTGCTCGCGGGCATTCGCCAGGTCTTCCAGACCCGGCACCCGGTGGTGATCTATCCGGCCTCGGGCACGGGCGCCTGGGAAGCCGCGCTCGCCAATGTGATGAGCCCGGGCGACGCGGTGCTGATGTACGAGACGGGCCACTTCGCCACGCTGTGGCAGAAGATGGCGCTGCGCCTGGGCCTGGCGCCCGAGTTCCTGAGCCTTCCCGGCGTGGACGAGACCGGCCTGCCGCGCAGCTGGCGCCATGGGGTGCAGGCGGACCTGATCGAGGCGCGGCTGCGCGATGACGCGGAGAAAAAGATCCGCGCGGTCTGCGTGGTGCACAACGAGACCTCCACCGGCGTGACCTCCGACATCGCGGCCGTGCGCCGCGCGATCGACGCGGCGGGCCACCCTGCCCTCCTCATGGTGGACAGCATCTCGGGCCTGGCCAGCGCCGACTACCGCCACGACGAGTGGGGCGTGGACGTGACCATCAGCGGTTCGCAGAAGGGCCTGATGCTGCCGCCGGGCATCAGCTTCAATGCGCTGTCGCCCAAGGCGATGGAGCGCAGCAAGACCGCGAAGCTGCCGAAGGCCTTCTGGGCCTGGGACGAGATCGTGGAGATGAACCAGGGCGGCTACTGGCCCTACACGCCCAACACCAACCTGCTCTATGGCCTGAGCGAATCGCTCGACATGCTGCTGGGTGAGGGCCTGTCCCAGGTGTTCGCGCGCCACCAGCGCTGGGGCGCGGGCGTGCGCGCCGCGGTGAAGGCGTGGGGCCTGCCGACGCAATGCGCCGACCCGGCCGTGCATTCGCCGGTGCTGACCGGCGTGATCACGCCCGAGGGGGTGGACGCCGATGCACTGCGGCGGCTCATCCACGAGCGCTTCGATCTCTCTCTGGGCACGGGGCTGGGCAAGCTCAAGGGCCGCATGTTCCGCATGGGCCACCTGGGCGACAGCAACGACCTCACGCTGGTGGCGATGGTGGCCGGCGTGGAGATGGGACTGAAGCTCACGGGCGTGAAGCTCGCGGGCAGCGGAGTGCAGGCGGCGATGGAGCATTTCGCGAGCCACGCGGCGCCGGCGACGCTGAAGAAGGCCGCCTGAATCCAGGTCGCCGAAACGCAACCCAACCAGGAGACCCATCCATGCAAAGACGTTCCCTGATCCAGGCAGCAGGCGCTGCGGCGGCCACGCTCGGCGTGCCGCGCGTGTTCGCGCAGGAATGGCCCAACGGCCCGGTGCGCATCGTGGTGGGCTTTCCACCGGGCGGGGGCACGGACGCATTGGCGCGGGTGGTGGCGCAGAAGCTGACGACGATGTGGAACCAGTCGGTGATCGTGGAGAACAAGGGCGGCGTGGCCGGGGTGCTCGCGGCCGAGTACGTGTCGACGCAGCCGAGCGACGGCTCGACGCTGCTGATGGCGCACATCAACAGCCACGCACTGGCGCCGAGCCTGCAGCCCAGGCTGCGCTACAGCGTGGAACGGGACTTCGTGCCGATCGTGCTCGTGGGCGTGACGCCCAACCTGCTGATCGCGGGGCCCGCGCAGAAGGCGTTGGTGGTGAAGGACATCGTCGCGCTGTGTGCGGCGGAGCCGGGCCAGGTGAGCTTCGGATCGGCCGGCGCGGGCTCGGCCCAGCACCTGGCACTCGAGATGTTCAAGCTGCAGGCCAGGGTCGATGCGCTGCACGTGCCTTACAAGGGCAGCGGCCCGCTGCTCGCGGACTTGATGGGCAACCAGATCCAGTACAGCTTCGAGACCATGACCGCAGCCACGCCGCATGTGAAGAGCGGCAAGGTGACCGCGGTGGCGCAGACGCGGCTGAAGCGGGCCAAGGGCCATCCGGGCGTGCCGACGATGCAGGAGCAGGGCTTCGAAGGGTTCGAGGCCACCACCTGGTACGGACTGGCCGGGCCCGGCAAGCTGCCGACGGCGATCGCCGACAAGATCAACCGCGACGTCAACGCCGTGCTGGCGATGCCCGATGTGCAGGAGCGACTCGACACCTACGGCGCCGAGGACGGCGGCGGCTCGCGCGAGAAGTTCGCGCAGTTCATCGCCTCCGAGATCCAGAAGTGGGGGCGGGTGGTGCGGGATGGCAAGGTGAAGGTGGACGCCTGAGCGCGCGGAGGGCCAGCGGGCATGAGGCAGGGCATGGATGAAAGGCCGCGAGCCTCGTAGCTTGCAACGTTCTTTCGAGTGAGGTGGCTGTAGGGCGCGAGGCTCGGTGGAAGTCCACGATGAGCAGCGGAGTCGGCGGCGAAGGCGGGCACGCTTCAGAAGAACGGCGCAGTCCGTTCCGGCCTTGTCAGACAAAGCCGCTATCAAACTGCCGAACATGACCGGCGTGTTGCAGCGCAACACGATGACAAAAGGGCGGGGCTTGTTGCGTCGCCTCCCGCGATGCAATCCCTTCAATCGCCGGGCCGCTCCCACACATGTTCAATTCGCCATCGCACGCAAGCCTGCCGCCCCCCGCCATTGGCGTGTCACAAGACACCCTGGCCTTTGTCTTCGAGGAGCAATGCACGACGCGCCCGACGCAGTTGGCCTATGGTTTCCTGGCGGAGGACCTGTCCCTCGCGCAGCAGAGCAGCTATGCCCAGCTGCGTGACGATGTCCACCGCATCGCCGCATGGCTGGCTGGTGCGACCCGTCCGGGCGACCGCGTGCTGCTGGCCCTGCCGCCGGGGCTGGATTTCGTGCGGGTGTTCTGGGCCTGCTTGCTCAGCGGCCGGGTCGCAGTGCCGGTGCCGGCCCCCGATCCGATTCGCCTGCATCACGCGGCACCGCGCCTGCGCAGCGTGATCGCGGATTCGCGCTCGGCGCTGGTGCTGACCAGCGCGAAGCTGCTCGACGCCGCGGCCGCCGCGCTGGACCCCGCCACCTTGGCAATGGCGCGCTGGACCGCATTGCCCGATGCGGCGCAGCTGGCGGCAGCGGGGCAGGACTTCATCTTGCCGGTGATCGACGCCCAGGCGCTGGCCTACCTGCAGTACACCTCGGGCTCCACTTCTGCCCCGCGCGGCGTGCGCCTGTCGCACCTGAACGTGCTGGCGAACGTGCGCGCGATGATCGCCGCAGGCCATGCGAGCGCCGATTCGCGCGGGCTGAGCTGGCTGCCGCATTTCCACGACTACGGCCTGGCCTTCGGCGTGCTGGCGCCGGTGGTGGCGGGTGCCACCGGCTACCTGATGTCGCCGGTGGCATTCCTGCGCCGGCCGCTGCGCTGGCTCGAGGCCGTCGAGACCTACGGCATCACGCACACGGGCGCGCCGGACTCGGCCTTCGTCGCCTGCCTGCAGGCGCTGGGCGACAAGGCGCTCGGCGCTCGGCTGGAAAGCCTGGTGTCGCTGAACTGCGGGGCTGAACCCGTCAAGGCCGACACGGTCGAGCGTGTGCTCGCGGCGTTCGGTGCAGCGGGCATGCCCGCGCGGGTGTTTGCGCCGTCCTACGGCCTGGCCGAGGCGGTGCTGGGCGTCAGCGCAAGCACGCTGGATGCGTCCCCGCGCATCGTGTCGGCGGACCCGGCGGCCTTGCTGGCCCACCGCTTCGACCCGCTGCCCGAAGGCGCGGCGCACGGGCGGCGGCTGGTCGGTTGCGGACGGGCGATGAAGGACACGGAAATCCTGATCGTCGACGAGGACCGGCACGCCTGCGCCGATCGCTGCATCGGCGAGATCTGGGTGCGCGCGCCCGGTGTCGGCGGCGGCTACTGGATGCAGCCCGAAGCCACCGAGGCCGCCTTCGGCGGGCACCTGGCCGACGGCACGGGCCCGTTCCTGCGCACCGGAGACTTGGGCTTCCTCGATGACGGCGAGCTGTTCGTCACCGGCCGCGTGAAGGACCTGATCATCGTCCACGGCGAGAACCACTATCCGCAAGACCTTGAATGGAGCGCGGAGCGCGCCCATGCGGCGCTGCGCCCGGGATTCGGCGCGGCGTTCGCGGTCGAGACGCAGGCCGGCGAGGGCGTGGTGCTGGCGCTGGAGCTGGACCGGCGCGCGCAAGCCGAGGCCGATACCGACGCGGTGTTCCGCGCGGTGCGCCGCGCGATCGCCGTGGAGCACGGCCTGCCGGTGCATGCCGTCGCCCTGCTGCGCGCAGGCGGATTGCCGCGCACTTCCAGCGGCAAGGTGCAGCGCCACCGCTGCCGCGAGGCCTTCCTGGCCGGCGAGCTGCCGCTGGTGGCGCCGATCGATGCCGGCACCGGGCCCTTGCACGAGGAGCGCACGGACGAGGGCGAGCGCCGTGAGCGGCCGGGCTATGTACCGCCGCGCGACGCGCGCGAGCAGGCCGTGTGGGACATCTGGTGCGAGGTGCTGGGCACGCGCGCCTTCGGCGTGCATGAGAGCTTCTTCGAGCTCGGCGGCAACTCCTTGCGCATGACGCAGGTGCTCTCGCGGCTGTCGGCGCGCTTCGGCGTTGCGCTGCCGCTGGCCGAGCTGTTCGAGCATGCCAGCGTGGCCGCAATGGCGGCGCACGTCGCAACCGCCGAGCAAGAACCGCTGGAGAGCCGGGCGGCGGTTGCTGCCGGCATCGAGCCGGTGCCGCGCGGCGCGCCGCTGCCGGCCTCGCTCTCGCAGCGGCGGATGTGGGTGATCCAGCGCTTCGACCCGGCATCGACCGCCTACAACGTGCCGATCGCGATCCGGCTGCGCGGCGCCTTCGACCCGGCGCTGTGCCAGCAGGCGCTCGACGCCATGGTGCAGCGGCACGAAGGTCTGCGCACCTGCTTCGTGATGGGCGAGCACGAGCCGATGCAGGCGATCCTGCCCGGGCTCGCGGTGCCGATCGAACAGATCGACCTGAGCCGGCTGCCCGAGCGCGAGCGCAACGCGCAGGCGCGCGTGCTGCTCGCCGAGCGGACGGCGCAGCCTTTCGACCTGTCGCAGGCGCCGCTGCACCGCCCGACCCTGATCCGGCTGGGCGAGCGCGAGCACGTGCTGTTCTGGCTGCTGCACCACGCGATCACCGACAACTGGGCCGGCGCGCTGCTGATGCGCGAAGCCCTTGCGGCCTATGGCGCGCTGGCGGCCGGGCGCGAGCCCGTGTCGGCGCCGCCGGCGATCGGGTACGCCGACTATGCGGCCTGGCAACGCAGTCCGGCGGCGGTGGAGGCGCGGCGGCCGCACCTCGATTACTGGCTGGAGCGCCTGCGCGACCTGCCCGACCTCGACCTGCCCACCGACTTCCCGCGGCCGGCCAAGGCCAGCCACCGGGGGGCGCGCGTCTCGGCCGGCCTGCCGCCGCGGCTGCGCGAGGCGATGCGCGACTTCGGCGGGCGCGAGGCGGTGACGCCCTTCGTGGTCTATCTCTCGGCCTTCGTGCTGATGCTGTCGCGCCACGCGAAAAGCGAGGACATCGCGATCGGCACCCCGATCGCGAACCGCCACCGCTTCGCCGCGGAGCCGCTGGTGGGAACGCTGGTCAACACGCTGGTCATGCGCACCGACCTCGCGGGCGATCCCAGCTTTACCCAGCTGGTGCATCGCGTGCGCCGCAATGCGCTGGAGGCCTACACGCACCAGGACGCGCCCTTCGACGAGCTGATCGATGCGCTGGGGCATGACCGCACGCTGCACCCGGAGGGGCCGGTGCGCGTGCTCTTCAACGTGCTCAATGCGCCGGTGGGCGAGCCGGAACTCTTCGGGCTGGAGGTGGACGAATTCGACTTCGCGCGGGTGGCCGCGCAGTTCGACCTGTCGATGCACATCGACACCGAGTTCTCGCACCGCATCCACCTCGAGTACGCGAGCGATCTCTACAGCGAGGCGACGGCGGCGCGCATGCTCGAGAACTACCTCGCGCTCGTCGAGCGGCTGCTGGCGCGGCCCGAGCGCCGGATCTCGACGCACGGGATGCTCGCGCCGTCGCAGCTCGATCTGCTGCAACACGGCTGGAACGGCGGGCGCTCGCCACTACCGGCACGGCAGCTGGTGCACGACTACCTGGGCCTGGGCGCGCCGGAGGTGCGCGAGCGCGTGGCGGTGATCGACGCGGCCGGCCGCACGCTGAGCTACGGCGAGCTCGAGGCGCGCTCGAACCGGCTGGCCCATGCGTTGCGCGGGCGCGGCATCGCGCGCGGGCGGCGGGTGGGCCTGTGCATCGCGCGCAGTCCCGACATGCTGATTGCGCAGCTGGGCGTGATGAAGGCAGGCGCGGCCTATGTGCCGCTGGACCCGGACTACCCGGCGGATCGCCTGCGCTTCATGGCGGCTGATGCCGACCTGGCCGCGGTGCTCGCGCAGCAGGACACGCACGGCGTCCTCGAGGGGCTGGCGATCCCGATGCTGGCGATCGACGACGACCGGCTGACGGCCGGCCATCCGCAACGGCCGCTGGCACCCGACCCGGCGCTCGATGCCACGCCGCTGGACGAGGCCTACCTGATCTACACCTCGGGCTCCACCGGCCAGCCCAAAGGCGTGCGGGTGCCTCACCGCGGGGTCGTCAACTTCCTCGCCGGAATGGTGAAGGCGCCGGGCCTGTCGGCCGACGACTGCGTGCTGGCGATCACCAGCCCTTCCTTCGACCCTTCGGTGCTCGACCTGCTGCTGCCGCTGGTGGTGCGCGCCCGCGTGATCATTGCGTCGCAGGAGCAGGTGCACAACCCGGCGGCGCTGCGCGTGCTGCTCGAGACCCATCAAGCCACGCTGCTGCAGGCGACGCCCTCGGCCTGGCGTGGGCTGATCGAGACCGGCTGGGCCGGCGGGCCGGGCTTTCGCGGGCTGATCGGCGGCGAGTCCCTGCCGCCGGTGCTGGCCGAGCAGCTGCTGGCGCGCATGGGCGAGCTCTGGAACATCTACGGGCCGACCGAGACGACGGTCTGGTCCACTGGCTGGAAGGTGACCGAGCCGCGCAAGGCGATCGCGGTCGGGCGGCCCATCGACAACGTCGCGGTCTGGGTGCTCGACGAGCACGGCCATGCGTGCCCGATCGGCGTGCCCGGCGAGCTCTACATCGGCGGCGCCGGCGTCACCCTCGGCTACTACCACCGCGACGAGCTCACGGCCGAGCGCTTCGTGCCCGACCCGTTCGGCGAGGAGCCCGGCGCCCGGCTCTACCGCACCGGCGACCTGGGCCGCTGGCGTCACGATGGGCTGCTCGAGCTCATGGGCCGCGCCGACCACCAGGTGAAGCTGCGGGGCTTCCGCGTCGAGATGGGCGAGATCGAGTCCGCGTTGCTCGACCATCCCGAGCTGGCGCACTGCGTGGCGGTGACGCGCGCGGAGCGCGAGGACGATGTGCGGCTGGTGGCCTATTTCGTCTCGCGCGGCCCGGTGCCGCCGGCGCCGCAGGTGCTGCGCGAGCACCTGCGCACACGGCTGCCGCACTACATGGTCCCGCAGCACTTCGTCTCGCTCGACGCAATGCCGCTGCTGCCCAACGGCAAGGTCAATCGTGCCGCGCTGCCGGCGCCAGTCATGGATGTCACCCTGGCCGACGGCCGCAGCTACGTCGCGCCGGCCACGCATGGCGAGCAGCTCATCGCCGGCGTCTGGTCGAAACTGCTGGGCATCGAGCAGATCGGCCGCACCGACAACTTCTTCGACCTGGGCGGGCACTCGCTGCTGGCGATGCGTGCCGTCGCTGCGATCGAGGCGCTGCTGGGCTGGAAGGTCGCTCCCCGGCGGCTCATCTACGAGAGCCTGCAGCAGATCGCGCGCGAGGAGAACCTCAGGCGCGCCGAGTCCTGAAGGGCTTGCTCAGGAAAGGCGAGCCCTTCTCGCCGAAGCGCCAGGGCACATCCGCCGCCTTGGTGATGCCGATGCGCGGACCGGCCTCGACCACCACGGCCGGGTGATCGTCGGGCGCGGCCAGCAGGGCAAAGGGCGGCCGGTCGAGCCGCTTGCCGTTGAAGCTCCCATCGATGCCCAGCGCCTGCCCGACCCGGCCGGGGCCTGCGCACAGCAGCCGGACATCCTCCATGCCCCGCCGCGCGCGCATGCGTTCGAGCCCCGCGGTGGGCGCCAGCGCGCGAATCAGGACGCCGGCGCCATGGCCCTCCTCGCGGCAGACGAAATTGAGGCACCAATGGATGCCGTAGGAACGGTAGACATAGGCCCGGCCGGGCGGACCGAACATGGGGGCATTGCGCCGCGTGAGGCCGCCGAAGGTGTGGGAGGCGGGGTCCTCCCGGTCGTAGGCTTCGGTCTCGACGATGCGGCCACCGACCCCACCGACCAGCAGCACCAGGCCGAGCAGCCGCGGCGCCACTTCGTGTGAAGGTGCGAGGAAATCGATGTGGGCGGGAATGCGTGCTTTCACGGCGCGATCTTGACGGGCGGAGCAGCGGTGCGGCTCACAGTCCCTTTTCCACCATCTCCAGCAGCTTGCGGCCCAGTTCGTCGGTTTGCTCGCGGGGCACGCCGCGCAGTGGGCCATCGATGATCAACAGCGCCAGACCATGCACCGCCGACCAGGCCAGGAACTCGGCGCCCGGGCGGCGTTCGGGGGGCAGGATACCGGCGGCCACCATCTGGTCGAGCGAAGCGCCCAACAACTCGAATGGATTGAGGCCGCTGGCGCCGCCCTTCGCATCATCGGGCGGGACCTCCAATTCCACTGCGGCGCCGAAGGCGGTGCGGAACAGTCCGGTCTGATCCTGGGCGAAGCGCAGGTACCCGGCACCGATGGCGCGAACGCTGGCGCGGGCGATCTCGGCAGGCGAGCCATCGCGCGGCACGGCGGCGAGCTCGGCCTCCATGGCCCCGGCTGCCGCCGACAGGGCTGCAGCACGCACCGCGAGCAGCAGCGCCTGGCGGCTGGCGAAATGCCGGTAGGCCGCATTGGGCACGACGCCGGCACGCCGTGTGGCTTCGCGCAGCACCACCGCCTCCGGGCCGCCCTGTCGAGCGAGTTCGACCCCCGCCTCGAGCAACGCCCGGCGCAGATCGCCGTGCCGGTAAGTGCTGCGTGCCGGGGGCGTGGGGCCGGGGAGCGTCGAGGTGTTTTTCATGTGGACAGCGTCCATTATCTTTGGTATTGTTTTGTGGACGTTGTACACAACAACGGAATTCCTCGACCTACACGCGTTTTTCCAAAGGAAGCCGGCATGAGCACCAAGATCTTCGTGAACCTCCCCGTCAAGAACCTCGAGAAGTCCAAGGCCTTCTACGGGGCACTGGGGTACAGCTTCGACCCTCGCTTCACCAACGAGCAGGGCGCCTGCATGGTGATCAGCGAGGACATCCACGTGATGCTCCTGGTCGAGAGCTTCTTCAAGACCTTCACGCCGAAGGCCATCGCCGACGCCACGAAGAGCACCGAGGTGCTGCTGTGCCTCTCTTGCGCGAGCCGGGCCGAGGTCGATGGCCAGGTTGCCAAGGCCGTGGCCGCCGGCGGCAGCACGCCCACCCAGGCGAAGGACCACGGCTTCATGTACCAGCACGGCTTCGAGGACCTCGACGGCCACATGTGGGAGCTCGCGTACATGGACATGAGCGCCTTCCCGCAAGCCTGAGCGCCGCCCCTGTCGAATTCCTCACCCACCCACGACCCCAAAGGAGATTGCCATGCATGTCCAGCCCTACCTGTTCTTCGAAGGCCGCTGCGAAGAGGCGCTCGAGTTCTACCGCGCCAAGCTCGGCGCCGAAGTCACGATGCTGATGCGCTTCAAGGACAGCCCCGAAGCGGCGGGCAACCCTGACATGTGCGGCGGCGCCGAGATGTCCGGCCCACCCGCCGAGAACAACGTGATGCACGCCGAGTTCAAGATCGGCGACACCACGCTGCTGGCCTCCGATGGCATGGCCAGGCAGGCTCCCGTCTTCCGCGGCTTTTCGCTGTCGCTGACCGTGGCGGACGAAGCCGATGCCAAGCGCAAGTTCGCGGCGCTCGGCGAGGGCGGCCAGGTACAAATGCCGCTCGGGCGGACGTTCTTCTCGCCTTGCTTCGGCATGGTGCAGGACCGCTTCGGCGTCGGCTGGATGGTCGGCGTGTTCGAGGCGCCGAAGGGCTGAGCCGTTCAAGGCGGGTTCAAACTGCGACCAAGTGTCCGTCGCCGGCCGGGCATGAAGCAACGCTGAGCCGGATGAGCCCGTCCCGTGAACAATTACGCAGCCCGTCTCCCAGCCGTGGAACGTAGCTTCTGCGCGCGGTCCGAACTGCAGGACAGCCGACCGTCGTCGGCCGCAGGAGAAAGCATCCATGAGACCCGTCGTTCTCGCGAATCCCGTCAACGTTCACATCCAGAAAGACGAACAGCCGGTGCAGGATCAGCCCGTACGAGCGGCGATACATCGCTTGGCAGAAGTCAAGCTTCCACCGCCTTACCGGGAAAGCGATATCGCGGCAATCCTCAAAGAACATCATGTCCTCAGCGTGGGCAGTCCCTCCTTCAGCAACTGTCTCTTCCAGGGTGTGCTGTTGGCCCACTTCTTCGGGAAGCTCGAAACGGGTGAGATCAAGCCGGGCCAGCCCGCGCATGATCGGCCGGCGCAGTACTTGCTGAAGAAGTCTGTGGAGTTGCTGCAACCGCTGAGCGTGAAGATGGAAGCGACGTGCCGCCAGTACGACAAAATGCTATCGGACTCGCCACCGGAGCTGCGCGAAGGGCTGGAGAAGGAACTCAAGTTTGTCCAGGGCATGGCTGCGAGGTTCCAGACGCTCGAGAGCGACTTGCTGGGCGCCCTGGCCCATCCTCAGGACTTCAGGCCGACCCGGGACAAAACCTGCTTCCTGCTGTTCGCACACGCCATGCTTTCGGATGCCGCGAACGAGGTACAGCGGTGGCTTGACGATCTGGACGGTGATCCACCAGGGAAGACGCTGCCGAAGGAAGAAAGAACGCTGGTGCTGAGCTACACGACCAAAGACCAGCCCAGGAGCAACCTGTTCTCGTCAGAACCGCTGACGCCAGCAGACGAAAAGCTTTACAAGAAGTGCGTGAATACCATGTTTGAACTAGACGGCATGGAAATGTCGATGGTGCCCTCGTTCTCCCGGACGGGTGCGCAAGGCGTGCAGGCCATCTTGCACTGCATCTTTCACGGCAAGGGTCTGCTGAGCGGAGCCGCCGAGCAACCGTACGCCGTGCACGACAAGTACTACAAGCAGCAGCATTTGCACACTCACCGCCACGACTGCGGCCACATGCAGAACATGATGCGGTTCGGGGTGATCGACGTCATCGCTCCTAGGTTGATGCCGATCTATCTAAAGCTGGTAGACCCGCAAAGCAACCTGCCCGCCCAGGATGTGAAAAAAGATCTGGTGGTGCTTTTCCACATGCTGCACGAGAACGTCAAATGGGTGACGCTGCTCCAGACGCCGGATGACAAGACGTCCTTTCTTGACTGCGCCAGGGAATTCTTCGTCCGAGAGTTCGAGGTGGTGGACATGATTACGCTGCTGAACGAAGTCGGATTTTCTATCGCTCCTATTGAAAAGCAGAGCTCCCCCGAGGAAAAGGCGGCCTGCTACGAGGCGGTCGCCCAGACCATGGACAGTCTGTGGAAGGAGTTTCGCGGACGGCATCGCGACGATCTGGTGGCCAGCGGGGTGTTCGCCAAGCTACCGAAATTCTTCGCGGATTGAGCGCCTTCGGGTCCTGGCGGCTCGCCTCGCGGTGCGGCGCGAGCGCGCCAAGGCGACGAACTCGATCAACCCCCACACCAGCGCACCGCCGAGCGCGCGAAAGGTGTGGCGATTCGGAGGCCAGAGGACGGAGGATTGCATGGTGTGGCGGGTGTGCCCTGGATGGGTGTTCCTTTCGCTACGCTAAGGGACTTGCATGACATGTTGATGGCATGCATTGCCGCTATCCTGCGCGCACTCCTTCACCTGCCATCGACGCGTGAATTCCACGGACCTGCCCGAATTGCTGGAGCTGGCGCAGCTGATCGAACTGGCCGGCGCGCACCTGGAGACGCGCGTCCTGTGCGAAGTGGCCGCCGGCGCGCGGCATTTCCCGGTCCAGGCCTTTCTGCTCGGCAGCACGCGCCCGGACGCACCCGCCGCGGGGTTCTTCGGCGGCGTGCACGGGTTGGAGCGCATCGGCGCGCAGGTCGTGATCGCCTATCTGCGCAGCCTGGTGATGCGGCTCGCCTGGGACGAGACGCTGCACCGGCAACTGGAGACGATGCGACTCGTGTTCATGCCGCTGGTCAACCCAGGCGGCATGTGGCTGGGCACGCGCGCCAACCCGAACGGCGTCGACCTGATGCGCAACGCGCCGGTCGAGTCGAAGGAGCAGGTACCGTACCTCGTCGGCGGCCAGCGCATCAGTGCGAAGCTGCCCTGGTACCGCGGCGCCGCCGGCGACCCGATGGAATGCGAGAGCGCGGCGATGTGCACGCTGGTGGAGACCGAGCTGCTGGGCCGGCCGCTCAGCGTGGCGGTGGACTGCCATTCGGGCTTCGGCCTCAGCGACCGCATCTGGTTCCCGTATGCCCACACCACGCGGCCGATCGGGCAACTGGCGGAGATGCACGCCCTGTGCGAGATCCTCGACCAGAGCCTGCTGCACCATCGCTACAAGCTGGAGCCGCAGAGCCGACAGTACCTGGCGCACGGCGATCTCTGGGACCACCTCTACCTGGGCGCCGATCAACGGCCGGGCAACGTATTCCTGCCGGTCACGCTCGAGATGGGATCCTGGCTGTGGGTCAAGAAGAACCCGCGACAGCTCTTCTCACGCCATGGCATTTTCAACCCGGTGATCGAGCACCGGCAGCAGCGCGTGCTGCGCCAGCACATCGGATGGATGGACTTCATCACCCGCGCCGTGGGCAGCCACGAACGCTGGCTGCCCGCCGGCACGCGACGCACGCAGCACGAGCAGCAGGCGATGGCGCGCTGGTACGGAAGGCACTGATGGACACATGGGTTCTGATGCGTGGACTCACCCGCGAGAGTGGGCACTGGGGGCGCTTCATCGGCCAATTGCAAGACGGCTTCCCTGCCGCGCGGATCGTGGCGCTCGACCTCCCCGGCAATGGGCGGCTGAACCAACTGCGCAGCTCGGCTCGCATCGGCGCCGCAATGGAAGCCTGCCGCGAGCAGCTTCACACGCTCGGGATCGCGCCGCCCTACAACCTGCTCGCGATGTCGCTGGGCGCGATGGTGGCAGTGGACTGGGCGGTGCAGCACCCGCGCGAGCTCGCAGGCTGCGTCCTGATCAACACCAGCCTGCGGCCCTTCAGTCCCTTCCATGAGCGTCTGCGCCCCGCCAACTACGGCACTCTGCTCGGCCTGGCCTTCGGCCGCCAGAACACACGCGAGCGCGAGGCGACCATCCTGCGGCTCACCACCCGCCGTCCCGACCGCGGCACGGCCGTGCTCGACGACTGGACGGCGATGCGCGAGGCGCGACCGGTTTCGCGATCGAATGCGGTGCGCCAGGTGCTTGCGGCGGCGCGCTACCGAGCCCCGGCGCAGGCTCCTTCCGTGCCGCTGCTCGTGCTGGCGAGTGCCTGCGATGGCCTGGTGAACCCGAACTGCTCGCGGCGGCTGGCGCGCCAGTGGGGCGTGGAGATGGCGGAGCACGCCAGCGCCGGCCATGACCTGCCCCTGGACGATGGGGCATGGCTTGCGGCGCAAGTGGCGCGCTGGGCTGCTCGGGCGCTCAGGCGGGCATCAGCTGCTCGACCAGATCGTCCAGACGCGCCTTGACCCCGCGCCAGTCCGGCATCAGCGTGTCCAGCAGCCGGTGGAAGCGTGGCCCGTGGTTGTGCTCGCCAAGATGGCACAACTCGTGGATGAGCACGTAGTCGATGCACTCGCGCGGCGCCTTGACGAGATTCGGGTTGAGCGTGAGACGGCCCGCCGGCGAGCAGCTGCCCCATCGCTTCTTCGTGACGCGCAGCTGCATCGGCGGCGGCGTGCGGACCCAGCTCAAAGATTGCGCGAGGACCACCAGTCGCGCGGCCAGCACCTCGCCCGCGCGCTTTCGGTACCAGGCGTCGAGCAATGCCTGCACGCGGGCCATGTCGGCCTTCGCCACCGCGACTTCAATGCACGTGCCGCACAGACGCACGTGGCCGTCCCGACCTTCATCGACGGCGACCTTGAGCACGTAGCGCCGGCCGAGATAGAGCAGGGACTCGCCACTGACATGCGCACGCGGCAACGCATGCGCAAGGCGCGCTCGAACTGCGGCGACCTGGCCGCTGATCCAGCGCGCGTGCCGCTGCACAGCCGCTTGCACCGCGGCTTCGGACGTCTCTTGCGGCACATCGACCACCACGCGCCCGTCGGGTTCGACGTGGATGGCAATGCGCTGTGCCTTGCGCGCCGGCTGGACACGCAAGCTGAACGCAATCCGTTCGTCACCGTAGCGAAGGCTGCGAAGGGCTGCAACACTCATGTGCGACGCGCCAGTACCACGCGGGTGATCTGGAGCACATGCCCGATCACATCGTTGGCCCTGTCGAGGCCGAGCGGCGCGTAGAGCAGTTGCAGCAGGCCCTTGCGGATGGCAGCTTCGATGTTCTGCGGGTTCAATGAATGCTCGGCCAGCGCTGCCTGAATCACGTGGCTGATGGCGAGCGCCTGGTTGACAAGCTGGCTTTGCTGCGCCTCGTCCAGCCTCGATGCCTCCTCGCCCAGCGCGATCAGGATCGCGCCATAGCAGGCCCTTGCCATCGGGTTGGAGGCCAGGGCTTCCGGCACGCCGGGCGTTGCGCGCCGGTCTAGGTCGCGCTCGAAATCCTTCAACATCGAGTACTGCCTGAGCGGATGGTCGAACATGGCCTCGGCTTGCTCGATTGCGCTTTGCAGCAGCTCGGAAAACACTTGCCTCGCGTAGGGGTCGTCAGCCAGATCCTGCTCGATCGTCTTGCGCAGGCGGGTCTTGATCAGGTCTGCCTCGTTGCGCGCCTTGTCCCGAGACCAGATCCCGGCAACGTCGCGCAGGCCCAGCTTGTCCGCCAGATAGGCCTTGTCGCTCTCCTGCACCTTCGTTCCGATGACCTGCTGGTCCACCAGCCTGCGGATCTGCTCGTCGTATTCGCTGAAGTCGACCGTCTCACCGGCGTCGCGCCGTGCGGCCTGCCGCACCTGGATCAATGTCTTGAGGTCCGCCTTGTACTGTGCGATCAGCGCTTGCGAAACGCTGCGGTCTTCGAAGAAGCCGCGCGAAGCGAGCGCGGCCTGCAGACCCGCGCCGAAAGCAGTCAGGGCAGCATGGAAGTCGTCACGCAGCTTCTGCCGTTCGTCGTATTCGCCGCCCATCCCATCGCTCACGAGGCGAGGACTCAATGCCTGGCGCAGCTGCTCGGGGTCCTTGCGATCGGCAACGCTTTCGAAGAAGGACCACACCGTCTCGTGTCGCATTGGCAGTTGCTTGTATTCGGTGCTGACCTGCGCGTAGAGACCCTCGAGATCGCCGATCTCGAAGCCGCCTTGCGTCCGGGCTTCGAGGTCCTGGTAGGCGCGGATCGCCGTGTCGAGTTCCTTCAGGATGCCGCGATAGTCCACCAGCAGGCCGTGGCGCTTGGCGCCATGGAGGCGATTCACGCGGGCCACGGCCTGGATCAGGTTGTGACCTTTCAGCGGCTTGTCGATGTAAAGCACCGCGTTGCGCGGTTCGTCGAAACCGGTGAGAAGGCGATCGACCACGATCAGCAGGTCGGGGTCGCCGCGGGTGCCGAAGGCTTGCAATACGCTTCTTTCGTGGTGGACCGCATCGATGCCCGGGTCCACGTTCTGCCTCCACCATTTCTGCACTTCGGCCATGCCGTCTTCGTCGATCCGGGTGTTGCCCTCGCGCATGTCGGGCGGGGAGATCACGACGGCGCTCGTGACCAGGCCCGTGGCATCGAGCGCCTTCTTGTAGCGCACGGCATCCAGCTTGCTGGCCGTGGCGACCTGGCCCTTCAGGCCCGACCCGACCCTTTTGAAGTTTTCATGGAAGTGCGTGGCGATATCCCATGCAATCAGATCGATGCGCTTGGCAGCACCGTGGACCACGCCGCTGCGAGCGTACTTCTTCTTCAGGTCGGCGCGTTGCGCCTCGGCGAGGCCGTTGGTGATCTTGTCGAACCAGCGATCGACCGCGTCGGCATCGATGGACAGCCCGGGCACACGCTCCTCGTAGAGGAGCGGCGCGATGGCATGGTCTTCGGTCGCGCGCTGCATGGTGTACGCGTGGATGATGGGGCCGAACTTCTGCGCAGTCTTCTCTTCCTTCAGCAGCGGCGTGCCCGTGAAGGCCACGTAAGCGGCACGCGGCAGTGACCTCTTCATGCGCTCGTGCGTTTCCCCGCCGTGGCTGCGATGGCCCTCGTCCACCAGCACCACGACATCGGGCGAATCGTTGCGGCACGCCGCCAGCCTGGAAGCGGTGTTGAACTTCTGCACCAGCGCGAAGGTGATGCGCTTCGTGCCCTGCCCGATGCGCAGGGCCAGGTCGCGCCCCGTCAGGGCCCTGCTGTGTTCGCCCTCCTTGTGCGTGACGATGGACGATCCGAAGGCCCCGCCGGTCATGAAGTTGCGTGCGAGCTGCTGTTCGAGATCGCGCCGGTCGGTGATGACCACCAGCCGGCATTCCTTCAGGCCTTCGTTCAACAGCAGCGCCTTGGCGAGGAAGACCATGGTGAAGCTCTTGCCCGAGCCCGTCGTGTGCCAGATCACACCGCCATTGCGCCCACCGTCGGCTCGCTGCCCAGCCAGTCGCTCGAGCAGGGCGCGAACACCGAAAAACTGATGGTGGCGCGCGACGATCTTCCCGATCTTGCTGTCGAAAAGCACGAAGCCGCGCAGCAGGTCGAGCAGCCGTTGCGGCTTCAACAGACCGACAAGCAGGCGGTCCTGCTGGTTGGGCAGCAGGGTTGGCGAACCGAGCGATTGGAAGCGCCCGCGCATCAGGGCGGCCTTGCTTTTCAACAGGGTCGCGTCGACCGAGGCGGGCAGTGGCGCATTCTTCAGGGCCGTGAGCATCGCATCGTCGAATTCTTCATCCTGATTCCAGCGCGCCCACAACTTCTCCGGCGTGCCGGTGGTGCCATAGCGACCGTCCGTCTGGCTGATGGACAAGAGCAACTGAGCATAGGCGAAGAGCTCCGGTATCTCGTCGTGGCGCTGGTTGCGCAATTGCTGGCTGATGCCTTCGAGCACCATCGCGTCGGCCAGGCTGCCGCCATGCTGCCATTGCGGCTGCTTGGCCTCGATCACGACCAGCGGAATACCGTTGACGTAGGCGACGATATCCGGCGCGCGGGAGTGGGCACCGTGGCTGGATAGCACCCGCAGCTCTTCCGTGACGTCGAAACGATTGGCGCTCGGGTTTGTCCAGTCGATCACATGGATCGTCGGCTGGTGCCGCCTGCCGTCGGGCATGAATTCGGTGACTGTGATGCCGTAGGCGAGCTTGGCGTAGAAGCGTTCGTTGGCGGCGAGCAGGCCCTCACCGATTCCGAGGTTGGAGAGCTCGCGCAGGATCTGGTCGATTGCGCTGGGCGAGAGCGGGTAGGCCTCGCCCTTGTAATCGAAGCGGCGAGTCTGCAGGAGTTCGATGAGGCGCGGCTTGAGAAGGACTTCGCGCGTTGAGCGCCGGAGAGCAAGGCAATCGGTCGCGCTCAAGTAGTTCCACCCCATCCTGCAGAGCATGCGCAGCGCGCACATCTGTGCGCTGCATGGCTCGTGGGCAGAAGGAGCGACGCTCATCGTGGGAGTCCGGCGACGATCAGTCTCCGCATGACTGGCGCACAACTTCGGCGTGAACCGTTGCCAGGACTGCAATGGTTGGGTGTGAAGTCACCTCGGCCTCGTCGTAGGGTCGCGGCAATTTGGGCGTGTCGCTCATACCCCTATCTCCGCGAGCTGCGCAGCCATTTTTTCCTCGACCCCCGCGAGCTCCCTCTTGAGTACCTCTCGCTCGTGCTGCAGTTCCGCTACGTCGATCAGCTTCTCTTCCTCGAAGATGTCGACATAGCGAAGAATGTTCAGATTGAAGTCGTTGCGCGCTATTTCTTTCGAAGTTGCGAGATGCGCAAACCTCTCAATCGGCACGCGTGCGCTGTAGGCGTCGAGCACCCGCTGCAAGTCCGCCTCCAGCAACAGATTCTGGTTCTTGCCAGCCTGGAAATCACGGCTCGCATCGATGAAGAGCACCTGGTCGTCGGCCTTGTTCTTGCGGAACACGAGCACGGCGGTCGGAATGCCGGTGCCGTAGAAGAGCTTCTCGGGCAGCCCGATGACGGCATCGAGGAGGTTTTCCTCCACGAGCTTCTGACGGATGCGCCCTTCTGCGGCGCCACGAAAGAGAATGCCGTGCGGCACGACGACGGCCATGCGCCCGCTGGCGGGCTTCATGGTCTCGACCATGTGGAGGATGAAAGCGTAGTCGCCCTTCGTTCGCGGAGGCAAGCCCCGACGGAAGCGGCCGAACTTGTCTCGTTCTGCCGCCTCGTACCCCCACTTCTCCAGGCTGAATGGCGGATTGGCGACGACCACGTCGAAGTGGCGCAGGCTCGTGTCGCTCGCCAGCAGCTTCGGGTTTCGCAGCGTGTCGCCCCACTCGATGCGATGGTTGTCCTCGCCATGCATGAACAGGTTCATCTTGGCCAGCGTCCAGGTGTTGCCGATGGCCTCCTGTCCGTAAAGGGCGTAGCGCTTGGAGCCGGTGCGGTCGCGGATCAGTCGGCCGCACTTGAGCAGCAGCGAGCCGGACCCGCAGGCCGGGTCGCAGATCTCTTCGCCCTCCTGCGGGTCCATCAGGCGCGCCATGAGGCTGGAAACTTCGGGCGGGGTGTAGAACTCGCCGGCGGCCTTGCCGCTCGACGAGGCAAAGTGGCTGATGAGGTATTCGTAGGCGTTGCCGATCAGGTCGAGCTGGCCGATACGGCTGGGGCGAAGATCGAGCTCGGGCCTGGCGAAGTCTTCGAGCAGGTGGCGCAGGATGTCGTTCTTCTGCTGTTCGTCGCCGAGCTTGTTGGCGTTGAAGCCGATGTTCTGGAACACGTCTCGCAGCTTGGCGATGTTGGCGTCTTCGATGGCATGCAGCGCGCGATCGATGCGTTCGCCGTTGCCCGGCTCGTATCGGGAGGCATGCAGTGCGTAGAAGCTGGCGCTGGGCGGCAGGACGAAGCGCTCGGTCTTGAGCAGTTCCTCGATGAGGTCGGAGGCGGTGTCGCCGTACTGCGCCTTGTAGCCGTCGTAGTGGTCCTGCCAGACATCCGATACGTATTTGAGAAAGAGCATCGGAAGCACGTAGTCCTTGTAGGTGCTCGGATCGACGACGCCTCGGAAGGTGTCGCAGGCTGCCCACACGGCGGCGTTGATGCTGTCCTGGCTGATCGCTCTGGTGGTTGTCTCGTTCATGCGTTTCTCGATTTCCCTGGGTTGTGTCATGCGTTGCCCGAGGCGCGGGCAAGCGCTTCGGCAATCGATTCGAACTGCCGTTCGCGGTTGCGCACGAGCAGGTCGTGCAGCTGCCGCTCTCGTCGCGCAAGGCTGGCCAGCGCGACGATGTGCTGCTGGTCGGCCAGAGACGGCACGCCGATGGGCAGCGATTCAAGCACAGGCCGGCGCACGCTCAGCTGGCTGGAGCCCTCGGCTGCGCGCCGCAAAGCCCGCTGGAACGGTGCCTGATTGATCAACCAGGCAAGGAAGGCGGGCAGCAGCGCGCGCCCGGGCTTGACCCGGAGATGGAAGAGGTGCTGGCCGCACACGGACGGCCCGGGAAGATCGCCGACGCAAGTGGCGTAGAAGCGCGTGCCCCGCGCGACGAAGAGCAGGTCTTCGGCCGCCAGCCAGTCGGGCTCGCGCCGTCCCTCCAGCCGCGTGCGGATGACGCCCTGCCAATCAACGCCGTGGACCGGGTCCAGGTCTTTCATCTGTACGGCAAGGACGGGGCCGCCGCGGACGTCCGCGATGGCGCCGCGGAAGGGATGGCCCGCTCGAATGCGAACCTCGGCGCCCAAAGGCGTGCTAATTGCATGAATGGACATGATGCACATGCTACTTGCACAGCTGCATCTTCTCGCACACACTCTGAGCATCAACAACAAATTTCTATGCATCAACTCGAGTGATGCGTTGATATGTCAGGGAGCATTCGTGGGCTACGAAGTCGATTTCTTCCCCGCCGAGACCGGCGGCTCGGCCATCCTCGTGCGATGGGGCACACCCGGCAATTACAAGCTGCTGGTCTGCGACGGCGGTACACGTGCCTCGGCCCAACAGTTGGTGAGCCACGTGCAGGCGTATTGCCTCAGCACGCACGTGGACTACATGGTGAGTTCGCATCCTGGCGCCCGGCGTTCCGAAGGCCTCGAGCTGATTCTCGAAAGGCTCAGCGTCGGAGAGCTGTGGATGCACCGGCCCTGGGCGCACACCGATCGCACTTGGGAGGCCATGGCCATGGCCAAGAAGCTGGAGGCGCTCGCGCTGGCACGACAGGTGTCGGTGCATGAGCCCTTCGCCGGCGCGGTCGTCGGCCCGTTCACCGTGCTGTCGCCCAACCGGAGCTGGTACGTGGAGGGCCTGCTGCCCGCCTTCGGGACGGCGCTGCCGCGCGGGGCCGGATTGACGCTGGCCGACGCGGCACGGTGGATGCGGCTGGCGAGTGCAGGCATGGGCAGCCGCTGGGATTTCGAGCCGCTGCCCCGCGATGCAGCGACATCTGCGGAGGACGAGTCGAGCGTCGTGCTGTATGGGGAGTTCGAAGGCCGGGGCGTGCTGCTGACGAGCAATGCAGGCATCCGGGCGCTGAGCGACGCCTCCACCTTCGCGGAACACTTGGGCCTGGGCCTGCCCACGAATCTTCGGCTGATGCAGGTACCCAACGACGGCAACCCCGACCATCTCTCGAGCCGGGTGCTGGACCGGCTGGTCGGCGACCGCCAGCCACGCGAGCAGCGCGAGTACACCAAGACGGCTTTCATGTCGGCGCCGGTCGACTCGCTCTCGATGGGCTACCGCATCGTGACAGACGCCCTCAAGCGGCGGGGCGTTCTGACCTTCCTGAACCAGGGGACGCAACTGCACCATGCCTACGACATGCCGCAGCGCAGCTGGTACCCGGCCAAGCCGATGGGAGCGGGCGCCTGAGCGCCGCTTGGCGGCCCGAGATACGCTCGTACAACAAAAAACGCGCCCATGGGCGCGTTCCGAGCGGCAGCGGAGGAAGGGCTACTTGGCCGCGACCACCCGCACCATTTCGAGGCACTTGTTGGAGTAGCCCCACTCGTTGTCGTACCAGCTCACCACCTTGATGAAGGTGCCGTCGAGTGCAATGCCGGCTTCAGCGTCGAAGATGGAGGTGCGCGGGTCGCCGCGGAAGTCGGTGGCGACGACCTTGTCCTCGGTGTAGCCCAGCACGCCCTTCAGCGCGCCTTCGCTCTGGGCCTTCATCTCGGCGCAGATTTCCTTGTACGTCGCTTCCTTCACCAGCTCGACCGTGAGGTCGACCACGGACACGTCCGAGGTCGGCACGCGGAAGCTCATGCCGGTGAGCTTCTTGTTGAGCTCCGGGATCACCACGCCCACGGCCTTGGCCGCGCCAGTGCTGGAGGGAATGATGTTCTCGAGGATGCCGCGGCCACCGCGCCAGTCCTTGTTGCTGGGGCCGTCCACGGTCTTCTGGGTGGCAGTGGCGGCGTGCACGGTGGTCATCAGGCCACGCTTGATGCCCCACTTGTCGTTGAGCACCTTGACCAGAGGCGCCAGGCAGTTGGTGGTGCAGCTGGCGTTGCTGATGATGGCCTCATTGGCGTATTTCTTGTCGTTCACACCGTAGACGAACATGGGGGTGTCGTCCTTGCTCGGCGCCGACATGATCACCTTCTTGGCGCCCGCGTCGAGGTGCTTCTGGCAGGTCTCCTTGGTGAGGAAGAGGCCTGTGGATTCGAGCACCACGTCGGCACCCACTTCGCCCCACTTGAGGTTGGCAGGTTCGCGCTCCTGCGTCAGGCGGATCTTCTTGCCGTTGACGATCAGGGTGTTGCCCTCGACGGTGATCTCACCCTGGAAGCGGCCGTGCACCGAGTCGTACTGGAGCATGTAGGCCAGGTACTCGGGCTCGAGCAGATCGTTGATCGCGACGATCTCGACGTCGTTCTTGAAGTTTTGCACCGCCGCACGCAGCACATTGCGACCGATGCGACCGAATCCGTTGATGCCAAGTTTGATAGCCATGTGGTTTGCTCCTGGAAGTTGAAAACTGGATGCGGCCGGATCAGCGCGCGAGCGCCGCCTCGACCGTGGCAGCGACGTTCTCCGCCGTGAAGCCGAAATGCTTGAACAATACGCCGGCAGGCGCCGACTCGCCGTAGGTGTCGATGCCGACGACGGCCGCGACGCCGTACTTCCACCAGCCGTCGGTGGCGCCCATCTCGACCGCGATGCGCGGTGTTCCCTGCGGCAGCACGCTCTTCTTGTAGGCGACGCTCTGGCGATCGAAGGTGGTGGTGGAAGGCATGGAGACCACGCGCACGGCGATCTTCTTCGCGGCCAGCAGCTCCTGCGCCTTGAGCGCGAGCTGCACTTCGGATCCCGTGGCGATGATGACGGCCTGCAGCTTCTTCTTGAGCTCGGGCTCGGCCAGCACGTAGGCGCCCTTGCTGATGTCGGCGAGGTCCTTCTTGGGCGCGTAGGGCAGGTTCTGGCGCGACAGCAGCAGCGCAGTCGGGCGCGTGGCGTTCTGGAGCGCGACGGCCCAGGCCACCGCGGTCTCGGCCGTGTCGGCGGGGCGCCAGACGTCGAGGTTGGGAATGAGGCGCAGCGAGGCGGCGTGCTCGATGGACTGGTGCGTGGGACCGTCCTCGCCAAGGCCGATGGAGTCGTGGGTGAACACGTGCACCACGCGTTGCCTCATCAGCGCCGCCATGCGGATGGCGTTGCGGCTGTAGTCGCTGAAGGTCAGGAAGGTGCCGCCGTAGGGAATGAAGCCGCCGTGCAGCGCGACGCCGTTCATGATGGCTGCCATGCCGAACTCGCGCACGCCGTAGTTGATGTGGCGACCCGGCATGCCGTCGGGCAGCTGTTCGTTGCCTTCGGTGCGCACCACGGCGCCGGTGGCATCGAAGCGCAGGGCCGGCGTGCTCTTGGTGTTGGTCAGGTTGGAGCCGGTGAGATCGGCGCTGCCGCCCAACAGCTCGGGCAAGGTGGCAGTAAAGGCTTCGAGCGCCAGCTGCGAGGCCTTGCGCGAGGCCACCGTTTCAGCCTTGGTGTGGGCCGTGACGACGGTATCGAACGCGGTCTGGTGGAAGTTCTTCGGCAGCTCGCCCTTCATGCGGCGGGTGAACTCGGCCGCCAGGTCCGGGTATTGCCTGGCGTAGTCGGCGAACTTGTCGTTCCACGCGCCTTCGCGTTGCGCGCCGGCCGCCTTGGCGTCCCATTCCTTGTACACGGCCTGCGGCAGATCGAAGGGCTCGTGCGGCCATTGCAGCGCCGTGCGGGTGAGGCCGATTTCGTCCGTTCCCAGCGGCTCGCCATGCGCCTTGGCGGTGTTGGCGCGATTGGGGCTGCCCTTGCCGATCTGCGTCTTGCAGATGATGAGGGTGGGGCGCTCGTCCTGCTGCCGGGCCTGGTGGATGGCATCCGACACCTCCTTCACGTCGTGGCCGTCGACGGGGCCGATCACGCTCCAGCCATAGGCCTTGAAGCGTTCCGCCGTGTTGTCGATGAACCAGGGCTTGACGGGGCCGTCGATCGAAATGCCGTTGTCGTCGTAGAGCGCGATCAGCTTGCCAAGCTTCCAGGCGCCGGCCAGTGCGGCGGCTTCGTGGCTGATGCCCTCCATCAGGCAGCCGTCGCCCAGGAAGGCGTAGGTGCGGTGGTCGACGATGGGGTGATCGGGCCGATTGAACTCTGCGGCCAGCAGCTTTTCGGCCAGCGCAAAGCCGACCGCGTTGGTGATGCCCTGGCCGAGCGGACCTGTGGTGGTCTCCACGCCGGGCGTGATCCCCGTTTCGGGATGGCCGGCGGTCTTGCTGTGCAGTTGGCGGAAGCGCTTGAGCTCGTCTACGGGCAGCGCGTAACCCGTCAGGTGCAGCACGGCGTAGATAAGCATCGAAGCATGGCCGTTGGACAGCACGAAGCGGTCGCGGTCGAACCACTGCGGGTTGACGGGGTTGTGCTTGAGGTGATCGCCCCACAGCGCGACCGCCATGTCGGCCATGCCCATCGGTGCGCCCGGATGCCCCGAGTTCGCGAGTTGAACGGCATCCATGGCCAGCGCGCGAATCGCGTTGGCCATCAAGGCTTGGTTGGCCATGAGGTCGGAACTTTCTTGGGAGCAGGTTGGGGAGCCCGAGATTTTAGCGGGCGGTGCCTGGTGCTCGCCCGGAGGTGCGGCAGAGGGCTGATAGAGTGCCGGCCATGCATGGCCTGCACCTGACCGCCGACCTCCACGATTGCCGTTGCGAGACGCGTTGGCTTGTGGACGCGCAGGCCCTGGGGGCTGCATGCGTGAGGGCGGTCGATGCCGTGGGCCTGCAGGCGGTGGGCACGCTGTTCCATTCCTTTCCAGGTGGCCCGCACGGACCGGGCGGCGTCACGGCCACGGTTCTGCTGGCCGAGTCGCACCTGTGCGTGCACACCTGGCCCGAGCAGCGTGGTGCGACGCTCGATGTCTATGTCTGCAATTTTGGCGGCGATCACTCGGCCAAGGCGCAGGCGCTGACGGCGTCGCTCGAGGCGATCTTCATGCCGAAGCGCACGGAGCGGCATTCGCTGCAACGCGGCACGATCGGGGCGGAGCCCTTCCAGTGAGCATCCGCGCCATGATCCTCGCTGCCGGTCGCGGCGAACGGATGCGGCCGCTGACCGACCAGCGGCCCAAGCCACTGCTCGAGGTACGGGGCAAGCCGCTGATGCAATGGCCCATGGAAGCTCTGGCTGCCGGCGGCTTCGCGCGGCTGGTGGTCAATACCGGCTGGCTGGGCGAACAGATTGCTTTGCACTTTGGGCCGCGTCACGCCGCTTCCGAAATCGTCTATTCGCATGAGGCTCGCGACTTCGGCAGTGCGCTGGAGACGGCGGGCGGCATCGTGCGTGCGCTGCCGCTGCTGGGAGATGTCTTCTGGGTGCTGGCGGGCGACGTGTACGCGCCGGACTTCGCGTTCAGCCGGGCAGCGGTGGACCGTTTCGTGGCCAGCGGAAGGCTCGCGCACCTGTGGCTGGTGCCGAACCCACCGCACAACCCGCGTGGCGACTTCGGGATCTCGGCCGACGGCTTGGCCCTGAACGATGCGCCGGCGAAGCACACCTTTTCGACCATCGGCCTGTACCGCGCTGCACTTTTCGCGCCGCCTTACTGCGACATTCCGGCTGGCAACGCGGGCGGGGTCAAGGCGCCTCTCGCGCCCTTGCTGCGCGAGGCCATCGCCGGCGGCCGGGTCAGTGCCGAGCTCTACCGAGGCCCCTGGACCGACGTCGGTACGCCCGAGCGACTCGCAGCACTGAACGCGGAATGAAGCGGCCCGCACAGGGGCGGGACGGACAGTCGCCAGACCGGGAGACCCGCTGCATCAGGGCACATTGGCCGTTCGGATATGGAACGGCCGGCCCTCCATCGTGTAGCTGCCGCCGAACTCCATGTTGATGCTGCCGGTGGGCTGGACCGGACACCCGGTCGGCGGCTGGCAGGCCCATGACGTGCCCCGGTTCGCAAAGATCACGGAGCCGTAACGGTAGTTCGACACGGCCTTGCCTGTGTAGTCGGCAATGCTCAGCACCATGTTGTCGCTGGCAAAGTTGTCGGCGTCCTCCACCGCGATCGGGTCGACGATGCGCGAGTCCTGCAGGGTGCGCACCACGCTGCCGCTGTTGCCGTCGGAACTGAACCGAACCCATTGGATCTTGCGATCGCCGCGCGAGGCCACCAGCACCTGCTGGTTCAGCGGCTCGATGGTTCTGTTGTCCGGGTCGATCTTCGAGATGGCCAGCGAGGTCGGGTTCTTGCCGACGACCACTCGGCCTTTCTCGACGACATCCGTCGCCGTGGTGCCGGCCGGCACGTTGCCCAGTCCGTAGATCCGAAGCGAACCGCTCTCCGTCGCGACCCAGGCGCGATGGACCGAGCCGAACAGGGTAGTACGCACCGCCGTGGGCCGGTCGTCCAGCGCCACGCTGGCAATCACGGTCGGCGTCTGCTGCGGCTTGCTGGCGAAGGTGTAGGGCCACTGGTTGTCCGCGTAGCCCAGGTTCGTGAACTCGGTCGGACCGGCACCGAAGTAAACACTGTTGACGTAGCTGAACAGCGGTTTCAGGTCGATGAAGACGGCCTTCCTTTCCGATTTGGAGATCACCACCGCCACGCCCGCCCGTGCATATCGGTTGGCGTTGGTGCCGGTGCCCGTGAAAGTCGCACGCTTGGCCGGATCGGTCAGCGGCGTGTACGTCTCGCCCATGAACTCGCCGTACTTCTCGGGCAGCGCCGTCTGGAACTGGTCAAAGCCGGTGGTGACAGCGATCTCCGTGGGCGCGTTCATGCCCGGCAGGTCGACATAGCCCAGGACCTTCATGAACGCGGTGTTGCCCATGTTGGGCAGGCCCGGATAGACGGCCCCCCATTCGTGCCACCAGTCGTACCAGGCGCTGTACGTAGTGCTTCCGATGCCGGTCGGGGTACCGCCGTTGGGGTTGAGCGGGTCGCAGTTATTGCAGAGCCCGGCCAGCGAGATCACGGCCACCTGGCCTTTCAGCGCCACGGTATCCCACACCGTCACCAGCGCGTATTCGCTGTTGTTGGTGATCGCCAGGCCCGTCGGCACCTTGCCCTCGGGCAGCTTGAGCGAGGTCCGGTTGTTCGCCGTGTTGCTCCCGGCGGTGCCGATCAGGCCGTTGTTGAAGGCCACCAGCGAGGTCGCGCAGAAACCGGTCCGGCCGCCGCAACGCGCCACCGCGACCGGATCCCCGCTCACCAGGCCCGCACTCTTGTAAGTGGTGACGTTGTAGTTGTTGCGCCCGGCGCTGCCATCCCATGCCATGGCTTCCTGCCAAGGCAACTGCGGCGCTTGCGAGAAGGTGTTGTGGTCGACGGCGGAGATTTGCAGGTCGCCAACGCCCATGCGCACGGCCGGGTTGTCGGCCACGAAGCCCACGTGGGCTTGATTGGTCGAGTACAGGCCCGGATCTGCCGACACCGGGCCGCCGACCTGCCAGTTGCCGGCGTGATAGCTCAGGGTCTGGTCGCCGCGCTTGATCAAGGTCGGGATAGCGCTGTTGTCCACGGCCGGCGCGCTGCCATAGCGATAGCTGATGCCCTCTGCCTTCGCGAGCTTGGATGCCAGCGATCGGTAAGCGTCAGCAACGACGCGGCCGCTGCTGTCGACGACGTCGCCGGTGGGGATCGGAGCCGGCGCTGGTGCGGGAGCCGGCGCTGGTGCGGGAGCCGGCGCTGGTGCGGGAGCCGGCGCTGGTGCGGGAGCAGGCGCTGGTGCGGGAGCCGGCGCTGGTGCGGGAGCAGGCGCTGGTGCGGGAGCAGGCGCTGGCGCTGGTGCTGGTGTTGGTGCTGGTGCAGGCACGAGCGCGGCGTCGGCAGCGCCGAGCGAATAGCAGGCCTTCACTACGAAGGGTAGGGGATCGCGGCCGAAGAACTCGTTGGTGCACTGCCCAGTGCCAGTCACAGTCTTCACGAGCCACGAAGTGCCAGAGCCGTACTTCACCAAAGTGGCAAGAGGCACGGTGAAAGAAGCCCCCTCCTGGGCCAGCTGCGTTCCTGTGGTTGGTGCTGCTGCAGGTGCTGGTGCTGGCGCTGGTGCTGGCGCTGGTGCAGGCGCTGGTGCAGGCGCTGGCGCTGGCGCTGGTGTCGATGCGGCACCAGTGGGCTGGACGTAGCAGGCTTTCGCCACATAGGGCAGCGGGTCGCCGAAGGTCGCGTTGCTGCAGACGACGAACCCTGACAGGTACTTGGTCTGCCAGGTCGACTTGGCGCCGTACTTCACCGCCTGCAAGGTAGCCAATCTGAACCCTTGATTCTCCTCGGCGACCTTCGTCCAACTCGAATCGAGTGGCTTGTCCGACGATTCCGACTCTTTTGCGACCGCCAGATCTGCAACGGCGGGCGCGGGCGTCAGCGTGGCGTCGCCTGTGAACGAAACCGGAAATCCTCCACCGGAGCCACCTCCGCCGCCTCCACAACCCGCCAGGGCGCCCGCGGCAACAAAGAGGAGCAAAGCGCTTTTTTCCGTGACTTTCATCCAGGGCTCCGAATCGAGTTAACTTGTAAGTTCAGTCCTACGTTACTTTCATTCGGTTGCTTTGTTGCGCTTTCTAACGCCTTGGCGTTACGTTAGTTTCATATGGTTACTTGAGATTTCGGAATTCGCATACTGAAGAATTCGTTGTGGACAGCCGATGTCTGAGGGAAACAACAGCCAAAAAAAAGGCCCGCGCATCGGCGGGCCGTAAATTGGCTGAAGCGAGGGGCTATCAGGGCACGTTGGCCGACCGGAGCGTAAAGGGCCGGCCCTCCATCGTGTAGCTGCCGCCGAACTCCATGTTCATGTTGCCGGTCGCCTGGACCGGGCAACCGCCGGGCGGCTGGCAAGCCCAGGAGCCCCCGCGGCTTGCGAAGATCACGGGGCCGTAGCGATAGTTCGACACCGCCTTGCCCGTGTAGTCCGCAATGCTCAGCACCATGTTGTCGCTGGCAAAGTTGTCGGCGTCCTCTACCGCGATCGGGTCGATGATGCGCGAGTCCTGCAGGGTGCGAACAACGCTGCCGCTGTTGCCGTCGGACCCGAACCTCACCCACTGGATCTTGCGATCGCCGCGCGAGGCCACCAGCACCTGCTGGTTCAGCGGCTCGATGCTCTTGTTGTCCGGATCGATCTTCGAGATGGCCAAGGAGGTCGGGTTCTTGCCGATCACGACACGGCCCTTCTCGACCACGTCCGTCGCCGTGGTGCCGGTGGGAACGTTACCGAGTCCGTAGATCCGCAGCGAGCCTTCCTCGGTGGCGATCCAGGCGCGATGCACGTTGCCCATCAGAGTCGTCCGCACTGCCGTCGGCTTGTTGTCCAGTGCCACGGTCGAGATCACCGTCGGCGTCTGCTGCGGCTTGTACGCGAAGGTGTACGGCCATTGGCTGTCACCCTGCCCAAGGTTCGTGAACTCCGTCGGGCCATTGCCGAAGTAGACGCTGTTGACGTAGCTGAACAGCGGCTTCAGGTCGATGAACGCAGCCTTCTTCTCCGACTTGGAGATGACGACCGCCACACCCGCCTTCGCGTACCGGTTGGCATTGCTGCCCGAACCGCTGAAGCTGGCGCGCTTGGCCGGATCGGTCAGGGGCGAGTAGGTCTGGCCCATGAATTCCCCGCCCTTCTCCGGCAGCGCCGTCTGGAACTGGTCGAAGCCCGTGGTCACCGCGATTTCCGTCGGCGCGTTCATGCCTGGCAGGTCGATGTAGCCCAGCACCTTCATGAAGGCGATGTTGCCCATGTTCGGCAAGCCCGGGTACACACCCATCCACTCGTGCCACCAGTCATACCAGCGGTCGTAGGTCCCGCTGCGCATGCCCGTGGGCGTTCCGCCGTTGGGGTTGTACGGGTCGCAGTTGTTGCACAGCCCCGCCAGCGAGATCACCGCGACCTGGCCCTTCAGCGCCGTCGTGTCCCACACCGTCACCAGTGCGTATTCGCTGGTGTTGGTCACTGCGATGCCCGTGGGCACCTTGTTCGCGGGCAACTTGACCGAGCCGCGGTTGTTCGCCGTGTTGCTGCCGGCCGTGCCGATCAGGCCGTTGTTGAAGGCCACCAGCGAGGTCGAGCAGAAGCCCGTGCGTCCGCCGCAACGCGCCACCGCCACCGGGTCGCCGTTCGTGAGACCGGCCGTCTTGTAGGTGCTGACGTTGTAGTTGGTGCGCCCTGCGCTGCCGTCCCACGCTGCCGCTTCCTGCCACGGCAGCTGCGGTGACTGCGAGAAGGTGTTGTGGTCGATCGCCGAGATCTGCAGATCGCCCACGCCCATGCGCACCGCCGGGTTGTCCGCCACGAAGCCCACGTGGGCCTGATTGGTCGAATAAAGGCCAGCGTCGGCGAGCAGAGGGCCGCCGACTTGCCAGGTACCGGCGTGATAGCTCATGGTCTGGTCGCCGCGCTTGAATAGCGTCGGGATGCCGCTGTTGTCCACCGCCGGCGCGTTGCCGTAGCGGTAGGCAATGCCTTCTGCCTTGGCGAGAAGCGGCGCCATCGCACGGTACGCGCTGGCCTGCACGTTGCCCGCGCTGTCGACGACGTCTCCGGAGACGGCGGGAGCCGGGGCAGGGGCAGGGGCCGGCGCCGGAGCCGGGGACGGGGCCTGAGGTGCTGGTGCTGGTGCTGGTGCTGGTGCTGGTGCTGGTGCTGGTGCTGGTGCTGGTGCTGGTGCTGGTGCTGGTGCTGGCGCTGGTGCCGGCGCGGTCGCCGAGCCGAGCGAGTAGCAGGCCTTGGCGACAAAGGGCGCTGGGTCGCCGCCGAAGACCTCGTTCGTGCAGTTGACGCTGCCGCTCACGGTCTTTTGCGCCCACTTCCCATTGACGCCATATTGCACCAGCGTCGCGGAGGCCAGCGTGAAGGACGAGCCCTCGCTAGCCAGCCGCGTACCGGCTACGGGTGCGGGTGCGGGTGCGGGTGCAGGGGCTGGCGCCGGCGCAGCCGCGGTCTGCACATAGCACGCCTTCGCCACATAGGGCAGTGGGTCCCCGAAGGTCCCATTGCCGCAGGCTACCGAGCCTGACAGCGACTTGCTGGCGTAGGTGTCGTTTGCACCGTATTGAACGGGAGTGCCCGCAGCCGCTGTGAATGTTTGGCCCTCGTTCGCGATCTTGACCCAGCTGGAATCAAGCTTGCTGAGGGGCGCCGCGCCTTCCTTCGTCGCGGCAGATGATTCGGCCGGCGCGACGCCGGTGGAAGATGCGGTCGTTGGTGACGTCTCCGAGCCCAAAGCGGCAAAGCCGCCGCCGGAACCATTGCCTCCGCCCCCGCATCCTGCGAGTGCGCCTGCTGCAACAAAAAGCAGAAGCGCGCTTTTGTCTATGACTTTCAAACAAATCCCTCCTAGATTGATCAAGTTCGGGTTTGTACGGGTGATCCACTCCCCGGGCAACTCTTCTTGCACTTCCTTTCCTATGTGTATTGGGTTCCCTAGGGACGTGTTACTAACGTTGTGCTTGCTAACGCTTCCAACGCAAATTCGCGACGTTGGGTAAGTGGATTTCGGCGCGCGGTTTTGTAGGACGAGCGGCCGGAAGGCGGCGGAAACAAATAAAAAAGCCCGCGCGAGGCGGGCTTTTTTGGTCTGGAAGACGCCGGATCTCAGCAGATCAGGGCACGTTCGCAGTGCGAATGTTGAAAGGCTTGCCTTCCATGGCAAAGCTGCCGCCGAACTCGATGTTGACGCCGTTGGTAGGTTGCACGGGGCAACCACCGGGCGGCTGGCAGGACCAGGAGCCACCGCGACTGGCGAAGATGACGGAACCGTAGCGGTAGTTCGACACCTTCTTGCCTGCATAGTCCGCAATGCTCAGCACCATGTTGTCGCTGGCAAAGTTGTCGGCGTCTTCCACCGCGATCGGGTCGACGATGCGCGAGTCCTGCAGGGTGCGCACCACGCTGCCGCTGTTGCCGTCGGAACTGAACCGAACCCATTGGATCTTGCGGTCGCCGCGCGAGGCCACCAACACCTGCTGGTTCAGCGGCTCGATCGTCTTGTTGTCGGGGTCGATTTTCGAAGTCGCGAGCGATGTCGGGTTTCTGCCGATCGCGACACGGCCCTTCTCAACGACATCCGTCGCCGTGGTGCCGGTGGGAACGTTGCCCAGTCCGTAGATCCGCAGGGAACCTGATTCGGTGCCGATCCACGCGCGGTGCACGTTGCCGAACAGGGTCGTCTTTACAGCGGTGGGGCGGTCGTCCAGTGCCACGGTCGAGATCACCGTCGGCGTCTGCTGCGGCTTGTACGCGAAGGTGTACGGCCATTGGCTGTCACCCTGCCCAAGGTTCGTGAACTCCGTCGGGCCATTGCCGAAGTAGACGCTGTTGACGTAGCTGAACAGCGGCTTCAGGTCGATGAACGCAGCCTTCTTCTCCGACTTGGAGATGACAACCGCCACACCCGCCTTGGCGTACCGGTTCGCGTTGGTGCCCGAACCCGAGAACGTCGCGCGCTTGGCCGGATCGGTCAGGGGCGAGTAGGTCTGGCCCATGAATTCCCCGCCCTTGTCGCCCAAAGCGGTCTGGAACTGGTCGAAGCCGGTGGTCACCGCGATCTCGGTCGGCGCGTTCATGCCCGGCAGGTCGATGTAGCCCAGTACCTTCATGAAGGCGATGTTGCCCATGTTCGGCAAGCCCGGGTACACACCCATCCACTCGTGCCACCAGTCATACCACGCGTCGTAGCTGCCGTTCTTAGTGGAATCGTAGGGATTGCAGTTGTTGCACAGCCCGGCCAGCGAGATCACCGCGACCTGGCCCTTCATCGCCGTCGTGTCCCACACCGTCACCAGCGCGTATTCACTGGTGTTGGTTACTGCGATGCCCGTGGGCACCTTGTTCGCGGGCAGCTTGACGGAACCCTTGTTGTTCGCCGTATTGCTGCCGGCCGTGCCGATCAGGCCGTTGTTGAAGGCCACCAGCGAGGTCGAGCAGAAGCCCGTGCGTCCGCCGCAACGCGCCACCGCCACCGGGTCGCCGTTCGTGAGACCGGCCGTCTTGTAGGTGCTGACGTTGTAGTTGGTGCGCCCTGCGCTGCCGTCCCACGCCGCGGCTTCCTGCCACGGCAGCTGCGGCGCCTGCGAGAACGTGTTGTGGTCGACGGCCGAGATCTGCAGATCGCCCACCCCCATGCGCACCGCCGGGTTGTCCGCCACGAAGCCCACGTGGGCCTGGTTGGTCGAATAAAGGCCAGCGTCGGCGAGCAGAGGGCCGCCGACTTGCCAGGTACCGGCGTGATAGCTCATGGTCTGGTCCGAGCGCTGGGACAGCGTCGGAATGCCAGCGTTGTCGACCGGAGCCGGATTGCCGTAACGGTAAGCGATGCCCGCATCCTTGGCGAACTGGGCGGCAGTTGCCTTGTAGGCATCGGCCGCAATAGCGCCGGAAGTGTCGATCACTTCGTTCGGGACGGGGGTTGTACTGGCCGGAGCCTGGGTACTCGGCGTGGCATTGGTGCCCGAGCCCGAAACGGCGGCGGTACCGGTGCCAGCGCCAGCGCCAGCGGCGGTACTCGTGTCCGTCGTGGTGCCGGTGCTCGTAGCCGCGTCTGTTGCGGTAGCTGTCGCGCCGAGGGCGGCGAATCCACCGCCGCCGCCTCCGCCACCTCCTCCACAACCCGTGATGAGGGCGCTCGCGACCACCGTGAGCAGCGCAGCGCCTTTATATGAAAACTTCAACAAAAACACCTCCAGTTTGACAAGATAGTGATTTGTACGTGGGAGGACTCCTACAGGGCAACCCTTCTTGCAAATGTTTTCGTGATGTGTTTTCACTCTCCCAGGAGAGGGTTACAAAGGTATTGCATAGTCACGCTATGGCCGCAAATCATCAAACCTCTCGGCGTAAAGAACTTTCTTCTTATATGGGGCCGGACGCGGTTGCGATCGTCCCGACGGCGCCCGAGCGCCCCCGCAACCGGGACACTGATTTCCTGTTCCGGCACGACAGCTACTTCTATTACCTGACTGGGTTCGTCGAGCCCAACGCGCTTCTGGTGCTCACTAGCGAAGGACATGCCACCCTGTTCTGCGCTCCCAAGGACCTGGAGCGCGAGATCTGGGATGGCTACCGCCTGGGTCCCGACGCGGCAGCGGCGGAATTGGAGGTTGACCAAGCTTTCTCGATCGAGGAACTCGACAGCCGCATGCCGAAGCTCCTGGAAAACAAGAAAACAGTCTGGTATCCCTTCGCGACGCACAAGGGGCTCGAGTCGCGTGTTGACGGCTGGCTGTCGGCGGTACGCGCCAGGGTTCGCTACGGCGCGCTGTGCCCCGATGAGCAGCGGGACCTGTGTGGCCCGCTCGACGAGATGCGCCTGATCAAGGATGCGCACGAGCAGGACACGATGCGCCGTGCGGCACAGATCAGCGCCCGGGCCCATGTTCGCGCGATGCAGCTGTCGGCGCGCATGCTGCGCGAAGGCCGGGACGTGCGCGAGTACCACCTGGATGCCGAGTTGCTGCACGAGTTTCGCCTCGGCGGTTCGCAGTACCCGGCCTACACCTCCATCGTGGCCGCCGGCGCCAATGCCTGCGTGCTGCACTACCGCGCCGACGTGGCGCCGGTGCGCGACGGTGAGCTGGTGCTGATCGACGCAGGCTGCGAGCTGGACGGCTACGCGAGCGACATCACTCGCACCTTTCCGGCCAACGGCGTCTTCACCGGCCCGCAGCGTGCCCTCTATGAGCTGGTGCTGGCCAGTCAAGACGCAGCGATAGCCGCGACGCGAGCGGGCGCTCGCTTCAATGACCCTCACGAGGCGACGGTGAAGGTGCTGTCGCAGGGGATGCTGGACCTGCGGCTGCTCGACGCCGACAAAGTGGGCGGCGTGGACGACGTGATCGAGAAGCGCGCCTACTTTGCCTTCTACATGCACCGCACCGGCCATTGGCTGGGCATGGACGTGCACGACTGCGGCAGCTATGTGGAGCCCACGCAGGCCGGCGAGGTCAGCGAGCGAAGGGACCCGCTGTCGAACGAGCTGATCAAGAACCGCCCCAGCCGCATCCTGAAGCCGGGCATGGTGCTGACCATCGAGCCGGGCATCTATGTGCGGCCGGGCGAAGGCGTGCCGGAGCAGTTCCACAACATCGGCATTCGCATCGAAGACGACGCGATCGTGACCGAGACAGGCTGCGAGCTGATCTCGCGCGGGGTGCCGGTCAAGCCGGACGAGATCGAGGCATTGATGCGGGCCTAAGCCGCCTCGGCGGGGCTCAGCACTTGGCGAGCCCAGGCGGGCAGCCATGGTCCGTGGGGACGGACCTCGCCGCCCACCACGGAGGCGACCAGGTGGGGGCCTCCGGTGTCGGTGTCCGCTGCGTCGAACAACATGGCGAGTTGCACCTCGCGCACGGCCAGGCGCAGGTTCTCGAGGGTGCGCGGATAGCGCGCCATGATCTTGCTCACGGGGACGTCGTGGCCGCCCTCGTTCACGCGCTGCTGAACCCGGTCCAGAAGCCGGCGCGGATCGTCCAGGCACACCGCATAGAGCGCGACCTCGAATCCCAAGGCGCGCGCGTCGGCGATGAGCTGCAGCTTGGACGGATGCGAGAAGACGGTTTCGCTGACGAAGGCCTGTCCGGCGTCCAGTCGGTTCTTGCGCTGGACGTCGGCCCACGTTCGCGCCGCCTCGGAGCGTCGGACAGCATGGCGGATGTGGCCGAGCTGTTCACGCTCGTACAGGTCGGCGTTGACGAAGGGCAGTTGCGGGTAGCGCGGCTGAATCAGGTAGCGGTAGAGCGTCGACTTGCCGGCACCGTTCGGGCCGGCGATGAGGTGGAGAACGGGCATCAGGCCGCGCGGCGGCTGCGCGGACGCGTCTGCGACCTGGCGCGATTCTCGGCCACCGCGGCCTTGGCGCGCTCGGCCAGCGCGCCGGACTGGGCAAGAGCCAGGACGTGGCCGTGCAGGGCATCGAGCTCGGACGAGAGGGCCGGCGGCGCCTCGCCGGCAACGGTGTAACTTGCGCCTGCCTCGCGCGCGATCAATGCCTGGCTGTCCTGCGTGGAGAGACCCGTCTGCTCCAGCGCGCGGCCGAGCGTGGCCCAATACTCGATCTGGCTCGCCACTGAACGGCGCATGGGCTGGGCCGCATCGCGCGCCTTGTCGACCAGTGCGGCCGGCAGCTTGACGGAAGCAAAGGGGGTTGGCATCGGCATGTGTCACTCCTGATTGGCGCATTTTGCGCCAGATGGGCAATGCCCCGCAATTCAGCGGTTGCTCGGCAGGGCTGCCGCGAGATGCCCGCGCACAAAGGCTTCCTCGAAAATCGAATACCCCGACCAGTCGCTGTGCGCAAATACCAGGCGGCCGGCGACGATGCGCTCGTGCGTGCGGAGCCGGGCAAGCATTCCGGGTGCGGGAATGGCCATGGCATGACCATAGCGGGTGATCTCGATGCGTGTGGCGAGCGCGGCAAGATCGGGATGAGGCAGCGACAGCTCCGCCAGCAGTTCGTCGCGCCAGCCGCTCCAGGGCCGATCCAGCAGCAGGCGCCGGCCATCCGGGCCGTCGTAAGTGCTGGGGCCGAGCGGCCGGTACCAGCTCAGCACAGTGGCGCCCGGGGTCGGGTCCAGCGCCTGATGGCGCGCGTCGACATAGCCGAGCCCGCGTGTGCCGTAGACCACGTTGTCCCAGCTCGGCGCCGCGCCGGGCCGGTCGGCCAGCGGCCCGCGCAAGTGCACGTTGGCCACGAGCCAGGGGGCATAGCGCAATGCGGCGCCCGCATCGCGCAACGGCGCGGGCGGGTTCTCCACCACGCGGGCGGCGATGAAGCCCGGCAGCGCGACGATGCAGCGCTCCGCCTGCCAGCGCACGCGAGCCCCGGCGGGGGCATCGAAGGCCTCGACCTCGACGCCGGAGCGGGTCTCGGCGATGCGCAGCACTCCATGACCCGTCTTGAGGCGGTCCTCCAGCGGCGACGCGAGCCGCCGCGCAAGCCAGCCGTTGCCCTCGGGCCAGGTCAGCACCGCGTCGCGCTCGGCGTCCTCATCGCCGGGTGCATGGAAGCCGTGCCGGCTCGCGAAATAGTGGATGCCGGCCCAGGCCGAGACATGCGCGATACCGGCGCCGTAGTCGTCGCGGCAGCAGTAGTCGAGGTACCAGCGCAGCTGCGGATCGTCGAGTCCTTCGCGTTCGAGCCAGGCCGCGAAGGGCAGGGCGTCCAGTTCCAGCAGGCGCGGCGCGAGCGGCGCGCGCAGTGTCGGGATGGCGAAGCGCGCTTCGCGCCGAAGGGCTTCCACGCGCCGCGAGAACAGGCGGTACTGCGCAAGCGTGCGCTCGTGCAGGCCCTGCAGGGGCAGCAAGCCGTCCTGCCAGGCGCCCTGGAAGAACAACCGCTCCTGCGGGCTGTGGCAAAGGTGGCGTTCTTCGTACTCCCAGCGACCCCCCACGCGGCGGCGCAGGCCCAGTTCTTCGAGCAGGTCCTGCACCTCGTGTGCCTGGTCGCCCGGCAGCGGCAAGTAGTGGGCGCCGAGAGGGCAGGCGATGCCGCCCACCTGACCGCCGCGGCTGTTGCCACCCGCCTGGTCCTCGAGCTCGAGCAGCACGAAGTCCTCGATGCCGGCCATGCGCAAGGCGCGCGCGGCTGCCAATCCCGCCACACCGCCGCCGGCGATGACGACGCGCGTACGACGCGTGACCGAAGGCGCCTCGCTGCGGCGCCACACCTCGTCGCGCAGTGCGTGGCCGCGCGCGACATCGATGCCGTTGAAGCCGCCCTCGATCTCGTGCCGCTCGATGCAGGCGCCGAGCGCCAGCGCGCCGGCGGCACCGAGGAATGCGCGACGCTTCATCCTCCGTGGCCGACAACCTTGCCCCACTCCTGCTCGTAGGTCGTGACCAAAGTCTGGTTGGACAGCCGGTTTACCTCGGCCGGCACGCGCGCCATGTCGCGGGGAAACTCGAACAGCTGGGGCAGCGCCGGGAGGGCCAGGAAGCGCAGCCCCTCGGGCAAGGACTCGGGCAGCCGGTAAGGCCTGCGGCCCGCCACCACGAAGCCCCATTCGCCGAAGCTGGGCACATGCGCGTGGTAGGGCGTCGCCACCAGGCCGACGGACTCGATGGTGGTGACGACGGTCCAGAAGCTCTTGCGGGCGACGAGTGGCGAGGTGGTCTGGATCACGGCGTAGCCGCTGGCGGCGAGCCGCTTGTCGAGCAAGGCGTAGAACGAATTCGTGTAGAGCTTGCCGATCGCAAAGTTGGTCGGATCGGGAAAGTCGACCACGATCACGTCGAAGGCCTCGCCGGACTGCTGCAGCCATTGGAAGGCGTCGGTGTTGACGACCCTGACCTTCGGCGACTTGAGCGCACCGCCATTGAGGGCGGCCAGCGTCTCGTGCTCGCTGAACAGCCGCGTCATGTTCGGATCGAGCTCGACCAGCGTGATGCTCTCCACCGAGGGGTACTTGAGGATCTCGCGCACCGCCATGCCGTCGCCGCCGCCGAGCACGGCCACCTTCTTCGGTGCGCCTTGCGCCGCCATCACAGGATGCACCAGCGCCTCGTGGTAGCGGTACTCGTCGCGCTCGGCGAACTGCAGGTTGCCATTGAGGAAAAGCCGGTGCCCGGCGCCGCCGCGCGTAACGACGATGCGCTGGTAGGGCGAGCTCTCGCTGAAGACGATGCGGTCTTGGTAGAACTTGTCTTCCGCCAGCGTCGTGATGTGCCCCGCAAAGACGAAGGCGGCCGTCAGCACGGCCAGCGCCAGCGCGCAGGCCAGCGCATGCGCGCCCAGGCGGCGCAGCTCGTGCCTGAAGAGCCACAGGGCCCACAGCGCCACCGCCGCGTTCATGAGCCCGAAGAGCAGCCCGGTGCGGATCATGCCAAGCTGGGGCACCAGCAGCAGCGGGAAGGCGACCGACACCGCCAGCGCGCCCAGGTAGTCGAAGGTCAGCACCTGCGAGACCAGGTCCTTGAGCATCACGTTGCGGCGAAGGATGCGCATCACCAGCGGGATCTCGAGCCCGACCAGCGTGCCGACCGCCAGCACCAGGCCGTAGAGCAGCAGGCGGAACGCGCCGGGAATGTAGGCGTTGGCAATGAAGAGCAGCGCCGGCAACGCGCCCCCGATCAGCGCCACCATCAGCTCGATGCGCAGGAAGTGCGCCGGCAGCTGCCGCTCGAAGTAGCGCGAGAGCCAGGAGCCCACGCCCATCGCAAACAGGTAGGTGCCGATGATGGTGCTGAACTGCAGCACCGAATCGCCCAGCAGGTACGAGCTGAGCGCCGCGGCGCTCAGCTCGTACACCAGCCCGCAGGCCGCGACCACGAACACGCTGGCCAGCAGCGCGATCTCGACCGGCGGCGGGCCGCGCCCCGCCGCCGCGGGAGCCGGATTCAAGGCGGCCTCGCTCATCGAGCTCACCGAGAAATCAATGAATCGCGGCGGCGACGATGATGCTGATGCCCAGGCTCATCGCGGCCACGACGAGGCCGAGCGCCACGTTCTGCTTCTCGACGATCTCCTGCCACAGGTCGTAGGGCGTGAGCTTGTCGATGAGCACGAAGGTGATCCAGAACATCAGCACGCCGATGAGCGCGTAGAGGATCGAGCCCAGGAAGGCCGCGGGCCTCAGCCATTCAATTCCAAACATGAAGGACCTCCGGAAAAAAGAGTCATTTGTGGCCACCGCCACTGGAGTAGCCGCCATAGGAGCCGCCCGAGCTGCGCGAACCGCTCGAGCTGCTGGTGCAGGTGCTCAGGATGATCAAGAGGATGAGGATCACCACCATGATCAGGATGATGGTGCCGCAGCCGAGCTTGCCGGCCGCGCTCACCGGCAGCGCGTCGCCGCGTTTGAACATGTCGTTCTTGCCGTCGAGCTTGAAGGCTGCGGCCACCGCGGCACTGTCGATCTTGGTGCCGGAGGACCAGGTCAGCTCTTTGGCCGAGCGCTCCATCGACAACAGCGCGCTGCCGCTGGCGAAGTCGCGGTTGAAGGTCTTCTGGCCGCGCTCGACCTGCCAATAGAACTCGCCCGCCACGTAGCTGGTCTCGGCGTTGTAGGTGTACTGCTGCTGGTAGACCTTCCCGAGGTATGTGGCCCGCGCGCCGTTCTCGGCCATGGTGGGCGCACCGGTGGTGGGCTTGACCAGGCTCCAGCCATCCTCGGCATCGACCAGGAAGTTGAAGCCGCGCTTCTTGTTGTAGAGCAGGTACTCGTTCCAGCCGAAATGCTCGTCGTCGCCGGGCGCGACGCCCATGCGGTGCTGGAAACCGACCACCTGCCACTGTGCACCTTGCAGCTGGCCCGTGGTGCCGATGGGGATGAGCGGCTGCACCCGCTCGTCCTGCGTCGCGTGACGCAACTCGCCGCCGATACCCTGCGTCAGGTCGATGATGCTGTTGCAGGCGCGGCAGGTGACGCTCTTGCTCTCGGCAAAGTTGACTGTGACCGGCGAGCCGCAGTTCGGGCAGTTGAAGCTGCGGCCCTTTTCCTCTTTGGCTGATTCATCGCGCAGACCGGTCAGCTGCAGGTCCTCCAGCCGCACCGCTCGGCCGAGGTAGGCGCCCGGCGGCTGGGTGTCGTAGTCGAGGCTGAGCACCAGCCCCTGATCGTTGCGCAACTCGACCACGGCGAAAGGGCGGCCAAGCTCCGGCAGGCGCGGCAGCTCGCCTTGCGCAGAGACCAGTCGAACCTGCTGGTTCGAGGCTACCGTGTAGCTCTGGCCGTTGAATGCCGTGGTGGCGCCCACACGCAGCTCGGCCGGATGGGGCGCCTCGCGCTGCAACTCGTACGGCAGCGAGAAGACGAAGGCGCCGTTGTCCTCGCTGAGGACGCCGGTGCGCTCGCCGTCGAGCGCGGCGATCCACTCGGTCCACCGGCCGCCGTCGTAGCTGTACTGCAGCCGGCCGACCAGGGTGAAGGGCTGGTCCTGAATACGCCCTGCGGCGAACAGCTGCAACGGGCTGAAGTCGTCGAACAGCTCCGCCATCTTGCCGGTGCGCGCGAGCGTGTCGCCCTGGCGCACGACGGTGCTCTGGCAATAGGGGCAGACCGCGTGGGTGGACTGCGCCGACCGGAATTCGACCGGCGCGCCACAGCCAGGGCAGGGCGCGCGGTAGTAGCGCTGCTGGGAAGAGTCGGTGGCCACGAAAGGCGACGGCGAGGTCCGCTCACTGCGAGCTTGTCGAAGACGCTTCGACAGGCTCAACCGGAGCGGAGCGGCTCAGACCAGCTTCTTCAGCAGTTCCGCCTTCTTGGCGTCGAATTCTTCCTGCGTGAGGACGCCCTTGGTCTTGAGCTCGCCGAGCTTCTCGAGCGTGGTCATCACGTCGGCCGGATTGACCACGGCGACAGTGGGCTGCTGCTGCTGCGCCGCATCTGCAGCAGCAGGGACGGCGCCGGTACTCGCCGGATTGAGTCCCTGCTGAAGGTTCTGCGCCAGCACCTGGCCCAGCGCCACGCCGGCCCCGAGGCCCATCGCGTCGCCGGCAATGCCGCCGCCCTGGCCGGCGCCCTCGGCAAACTTCGGAATCGCCTGCGCCGTCTGGTACTGCATGAACTTGCCCATGTCGTTACCGACCATCCCCATGCCGATCTTCTGGTCGAGGATCTTCTGCAGCTCCTCCGGCAGTGAGACGTTCTGGACCGTGAGGGCCTCGAGCCGGATCCCGATCTTGGCGAACTCCGGCACCAGCTGCGCCGCCAGTGCCTGCGCGAACTGGATCTGGTTGGCCGCCAGGTCGAGGAAAGGGACACCGCTGGAGGCGATCGCGTTGCTGATGTTCTGTAGAACCAGGCCGCGCAGTTGGCCATCGAGGTCGGCCACGGTGTAAATGTCGCGCGTGCCCGAGATCTCTGTGTGGAAGAGCTTCGCGTCGCCGATGCGGAAGCTGAAGTTGCCGAAGGCGCGCAGGCGAACGGCGCCGAAGTCCTTGTCGCGGATGGTGATCGGCTGGGGCGTGCCCCATTTCTGATCGACCTGCTGGCGGGTGCTGAAGAAATAGACATCGCTCTTGAACGGGGACTCGAAGAGCTTGTCCCAATTCCTGAGGTAGGTGAGGACCGGGAGAGTCTGCGTCGTGAGCTTGTACATGCCCGGGCCGAACACGTCGGCCACCTGGCCCTCATTGACGAAAACCGCCACCTGCGACTCGCGTACCGTGAGCGAAGCGCCATTCTGGATTTCCATCTCCGCCATGGGGAAGCGCCACGCCAGCGTCCCGTCTCCAGTCTCGGTCCACTGGATGATGTCAATGAACTGTTTCTTGATGAAATCCATCAGCGCCACGATAACTCCTCGTCCGGTTGTTGTGAGCGCGGCCATACTGCCATATCGGCCCGGCGTCGGGCAGGCATTTTGGTCGCGCGCCAAGCTGCCTTGACGAAAGGCGAGAAAGCGCGAGGCCTACAATCGGCGCCCCCTACAAGAAGCGTTGCACGGAGCAAAGGCACATGTCCGATCTGACCTCCCCGATCCCCACGCCCGAAGACAAGCGCGCCGAACTGCGCCGGGCGGCCCTCGAGTACCACGAGCTTCCTGTTCCGGGCAAGGTTGCAATCGCGGCGACCAAGCAGATGATGAACCAGCGTGACTTGGCCCTGGCCTATTCGCCTGGGGTGGCAGCGCCTTGCGAGGAGATCGTCAAGGACCCGGTCAACGCCTTCAAGTACACAGCGCGCGGCAACCTGGTCGCAGTGATCACCAACGGCACCGCGGTGCTGGGCCTGGGCGACATCGGGCCGCTGGCTTCCAAGCCGGTGATGGAAGGCAAGGGCGTGCTGTTCAAGAAGTTCGCGGGCGTCGATGTGTTCGACATCGAGATCGACGAGAAGGACCCCGCGAGGCTGGTGGAAGTCATTGCCGCGCTTGAGCCGACCTTCGGTGCCATCAACCTCGAGGACATCAAGGCGCCGGACTGCTTCTACGTCGAGCGCGAGTTGCGCAAGCGCATGAAGATTCCGGTCTTTCATGATGACCAGCACGGCACGGCCATCACGGTGGCTGCCGCCATGCTCAACGGGCTGAAGGTGGTCGGCAAGGACATCGGGCAGATCAAGCTGGTCGCCTCCGGCGCGGGCGCTGCGGCGCTGGCCTGTCTCAACCTGCTCCTGAAGGTCGGCCTGAAACGCGAGAACGTGTTCGTCACCGACCTGGCGGGCGTGGTGTATGAAGGCCGCACCGAGCTGATGGACGACGACAAGCGCCAATACATGCAGAAAACCTCGGCGCGCTCGCTGACCGAGGTGATCGAGGGCGCGGACGTGTTCCTTGGCCTTTCCGCCGGTGGGGTCCTCAAGCCCGCCATGGTGGCCAAGATGGCGGCGAAGCCAGTGATCTTCGCGCTCGCCAACCCAAATCCGGAAATCACACCCGAGGAGGCGAAGGCGGTGCGCGACGACGTCGTCATGGCCACTGGCCGTACGGACTACCCGAACCAGGTCAACAATGTCCTGTGCTTCCCCTACATCTTCCGCGGCGCGTTGGACTGCGGCGCCACCACCATCACCGACGAGATGGAGGTCGCAGCCGTGCACGCCATCGCCGAACTCGCACAAGCCGAGCAGAGCGAGCGCGTGGCGGCAGCCTATGTGGGCGAGAAGCTGAGCTTCGGCCCTGACTACCTCATTCCGAAGCCCTTCGATCCGCGGCTCATGATGAAGATCGCGCCCGCAGTCGCCAAGGCGGCGGCGGAGAGCGGCGTCGCGCTGCGTCCGATCGGCGATCTCGACGCCTACCGCGACAAGCTGCAGAGCTTCGTGTACGCCTCGGGTACCACGATGAAGCCAATCTTCGACACCGCCAAGCGCGCGCCGAAGAAACGGGTGGCCTACAGCGAAGGCGAGGAAGAACGCGTGCTGCGCGCGGCGCAGATCGTGGTCGACGAGGGCATCGCCCGGCCCACCCTGATCGGCCGGCCCGCCATCATCGCCCAGCGCATCGAGAAGTTCGGCCTGCGCCTCAAGGAGGAACTCGACTACGACGTGGTGAATACCGATTTCGACCACCGGTACCGCGACTTCTGGCAAACCTATCACCGGATGACCGAACGCAAGGGCATCACGGTGCAGGTCGCCAAGATCGAGATGCGCCGCCGCCTCACGCTCATCGGCGCCATGCTGCTGCACAAGGGCGACGTCGATGGCCTGATCTGCGGCACCTGGGGCACCACCGCGCTGCATCTGCGATACATCGACCAGGTCATCGGCAAGCGTGTCGGTGGTTGCGCAAGCACGCCCCAGGACATGCCGATCTACGCCTGCATGAACGGCCTGTTGCTGCCGGACAGGCAGGTGTTCCTGGTCGACACGCACGTCAACTACGACCCGACGCCCGAAGAACTGACCGAGATCACGACGATGGCGGCCGAGGAAATGATGCGCTTCGGCTTGAAGCCGAAGGCCGCACTGCTGTCGCATTCGAATTTCGGAACCAGCGAGCACCCCAGCGCGATCAAGATGCGTCAGACGCTCGCATTGCTTCGCGAGCAGGCGCCGTGGCTTGAAGTCGACGGAGAAATGCACGGTGACGTTGCTTTGGACGGCAAGCAGCGCGCGCAGGTGATGCCGCACAGCGCCCTGGCTGGCGATGCCAATCTCCTGGTATTCCCGAACATCGACGCTGCCAACATTTCCTACAACCTGCTCAAAACGGCCGCTGGCGGCAACATCGCCATCGGCCCGGTGCTGCTTGGGGCGGCCAAACCTGTGCACATCCTCACCGCGACCGCGACGGTGCGCCGTATCGTCAACATGACCGCCTTGACGGTGGCGGATGCCAACGCCGAGCGTTAAGCGTTTGTACGACAGCGGCCGCTAACTTCGAATGCATCGGTAAGACCCTGGCAGCCTGCTCAAAGATTGGGCAGGCGCTTGCTATTTGTGCGTCCCTGGGGCACACTTGCGGCCTTGAATTTGCGGGTTAACCCGGAGGTTGACCTGCGATTCGGCCCTCGCTCTTTTTCTTCTGGTGCCCCATGGCGGCTTACGCCTCGATCACGTTACCGGTCTCCAAATTCGCGCTCGCAGGCCTCTTGTTGATGGCCCTGAGTGCCGGAGCCCAGGCTCGTGAATGGCTTGGCATCCGCGCCGATCGATCGGCACAGGAAACGATCGCGCTGGCCGAATTGCCGGTACAGGGCCAGCGCACTTATGGAGCCATCTTGAACGGTGGCCCTTTCCGATATGAAAAGGACGGCTCGGTGTTCGGCAATCGCGAACACCTCTTGCCGCGAGAGCGCCGGGGCCATTACCGAGAGTACACGGTCGAAACACCCGGCTCGCGGGATCGCGGCCCACGGCGCATCGTCTGCGGAGGCGAGCGCAAGGTGCCGTCGGTCTGCTGGTACACGGCAGACCATTACGCGAGTTTCAGGCAGATCTTGCCGTGAGCGATGAACTGGATTGGAGCGGCGCACCCAGGCGCCCTGAGGTAAAGATGACCACGACAACTATGGAAAGACCAGCGGAGATGACCCCCACCCTTCGGGGCGTGCGACCCAACATCGTGCAATCGATTCGTGCATTTCGCGTGAGCGATCTGCAGGAGGCGGCACACGCGGCAGGGCAGCACTTCCTCTATGCCAATCTGGGCAACGCCCAATCGAAGCAGGACGTGCTCGACCTGATCGCTCAACAGTTCACCTTTCCGCAGCACTTCGGCAAGAACTTCGATGCGCTGTACGACTGCATGACCGACCCGCTGCATAAATCGGGCCCGCAGCCCGGCTTTGTCATCGTGCTCGAGCAGATTCCTGCCAACGCCAAGTTCGACAAGGAAGCGCGCGAGCAGTTGCTCGATATCTTCCGGGACGCCGCCGACTATTGGGGCGATCGGAAAATACCGTTTCGGTGCTTCTATTCTTTTCTGTAGCCCGTTCTGCACCCACCAGCCAAGCAGAACGGGCGAACCAGGCTAACGGCACCGAATCCGTTTCGGGCATCGATCTCCAGAACAACAGCGACCCGGCGGCAGAAAAAATGCCCACCGACAAGCTGGTCGACGTGTCGCCCCTGGCGCTGCGCATGAGCAGCCCCTTCAATGCGGGCTACTGGCTCGCCGCGGCATAGTAGGCCCCTGGCTGCGCACGTCATGTTGCTTGCCGCCGTCTTTTGCCGGCGGTCGGTAGGCTGACCGCTCCGAGTGGCCGAGAGCGACGGGCCGTCACGAACAGAAAAGCCCGTCTTGAACGGGCTTTCTCTTTATGGGGGAAGTGATTGGGCGAGTGAGACGTACTCGGCCACAGGCACCTCTTCGGCGCGCCGCTGTATTTCGAAATCGCCGGCGAACCCATGCTGCTCAAGCCATTTCCCCAGGCTATGACGCAGCAGCTTGCGCCGTTGGCTGAAGGCGACCTGAACGATCTCGCCCAGTCGGACGGGGTCGACCGTCGGCGGCTCGGCCAAAGGCACCATGCGTACCACGGCGCTGTCCACCCGCGGCGGCGGATCGAAGCTCTCCGGCGGTACGAACAGCACGTTTTCCATCGCGTAACGCCACTGCAGCATCACGCTCAGGCGCCCGTAGTCCGAGGTGGCCGGCTGGGCGGTCATTCGGTCGATGACTTCCTTTTGCAACATGAAATGCTGGTCGGCGACGAGATGCGCGAAGCCAAGCAGGTGGAAAAGAATCGGGGTCGAGATGTTGTACGGCAGGTTGCCGACGACGCGCAGCGCCGCTGGCGGCACCGCCAAGCGAGCGGTCAGGGCTGCGAAGTCCACCTTCAGGACGTCCGATTCGACCACCTCGAGCTGGCCATGCCCGCGCAACCGTTGCGCCAGGTCGCGGTCCAGTTCGATCACGGTCAGCCGGCCGAGGCGCTCGACCAACGGCTGAGTCAGCGCCGCGAGGCCCGGCCCGATTTCGACCATCACATCGCCCGGCCGCGGCGCGATCTCACGCACGATCGCATCGATGATGCCTGCGTCGGACAGGAAATGCTGTCCGAAGCGCTTGCGTGCAATGTGCTTCACCGAGGGCCGCCACAGCGCTTGGTCATCTGGATGGCTCTAGCGCGCTCTCACGCCTCGGGCCAGCGAAGGAGGACCGTGCATAAGCGTCATTGTTGCGGTGCCTCGCGGTACTCCACGTAAGCGCGCGTGCGCAGTTCCTGCGCCCAGGTTTCGTAGGCTTCCTCGAGCTTCTTCTCGCGCAGCACGGCGCGCGCGGCTTCGCGCTGCTCGGTCTGGGTCAGCTTGGCTTCCCGGCGGGCGACGACCTGGATCAGGTGCACGCCGAATCGGGACACCACCGGGTCGCTGACCTGCCCCGGCGCCAGCCGGTTCATTGCTTCCTCGAACTCGGGCACGAACTGCCCGGGGCGCGACCAGCCCAGGTCGCCGCCTTCCTTGGCGCTCGTGTCCTGCGAGTTGTCGCGAGCCAGCCCCGCAAAGTCGGCACCCTTCTGAATGCGTTCCTTGAACTCCGCCAGCTGTGCCACCGCCTGCGCAGTCGTGCGCTTCGGATCATTGCGCAGCAAGATGTGGCGCACCTGGGTCTGGGTGACGACCGCGTCGGCCGAGCCAGGCTGGCTCTTGGCCAGCACCTTGAGCACGTGGAAGCCCGCGCCGGAGCGAATCGGGCCGGCGATGCCGTTGACGGCGGTGGACTGCGTCGCCTCGACGAACAGGCCAGGATAGCGGTCGGCACTGCGCATGCCCAGCACGCCTCCGTTGGCGCGATCAGGCGAATCGGAGAACTCCTGAGCCAGCTTGGCAAAATCCTCGCCGGCGCGGGCTCGCTGGGCGATCCCCTGGGCGCGCTGCTGCAACTGGGCGATCTGCGCCTCGGTGGCGTTCTCGGGCACGGCTACCAGCACTTGGGCGATATTGATGTTCGATGGCACCGCGGCATTGCCGCCGTTGCGCTGCTCGCGCATGAATTGGTCGACCTCGACGTCGCTGATCTTCACCTTGGCTTCGATCTCGCGGTCGCGCAGACGCGTCAGCAGGAGCTGGTCTCGAAGGTCGTTACGGAACGTCTGCGCCGTGATTCCCTCGGATGCGACGCGGCTGCGCAGCTCGGTCAGGCTCATCTGGTTCTGCCGCGCGACAGTCTGCTCGGCTTGATCGATGGCAAGTTCGTCGACCTTGATGCCGGCGTCCTTGGCCGCCTGCAGCTGGGTGCGCTCGGCGATCAGCCGCTCCAGCACCAGGCGCGTGAGCTCGGACCGCGGCACGCGCTGCGCCTCGGCGTTCTCCCTGAGGAGGCGCTCGACCCGCGACTGCACGTCGGTATTGGTGATGGGTTCGGAATTGACGAGCGCCACGATGTACTCGGCCGAGCGCTGCGTTGTCGGCTCGGCGGGCGCCGGGGAGGCGCGCGGCACTGTCGGAGGCGGCGCGAGGCGCGGGCCACCGCGCATGATGTCGGTGATGCCGACGCCGGGGCGCGAGCCTCCCTGTCCTTGCGCACCGGCCGCCGCGGCCAGCGTTGCAAGGCACGCCAGGGTGAGGATGGAGCGGATGTGATTCATGGCGAAGAGGGGCTCAGTCGTAGTTGGTGAAGCGGCTGGGGGCAAGGAAGGGTTGCCGCAGAGGCTGGTAGCGCTGAATGTTCTGGGTCAGGGTGCGCATGGGACTGGCTCCGATCGCGGCGAAGCCGACGAACTCGAGCTGGAACATGATGCGCGTGTTGGCCGTGGCTTGGCCAGTGGTGAGGCGTTCCAGGACCACGCGCCCGATCCAGCAGCAGCCGTCGTACTCGAAGCCGAGCACGCCGTCCGTGAGCTTGCGATCTTGCAGGCTGTAGTTGAGCCGGCCCACGGCATACCAGCGGCCTCCACCCTGGCCGCGGCCCGGACCGAGGTCCTTGCCCTTGTCGCCCCAAAGATCGTTGAGCGGCCATTGCCAGCTCACGTCCAGCGACTTGTTGCCGTCGTTGAGAGTGGGCGTCGAGTTCGCCTGGTAGCGGTAGGCCGCCGAGATATTGCGATAGGGCCCCGGGTTGTAGCGGGCGCTCAAGGCCGTCCGGGCCGACTTGTGATCGTCGGGGTTGTACTGCACGGTACCGTCGACGCTCCACCGCGGCGTCCAGTTGACCTGGGCGCCGAACAGCAGGTCGCTGACCCGGTCGGTCACGGCCGTGGTGCCCGGCAGCGTGACGCGCTGGTCCTTGAAGCGCAGCCGCTGCGCGACCCCGAAGCGCGCCGCCTCGGCGCCGCTGTCGGGATCGATCAGCCGTGAGGTCACGCCTACCGTCAGCGTGTTGCTGTCGGAGATGCGATCGTTGCCGGAGAAGGCGTTCTCCGTATAGACCGTGGCGAAGTTGAAGTCGTTGGCCGCCGAGTCGTAGTTCGGCAGCAGGCTCTGGTCGCGGTAAGGCGTGTAGACATAGAAGGCGCGCGGCTCCAGCGTCTGACGGAACGCGCGCCCGAAGAAGCTGGCGTCGCGCTCGAAGATCATGCCGCTGTCCAGGCTGAAGGTGGGCACCGTGCGGCTCGCCGAGTTCGCCCCGTTGGCCAGCGGCGCTTCGAACTGGTAGCTGGTCGTATGCAGCTGGATCTTGGGAATGACGAAGGTGCCTGGCGTGAGGAAGGGCCGGCTGAGCGCCGCCTGCGCATACACCCGTTCGCCGTTGGGCTGCCTTTGCTGCACCGGGTCGCCACGGAAGCGCGTGTACTCGGTGTTGAGCGAGAAGTCGAACCCGTGCCAGTCGTACTTGTAGTAGTTCGCAGTGATCTGCGGCAGGCGGTCGTACGGCGGAATGATCGGCGACAGGTCGTACTGCAGCGTCTGGTATTTCAGCGCGCGCACGATGCCGTTCCAGTCGCCCTTGGTCCAGTTGAGCGAGGCATCGTTCGACAGCAGCCGCGTCGTCAGCGAGGGCGTGCGCGTGAAGTCGCGCCAGTAGTCGTCGTCGCTCACGCGATTGAATCTGATCGAGGCGCTCAGCGAGTCCAGCCCGAGCGGCTTGGGGTCGAAAGTCTGCGTATGGTTCGTCCAGATGCCCCAGCGCTTGCGATTGCGCAGGCTGTCCGTGGGCATGTAGTCGAGACGCATGTCGCCGCTGTAGTCCTTCTCGAGGTAGCGGAACTCGCTGCCGAGGTTGACGCCTCGCTTGCCCATCAACTCGGGGTAGAAGGTCGCGTCGCGGTTGGGAGCAATGTTCCAGTAGTAGGGCACGGTGACGTCCACGCCATTGACGCTGCTCACGCCAACGGTCGGTGGCAGGAAGCCGCTCTTGCGATCGTTGCTGAGGGGAAAGCTCAGCGACGGGAAAGGCGGGGTCGTGATGCCCATGAAGCTCATCCGCGCATCGGTGGCCACGCCGACGTTCTCCTCGGTGTCGGTGGTCAAGGTGGCGGCGCTCAGGATCCAGGCCGGCATCCAGCCAGGATAGTCCTCCCGCCGGCAGGTCGTGTAGGTGCCCTGGCGCGCGATCGACACGTTGCTGTCGACGAAGTCGATCCGCTCGGCGTCACCTTGGCCGCCCGAGTTCAGAAAGCGGTAGTGCACCTTGTCGAAGAAGCCTTCGAAGGTCTCGAGCTTGAGCTCGAGATGAGGACCCTCGTAGACATTGCCCGCTTGGTTCACGCGCACATTGCCATTGGCCTTGGCGAGGTCCTCGGGCTGGTAGTACTCGAGGCGGTCGGCGTGGATCACCGTGTCGCCCCGGCGCAACGAGGCATTGCCTTCGATCACGGTTTCGAGATCGGTGCGGCCGGAGATGCGGTCGCCGTCCACGAAGCTCGGCAGTTCGCCGCGCTGGGTCTTCGGAATCGTCTCCTGCAGTTGCGGGGTGCGCTTCAGCGTGATCGGCGCGTCCAGGCCGGCATCCTGTGCCGATGCGCCCTGGGCTTGCAGCAGCGCCAGCGTCAACAAAGCAAGCGGCAGAGGCGGTCGGCACCGGCGCCAGTCAGCTCGGATCAGGTCAGGCATCGGTACGGAAAGGAGTCTTCGGGGATGGTGCACCGGAGGGCCCGGCGTCGCGGACGCCCGCGCCGGGTGGATTTGTAGAATCGATTATCCATGACAGCTTCCCCGCCCCCGGACAGCAGCGCCGCAACGCCATCCCCAACGATCAGCTGGAGCGATCCGGAACGCGCCCAGGCGTTCGCCCAATGGCTGGCCAAGGTCGGGCCGCAGCACCGGCTGCTGCCGGCCACCGTGCGACCGGCTTCGGCCGATGCGAGCTTCCGGCGCTACTTCCGCATCGATACCGAGGACGCGGCCGCCACGCGCATCGTGATGGACGCGCCGCCCGCCCAGGAGAACAGCGCCCCCTTCGTGCACATCGCCCGGTTGATGCGCGACGCCGGCTTGACCGCCCCGCAGGTGCTCGAGTGGGACGAACCCCAGGGTTTCCTGCTGCTCGACGACCTCGGTCGCCAGACCATGCTCGACGTCATCGACTCCGCCGATCCGGAGGCCGCGCGGCCGCTCTATGTCCAGGCGATCGATGCCCTGATCCAGTGGCAGCTGGCATCCAGGCCGCAGGTCCTGCCGCCCTACGATCGCGCGCTGCTCGAGCGTGAGCTGGCGCTGTTCCCTGACTGGTACGTGGCCCGGTATCGAGGCTTGGCGGTCGAAGGCACGCTGCACGACAGGCTGCAACGCACTTTCCAGCTGATCGTCGAGCACAACCTGGCGGCGCCGCGCGTCTACGTGCATCGCGACTTCATGCCGCGCAACCTGATGATCACCGGCGGACCGACGCTCGGCGTGCTGGACTTCCAGGACGCGGTGCACGGCCCCATTACCTACGACATTGCGAGCCTGATGCGCGATGCGTTCCTGAGCTGGGAGGAGGACTTCGTGCTCGACCTCACCGTGCGCTACTGGGAAAAGGCGCGCAAAGCCGGGCTGCCGCTCGACGAGGACTTCGGCGCCTTCTACCGGGCGGTCGAATGGATGGGCCTGCAGCGCCACCTCAAGGTCGCGGGCATCTTCGCGCGGCTGACGCTGCGCGACGGCAAGCCCCGATACCTGGCCGACACGCCGCGCTTCATCGCCTACATCCGCGCGACCGCGAGCCGCTATCGCGAGCTGACGCCGCTCCTGCGCGCGGTCGACGAGATCGAAGGTACCCAGCCGATCAGCGGCTTCGCATACGGGCGGTTGTGACGCCACGCTTTCACTGCACCACGGCCTTGGCCGCGCAAGGCACCATGGCGCTTCCGGCCGGCGCCGCGCGCCATGTCCAGGTGCTGCGGATGCAGCCCGGCGATGCGCTCACGCTCTTCGACGGCAACGGCGGCGAATACGCAGCCACCGTCGAGCGCATGGGGCGCAGCGAAGTGACCGTGCAGCTCGGCGCGCACGCACCGATCGAGCGAGAGGCGCCGCGCGCCGTACACCTGGCGATCGGGATGCCGGCCAACGAGCGCATGGACTGGCTCGTCGAGAAGGCGACCGAACTCGGCGTCGCCAGCATCCAGCCGCTGATGACCGCGCACGGCGTGCTGCGCCTGGCCGGCGAGCGTGCCGACAAGAAGCGCGCGCATTGGCAGGCGATTGCCGTTGCAGCCTGCGAGCAATGCGGGCGCAACCGGGTGCCGCTGGTGCACCCGGTACGCGCGCTCGCCGGCTGGATCGAATCCCCGCCCGTGGACGATGCCGAGCGCTTCGTGCTGAGCCTGGCCGAGGGCGCCCGCAGCCTGCGCGACATCCATGAAGGCGTCCCCGCCGACCGCCTGCGCGGCGCCTGTGTGCTCAGCGGCCCCGAGGGCGGTCTGAGCGCCGCAGAGGAGCACGATGCGACCGCCCTCGGCTTTGCACCGCTCACGCTCGGCCCGCGCGTGCTGCGCGCCGAGACCGCGGCGCTGGCTGCGCTTGCATTGCTGGCGCACCCTTGATCAGAATCCTCCGGCCGCTTCCTCGACCTTCACTCCCCACTCCCTCCCCCCATCCATGCCATCGCTCTTGCCTGCGTCATTCCGCCTTGCGCCCGTTCTCCTCGCCACCCTGTGCATTGCGGGACCCGTCCAAGCCCAGGGCCCTGCCGTTGCGCCGACCCCTGTGCAGGTAAAGCCGGTGGTCGACCAGGCCTACACGCAGTTGCTGGCAGCACCGGTCATCAAGCAATTGCTCGACGCGGTGAAGGCCGATCACGAGCGCTCGGTCGAAGACCTCCGGATGCTCACCGAGATCGAGGCACCTCCTTTCAAGGAACAAAGGCGCGCGGAGGCCTTCCTGGCGCGCATGAAGGCGTTGGGGCTCAGCGATGCGCGCATCGACGCCGAGGGCAACGTCGTGGGTCTGCGCAAGGGCACGGGCAACGGCCCCAAGCTGCTGGTCTCGGCCCATCTCGACACGGTCTTTCCCGCTGGCACCGATGTCAAGGTGAAGGAGCGTGACGGCAAGCTCTACGCGCCCGGCATCTCGGACGACACGCGCGGGCTGGCGGTGCTGCTGTCGTGGCTCAAGGTGCTCAACGACAACAAGATTCAGACGGTCGGCGACCTGCTCTTCGTCGGCAACGTCGGCGAAGAGGAGCTGGGCAATCTTCGTGGCATGAAGGCCATCTTCCGCGACCATCTCGACATCGACGGCATGGTGGGCGTCGAGCCCGCGCCCGAGGGCACGGTGCTGGTCCTGGGCACGGCGAGCCATCGCTACGAGGTGAGCTTCAAGGGCCCGGGCGGCCACAGCTACGCTGCGTTCGGCCAGGTCCCCAGCGCCATCCATGGCATGGGCCGCGCGATCGCCAAGATCGCCGAGATCAGGACACCCAGCTTCCCCAAGACCACCTTCACCGTGGGCACCGTGGGAGGAGGCACGTCGGTCAACACCATCGCGCCCGACGCACGCATGGCGGTGGACATCCGCTCCGACGAGATGGGCGCGCTGCTCGAGACCGAGAAGAAGGTACTGGCTGCGATCGACGAGGCGGTGGCGGAAGAGAACAAGCGCTGGAACGTCAGCACGCTCAGCGTCAGCAACAAGCTGATCGGCGACCGCCCGGGCGGCCGCACGCCTTCGGACTCGGTCATCGTCGAAGCGGCGGTTCGCTCGAACAGCGCCTTCGGTCACAAGAGCCTGCTGACGGGCGCCAGCACCGATGCCAACGTGCCGATGTCGCTCGGCATTCCGGCCATCATCATCGGCGGCGGCGGCAAGACCGGCGGCTTCCATGCGCTGTCCGAGTGGATCGACGTGACGGAGGGCTGGAAAGGCGCGCAGAATGCCCTCGCGACCGTGCTCGGCCTGGTCGGCGTGCAGGGCGTGAGCGAGCCGCTCCTTCCCAAGCGTCCGCCGCGTCCGAAGTCGTAGTCGGCGCTCTTTCCCTCACACCCATTCACTTCAGGAGCCCACCATGGGACTGCTCGATTCGGTACTCGGACAAGTGCTCGGCGGCGGGCAGGCGCAGCAGCCTGACGGCCAAGGCCTGGGCGGCCTCGATGGGCTCGGTGGCGGGCTTGCGGGCGCGCTCGGAGGGCTGCTCGCCGACAACGGCGAGGTAGGCGGACTCGGCGGACTCGTCTCCAGGTTCGAACAGGCCGGCATGGGCGACGTGATCGGCTCGTGGATCGGCAAGGGCGAGAACCAGCCGGTCTCGGGCGGGCAACTGCAGGATGCGCTGGGTAGCGATGTCATCTCCGGGCTCGCGCAGAAGCTCGGCATCAATGCCGCCACGCTGCTGCCGATGCTGGCCACGCTGCTGCCCATGCTGGTCGATCGCCTCACGCCCAGGGGCCACGCGCCGGAGGAAGGCCTGGGCAACCAGGACGAGCTGCTGTCCTCGCTCAGCGGTCTGCTGCACAAGGGCTGAGCGGCCTCGATGAATCGCAATCTCTGGCTGCTCGCCGCCTGCCAGGGCTTGTTCCTGACGAACAACGTCGCCTTCATCGCAATCAACGGGTTGGTCGGCCTGGCGCTGGCGCCGCGCGGCTGGATGGCCACGCTGCCGGTCATGGGCTATGTGGTCGGCGGCGCGCTCGCCACCGGCGTGGTGGCTCGCACACAGCAGCGCTTCGGGCGGCGCCGCTCTTTCCAGATCGGACTGGCGGTGGCCCTGTGCTCTGCGCTGCTGTGCGCGCAGGCCGCACTCTTGAAGGATTTCTGGCTCCTGTGCGCTGCCACCCTCGTGGCCGGGTACTACAACGCGAATGCCAGCCTCTATCGCTTCGCCGCCGCCGAGCTTGCGGCGCCGGCATGGCGCGAGAAGGCGGTGTCGCTGGTAATGGCCGGCGGGCTGATCGGTGCCGTGACGGGGCCCAATCTCGCGGCCGTCGCGCGCCACTGGTTCGAGGTGCCCTTCGCTGGGGTGTATCTCGCGCTGGCCGGCGTTGCGCTGCTCGCGATGGCCCTGATGCACTTCATCGACTTTCCGGCCCCGCCTTCAAGAGGCACGCGAAAGGCCGGCCGCCCGCTTGGCGAGATCGTGCGCCAGCCCGTGTTTATCGTCGCCGCTGTGGCGGGCGCTCTCGGCTACGGGGTAATGAACCTGCTGATGGCCGCCACGCCGATCGCAATGCAGGTCTGCAGCCTGCCCTTCGAAAATGTCGCGCTGGTGCTCGAATGGCACGTGATCGGCATGTTCGCGCCGGGCTTCTTCACCGGCCACCTGATCCGCCGCTTCGGGACGCTGCCGGTGATGGGCGCAGGCCTGCTCCTCACCCTGGGCTGCATCGCGATCGCGCTGTCGGGTGTCGAGCTGCACCGGTTTCTGGTCGCGCTCTTCCTTCTGGGCGTGGGCTGGAACTTTCTCTTCACCGGCAGCACGACCCTCTCGCTCTCGGCGTACACGGCCGAGGAGAAGGACCGCGCGCAAGGCGCTCTCAACTTGTGCGTGTTCGCGACGCTGGCGCTGAGTTCATTCGCTTCCGGCGTGCTGGTCACGACGCAAGGCTGGCGGCTGCTGAACCTCGGCTCTCTGCTGCCGGTGCTGCTGACCGGCGCGGCGCTGCTGTGGCTCGCACGCAGGCGGCGCGCCGCTGCGACGATCGCCTAGGGTTCCGTCCCGCACACAGCGGCGCTGAACGCCGGCAGCTTCCTTGGAGCCGCGTTTACCTGCCGCGCATCAGGCTGCGGCCGCCTGGGCGGCCTGGGCGGCCGGCAGCGCGGCAATCACCTCGGCCACCGCGGCGGTCAGTTTCTTGGCGTAGGGCACGTGCAGGAACTCGTTCGGCCCATGCGCATTGCTCTTGGGGCCGAGCACACCGCAAACCATCATCTGCGCCTTCGGGAAGCCGACGCTGAGCATGTTCATCAGCGGAATGGTGCCGCCCTGGCCGATGTAGCCGCAGCTCGCGCCGAAGTGCGCCTGCGACGCGGCATGGAGCGCACGCTCGAACCAGGGCGCGGTGGAGGGCGAGTTCCAGCCGGTCGCGCCGCCGTTGCTCTCGAAAGTGACCTTGGCCTGGTAAGGCGCGTTGTCTTCCAGCAGGATCTTGAGTTCCTGGACCGCTCGGGCGGCATCGACCAGCGGTGGCAGGCGCAGAGACAGCTTGAACGCGGTGTAGGGGCGCAGCACATTGCCCGCGTCCTTCAAGGCCGGGAAGCCCTCGGCACCGGTGACCGAGAGCGTGGGTTTCCAGGTACGGTTGATCAACGCTTCCACCGGGTCGCTGGTGGTCGGCAGCGCAAAGGCCGTCGCGCCGCCGCAATCGTAGTGCGCCCAAGGAAAGCGCTTGTAGACCTCGTCGCCCAAGATGGCAGCGGTCGCCTTGGCCTGCTCGAGGCGATCGGCCGGCAACTCGCAGTGGAAGCTCTCGGGCAGCAGGCGGCCGGTCTTGCTGTCCTCGAGGCGGTCGAGCACCTGGCGCATGATGCGGAAGCTCGAGGGCACGAGGCCGGAGGCGTCGCCGGAGTGCACGCCTTCGGTCAGCACCTCGACCTTCAGCGTACCGCTCGCCATGCCGCGCAGCGAAGTGGTGAGCCACAACTGGTCGTAGTTGCCCGCGCCGGAGTCGAGGCAGATGACGAGGCCGACTTCTCCGAGGCGAGGCCGCAGGGCGTCGACATAGGGAAGCAGATCGTAGGAGCCGGACTCCTCGCAGGTCTCGATCAGGCCGACCACGCGCGGATGCGCTGCGCCCTGCGCCTTCAACGCCTGCAACGCGGCGACGCTCGCGTACACCGCGTAGCCGTCATCGGCGCCGCCGCGGCCGTAGAGCAGGCCGTCCTCGTACTTGGGCGTCCATGGGCCGAGGTCACTGCGCCAGCCGGTGAACTCGGGCTGCTTGTCGAGGTGGCCGTACATCAGCACGGTCTCTGTCATGTCGGTACCGGTGGCGGGCACCTCGAAGAAGAGCACGGGCGTGCGCCCTTCGAGCCGCACGATCTCCAGCCTGAGGCCCTCGACCTTCTGCGCCTCCACCCACTGGGCCGCATTGCGCAGCACGGTGTCGAGGTAACCGTTCTGCACCCAGTCCTTGTCGAAGCCGGGCGACTTGGCCGGAATGGCGATGTAGTCGGTGAGTTGCCGGACGATGTCCTGGTCCCACTTCGTCGAGACATCGGACAGGGCGCGCTCGGCGTCGAGCAGGCCCGAAGGCATTTCGCGGTGCAGGGGGGCGTTCATGAGTTTCTCCGCGCATAGGGACTGGCAAGGGACCTCGCGAATTATGGGCGCATGCCGCGCGGGCCGCAGCCCTTTGGGCTAATCTCTGCCGGCTTTGCAGTGGCATCCCGATCGGAGGCAGATTTGAGCAGCAGCACGAACAAGCGCGTTCGCGTCGGCATCGGCGGTTGGACCTATGAGCCCTGGCGCGACAACTTCTATCCCGAAGGACTGCCGCACAGCCGTGAGCTGCACTACGCCAGCCGGCAACTCACGGCGATCGAGGTCAACGGCACCTACTACAGCAGCTTCAAGCCGCCGACTTTCAAGAAATGGCACGACGAGACGCCGGAGGACTTCGTGTTCTCGCTGAAAGCCTCGCGCTTTGCGACCAATCGCAAGCAGCTGTCGGCCGCAGGCGAATCCGTCTCGCGCTTCGTCGAAAGCGGCATCACCGAGCTGGGCGACAAGCTGGGCCCGATCGTCTGGCAGTTCATGCCTTCCAAGTCCTTCGACCCGGAGGACTTCGAGGCCTTTCTCGCGCTGCTGCCGAGGAAGGAGGGCAGCCGTGCGCTGCGCCATGTGCTGGATGTGCGGCATCCGAGCTTCATGACACCGGCATACCTGGCACTGGCACGCAAATATCAGGCGGCGACGGTGTTCACCGACTCGGACAAGTTCCCATCCTTCGCCGATCTGACGAGCGACTTCGTGTATGCGCGGCTGATGATGAGCGACGCCGGGCAGAAAACCGGCTATGCGCCCAAGGCACTCGATGCCTGGGCGGAGGCGGCCAAGACCTGGGCCGGCGGCGGCCTGCCGGAGGCGCTGCCCTGCGTCGAGGAGGGCACGAGAGGCACCAAGAGCACGAAGGGGGCGAAGAGCACGCGAGATGTCTTCATCTACTTCATCAACGGCGCAAAAGAAAAGGCACCGGCGGCTGCCGGTGCCTTGATCCAACGCCTGAGCTGAATGGAGGCCGCGACCTCAGGCTGCGGCCTGCAGCGCCGGCTTGCTGCCGCTGCTGGTGCCAGGGGCAGCACCGAAGCTGATCTCGCCGGAGAGCTGGCCGCCCTCCTCGACCACGATCTTGCCGTAGCGGATCTTGCCGGTGACCTTGCCGGTGGAATGGATGACGAGCTTTTCGCGAACCGTCAAGTTGCCGTCGAAGAGGCCGCGGATCTCCGCGATGTCGATCTCGGCCGAGCCCTTGAAGGCGCCTTGCTCGGCGATCTGCATGACACGCGAGTCCATGGTCGCCTCGACAAGGCCTTCGACGACGAGGGTGTCGCAGTCGGTGATCTCCACACCCTTGAGCTTGATGTTGGGGCCGACGGTGAGCTTGCTGCCGCCTTCTTTCACTGCAGCGCTGGTCGCCGATTGTGCCGACAGGTTGGCGGGGGTCACAGGCGTGCCCGAGAGGTTGGTGCCTGAGCCCACCAGTGGCGCGGGACGAGAGACGAGGGGTTCGGTTTCGCGATCACGCTTGCCGAAGAAGGGGGACTGTGTAGCCAATGGGTAGCTCCTCAAAAGGGCTCATCGTAAGAACGCGCTCGGAAGTCTCTGCACTTCATTGCGCAAGAAGCGTAACTGAATAAGTCTCGAATGGCCATCCCTGGGAACTTTCGGCTGCGTTGGCGCGCATCGACAATGGCTCGACCTGACTTCATGCGATCGAACGATGCCGGAAATCCACTCACCTGCAGTCCCGACTGCCGAGCCGCTCCCTGACAACGACGCCCGTTTCGGCAAGCCTGTGCACGGCTGGCGACGCACGCTCTTTTCTGTGATCTTCGAGTCCGAATCGCCAGCAGGTCGGCTCTTCGATCTGGTGTTGATCGCGGTCATCGTGGCGAGCGTCACGGTGGTGATCCTCGACAGCGTGGTGTCGGTCAGGGAGCGCGCAGGCCAGGTGTTCGGCGTGCTCGAATGGATCTTCACCGCGCTCTTCACGCTGGAGTATTTCGCGAGGCTCGCCTGCGTGCAAAGGCCGCTGCGCTACGCGACGAGCTTCTACGGCGTGATCGACCTGCTGGCGTTGCTGCCCACCTTCCTGGTCGCGCTCGCGCCGGAGTTCGCCTACCTGATCGATGTGCGCGTCCTGCGGCTGCTGCGCGTGTTCCGGATCTTCAAGCTGTCGCGCTACTCGGTCGAGTACCGCGCGCTGGTGACCGCAGTGGCGGCAAGCCGGCGCAAGATCACCGTCTTCGTCGGCTTCGTGATCCTTGTGGTGCTGGTGATGGGCACGCTGATGTACGTGGTCGAAGGCCCCGCGCACGGATTCACCAGCATTCCAGTGGCGGTGTACTGGGCGATCTCGACCATGGCGACGGTCGGCTTCGGCGACCTGGTGCCGAAGACCGATCTCGGCCGCGCCATTGCCTCCGTGATGATGCTGATCGGCTGGGGCGTGCTCGCCGTCCCGACCGGCATCGTGACGGCCGAGATGGCGCGCCGCGGACCGCACGAAGGCCCGGTGCCTGTCGCCCCGCGCGGCGTGTTCTCGCTGGCGGTGCCCGAGACCGCGGCCCCGCGTCGGCGGCTCACGCCGGCTGCACGGCGGCGCGCCCTTGCGCAACATCATCGATCGCTTCGATGAAGCCGGCGCGGCGGGAAGGCTTCAGCGCTCGCGCTCGCGCTCGAACTTGAATACCCCCGTGGCGGCGCGTGCGTTCGGCAGCCAGCGAACCTCGGCACCTGCCTGAAGGCCGAAGGCGTCGAGTACGCGCAGATGGTTCTTGCGCGCGAGCACCTCGAAGTCCTTGAAGGTGCCCACGCGGATGTTGGGCGTGTCGTACCACTGGTAAGGCAGGCGCCGCGTCACCGGCATGCGGCCGCGCGCGATGCTGATGCGGTTCGGCCAATGCGCGAAGTTGGGAAAGGCGACGATGCCGATGCGTCCCACGCGCGCCGTCTCGCGCAGCATCACCTCGGCATTGCGAAGATGCTGCAGCGTGTCGATCTGCAGCACGACGTCGAATGACGCGTCGTCGAACATCGCGAGGCCTTCGTCGAGGTTCAGCTGGATCACGTCGACGCCATGGCGAATGCATTGCAGCACATTGCCGTCGGCGATCTCCACGCCGTAGCCGCTGCAGCCGCGCTCGCGTTGCAGCAGGTCGAGCAGGGCGCCGTCGCCGCAGCCGAGATCGAGTACGCGTGAGCCCTCGGGCACGAGCCGTGCGATCACGCGCTGGGTGTCCAGGTCGCTCATGAAGCATCCTCCGCCCTGGGGAAAGCCTTGCCATGAGCATTCGAAGCGGCTGTGCAGCTCGCTGGCGTACCTGCGCCTTCGACTGCGGTGCTATTCGCCTTCGGAGCGGCCGTGCGGCTCATGCCGACAGTTCCTCGTTGGCGATACGTTCGAAGTAGGAGCGCACGACGCTCATGTAGCGCACGTCGTCGAGGAGGAAGGCGTCGTGCCCGTGCGGTGCATCGATTTCGGCGTAGCTGACGCTGCGGCGGTTGTCGAGCAGCGCCTTCACGATTTCGCGGCTGCGCGCGGGTGCGAAGCGCCAGTCGGTCGTGAAGCTCACGAGCAGGAATCGGGCGGTGGCCGGCGCCAGCGCGGCCCGCAGGTCTCCACCATGCGCGCGGGCGGGATCGAAGTAGTCGAGCGCGCGCGTGATCAGAAGGTAGGTGTTGGCGTCGAAGTACTCGCTGAACTTGTCGCCGTTGTAGCGCAGGTAGCTTTCGATCTGGAACTCGACCTCCTGGGTCGAGTAGAGGAAGTCCGTCCCGGCCACCTCGCCCTCGACGGCGCTGCGCAGCGCGCGACCGAACTTCTCGTTCATCAGGTCGTCGCTCTGGTAGGTGATGTGGCCGATCATGCGGGCGATGCGCAGGCCGCGCTTGGGGATGACGCCGTGCTCGTAGAAGTGGCCGCCGTTGAAGTCAGGGTCGGTGACGATCGCGCGGCGGGCGACCTCGTTGAAGGCAATGTTCTGCGCCGTCAGGCTGGGGGCGCTGGCGATCACGACCGCGTGGCGCACGCGCTCCGGGTACTGCAGTGTCCACGACAGCGCCTGCATGCCGCCCAGGCTGCCGCCCATTACCGCGGCCAGCGTATCGATGCCCAGCGCGTCGAGCAGGCCGGCCTGCGCGCGCACCCAGTCCTCGACGGTCACCACGGGGAAATCCGCGCCGTAGATGCGGCCGCTCGAAGGATTGACGTGCATCGGGCCGGTGGAGCCGAAGCAGGAACCAAGATTGTTGACGCCGATCACGAAGAAGCGATCAGTGTCGACCGGCTTGCCCGGGCCGATCATGTTGTCCCACCAGCCCTCGGACTTGCCCTGGCCCGCATACACGCCCGCGACGTGGTGCGAGGCGTTCAGCGCATGGCACACCAGCACGGCATTGTTGCGTTGCGCGTTGAGCGTCCCGTAGGATTCGTAAGCCAGGCTGTAGTCGGCGATGCTCGCTCCGCTGCTGAGCGGCAGCGGGCCGGCGAAAGACATGGATTTCGGAGAAACGACCAAGGACATGGAAAAGAAAAACCCGGCCTCGCCAAAAACGAGCCGGGTCCGGCGTCCGTCTTTAGCAGCATTTGTTAAGCGCCCGCAAGCTGGAGCAAATCGGCGCGTCGGGCGAGTATATGCCGCTCAACCCCAGCCGATCAACGCGCCGGCGCCGAGCAGCATGAACAGCGCCGCGGAAACGCCGTGCACCAGCTTGATGGGCACGCGCTTCACGATGCGCTCGCCGAGCCACACCACGGGCGCGTTGGCCAGCATCATGCCGAGCGTGGTGCCGAGCACGACCCATGCATAGGCGTCGACATAGCGCGCGGCAAGCATGACGGTGGCGATCTGCGTCTTGTCGCCCATCTCGGCAAGAAAGAAGGCGATCAACGTGGTGCCGAAGACGCCGAAGCGCGATGCCTTCGGCAGCTCGTCGTCATCGAGCTTGTCGGGAATCAACATCCACAGTGCCATGGCGATGAAGGAGCCTCCCAGGATCCAGCGCAGCAAATCAGGCCCCAAGGTGTGGGTGACCCAATTGCCCACAGCGGCGGCGAGCGCGTGGTTGACCACGGTGGCGGCCAAGATGCCGAGCACGATCGGCCAGGGCCGGCGAAAGCGTGCGGCGAGCACGAGGGAGAGCAACTGAGTCTTGTCGCCCATTTCGGCAAGGGCGACCACGCCGGTCGCGACGAGAAAAGCTTCCATGAAAAAGGGATTCCTTGGGCCGAAGGACGCAATTGACCGTGCAACACCTTCGGCCACATCCGAAGCTGCACGGTCAAAGGTCTCGCCAGGCTGAACACTGTCTGCGCCATGTCCGGCACGCGGCCGGGCAAGTCTGTTGACGCACACCCTTCTCGCGATGGAAGGCGGCTACTCCCCAATGACCGGGCGATTCTAGCCCTGCGCATGAGTTGCTTAGTGAGCGTGCGCCAACTCTCCATTTATTTTTCGCCGCGGTGACGCTGCGGGCAAATTCCTACTTGCGCACGAACCATTTCACCCATAATGCACGAGCCTCTCACTTAAGTTCTAGGGGGAGCGGCGATTCGGTGATCGGTCAGTTTCGCGCGGCCCAGCGGCTTTTTGTGGGTGGTGCTCCCGGGACTCCATCGCTTTTTCTTTGTGTTTATTAGGAGTCCCTTCATGGGCAACAAACTGTACGTCGGCAACCTGCCCTATTCGGCACGCGACGGTGATCTGGAGCACGCCTTCAGCCAGTTCGGCACTGTGACCAGCGCCAAGGTCATGATGGAGCGCGACTCCAGCCCGCCTCGTTCCAAGGGTTTCGGCTTCGTTGAAATGGGCAGCGATGCGGAAGCGCAAGCGGCCATCAGGGGCATGAACGGCCAGGACATGGGCGGCCGCAGTGTCGTTGTCAACGAGGCGCGTCCCATGGAAGCACGCCCGCCGCGTAGCGGCGGCTACGGTGGCGGTGGTGGCTACGGCGGCGGCGGTGGTAGCGGAGGCGGAGGCGGCTACGGTGGTGGTGGTGGCGGTGGTGGCCGCACCGGTGGCGGCGGCTATGGTGGTGGCGGCGGTGGCCGCAGTGGCGGCGGCTACGGTGGCGGTGGTGGTGATGGCGGTTTCCGCAGCCCCTACGGCGCTGGCCCGCGCGGTGGTGGCCGTGGTGGCTACGGCGGCGGTAGCGGCGGCGGCAGCAGCGGCAGTAGCGGCTACTGATCACACCCTGCATGTACTAGAAAGGCTCCATCGGGAGCCTTTCTTGTGTGAGGGCCAAAGTCCACGTGTGAGGCGGACGGCGGCCAAGCTCAATCGTTGCGCCGCTTTTTCCGGCCGCGGCCCTGGACGGCACGATCGAACAAGGCGTTGGGCAACAGCCGCATCAGCTTGGCCGCTACGCCCATCTGCCACGGAATCACACGGTAGCTGACGCCCGCCTCGATCGCGTGGAAGGCGCGATCGGCAAACACCTCGGGTTGAAGGAGAAAGGGCATTCCGTAGCGATTGCCCCGGGTGAGCGGTGTATCGACGTAGCCCGGTACCAGCGTGACCACCCTGACGCCGCTGGCGCGCAGCTCGCCCCGCAGGCTCTCGCAATAGGCCACCACGCCCGCCTTGCTGGCGCAGTAGGCCCCGTGGCCGGGCAGGCCCCGAATGGCCGCGACGCTGGCGATGCCCACCAGCCGGCCGCTGCCGCGCGCGCGCATGGCGGCGACGAAAGGATGGAACGTGGCAGCCAGGCCGACGTTGTTGATGGCCAGCGTTTCGGCCATGACATCGAGGTCGCGACGGTCCTCGGTGTCGATGCCGACACTGATGCCCGCATTCGCGATGACCACATCGGGCACACCCTGGCGCTCGACGCAGGCGGCGCCTGCCGCGACGATGCTGTCGATCTGCGCAACGTCGGCGCCATAGACCTCGAAATCGCCGCCGGCGATGCCGCGGGAAGCTGCCCAGGCCTCGATCTCGTCGGTTCGTCGCGCCGCCAGTGCGAGCCGGTAGCCCGCCTCGTGAAAGCGCATTGCCAGCGCTTGTCCGATGCCGCTCGAAGCCCCGGTAATGAACGCCAGCTTCTTCAACGCTTGACCCCGGGCGCGGACGGCATCAGCAGGCCCCGCACGCGACCCTGCAGATTTGCCACACCCGTGAGGTTGTCGTAGTCCAGCGAATCGGCGGTGAACCGGTCGGTGCCGCGGATCAGCGTGACGGGCTTGTGCGATCTGACCCGCTCGGTATCGAGGAACGCATGCAGGAACTCGCCGCGGAACTCCAGCCGGGGAACTGGCTTGCCGTCCGCGGTGGTGGCGGCCTCCCGCACCACGATCGCGTTGCCGAAGAGCTGGATCTCGCTGCCGTCGCCATTCGACAGCCCCCGGTTGGCAGTGGCGCGCGTGGTCAGGCCGTCGGGGGACACCGAGCGCACGCGCACCTGGTCGACCTCCATCGTGTCGGTGTCCGGATAGTGCCGGCCTTCCGTGCCGAACAGCTCGCTGCGCAGTTCGCCACTGGGCAGGAAGTTCTTGATCACGAAGTCGCGCATGAAGTAGTCGGGTTCGTGCTTCGGTGCCTCCCTGGCCACGGGCTCGAGCAGCTTCGGCGCGTTGCGCACCAGCCAGTAGGTGCCCAGCGCGAGCAGAGCGGTGAGGATGATCGGCAGGTAGATCGTCACCCTGTCGAAGGTGTCGCGCAGCAGGTTCCAGGCCGCCTTCGTCCTCATGCGGCGGGGCCTCGCGCGATCTCCAGCAGGCGGCGGTAGTGGCCGCCGGCCGTGAGCAGCAGATCGCAGAATTCGCGCGCCGCGCCCTCGCCGCCGCGAGCCGAGGTCACATGGTTCACGACCGCACGAACTTCGGCATGCGCGTTGGCGGGCGCAGCAGCAAAGGCGGCGTGGGCGAGCACGGGCAGGTCCGGCCAGTCGTCGCCGATCGCGGCGGCCTGCGTCCACTCGAGGCCGAGCAACGCGAGGATGGCTTGCGCGGCGGGCAGCTTGTCCTCGGTGCCGTAGCGCACATGCTCGATGCCCAAGGCCTGCAGTCGCAGGCGCAGCGGCTTCGAGTCCCGGCCGGTGATCACGGCCGGCGTGATGCCCGCCAGGCGCAGCAGCTTGAGGCCGTAGCCATCGAGGATGCTGAAGCGCTTGAGCGTCTCTCCTTGCTCGCTGAAATAGACACCGCCATCCGTCAGCACGCCGTCGACATCGAAGAAGGCGACACGGATGTCCTGGGCGGCGAGCAAGGTCTCCGCCTTGAATGCAAGCATCATCAGATGACTTTCGCGCGCATCAGGTCGTTGATGCTGAGCGCGCCGACCAGCACGCCCGCCGGGTCGACCACCAGCACGCTGGTGATCCTGTGCTGCTCCATCAGCTCGGCCGCCTCCGCCGCCAGCGCATCGGCGCGCAGCGTGCGCGGACCGGCGTGCATGGCGTCGCCTGCGGTCAGGGCGCGCAGGTCCGCACCGGTTTCGATCTGCCGGCGCAGGTCGCCGTCGGTGAAGATGCCGATCGCGCGGCCCTCGCCATCGACAATCGCGGTGGCACCCAAGCCCTTGAAACTCATCTCGCGCATCAGCTCGCTGAAGCTGGCGTCAGTCCCCACGCGTGGCACCGCATCGCCGGAACGCATGACGTCGCTGACATGGGTGAGCAGCTTGCGACCCAGGGCGCCGCCCGGATGGGAGCGCGCGAAGTCCTCGGTGCCGAAGCCGCGTGCATCGAGCAGCGCAACCGCCAGAGCGTCGCCCATGGCCATCTGCGCGGTGGTGCTGGCGGTGGGGGCGAGGTTGAGCGGGCAGGCCTCTTTCTCGACGCCGCTGTCGAGCACGATGTCGGCATGGCGGGCGAGCGTGGAGTCGCCGCGGCCGGTGATGGCGATCAGCGGCACGCCCTGCCGCTTGACGACCGGCAGGATGACCGTGAGTTCGTCAACCTCGCCGCTGTTGGAGATGGCGAGCACCAGGTCGACCGGCTTGATCATGCCGAGGTCGCCATGGCTGGCCTCGGCCGGATGCACGAACATGGCGGGCGTACCGGTTGACGCGAGCGTGGCCGCGATCTTGCGGCCGACATGTCCGCTCTTGCCCATGCCCATGACAACCACACGGCCGCGCACCTCCAGGATCTTCTGCACGGCCTCCACGAAGCTGGCGCCGATGCGCTCCTTGAGGCCGAGAACCGCAGCGGCTTCGATGTCGAACGTCGTGCGGGCCCGCGCGAGCATCGCGTCGGAGGAGGCCTCGAGGGCCGGGTTTGGGCTGGAGCGCATCGCGGGATTTTATCGACCGGGCACGGGGCGCAGGCGCGTCGGGGATTCCATTCAGTAGCATCGGCCCATGTCCTCTTTCGATCTCACGCTGATGTATCTGCTCGCCGCAGTGATCGGCGTGGTCGCCTGTCGCTTCCTTCGGCTGCCCCCGATGCTGGGCTATCTGGGGGCGGGCGTGCTCATCGGGCCACATGCGCTGTCCCTGGCCGAGGACGCCGACGGCATCCGGCACCTGGGCGAATTCGGCGTCGTCTTCCTGATGTTCGTGATCGGGCTGGAGTTCAGCCTGCCCAAGCTGCGCGCCATGCGCAAGCACGTGTTCGGCCTGGGCTTGCTGCAGGTCATGATGACGATGGCGATCGCGACGCTCGGCGGCCTCATGATGGCTGCGTGGCTCCCGCCGGCCTGGCACCTGGGCTGGCAGACGGCACTCGCGCTATCCGGCGCGCTCACCATGAGCAGCACCGCGATTGTCGTGAAGCTGATGGCCGAGCGCCTCGAGCTCGAAAGCGAACACGGCAAGCGCGTGATGGGCGTGCTGCTCTTCCAGGATCTTGCCGTGGTGCCGCTGCTGGTGCTGATCCCGGCGCTTGGCGCACCGCCGGAGGCGCTGCTGAAGGCGCTTGCCATCGCCTGGCTGAAGGCCAGCGTCCTGGTGGGCGTGCTGCTCTATGGTGGGCCGCGGGTGATGCGCTGGTGGTTGACCCTGGTCGCGCGCAGACGCAGCGAGGAGCTCTTCATGCTCAACCTGCTGCTCGTCACGCTGGGCCTGGCTTGGCTCACGGAGCTCGCGGGACTGAGCCTGGCGCTCGGTGCCTTCGTTGCGGGGATGCTGGTTTCGGAGACCGAATTCAAGCACCAGGTCGAGACCGACATCCGCCCCTTCCATGACCTGCTGCTGGGGCTCTTCTTCATCTCGATCGGGATGTCGCTCGATTGGCACATCGTGGTCGAGCGCTGGGCGCTCGTGGGCATCCTGCTCCTTCTGCCGCTGGCCTTCAAGCTGGTGCTGGTGACGCTGTTGGCACGGTTGCTCGGGGCAACCGCCGGCGTGTCGCTGCGCACCGGGCTGTACCTGGCGCAAGCCGGGGAGTTCGGCTTCGTGTTGCTGAGTCTTGCGCAGGGCCGGGATCTGCTGCCGGCCTGGCTCGCCAACCCGGTGCTCGCCTCGATGGTGCTGTCGATGCTTGCGACGCCCTTCATCGTGATGTACAGCAACCGCATCGTGCGCAGGCTGGTGGCCAGCGATTGGCTGCAGCAGTCGCTGCAAATGACCTCGATCGCGCGCAAGACCATCAACACTGCCCGGCACGTCATCATCTGTGGTTACGGGCGGTGCGGGCAGAACCTGGCGCGCATGCTGGAGCGCGAGGGTATCCCGTACCTGGCGCTGGACCTGGACCCCGACCGCGTGCACCAGGCGGCCGCAGCCGGCGATTCCGTGGTATTCGGCGATGCGGCGCGGCTGCAGGCGCTGATGGCGGCCGGGCTGGCACGGGCCAGCGCGGTGGTCGTGACCTATCTGGACACCCCCGGCGCACTGAAGGTGCTTGCCAACACGCGAGCGCACGCACCGCAGGTGCCGGTGATCGTGCGCACAAAGGACGACCGGGAACTGGAGAAGTTGCAGGCTGCCGGCGCCACGGAGGTGGTGCCGGAGGCGATCGAAGCCTCGCTGATGCTGGCCAGCCACGCGTTGGCGCTGGTCGGCGTGCCGATGCGGCGGGTGATCCGCGTCGTGCAGGACCAGCGGGATGCCCGTTACAACCTGCTGCGCGGCTACTTCCATGGCGCCGACGATGACAACGCCGACGAACTCGACCATGAGCGGCTCAACACCTTCACCCTCACGGCCGATGCCCGTGCGGTGGGCCGGCCGCTCGATCAGCCGGCGCTGGAGGCCGTGGGCGTGCGGGTGGCGAGCCTGCGCCGGCGCAACGGCAAGGCGGAGACCGTGAACGACGACATCATGCTGGCGGACGGCGACACGCTGGTCCTGTCGGGCAAGCCTGGCGCGCTCGCCATTGCCATCGAGCAGTTGCAGAAAGGGTGAGCGCTGTGCAGTGATTTCGGGAGATGCGGCGAACCCGGCGCGGCGTGGTGCATCCGTCCGTGTTCTCAGTTGGCGAGGCTGGGATTGCGCTTCTCTTCGTCGATCTGCTGCTGGCGCCGCACCGCGTCGCACTGCGTATGCGTCCTGTACTCGGCCTTGGCGCACTGCGCGACCATGCAGCGGGCGCGCCCGAAGAAGCCCTGGCCGGCGCATGCAACACCCGGGTTGGGCGGAGCGATCGGTTCGATCGGCGCTGGCGCCATGGCGATGACTGCGGGCGGAGGCGCGGGCGGGGCTGCGGGGGCAGGCACGGCCGGTGCGGGCTTGCGTGGGTTGGGCGCCGCGGCCACGGCGGCGGGCCTCGCTGGCGCTTTGGCCTTGACGCGCGGTGGGGGTTGGACAGGTGGAACGGAGGGCACGGGAGTCACAGGGGGCGCAGGTGACTCGGCAATGGCGGTCGGCGGCGCCGTTTGTGCGGGCACTTCAGCTGCCGTGTCCTGCACCGCAGGTGGCGGGACCGTGGGCTCGGGTTCAGGAGCGGCTGGCGCCGGATCGGGCACTGGAACTGGCGGCGGGACAGTGACCGCCCCCGCCGTCGCGGCGATCGGGCTCAAGGCCGGCGTGGAAGCATCGCGACGGCTCTGCACGAACCAACTGCCCGCAGCGAGCACGACCAGCAGCAGGGCCACGACGCCCCATCGCGCCGTAGATCGACGCGGCGCAGCAGGGGCGACGAGTTCGGCAGGCCTCGATGCTGCCTTGGGGGTCGGGACATGGACCGCAGACGGCGCTGGGACCGGTGCAGGGTGGCGCACCGGTGGTTGCGGCGCCGGCGACGGGCTGATCGCCACCGTCTTTTCATTGGCGGCGGCAGAGCCTGTCAGGGGGCTTTCGAGCTGCGGCGTCGGCTCCGTGATCGGCCATTCTTCGGGTGTGGGAGCGTTTGCGTCCGTGGCGGCTGACGCCGGCTCCAGCCGAGAGCCACAGCTTCTGCAGAACCTTGCGCCATCACGATTTTTCGCGCCGCAGGACGCGCACTCCATACCCATCTTGGAAGCCCTCAACTTGTACGCACCACTTTCCAAGCAGCGGGAAATGGTCGATGCACTCGTCAGTGCCAAGAGCCTAGGTCACCGCGACGCGCTTGGGTTTGTTGACCATTCTCTTCGCAATCACCGCTCCCAAGGCCAGTGCGAGCTCCAGCGCCAACGCAGGCTGGCGGTTGGACATCTCGGCAAAGCGGATGGCCGTCAGCCGCCAGACGCGCGCCGCGCCGGTCGCCACCACGTTCGCAGAACGCGGCAATCTGGAGAAGAAGGACCCTTCGCCCACAACTGAACCGGGATTGAGGATCGCGAGCCGCATCTGTCCCTGGCTGCCGATCAGATGAACGCTCAGCGCGCCGCCTTCGATGAAGAAGAGCGTGCGGTCGTTGGCGCCCTGATCGATGAGCACCTGGCCGGCATTGAGGTCGAAAGGCTGCAGGTAGCTCGCGAGCGTCTCCCACTGCTGGGCATTGAAGGCCGGAACGAAAGCGTCGTAGCTGGTGTTCTGCGCGACGGCGCGGCAAAGATCCTGGATGCTCGATGACATGATGATTCACCTGCTGTGGGGTGCCGGAGCGCAGTATGGACGATTGTGGCAAATTGCAGTGACACAAGTCACGACTGCTAACTATTTCTGTCTACTTTCCGATACAGAACCGCGAAAAAATTACGCCGAGCAAGTCATCAGCGCCGAACTCGCCGGTGATTTCGTTGAGCGCGTTCTGCGCCAGACGCAGTTCCTCCGCGAGCAGCTCCAGTGCCAGGGCTCCTGATGCAAGATGCTCGGCGGCGCAGGCAAGATGCTCCTCGACCCGCAAGAGCGCCTGCACATGGCGGGCGCGCGCCAGATAGACGCCCTCCGGCACTGCCTGCCACCCGGCCACCTCGAGCAGACGCTGCCGCAGTACCTCGATGCCGAAGCCAGTCTTCGAGGACAGGCTGATCCCGGTGGCGGGCACTTGCGTCGTGGCTGCGTCCTGCTTGCTCCAGACATCGAGCACCGGCACGCGGCCGGCGAGCTTGTCGTTGAGCAGGCGCAGGATGTCGGCATCGGCCTTCGCATAGTCAGCACGGCCCGCACGCGTCAGGTCGTGCAGAAAGAGCACCGCGTCGGCGCCCTCGATCTGCCCCCAAGCACGCGCTACCCCGATCTGTTCCACCAAGTCGGTGCTGTCGCGCAAGCCGGCGGTGTCGACCACGTGCAGAGGCACGCCCTGAATCTGGATGGTCTGGGACACTACGTCGCGCGTGGTGCCCGGAATCGGGCTCACGATGGCGAGCTCGGCGCCAGCCAGCGCATTGAGGAGCGAGCTCTTGCCCGCATTGGGCTGACCGGCGATCACGACCTTGATGCCTTCGCGCAGCAGTGCGCCCTGGCGCGCGCGCTGCTGGACCGCGCCCAGTTGCACCTGGAGGGCAGCGAGTTGGCCCTCGGCGTCGGCCTTCTTGAGAAAGTCGATCTCCTCCTCCGGGAAATCCAGCGTCGCCTCGACCAGCATGCGCAGGTGGATCAAGGCATCGCGCAGCGCGTGGATCTCCTGCGAGAACGCGCCCGAGAGCGAACGCCCGGCGCTGCGTGCCGCCGCCTCCGTGCTGGCGTCGATCAGGTCGGCAATGGCCTCGGCCTGCGCCAGATCGATCTTGCCGTTGAGAAAGGCGCGCTGGCTGAACTCCCCGGGTTCGGCGACGCGCAGGCCGGCAAGGCGAGGCCGACCGGTGCTTGCTTCGATGTCGGCGGCGGCTTCCAGGCATCGGGCCAGCAGCAATTGCAGCACCACTGGACCGCCATGCGCCTGGAGCTCGAGCACGTCTTCGCCGGTGTAGGAATGCGGTGCCGGAAAGTGGATGGCCAGGCCATGATCGATGGCACTGCCGCCGGCATCGCGAAAGGGCAGGTAGGTGGCCTCGCGCGGCTTGAGGCTGCGCCCGCAGATCTCGGCGATCAGAGACGCCAGCCGCGCGCCGGACACGCGCACGATTCCGACCGCGCCACGGCCGGACGCCGTGGCGATAGCGACGATAGGGTCGTTGGTTCGCGCCAGCATGGAGTGGATGATGCTTCAACGAGAAGGGCCGCATTCTGCGGCCCCCGTTCGAGTTCGATTCGCGCGCGCTACTTGCCCAGCACGCCCAGTCGTTTGTTGATGAACCACTGCTGCGCGATCGACAGCACGTTGTTCGTGATCCAGTACAGCACCAGGCCGGCCGGGAAGAAGACGAACATCACGCTGAAAGCCAGCGGCATGATCCACATCAACTTGGCCTGCATCGGGTCCGGCGGCGTAGGGTTGAGCCAGGTCTGGAACAGCGAAGTCGCCGTCATCACGACCGGCAGGATGAACCAGGGGTCCGGGGCCGAGAGATCCTTGATCCAGCCGATCCAGGGTGCATGGCGCATCTCGACCGAGGACAGCAGCACCCAATAGAGTGCGATGAACACGGGGATCTGGATCACGATCGGGAAGCAGCCACCCATCGGGTTGACCTTTTCCTCGCGGTAGATGCGCATCATCTCCTGCTGCATCTCCTGCGGCTTGTCCTTGAGCCGTGCGCGCATCTCCGTCACCTTGGGGTTGATGGCCTTCATCTTCGCCATGCTGGCGTAGGCCTTGGCGTTGAGCCAGTAGAAAGCGGCCTTGAGGAGCACCACGAGGGCGACGATGGCCCAACCCCAGTTGCCCAGGATGGTGTGCAACTTGTCGAGCAGCCAGTAGAGCGGCTTGGAGATGATCGTGAAGATGCCGTAGTCTTTGACCAGCTCGAGCCCGGGCGCCAGCGCCTCGAGCTTTTTTTCTTCCTCGGGGCCGGCGAACAGGTCGCTGTCGATCGTCTGCGCGGCGCCCGGTGCCAGCTTGTTGAGCGGAATCACCATGGACACCGAATACAAGTTGTTCTCGAGGTCTTTCACGCGGAACTCGCGCTTGAGCTTGGCGCTGTCTGGCGCGTTGAGCAACCAGGCAGACACGAAGTAGTGCTGCACCATCGCGATCCATCCGTTGTCGGCCGGCGGCGGTAGATCGGCCTTGTTCTTCGTGATGTCGCTGAAGGGAATCTTGTGGAACTTCTTTTCTTCGGTGTAAAGCGCCGGCCCCGTAAAGGTGTTGGTGCCGAACATGGTGCCGGCCGCCACTGTGCCGTGGCGCGTGAACTGCAAATAGAGCTGAGCGTCACGGGGCTGGTCGCCGACATTCACGATCTGGTGCTTGACATGGATCGAATAGTCGCCGCGGCGGAATTGGTAGGTCTTGACGTACTTGAGGCCGCCCGCCGGCTGTGATTCGAATGTCACCTCGAGCGCATCTTGCCCGTCGGCCAGCTCGCGAGGACCGCTCCTGGCAGTCATCAGGCTCAGGTGGTTCGGAAAATGGTCGCCAGTGTCGATCGTGTTCAACAGCCCGGTCTGCGCCACATAGCGCGTGAGCGGCGAGCCGTCTTCCATCAGCGTCACGAAGCGGGTCTCGGGCTTGGCCTCGGGCCGGCCAATCATCTTGTAGAAAGTGTCGACCAAGCCGCCTTGGTGGGTCTGGTCGACATATTTGAGCAGCTCGAGCTTCGACAAGGTGGCGCCCTGGCTATCGATCACTGCCTTGAATACGTCAGTCGAGACGGTGACCTTCTCGCCGGCCGGGGCAGCCGCCGCCGACTGAGTCGGCACCGCGGTCGAACTGCCACTGCCGGCCGTGCTACCGGCGACTGCCGGGAGGTCGCTACCCGCCGTGCCGACCGGAGCCACCGGCGGTTTGGCCGGGGCAGCGGTCTTCGTCGAGGGTAGGAAGGTCGGCTTGTGGCCATTGAAGACCTGCCATTGGTCCCACAGCAGCACCAGCGAGAAACCAAAAACCACCCACAGGATGGTGCGGCGAATATCGTTCATGAAGAAGACTTCTTGTCGTCGGAGAACAGGGAAGAGAACGGCGCCCTCGAATCGGGGGCCCCGGGCTCCTTCCTTGCGGGAACTGGATCGTGGCCGCCCTGGCACCACGGCTGGCAGCGCGCCAGTCGGCGCAGGGTGAGATAGCTGCCAACCGCCGCGCCATGGCACTCGAGCGCTTCGATGGCGTAGACAGAGCAGGTGGGCTCGAAGCGGCAGGCCTGGCCGAGCCAGGGGCTCAGCAGCAGGCGGTAGCCCTTCACCAGGCCGATCAGCAGGGCTTTCATGGTGCGCGCGCGACAGCGGCCCGCTCCAACAATTGCTGGAGCTCGGCACGAACGGCGGCGTTGAGCTTGTCGGAACTCGCGCTGTGGAATTCCTTGCGGTCGAACCCCGCGCGCAGACGCACCACGTGCGCGGCAGGTGGGAGGGCACTGCCGGCGGCCGTGCTCATGCGGTAAATCTGGCGCTTGATTGCGTTGCGTGTAACCGCGCGGCGCGCCCATCGCTTGGGCACCATCGCACCGATCCACACATCCTGTGTAGCGAACAGCGGCGTGGGTCCGCGCGGCGCGTCGAGCGCGCAACGGTGCAATGCGAAATGGGTGGTGCGCGCCACAGTAGCACCTGCGAGGACGGCCTGGAACTGCGCGCGGGTCTTGAGCCGCTGCATGGAAGCCAACCGCAATGCGTCGGCAGAAGATGGCGGCGGTACGACTGGCAACAGAGCCGACGGCGCCTTAGACGGCGAGGCGCTTGCGGCCTTTGGCGCGACGTGCGTTGATCACGGCGCGGCCGCCGCGGGTCTTCATGCGGACCAGGAACCCGTGGGTGCGGGCGCGGCGGACTTTGGATGCTTGGTAAGTGCGTTTCATGACTTGATTCCTGATGCACCCGAGCGGCCAATGGGCCATCGGGTTCTGCTGCCAATGTGGCTGATACCGATACCGGGTAGACCAACTGAATACCGCGGCTGAATGCCCCGAAACTCACAAAGAGGTTTTCAGGGAAACCGGCGATTATCGCAAACATTCTGTCGCGCAACAATCCACATGCGCCGCGGACCGGGTTCACGCACGGCACAAAGCCATGTGGATAAGGTTTTGACAAGTTAGAATCGTCGGCCCATCCCAGGGGCGACTATCCACAAGCAGAACGACAAATGACCGAGGGATCCTCCACCTTTCAGACCCCCC